>JBBCKI010000050.1:0-70227 GCA_037190965.1 Chthoniobacteraceae bacterium
GGGTACGGCGAGCTTCGACGAAAGTCATTTGCTGCCAGCGGATTGCGGCAGATCGCCCCGATCCATTGCCGTTTTTAGGTTGAAGGATTGCGACCACAACGCCGAAAATTTCAAGCTATCGAGGAAGCGGCTCCAGTAATACTGACCGACATTTTCCCCGCAGGGGCCATGATGATCGCCGTCTCGAGCGTTAGGGGGCCGAAACTAACGGGACTCACCTTGACCTCGTCGCAGTCCAGCTTAGCTCCCCACAACCTTGCCTGAAGCCAGGGTATAAACTGCATACTGGAGGAAACGGTATGGTCCCAGTAGATTTTCGACGTGCGATA
Organism: Chthoniobacteraceae bacterium; assembly: GCA_037190965.1. Classification (GTDB taxonomy): domain Bacteria; phylum Verrucomicrobiota; class Verrucomicrobiia; order Chthoniobacterales; family Chthoniobacteraceae; genus DATMFV01. Next base: position 330 of record JBBCKI010000050.1, read on the forward strand.
GCTTTCCGCCCATGCATTCAGGTATTGTGGATCACCAAACCGCATCGTACAGAACCCTAAGAACCGGGCTAGCGTATCCTGATGCCACTGTGGTTCGCTAGGCAAAGGGGATCGCGTCTGGGAAAAGACGTCATGATACTCCCGGCCACCCCCCATGTCCTGAACGTAAGACCATCCCTTAATACCATTCCGCTCCCATCGCTCCGCTATTAGCCAATCGGCGAACTTTCGAACGGCCGTCAGGAAGGTCTCTTCCTCGGGAAAGATCTCAAGATAGTCGATGACAGGATTCATTGCCAAGAGGCCCATCCAAGGCTTGGAGATATAGCCCGCAAACTGATGCACGCCAGCTCCCCCGCCTTGATCGCCGAAGCTGCCGTTTTCGCGCTGTGACTGAACGACCATCAAACATCCTTCGTAAGCGATTGTTCGATAATAGTCCGCGCCAAAATAACGATAGAGCAGGAGCGCGCCCCGAAGATAGCAGGCGTCTCGGCCGACGGCGAGCCGTGGCCATGAGTTGCGATTCCGAAAATGCGAGGAGAGCGTCACCGCCTCCGCCGCCTCGATAAGATAGGGATCGCCCGTTTCCAGGTATGCTGCAATCGCTCCCTGAACCCGGCTCATCGGCAAAGCGGATGCCGGGGGGAGAAAGCCGGGAATGCGCACGGCCGTGGCGGCATGATCAATGCAGACATCCGTAAAGTAGTACGCCGAACGGATCGCTGCTTCGTAATCTGCAATCTCACCAGTTCGCCAAGCGGTCAGAAACTGCCCATAGCTAATTTCTCCCTCCCATCCGGGCTCCCGCCCTTCACGACCTTTAAAAGTTCCCTGAACGGTTTCGAGCCGTGGCAGAGCGCCATCCTCAAAACCGCCGCGGATCTGGTATTTCTCCACCCATTGACGGCTCAGATCGATCGTGCGGTCATATTCGTTTGAAACGGGAAGAAGCGGCTCGGGCTGGAATTCTTCACAGAGGCCATACCACCAAGCCGGAGGCAGATAGCGAACCACCTTGGGGGAGCGATCGGACAGGCTGAACGAGAATCGTAGAGTCCGTGCCATTCCCGCCGGAAAATCCCGGTCCTCAGCCTGGAAAAGATACGGGGTACCCGTGGCGTCCAGGGTCCCCTGTCCACCATAAAGTTCCACGCCCATGTAGGGCTGCCAGACCGTAAAGCCGTTGGCTTTCTCCTGCCAAATGGCCCCCGGCTGTTCGCGCGTGGCCAGCCGGGCACACTCGGAAAGGTCGAAGCGAATACCCCCCCATGTGGTTTCCCCCGGTTCCAAGCCGCCCGGCCATTCTTGGTCCTCCGGCCCCGGCGCGTCGAATTTAAACCCGATCACCGGAACCGTGTCGGGGAGCAGGCCGCCTTCATCGAAGAATTTGCTATTGATATGATGGGCAAACACCTCGCAAACACCATTCGCATAGAGGCGAATGTAGAGATGGCCGTTGAGCCAATGATGCCTGTGAAAAAGAGAGTTGAGCCGGTTCTTGTCTTTGTAATCTTCCTCTTCGAGAACCACGTGCGGAATAGCTCCACCCATCTCGATCACCCTGCATTCCGGACTTTCGTGAATCACGGTGAGACGGCAAGCCTCCCACCAGTTCACTCTATTGCCCGTGCGCAAGCCCATGACAATCCCGAGGGAGCGCTCCCCATATTGAAGCTGCAGGAGATGCTTTTCCCAATTGATCTCGAAGGGGGCGTTCTGCGCGAAGCATTCCATCTTCGCCGAGGGAGGAACGCCCGCGAAGGGAGGATTCTGCGACTTTGTAAGGCGCAGTTGCTTCGGCGCTTCGGAGCCGCCATCCGCAAACAAAAGAAGGCGGCGGGGCTCTGAACTGCCCGGCCATCGGCCCAAGGGCAGGTTGGCCGTTGGGCGTCCCTCCAAGGAGAAGCGCAGGCCCGCCTGCCGGGGGCAGGGAAGCGAACTCACCCATAGGCCGGCTTCTGAATCGTCGCCCAGGCGGGCGAGCGTCATGTCGTCGAGCAATCGGGCGAAATCAATCATAAGTGTTAGCGAAGATACTTGTCGGTCCGAATGGAGGACGATGGGTTATCGCTTCACGGCAGGCTTCTCCTGCTTCCCGGTTGCGGCATTCGGGGCTTGAATCAAACCGTCTGCTTCCGCAATCGCGCGGGGAACCAGCAAGGACGCCGGCGATTTCGCCCAAAGAAGCGGAACCGAGTAAAGAAGCGGGAAGTGAATTCCCTGGCTCCTCATACTCACTAGCGACCCATCTTCACCCGACTCTAACGGGATTCGGTGAATGCCGACTTCGCTAATGTCCACCGTCCGGGTTTCAATCAAGGCGGCACTCGGTAGTCCCTCGTGGAAGGTCAGCCGCTGGACGATCGGGGCGAAACATTCCAGATCCAGGCTTTTCGTTCCCTTGGGAATGTAGAACCAAGCGTCAGGTTGGGTCCCTGACCGAAGGTTGGTGTAAAAGGTTTGCGCGAATTCACCCGAACACATTCCTTGAGCCTCGTCGTAATCCAGGGTGGTCAATTTCACGGCGTTGCCCCCTTGGCCAATGACAATCCGGTAGATTCCCTCATGGATAGCGGGGATACGCACCTCCAACCACTGCACAACAGTGCCGTTTGAAAGAGTTTTCGGCTGCGGGAATTGCGCGACCATGGAGGGATCGACCCAATCGTGCCACTCCCGGGTACCTGAATTCCAATAACTGATCTCATACGGAATCGCGGTGGAGTTCTTTTGCTGAGACGCGTCGGTCGGCCAGAAGAGCTTGAACCCAATCTCCTGCCCTGCCTTTTCGGCACGGGTCAAAAAGCCGATCGGGGTATGGGCTATTCCACTATAGGAGAGCGCGTTCTCCATCGGGTTGCCGACGAATGCCGGAATGGTCACAAGATCGTTAAGATCAATCTCTGCCGCACGGCGGCCATTCTCCAAAACGGCATCGGCAAACTCCGTTACTTCAATGGGCTGCCAGTGCTCCAGGATGGTCTTCCACCACTTCTGCGTTTCTTCATGGGTATAGTGGGCCGGCCCTCCGGCAAAATTCGCCCCTGCAAGTTCGGGTACCAGGTGGTAGCCATCTCCTTTTTTGAAATAAACGATCTGCGCGGTCAGCATCGGGGTAATATACGACATCTGGCCTTTCCACATGAATTCCTTAAAAGCCATGGAATCGGGCGTGGCCTGACCGCTTTCAATTAGATAATAAAAATACCAAAACTGCTTGAGATCATCCAACCGCAGGCGAACAGCCTCGCTGGCACCGTCGAACTTACGGTCCGCCGCGTCAAGCAGCCGAATCGCTTTGGCCCAATTTCGCGGCGAACTTAACTTGAAGTTCTCCGGAGACATGAAGTCATAGTAAACCTTCATCTCTTGCCAGACCGGTCCGAAGGCGCGCTGGAACCACTGGTCGCGGATACGGTCAAGTTCCTCCGAAGTTATGCGGGGATTCCAAAGCACTTTGCTGGAGAGATAATAGAACAGACCCATCTTCCCGAAATTAAGGTCCGCCTCGCCCGAGAAAGCCCGAAAGCCCGCATCGTATTTCGGTTTGTAATCGTTGATCACGGCTTTGGCGAGAGTGGATCTGCCCGCGATCATGGAAGGCACATGGTCCCTGTATCGCGAGAAGCTCAGGATCTGGTAGTCAGCCAACGGTTCCCTCGGCAGGAGAATCCGGAAGGCGGAAGCGATGTCGGTATTGGTCTTGTAGCCAACCCATTTCCCGGTTCCGCGGTGCTTGGGATATCCGGCAACCATGAGCCGAATTCTTGGGTCGAGATTAAAGTTCGGGGGAACGTCGTGGTAGTTATAGCTGTATAGTGAGGCGCGGATCAGTTCCTTCTTGGACTTCCCCGTAGAGGTGGCGCGCTCGGCTTCCGGAAGCGAGTCGATCCATTTGTCGAACTCACGCAGCAGCCAGTTATTGAATCCAAAGACCGTATCGGACGGAGCGTTGGGGTCCCAAATCTCGTTCTCTTGTTTTAATCCCCGGAAGCCGTTCAGCTTGTAAGGCCGTCCAAAAGAAAGACCTTCGGCCTGAAGGTAATCGGGATACCAGTTTGGAAATGCGGCTAGCTGGCCCATTTCCGCCATTCCCCCGCCATCTGCGGGATCGGTGGGATAAACGAAAAAGTCGTCGGGATTCTTGTCGAAGCTGGCTTCGGCCATCCTCTTTACTTCATCGAAAATCATCTGCCGAACAAATGGCACCGAGAGATCGACGGTACGTTCGAAAAACGCGTTAGGAGCCCACTGAGTCCCGTTGGAAAGGAAGAACTTCCCTGCCTGCGGCCCCTCGGCATCATTATTGATCCAGAGATGATATTTATTTTCTTCCGAAGCGGCGGGGCGCTCTGAATCCGCACCGATGGTTGCGTGAGAGACGAGCATCCCCTTTTCCGTTCCCTGCTCGCGCATCGCTGCGATGACTTTTTCACGAAAGAGTTGAAGCGCGTGGCCGGGAAAGTGGGGCATCGATTGCCCTGCCATGCGCGTGCCCACAAGCCATCGTTGAGCGCTGATTTCGACATTCTCGTCTGCGGGATCGGGCAATTCCATGTTCCGCATGCTCAAGGTGCCGGCTCCGCCATGCTGCCCACAGGTGAAATGGATATTGCGAATGTAAAAACCGGGGCGTCCTGACTCTTCCAGCAGGAAAGTCAGCGGCTTGCCGTGGTAGTCGGGAACATGCGTCCAGTTCGGGCCAACGCCGAGCGTCTCGTAACCGACGGACTCAAGCAGCGCCACCGCTCCGGCGAGCAGACCTTCGGTGGTATTGGCAACCACCAGAAGGCGCTTCGGTTCCGAGCGAATGAAGTATGCTTCCTTATCGTTGTAATCGTCTTCATCGGACCTCCGTAGCGCCTCCTTGACTGCCGGGTCGTCCTGAATTCCTTTCGAGGCGTGGCTGATCAAAGTAAACACAACGCCTTCTGAATCACCCTCGCCCTCTTGGATGGTAACTTCCTTTCCCGTCATCCGTTGAACGGCTTCCTGGAAGTACCAAGCCGCCGCCAGAATCGGTTTTGCGGGATTCGGCAAAGGACTGAACAGATGACGCTTCACATCATCCCAACTGAACTCCTTGACTTGCTCATCTACGCCTGTCCCCCTGATGAACAAAGATGCCACTCTGCCGTCCGGCTTGGTCAATGAAAACGGAGCGGGTTCCGCGTTGAGCGTTCCGGCAACGAGGATGAGGGGCAAGAATAAGTTGAGGTGAATTTTGTTGGCAAACATACTAAGAGAAGAAGAAAATAGGTTACTTGCGGCAAGGCGTCCGCGCCCTTTTTCGAGGATATATTCGAATCCCCCGGTCCAAACCCGAGTTTCCGAAGCTGGCCGCCGCGATCTCGTGCAACTTTCTGAGTGTAAGTCTGGCTGCAAGCGGCGCCAGGAGTTCGTCTTATCGTAAAGATGCAGCGAACGTCTCCTTAGCTTGCTTTCGCATCAAGCTCCTGCGAACAATTGCGTTCGCTTCAAAATTAAAGTTTGGATTAAAGCGGTGCGACTTTCCCATTGAAGGGATTTTTAACTTCCTTCCAAACCGACTCTGACTGTCGAACCCAACTCAGCAAGCGGTGCGCGAGCTCCGCCGGCGCTGACGCCAGAGGATACTCGCCAGCCCGACTCCCAGGATACCGATGGTGGAAGGCTCGGGAATCACGTTGGTCAGATAGATGTAGTTCGGACCAGATCCATCAATCTGTCCCCACTTCAGTTCGTCGTAAGAAAGCCAGGAGGGCGCGATGAGTTCCGTGATCTCAGGCGCTCCAGTGAAGCTGGCGGCATCGTATTGGAACAAGATCAGATTTCCACCGTAATTCCATCCCGTTCCGTCATAGTTTAGTTCCAATTTGAACTTATTGAGAGTAAACGATCCGGCCGTCATTCCGAGAATATGGACGAGAGGCGAGCTTTCATTACCCCAGGTGAAAGCCAAAGTCGAGTTTGCGCCGATAGCAACCGTGGTTGCCGTAAGACTAAACGTATCCAGATTAATCCTTGAGCCGCTTGTCAGCGTAAACTTGCCAGTATTAGCTACGCCCTGGACCGTTCTCAGATCATGTTTGAGAACAATATTGCCGGCCTGGCCCGTAGCTTCCCCTACTGTAAAATTGGTTGTGAGAGCCGTCCGAGCGATCCACACATCCTTTTGCGTGGCAATACCTCCCGCGAAGATGATTCCGCCTGCGGCGCCGCCGCCATAGTCAATCGCGTTGTTCGTTCCGCCCTTGTCGGTGAAACTTCCGGCAACGATAAACTTGATCCCATTGACCAGCTCAAGATAGGAACCGCTGCCGTTCGTTGCGGCATTATACGTCACGTTTCCTTGCACTCGATTCTCCTTCGACGCAAGATTGGTACTCAGCATCATCTTGATCGAATTCGTATTACTCGTCGAATTGCCCAGAATCAGATTACCCAAGGGGGAATCGTAGATGAGGTAATTGGTGGTCGTGCCCCCCGCTCCGAACGCGAGATCAAGGGTCGAGGTCGGGGAGAAGTCCCAGCGCCCTGCGAGCTTATTGCTGTTTGGACCAGTTGGCTGGACATAGTTTTGAGCAGTAACTCTAACGGTCACATTGTCCTCGACCTTCACTACCCCCTCACCCTGGAGCAGGTTTGAGATCTCGAAAACCCCATTTGCAGCCGCGCTGGAGTCCTTGATGGTGTAATTTCGCGACTTAAGGATGTCGCCTCCAGCTGGCCCCGTGGAAAATTTATAACCGTTCAGGTCAATCAGCAGGCGGGCCGGATCTCCCGAGGTATTCTTAAATGAGGAGGGGGGAAGCTGTACGGTTGAGAGCGCAGTGTCGGTAACCGTCAGTGCGTTCCCCAGCTTCAACGTCGTGCTTCCGGTGGCTCCGGCATGCGACAACGTGAGGGAATCGAGACTTGTCGCCACGTTAGGCGTATTGAGAATGAGGTTTCCGTTCGTGCTGTTTTCAATGGTGACATACGCAAGAAGTCGGTCTCCAGAGGGGGGGATGAAGCTACGGGGGTAGATCCATGCGGGGGTCGACGCGGGAGGATTAGACGAAGTCCAGCCGGTACCATTCCAAGTTGAGGAAACCCAACTCGACGTGGCGCTCCAGTTGTATTCGCCATCGGTTCCGCCTCCCCAATCGGATTTTATATAGAGGGTAGCCGCTTGAGCGGTGGGGATAGCCATTGCTCCAACGGCGATGAAACAGCAAACAGATACGCATTTTGTCATGTTCATTGAGGGTTAATAACAGCGTATCTATTTTTTCAAAACTGTCTACAGATTTCTTGTTGACCTGAAAATCCATCGGCAAGAAACCACCACTCTAATCAAGCTGTAGCCTGTATTCCCCGCCATTGCTCCTAAGAAAAAATGAGCTCATCTGACGCCCTGTTCGCGGCCTCCGCTAGGCTTCTTCCCGCACCCTGAGTTCGGGAATCTTATGGACCCAATAGAAGTTCTGGCACCGAGATCATCGTCGTCTGAATTGAACTGCGCCAACGGCTTGGGAGAACTGTCATTCCATCCGAGGGGACAAATGGCTCCCGCTACTGTGTACTCGGATTCGATGCTTGCTCTGCGACCTAGAGCGGCTTGCGCAGGGTCACGTGGATACCTCTTGTAAGAATTCCCGAACTGCGCGCGGCGGCGCTACGGGGTACAAAGTTCTCAGAACGGAGTCTATCAACGCCAATTATCTTGGCGACGCGTCCCCGCCCGGCCCGCTTTTGGCCCGGGAAGATGCGTCTCAACTATCTTCGATCGCGAAGTTTAAGCGGTAGCGACGCGGTGACTTCTGGGAGGCCCTCGGAGTTATCAATTTCCGGGAGCCCTCCAACAAAGCCATGAAGAGTCCCTTACTGCGGAATATCCATAGGGCAGGAACCGCTTCTCAATGATTCTGCCCCCAGGAAGCCCGTAGCAACGGCTATGCGGGCATCCCAGGCCGTGGCCCCAATTGTCGGTCCTCCTCTGAGGAAGGCCACAAAATCCTCCAACAGGAATGGGTCCGCACCGCCGTGTGAGCCTTCGGTGTAAGGAATGCGGAAAACTTCGTTGCCGTGCTCCTGATAGCCCATCCGACGATTCCACAGGTGGACGGTCGCCAGATGATCCGGGGTAGAATGATCTCCATAGTTCTCGATCCTGCCTTCCGTACCGATGATGGTGTAGTTGCGATGGTCGTCTGGGGTGAAATGGCACTGCTGGTAGGAAGCCTGGACGCCATTGTCTAGTTGCATGAGAAGCATGCTGTGATCTTCGACGTCGATAATCGGACTCATCCCGGTCTGAGTCAGAGGTGGCCAGTTATTGCGGTCGAAGAAGCCGGGGCAACCTTCGTGCGGGGAGCGGCGGCTTTGAATTTGGTTATAGACACCAAGTTTTCCCATCCCCACCACACGGCTGGTATGGCCACCGGCGAGGTAGTGAATGACATCAATGTCGTGCGCTCCCTTTTGAAGTAACAAACTGGTGCTGTTCTTCCGTTCCGAATGCCAGCTCTTGAAATAGGCGTCGCCCCCGTAACTAATGAAGTGGCGGCACCAGATTGCTTCGACGCGACCAATCCGTCCCGCCGAAATCAGTTCGCGCATTTTCTGAATGACCGGGAAAAATCGCATATTGTGCCCGACATAAAGCTTCACCTTGTTCCTGGCTGCCGCAGCAAGGATGGCGTCGCATTCGTCAATGCTGATCGCCATCGGCTTTTCCAGAAATACGTGTTTCCCGGCATTCAGCGCAGCAATGGCGTGTTCCGCATGCAAATAATCGGGGGTACAAACAAAAACGGCATGGATTGACGGATTTTCCAAGATCTCGCGGTAATTCGTAGTCCGGATCAACGCCTCTCCGCAGCAGTCATACCGTTCCAGGTTTTCCAGGTTCGGGGCGCAGACGGCGACGATTCTCAGCCCCGCTTCCGGACGATGGATCATGAGAGAAATGCGGCCTCTCCCGTGAGGGCCAAGAACCGCGAAGTTGATTTCTTGAAGAGAAGGAGTCATCGATATTGATGGATATTAATAGGTTCTGTTCTTCGCGGCGAATGTCGAAATACATACGCGGCGATGGGAGTCTCGAACGAAGCTACGGCGGGGCGTGATCGCTAGTCAATTCGAAATATACCGCGAATAGCAGGAAGGGTGTTGAAAATTGCGATTTGCATTCCGGCGGATTGCCCGAACCGGGGGCACGCAATCGTCGGCGCTACCGACCCAAATTGAGCGCCGTGAACTTCGAATAATCTGCCAGGAACGGACCAGCGCGGATACCTCACAGACGACAACTTCAAGAAAGACCGATCTTCTGCTACGGAGAAGGTCCATAATTCGCTGAAAATCAACGAGATGAGATAGCCGGCCTCGGAAAATCAAATTCCCTTTACAAAAAATAAATGCGCTTCTATTATCGAGGACAGTGAGGAGTTGAGAGGGGAATCCGCGTGAGTAGATCGGCCCTCCGGTCAGCCCTTTTGTTTCCATCTCATGGATCTCACTCGCCTTTTACAACCTTCCTCCAAAATGAAGCCGGTACTTCCATCCCTTATCCTCTTTGCATTCTTCCCCACTATCTTCCCCGCGTCTGCCAATGTTAGTTTGGTTGAAGACGGCAAATCCCTAACAGCTATTTATGTCCCTTCCCGCGTGATGGAAGCGGATCAGGACCTCGCCAAAATTCCGGCGCTTTCGCCACAACGGTCTAGTGAACTCAATCGTCAGCGTCTGCGAGATTCGGTCAATGATTTGAAGAAGTATCTCGGCCAGATATCAGGCGCCGAGATTGAAATCGTCTCTGGAGAGACCGCTGCCTTGCATGGGAAGACTGTCATCTTTATCGGTGAGTTGGCGGAAAGGAGATTCGGACCGGTGGGAAAATCCACTCCCGGCGAGCAGGCGTTTCGGTACGTTGTCAACCCAAGCGGAATCGGCCTTTATGGCGAGTCAGACCTCGCTTCGAGCTATGCCATTTACGAGTTGCTCGATCGGCTCGGCTGCCGCTGGTACCTGCCCGGCGATTTGGGAGAAGTAATCCCGGACGCAAAATCCATTCATCTTGACGATACGGACCTCGCCCTGGGACCAGGAACCCTGACGCGGGAAATCTGGCACGCCGATAATGCCTACCGTCGCCGCAACCGCCTGGGAGGAATGACGCTGGCAACCCATCACGCGCTGGAAGGATATCTGACAATGGAAGATCGCGCCCAACATCCGGATTATCGGGCCGAGTACAATGGAGAGCCATTGAAGCGCAGGCTCAAGTGGAGCAATCCCAGAGTAGTGAAAGCTGTTGCTGACAAAATCGAGGCAGACCTGGACAAGATTCCCCGTGCATCGATATCGCTATCGCCGGAGGATGGAGCCACTTTTGACAACTCAGAAGAGGAACGTCGCATGGACGCAGGAGATTTCGATTCCACCTTCCAGGAAGTTGCGATTACCGACCGATTGCTGGCGTTCTCCAATCAGATTGTTGAGCGCGTCACGAAGAAACATCCCGACGTGCTCTTTGGCTTGCTGGCGTACGTGCAATATACCCGGCCACCCCTTAGAGAAAGGCCGCATCCCAATCTGATCCCGCAGATCGCGCCGATCACCTATGATCGCGCACATCCGATCACGGATCAGGCCGCTCCCGGCAATAAGGAACTGGCCGCGATCCTCAAGGGATGGGCCAAAGTCGCACCGCGAATCTCCTATTATCCGTATGCCTATTTCCTCGCGGAGCTCTCCGCGCCATATCCGCTGATTAGGAAGTGGAGCAAGGATCTGCCGCTATTCTACGAGAACAATTGTGTCTTCTGGCAGCCGGAGACTACCACCAATTTTGAAACCACGCTTCACGGTCTCTATCTTGGAAACCGCCTGGCATGGAACCCTAAACAAAAGCCTGAAGACATCATCAACGAGCTCAATGAGCGCTTCTACGGCCACGCAGGCCGGGAGATGGCGGCATACTGGGACTATATCGATCGCGTATGGGTCGACACGCCGGAGTACACCGGCGGGGACTTCGGTTATCTGCTCCGCTTTACTCCGGAGGTCATGAAGAAGGCCCGCGAGCTGATGAACGCGGGGGTTGCTGCCTGCCGTTCTCCGATGGAATCCGAGAGGGTGGAGTTGGCAAACGCCTCCTTGCGCCAGTTCGAGAGCTACATGAAGTTGCGGGAAGACTATAGCGCCGGGAGATTTGTCAATCTGGCCACAGACAATGCGAATTACCGGCAGACCGCGCTTTCTCTTGCTAAGAAGTATAAACCCAATTTCGCCTTCTCCGCCGTTAGCTGGGCAAAAGATACGCACGCATTGGCGATGCACGATCTTTTCAAAGGGCCTAGTTACGAAGATGCTTCGCGCATTGCCAAGCAATTCGAGATTATCACTCCCAAGCCGTTGACTTTCAAGTTCTGCGCCGATCGGAATCGCGAAAGCGGCAAACTAGGATGGCACCAGACCGCGTTCGATGATTCGGCTTGGAAGGAGACGAATCCCGCAGTTGAGACGTGGTCTTCGATCGGTCTCCACAGTTATTTCGGTTCCGTCGGCTATCGGACATCTCTCAACCTCCCGGTCACGGCAGCGGGTAAGAAGATCTTTCTCTGGTTTGGAGGCACCGACGGCACTGTCGAGGTGTTCGTCAATGGCAAACCAATCCAGTATATTGACTTGAAGACAGGTAAGGAGGTCGTTTTCTCGGGCTTCTGCCAGCCTGTCTCGTTCGATATCACCGAAGCGGTCAAAGGCGGGGAACAGAACATCGTGTTCGTTCGTTGCAACCGGGACTTCCTGAATGAAGTCGGCACCGGCGGACTGTTGGGGCCTGTGGTGATTTACCGAGAAAAATGATCTGCGGGTTCTCCAGGATAAGGATTGTCAGGTCGATCGGCTGGGGCAGTCCGGGCCGCGGCGGCTCCTCGCAACGGCCCTCCTGGGACCGTTCGGCGGCAATTTCCCCTCTTGCGTGCGGTGAAAAGCAGCTAAATTCCATCAACAAATCCTCTCACCCTTTCCGTTCTCCGGCATTGCTTACAGGATCAACATCGCTGCGTATCGACTTGCGTGACGACTATGTCACACCGCTTTCAAGAAACATGCAAGGCCCCTCCCATGCAAAAGTCGTCAGCGAGCGGAAGCGCCCCTCCAAAAAGTTGGGCCTCTTTGCCAAACGATTGCTCTCGGGAGATGCCGGAAGAAGCAGTGGCTTTACGTTATTGGAACTGCTGGTTTCCATGGCGTTGGTTGTGATCGTCGCCGGCCTGAGCTTCTCCATAATGGCTGCGATCACCTCCGCATGGAGGGCCCACAAAACACGGGTTGGCGCTTTTGGAGACGCTCGCGTGGTATTCGAGACGCTGACCAATCGGCTGAGCCAGGCGACCTTGAATACCTACTGGGATTACGATAATCGAGGTGCACCGACACGGTATCTCCGGAAATCGGAGCTGCACTTCGTCCAGGGCCAGGCATCCTCGCTTATTCCCAATCTTTCCAACGCCGTCGGGCAGTGTGTATTCTTCTGTGCCCCTCTTGGTGTGAATGAAAGCGAGACGTCCCGGCCTCTTTTCAAGATGCTTTCAGCCTGCGGTTTTTACGTCCGCTTTGGAGTGGATCGAAATCGGCCTTTGTTCGTCGACCAAAGGCTTGCACATCGCTACCGCTTCCGGCTCTACCAATTTTTGGAACCGGGTGAGCGGCTGCGCATCTATGAAGCCGGCGTGCAGGGAACTTGGTACTCGGACGATCTTGCGGACTGGTCCTTCCCGATGGCTGAGAACGTTATAGGATTGATCTTGCGCGTTCGCTATCCTGATGGAAGCGGAAACACGGAGACCTATAATTACAATTCGCGCGACGGGGTTGGATCGAATTCCCCTCCCATCACGATGCACCAGCTGCCCCCTGTCATCTCCGTGACGCTCGTGGTGATCGACGAAAATACGGCCCTACGGCTTGCCGATAAATATGGAGACGCCATGCCTCCCATTCTGCCACCCACAAACGCCTTCACCTCCGACGGTCGGTATGAAGATGACCTCTCGGAATGGGAAGATAAGTTGAAACTCTTCACTACAAAAATCGACTACAGAATCCTCACCGCAGAGGTCTACTTGCGGGGAACGAAGTGGAGTAGCCAATGATATCTCAGTTCCCGTATCCATGAATACAAAAAGGTTTTTAGCTGAGGAGTTTGAAACGCGGCTATCTCCCACCTGCCGAAATGAGGACGCGTTTTCATTGGTCGAAGTCGCCTTCGCCATCGCCATTTTGAGTTTTTCGCTGATGGCGATGATGAGTCTCGTTCCTGTGGCACTTAAGGCATCGAGAGACTCGATCGATAAAAACCTCGAAATTGAAATATTACAGGTGGTTCGCGCCAGTCTTCTGAATTCTCCTTACAGTAGCTTGGCTGACAGTGGCAGCTTTTTTTTTGATGCCGACGCCTCCCTGCTAGGCACCACGGAGCAAACGGAGGAAGTGCGCTTCAAGGTCGACTATGTTAATGAGGAATCGACAAATTTTCCGGCGGCGCAAACGGCTCTCGGTCTTAGAACATCCCGTCTACGGATCGAAAATGTGCTCACGAAACAGGTCCGGCAAGCTTCCCTGCATCTGCCTGATAATGGACTATGAGAGTTCTCCAGCCTGGCGATCACAGGATAGGTGAAGGGACGGTCCAACCGTTACCCGCTCGCTCGGGATTTACGTTGCTCGAGATGCTCGTGGCGATTTCGATTATCATCATTCTGATCACCCTCGCCGTTAGAGGTATGGGAAACGTCCTTGATGGGAGACGCATGGAGGAAGCCGGTCGGATTGCCCTGGACGAGATTAATCTTGCAAGGCAACTCGCCGCCTCTCGGAACCTGAATGTCGAAGTTCGCTTTATAAAAAAGCCACGTAGCACGGCGGCGTCCGCAACGTACCACGCTCTGCAAAGGGGAATGATCGAAAAGGATGGAACCTTTACGCCGATAACGGGGATTACCGCCCTGCCTGACGGAATTATCTTTGCGCCAGAGGGCTATCTTTCCTCGATGATCGACGCTCTCCCAAAGCGGAACGATAGCTCGGGATACACCTATACCTCGGTAGTCATCCGACCGACCGGCATGATCGAGCCACAGCCCGGACTGGCCTTGAATGTTCCCTGGTTTGTTACGGCGATTTATGAAAAGGACATCGGAAAAGGCGAAGAGAACATTTCCAATTTCGTGACTCTCCAAATCGACCCCTGGACTTCCCGTCCCGTCCTGTATCGCCCCTGATGCTTCTCCCATGACAGCCATACCCAATTTTTTACGCCCGGCCAGACGCCGCCGAGGAGCGGCGCTGATCATCGTCTTGAGTATTATCTTCCTCGCTTCGGCGCTTGTCGTGGCTTTCATGATGTCGGTTCGCAATGACCTCACCAGCGTCGTCTACTACAAAGCGGGAAAAGAGGCGTTCGGACTGGGAGAAACGGCTCCCAGCATCGTGATGAGCCAAATCCGTGAGGCGACCCTCTCCGGGATCGACTCCGACGGCTTGGGAACCCATGCATGGGCGAGTCAACCTGGAGCGATCCGAGTCTGGGATGACCAGCGCAACCTCGTTCAGATTTACAAGCTCTACTCCGCCGCCCAAATGAAGGAGACGAACATGGATTTCCTGGAGACCGAGATTCCCACGGATTGGGCCCAAAGGCCCAATGAATTCGTCAATTTAAACGAACCGGTGGCTAGTACCAGCGGGAGCAATGTATTCTGGCACTATCCGATTCTTCGCCCGGACGCCCTGGGAAATATTCCCGGACTCACTTCCTCCCAGACGGTTCCGCAGGGTTCTGTCGTCGGCGACCCACGGGTTTGTATGCCGGTTCGCTGGCTCTACGTAAGCAGCGATGGCAACTTGAGCGAGAGCATCCAGAGCGATTCGGTGGGACGCATTGCATTCTGGACCGACGATGAGACGTGCAAGGTAAATATCAATACCGCCTCCGCAACGGCTTCGAACACCAATGTGGAGAACTTTCCGCCATCAGGATCCGCCGCAGGCGCAGAGAACAAGCTGGGCTACAGTTACTGGAATATTCCCTACGGTGCGCTAACAGAGGACTACAACCTCGCTCGCGTGGGTCTTAGCGAGGGCGAGTTCCAGCGATACGGCGGGCATCCCGCCACTGTCAACCTGTTAACGGTGCTGGCAGGCACAGCATTTGACGCGCTGCCTGAGTCGGGCAAAAAGCAAACGCTTAAGAACGTGTTTTCTCTCTTTCCCGCTTATCGTTGGGGCGGATCTGAGAATAACCGGATCCCCTGGAGCTTGGATAGCGTCAAAATTTCGCTTACCGGGTCCAACCAAAAAAGCGAACGCCTCTACGCATCCGTCGATGAGCTTCGGTTCAAGGCAAGTTTCTCCGGCAACCATCGCGAAAAGAATACGCTGCCCGCCGGTACGGGCGATGAAGAAACCCGCTTGAGCGCTTGGCGCTTCCTTTTGACAGCATCGAGCCGCGCGCCGGACCTCAATCTCTTCGGTCAGCCTCGAGTCGCCATTTGGCCTCTCAGCATTGAGGATAATGAACTTCACCGCACTCCGCAAGATACCCTTATTGCGTTTTGCTCAACCTATGGATCTTCAGCCGTCGCGGCAAAGAAGACCTACTATTTTACCCGCAAGGATCCCCTGAGCCAAACGGTGGACTGGGCGGAAATTCCGAGGAATCGAGCGCTTTTTGCTTATCTGCAACGGTTGACCTCACGAGACATTCCAGGTTTTGGCGGCAACTTTCTTGGCAAATATGACAGCGGAGACGGGGTCGCTGGAGAACGCGACCAGATTCTCACGGAAATCTTCGATTACATCCGTTGCGTAAACCTCAACGAGGCCTCCAGGTCCAAACCAGCGGGATTCGTGAGCTACACTCCAACCGTTGACCCTCCGGACAGTGCAATCGTCAACATCAATGCATACTACAGTTGGAGCCTTGCTAATTATATGAACTTCCGCGGTGCCGGTATGGTGCTGCCGATCTTGATCAACCAGGGAGGGATCACGACTCGCGGCGCAGGGCGTGTCCCGACGCTTTCGGAGGTTGGCTTGTTTGCCATGCAAGCCGCAAAGCCCACACCTCCCACCGAGCCGAGCGGAAAACTTCAGACGGCTTTATTTTTCGAAACCTTTTCGCCGATGCAAGGGTACATGCCCTGGACGCCGCTCGATTTCCAACTTTCCGTGCAAACTGCAATGACGGTGGCGGGGGAACCCGTCTTTTTGAATGCCGATGCAGGAGCGAGCACGACGCCATTTAACCGAACGATGACATCCCCCACGGGGCCTGATTATGGCAATCAACCTATTGGAGGAACCGATGGATTCGCCTGGATAACCGGAAGCAACCTGAACACCTATCCCTTTGGAAGAAACGAAGCAAAGACCATCCCTGTTTCTATACCCCCATCGGGCGGATCATCCCCCGGAGTGGCAGTTTCACAAGCCGACGTCATTATCGATTTGAAGATGGCCGGAGTTCTTTATCAGCATTGCGAAGTGGAATTTCCGGCAGCCAATCTTCCGATTCCCGACCCGTCGACGAAAATGTATTTATCGAACCGCCGCACCATCGGGGGCATAAACTTCGAAAAGGAAGACGTGGTGCACAGCATTGTGCCGAAGGACGGTGACTACCGAATCATGTCCTACCTCCAGGATGTGCCCAAGGGCTTTTTCCGCAAGCATCCCGATTACGGAACAAGCAAGCATTTCGCCCATAGCTTTCGTTCACGCAGAAACTGGGGCCAGAAGGGTTCGACAATCAACGATGGAACCACCAACGGGGCGTTTACTTCAATCGCCCATACCGATGTCGATCTGGGATCAAGCGGTTATAATGCCTTCTGGACCGATCGACCCGATATCCCTCCTGATATTACCGACCTTATCGCCAAGGGCTGGACAGGCGATTGGAACAACGGAACCGGCGACTTTCCTGACGGCGCCTATCTAGGTAAACCCGACGACGGAATACGCAACGTCATTGCGTCGGGGCTTTACATTGGCACCGAGTTTAACTGGTACACAGGTGCGGGCTTCTTTTCCCCGACAGTCAAGATGCCCTCTGCGGTGATGTTTGGCTCTCTGCCGACTGGAGTGAAGCGGACGGAAGCCGCCTATCGGTCTGGCAACGACGCAAACGCCGCTCCATGGCGAACTTTGCTTTTCTGTAAAAATCCCGCGGCGGGAAATGCACACTATGGAGCCACTTCACCGCATGACAGTTTGCTCCTTGACCTTTTCACGATGCCGGTCGTGGAGCCGTACGCAATCAGTGAGCCCTCCTCGACTGCAGGCCGCATCAACATGAACTACCAGATGCTTCCTTTTACTAATATTGAACGTTCCACCGCCCTTCATGCCCTGCTGAGCTCACAACGGATCACTGCCTATCCCGACTCTATTGCGGCCCTCCGGGGTGGACACCCTGACCCTGCTGTTATGGGCTCGATTCAGCAGAACACTACAAGAATCTATCATCCCATCGACATTGCCGAAACACTCAAACAGTTTTCGGACCGCTTTGCACAGGGTGAGCTTTTCCGTAGTCCGGCCGAAATGTGTTCACTCTGGCTCGTGCCCAATGGTGTCAACCTCTCCGGGACTCCCGCTTGGTGGACCTCGCATCGCGCCACTGGGAAAAATCTCAGGGAGCGCCCTTACGCGACGATCTATCCACTACTAACGACCAAATCAAACACCTACAGTGTTCACGTATGGGCTCAATCTTTGGTGCGGGGAACCACGAAGGTGACTGGAGAATACCGGGGCTCCACAATGATCGAACGCTATATCGACCCAATGGACGAACGCCTTGGTGACACTTCATATGATCCGGATACCCATTCCCTCGAGCCCCTTTACCGCTTTCGGGTATTGGAGGTAAAACGCTTTGCACCCTAGCCTGAAAGCGGTGTCCTAATGAAGTATCATCTTAGATTTCAAATCGTGCCCGGAGCGGATGTTGCCTCTCGGGCCAGTTCCCTAACCGCCTTTTGCCATAGATCCGGCGTGGAAGAGGTCGTATTATTCATTGCGGCGGAGGAATGGAACAATGGATTGCTTTCCAAAAGCTCATGGGAAGAATGGAAAGCGTGTCTCCAATGCGCCAAGACTATCCTCGAAGGGTCGGGCTTAGCCGTCAGCCTCAATCCATGGATGACAATCCTGCATAGCGATCGGGGACGGCGCATGCCTTCCGAATTATCTCTGGAGCGGATGGTTTCGCCCAGCGGAGGGATCTCGAAAGCATGTGCTTCTTTCGGAGATGAGAAGTTTGTCACTTACATCCGGGAGATGTATCGCTCCTTCGCCGAACTCGGCTTCCGGGTCATATGGATCGAAGATGATTTTCGTTATCACAACCACTATCCCCTCGATTGGGGCGGAGGTTTTGAAGACTGCATTCTCCAGGAGTTTTCCCGCAGGATAGGTCGCCCTGTCTCCCGGGAAGAAGTGGTGAAGAATATCCTCCTTCCGGGGCCTCCACACCCCTGGCGATCCCAATGGATGGAGCTTTGGTTTGATCTTCAGTGCGAAGTTGCAAAAGCGATGGCCGGCGCCGTGCGAGAGGGCGGCAAGGGACATTCAATTCTTGGTCTCATGTCGTCGTCGCCTTCCGCCCATAGCGTTGAGGGCAGGGACTGGAAACGTCTCTTCTCAGCACTGGAAATTAGTGGCCGACTTGTCCACCGGCCCAACTTCGCTCCGTACGAGGATACGCATTCACGTTTTCATTCGCTGTCTATTCAGGCACTCGATCTTCAGAAGCGTTTCCGAAAGGATAGTTACGAAGTCGCCCCCGAAATTGAGAACATGCCATTCTCCAATTGGGCAAAGTCCGACCGACAAACCTGGATGGAGATGGCATTAACGGCTTTCTCAGGGGCGGATGCTGTGCTACTTGATCTCTTTTCATTCTGCGGCAACGACGTCGATGATGAGCCGCTCGTGGAAACATTGCTAATTCGTAGTCGGCCGGCGTTGGATTGGATCAGCAAAAGGTTTTCCAAAGACCTCAGAAGTGTAGGGGTTGAGGTCCTGTGGCGCGAAGACGCATCTCGCAAGGTCGAAACCAAGCAGGGTCGGAACATGCAGGAGCTGATCACCGATCCTTTTGCTGCCGGGCATTTCTTGCTCCGGTACGGCGTCCCTGTTTCACACGCTCATTCCCAAAAGGTGGCTGCGATCTTCGGCGACATCGCCTGGGCAATAGACGAGAGCGTGTTGCTGGCCCGACTGGACGGCGGTCTGCTTCTGGACGGTACCGCAGCTTGGATTTTGTATCGACGGGGATTTGGGGAAATGCTCGGCTTAAAGAATATCAGCATGATCTCGCGGGACAGTTCAAATTACTCCCTGGAGGCTTTTCGCGTTTCAATCGACCCATTCGGAGTCGGCCTAAAACTGAGTTGCAACTCCCAGCCTGGCATCGCCTCCGTCGAACCTCAGAATGAAGCCATGGTGTGGAGCGACATTCTGCGTGCCGACGGGTCCCGGCTTTGTCCCGGTGCCTTGGGCTGGGATTTGCCGCAAGGGGGGCGCATTGCGATACTGGCGGCAGCCAGCCCGAACATTCTTCCTCCATCTCATCCCCGGCAACTACTTACCCAAAGAATCATCCGTTATCTGGAAAAAGAAGAGCCGCGAATTATCGTAGCCATTGGCTCCCCCCATATTTACCCGATGCAGTTCGAGAACGGAGCAAATCGTTATTGGGTGCTCTTGAATGCGTCAACCGATCCCGCAATACCCGCCATCGACGGCTCTCTGCCGATAGATCCGACCATCAATCTCCTGAAGCCTTTGGAGTCTCCGGTCACATTGAAAAACGAGCTTCTTCCGTCGCCCTCGAAAGCGCGGATCTCGTGTCCGTTCGAGATTCCGCACATGGGCTTTGCCGTTTTTTCGTGGAGCATTTGAGCATGTCGTCTGCTATCGAACAGATGAACCGCCTGGGGAAAGATCGGGCGGATTTCGGAAGGACCCACCATCCAACTCCGCAAAGGCCTTCTTGGCTCGTTCGAGTTGCTTCGTCAGTTTGTCTAGTCCGGTTATTTTGATACTCAAATCTCTCGAATATCTTGCGTCACTTCGAACCTAAGGATGTACTAATTACCCAGCGACCGCTCTAAGTCTAGAGTCCCATGCTGAAACCGTTAAACGGCTCATTCTTCTTTTGGAAGACGAGCGCTGCAGGCGGGGTTTTTCCCAAGAACCACTGGCAAAAGCCAGGGATAAGTCGAACGGGCGTTCGTCACGTCGAGACGGTGATTTCAAGCCTACTCTTTATGCCTTGGTCAAGATGGCCGATGCCCTGAGCCTCGATCTGAGTTTTTTGATTCGGGAGGCCCAAAAGCAGTCCGATTTACCCTGAAGTGCTGCGGTGGTGTATTTATACGATGCATCGCACGAGCGGGGATATCTCTCAAGATGGGATGTCGATCGTTCGGCTCCTCTCCAGCAATCCCCGAATGTAGGGCATGAGACGTAAGTGACGGGAGCTATTTGGCAGCGCTGTCCTACAGGTGCGCATTTGCCCGACTTGGTCGAATAAATGCGGTGATATAGGCTTCAGCGGTGTTTCCAAATGCCGAATAAGGTGCTGAAGCCACTCGATTTTTCGTTTTGGACAATTCTGGAAAGAATTGGATTCCCTTGGACGTGTTCTCACTGGGTGTTCGCACTCGGTCAGAAATCGAGGCACGAAGCGACGTAAGTCGTTGGAAATCAGAAACTGGAGCGGGTAGAGGGAATCGAACCCTCCTAGCCAGCTTGGAAGGCTGGAGCTTTACCACTAAGCTATACCCGCGTGGCCCGCTTGGAGAACGAGATCGATCCGCTGCGGGGGTGCCGCAGGGTCGATGCGAATTTGTTAGATCAAAGCCGGGACGGATGCAAGAGAAGTTTGTGGGGAATATTTCCTACACCGGGTCTTCACCCTCGAAGCCCACGGCGGGTCCGGAAGCTGCATTGGGGAGAGCTGAGGGAACCTCACCCGCCGCGCGGAAGGCGGAGATCAAATGCCCCTGCGCGTTTACGCGCAGAAACCGACCTCCCCAGCGAACAGGCAAAGGCAACCAGGCAAGCAGCCAAAAAATGGTTTCTGCGAGACTGGTGGCCAACGTGGAAACCGCGAAGGAAAGGACCGGAGCGTCGACAAGAAATTGCAGCTGCTGGGCATTCCGGCGGGCAGTGACGATGCGAATGGTAAAGATGCTTGCAAAAAAGCTCCACCAAAGGAGAGACATCGGCTGAAGTAAAACAGGGAGAAAGCTCCAGCTTACTCCGTGGGTAAAAACCATCGCAAAAGCTCCGGCGGGGTTGCAAATTCGGTAAGTGAAGGCGACCCGATGTTGATGAAAGACCCAGTCGAGCCAGCCGATCGGATCGGCATCGAGGGTCAAGACCTGCCGAGAGAGCCGGGTTGGCCGCCCCTTTTCCGCCAGCGCGGCTCCCAACCGGTTGTCCTCGGCCAACGTGGAGGAAAACGCTTCCCACCCTCCCACCGCGGCCACGTCATCCCGCCGAACGGCAATGCACGCCCCCAGCGCGAATCCAAGCCCTTCTGAATCCTGGAACTCGCCAGCCGTCTCACGCCCCCCCGGCTTTGAGGCACGGTTCGTCCCCCATTCCGCCGCCGCCAAGCCGGGCCATAAGGTCAGAAGGGTGGAAAGATGATCAAACTGTTGGGGGAAATTCGCCGCTCCGGTGAAGCGATACCCGGCCGTCAGCACTCCCTTCCCCATCGCCGCCCATTCGGCGCGAAACGCGTCCATGAACCGGCGATCCGACAGGGCCTCGCTATCAGTGATGATCCAATGCTCCGGCCCCCTTTGCTGATCGCGGGAAAGCAGCATGAGCTTTTCGATTTTTGGATTTCGCGGCTCCAGGGACGCGGTAATCCCCTCTTCAGGAGTGCAGAGAAGCACGCTGGCGCGGACCCCCTCGGGAGCTTCTGCGCAGGCCGCCCTGCAAAGCGCAAAATCTTCGGGGGAATCAACCCCAAAAAAGACGCGGTCGCCGGAACGTGCGGAAAATACCAGCCGCCGTGCTTTATCATAAAGCCCCGGAACGCCTCTCTTAACGGGTCGCAAAAACGTGGCCGGAGGCGTTTCGTCCGACTGCCTCGGCGGCGTCGGCTCCGA
This sequence comes from Chthoniobacteraceae bacterium, assembly GCA_037190965.1. Classification (GTDB taxonomy): domain Bacteria; phylum Verrucomicrobiota; class Verrucomicrobiia; order Chthoniobacterales; family Chthoniobacteraceae; genus DATMFV01. Next base: position 22,502 of record JBBCKI010000050.1, read on the forward strand.
AGAGGCGCGGCGGCCGATCAGCCGCGTCGTCATGATCCAGTAGCAAACCCCCGGCAAAGCCATCAGAGCCGAAGCAGCCGAAAGCCAGTCCGACCAACCAGGGCTTGTCACCGTCAACCAGGATGACCATGCTAAAAAAGTCATGAACGGGACGCAGGTTGCAACCAACTCCGCCAATCGGCAATGCCGGAAATGCTTAATCATGACCGGCGACGATTTTGGCCTCAATTCGCGGGTAAATGAAGCCGTTGAGCAACTGCACCAGGCGGGAATCCTGACGCAAACGAGCCTGATGGTCAATGAAGCCGGTGTCGACGAGGCGCTCCGGATCGCCAGGCGCAACCCGGGGCTCGTCGTCGGCCTGCATCTTGCGCTCTGCTGCGGGCGCGGCTCGAAAAAATCTCCCCTCACCGACGCGCACGGGTGCTTTCTCCCCTCCCCCGCCCACGCGGGGCTTCGCTACGCATTCAAGCCCTCGCTTCGCCTCGCCCTTCGCGCGGAGATTGAGGCCCAGTTTTCGAAATTTGCCGCACTTGGGCTGCCGCCGGTTTACTGGGACGGCCATACGCATCTGCATCTGCACCCAACCGTGCTAGACCTGACACTTCCCGTGGCGGTCGCGACGGGGTTCCACGCCGTTCGCCTCGTGCGGGAGCCGGGCTGGGCAACGCTGCCCGTCGTCTTCCGAATGCTCAGCCGCGCTGCCCAGCCGAAGCTGAAAGAGCATGGAATCCGTTATGTGGATCGCGTTTTCGGACTCCGCCACACCGGGAAGGTCACCACACGGCTGCTGGAAAACTGGTTAAGCGGGCTACCCGAAGGGTGGAGCGAAGTTTATTTCCACCCGGGGGCGGAACCGGCCCCCTTTGATAGCGACATGCTGCAGGAGTTGATCGAACTGGAAGAAATCCGGCTTGGAACGGCTAGGGACTTGCAATAATCCCTCACACGACCACAAACCTCGGACTGACCTCGGTTTGAGATGCGCAATAGACCTCCACCCCATCCCCCCTGTTGCCTTCATCGGCAGCCCCGGCATCTCGCAGTTGCGCCCGGACGGTCTCCACCGCCAGATCGACGGTATTGCAATCCCGGCTTAAGTGCCCGAGCACGGCGCGATTGAGCCCATGCTCCAGCAGCTCGGTGAGCACCCCGGCGGCGGCGGCGTTGGAGAGATGCCCGTGGCGCGACATGATTCGCTGTTTGACCGCCCAGGGGCGGCGGGTATCGTTCTGCAGCAGTTTGTCGTCGTAGTTCGTTTCGATTACCAGCGTGCTGACACCGCGCACGCGTTCTTTTGCCAGCTTGGTGCAGTGCCCAAGATCCGTCAAAAAACCCAGCGAGCGTTCGCCGTGATGAAAGACAAACCCGACCGGGTCCACAGCATCGTGCGGAACGGAAAATGCCTGGATACCGATGTCTTTGATGTGAAACTCGGTGCCTGACTGGAACTGTCGCACGTCGCCATGCGCCGACAATTCTTCCTTGCGGAGCACCTCCGCCGTGAGCCTGGTGCAGTACACCGGCAGGGCATTCTGTTTGCAAAAGACGCGAAGCCCGGCCACGTGATCACAATGCTCATGGGTAAGCAGGATGCCATCGAGCATCTCGGGCGTCACCCCAAGGGCGGCGAGCCGGGTGGTGATCTGCCGCGCGCTCAACCCGGCGTCCACCAACAGGCGCCCTGTGGCCGACTCCACGAGGGCGCAATTGCCCGCGCTGCCGCTGCCAAGAATGGTGACGCTGAATTTGCCGGAAATCACCGGGCCATTGAACGCGAAATCCAACGGGGGTGCGAGTGGAATTGTAGGACGAGGCGCGCCAACATTGCGATTCCCGGCCGGCAAGCAATGCCTCGGGCTCCCGCGATGGCTAGGCGATCGTTGGCGAAGAGTTCAAGTGGCATCGGAGCCCTGTCGCTCCAGATCCCCAATCCAATCCTCCAACATGGCAGCCACCTCCCGATCCTCGCTTTGAAAGAGATAGAGCAGATTGGCCAACATCCGTCGGAAGATGACCCGTGCCGAAGCCGGTCGAAAAAAGGCGGGATCGGCCTTGAGATTCTGGCGCATCAGAATGTCCGCGCAATCGGCGGGCGTCACCACTTTCCCGCAGGCAAACGGATCGAGAAGCGCGTTCTCCACACGGACGAGAAAATGCCCGGGGAAACTGACCCCCTCGATCGAAAGTCCCGCCCGAGCCGCGGTAAAAAGATAAACCAACGCGAGAGAAATCGGGATCCCCAGACGCGACTTGACCACCTCGGGCAGCAAAGAATTGCAGACCTGGTAATAATTGTCGGCGTTGCCGCGAAAGCCGAGTTCGCCGCCAAAGAAATCCCCCAACAGCTTCACCCGTTCGTCGGTGGTCATCGCCAAGGGCAGGCGGCGTGCCAGCGTTTCGCCCCAGACATCAAGCTGTTGCCGAGCGCTCTCCACCTCCGCCCCCGGCGCGATCACGCGCGCGAGGAGAAAGGTCGCATATTCCAATGCATCGAGCTCTCCCCGATCGGGAAAGTCGCGGCACAGACCGGTGAGTTCCTCGCGCGCTTCCTTTGCATCAATGGCGTGCAAAATGTCGTTCACATGCCGGGCGACGCTGCCTTCGTCGGCCGACAAAAGATCAAGCAGGCTGGGAACCGCCTCGCGTCCATGCGAAGCCAGCTGCGCTTTGACGAGTTCGACGGTGTGGGCGTCGTCGTCACGGAGCAGGCGGATGATCGCGTTGCGCTGAGCAAACATGCCGTCACGATAGCCGGTTCCCTATTCTCCGCAACAGGCAGTACGAAAAACCGAACAGCACAGGGAACTCCCGCACCCGATCTTGTGACTGCTCTGCCGCTTTGATAACATGCGCGGCATGCCCCCGCGATTCCTGAGATTTTCGAGGCTTCTCCCGCTCATCCTTGTTTGCGCATCGTCCCTCTGCCATGCCGCTCCGTGGCGTTTTGATCCCGGCAAACTGGTGACGCTGGCGCGCAATCAGGTTGGTGTGACCGTGGGATATGATCCCGCCTATCGAGTGCTTGCCTATCCCGGAGGAGACGTCCCGATGGAAACCGGCGTCTGCTGTGATGTCGTCATCCGAGCTCTTCGCGGGCTCTCCATCGATCTCCAGGAGGAGGTTCATAAGGACATGGCCGTAAATTTCAGAAAATACCCGAACCTCTGGAATCTTTCCAAGCCGGACAAAAATATCGACCATCGACGGGTTCCGAACCTGATGACGTTTTTCAAAAGACGCGGCTGCGAACTGTCGCCATCAATGGAGCCCGGCAACTACCTTCCCGGCGACCTGGTGACATGCCTGGTCGGAGGCAGACTCCCTCACATCTTCGTGATTTCCGACCGCAGGACCGCCGAGGGGATTCCGCTGGGGATCCACAACATCGGCCGCGGCGCGCAGGAGGAAGATATTCTCTTCAGGTATAAAATCACCGGCCACTATCGACTGGCGGCAGTGGTGCCCTAAATGGCCCTGAATGTCGATTAGTCGCGACTAGTCATCAATATTCCCCAGCGCTGCTTTCATTGCCGCAAAGCGCGACTTCGCGGCAGGCGCTTCAACCGGGGTGTTGAGCAGCACCTGCAGGTTCACATGCTCGATAAGCGCGGGATCAAGCTCGCGAATGAACGAGCTATGCGTGCACGGCACCGTCCCGCCGTAACGGAAGCGGCTGTGGCAGTGGGTCATCGTCAGGGTCTGCTGGGCGCGGGTGATGCCGACGTAGAGCAGCCGCCGTTCTTCGTCGAGCGTTCCTTCCACCTTGGATCGGTCGTGCGGCAGAATTCCTTCCTCCAGGCCGACGAGGTAGCAATGCGGGAACTCAAGGCCCTTTGCGGCGTGCAATGTGATGAGCATGACCCCGGAACCTTTTTCCTCATCCTTTTTATCTTCCTCGCGTTCCTGTCTCAGCGCCATCGAGTCGAGATACCCGCGTAGCCCCTCGGTTGAGTTCTGCTGGAATCGGTCGAACCCCTCCAGGATCTCCCGGACGTTGGTTTCCCGCGCGAGCGCTTCCTCAGCGGTTTTGCATGATTTGCGGAGATCTTCGTAGTAGTTGGTCTCCTCAATGATCGTGCGCAGGACCGCGCACTGATCGACCAGCGGCGTGTTGAGCTGTGTCTCCCAGTGGTCAAGCTGGGCGGCGAACTCCCCGATGGCATTGATGGCGCGGGTCTGGAGGACGTCGCGCAACTCCGGCATCTGCAAGGCCTGGAAAAGGCTGCACCCTTTTTGCACGCTCAATTCCAGCGCCCTCTCCACCGTTGTTTCGCTGATTCCGCGCGGCGGGGTGTTGATGATGCGCAGCAGGCTGACGTCATCGTCGGCATTCAAGATGCACGAAGCATAGGCAAGCACATCCTTCACCTCGCGCCGGTCGAAGAAGCTTTTGCCGCCCACCAGCTTGTAGGGAATCTGAAGCGCCCGCAGGCTTTCCTCCAGCAGGCGGGACTGCGCGTTCATCCGGAAGAGAATGGCGAAGCTCTCGTAGGGGAGACTATCGGCCGCCGCCCGGGTATGGATCTCCCGCGCGATGAACTCCGCCTCCTCGCGATCATTCGGGGCCACTACAATGCGGATCTTCTCCCCATCGCCTTTCGCGCTCCAGAGCGACTTGGCGCGGCGGCGCGGGTTGTTTTTGATCAGCGTGTTGGCGGAGTTAAGGATCGTATTGGTGCTTCGGTAGTTCTGCTCCAGCTTGACCACCGTGGGGTTGGCGAAGTGCGCCTCGAACTCCAGAATGTTGGAGACCTCCGCCCCGCGCCAGCCGTAGATCGATTGATCGTCGTCGCCCACCACCGCGATGTTGGGCTGCAAGCCGTCGTCGCGCTTGGCCAGATAACTAGCCATGTCGAGTTGGAGACGGTTGGTGTCCTGAAACTCGTCGATCATGATGTAGCGGAAGCGGTTCTGCCACTTCACCCGCACATCGGCGTGCTCGCCAAGGAGCTTGACTGTGAGGAGCAGCAGATCGTCGAAGTCAACGGCGTTAAGGTTTTTGAGTTCCTTCTGGTAGCGGGCAAATACCGCGCCGAGGAGCGTCTGCTCATCCTTGGGGGCGCTGGAGCCGTTATTTTTCGCCTTGCTGATGAGGGACTTCGCCGCGTTGGGCTCCAGCTTTTCGTCCTTGGCGGCTGTCTTGGTGATGATCTTCTTGATCAGGCCGGTCTGGTCGCCCTCATCATAAATTGTAAAATTCTTTTTATATCCAAGCTTCTCGATATCGGAGCGGAGAATTCGGACGCAAAGCGCGTGGAAGGTACACATCGTCACTTTCTTGGCGACCTCCGGCTCCACCATCCCGGCCAGACGCTCCCTCATTTCGTTTGCGGCCTTGTTGGTAAACGTCACCGCGAGGATCGACTCCGGCGAGATATTGTTGGCCAACATGTAGGCGATTCGAGCCGTGATCACGCGCGTCTTCCCCGTGCCCGCCCCCGCCAGAATGAGCAGCGGCCCCTCGGTGGTGGTGGCGGCCAGGCGTTGGGGGTCGTTGAGATCGAAGAAGCGGAATGACATGAAGGAGAAGCGGGGCGGGATTTTTGGACGCGGGATTTTTAACCTGAATTCCGACGTTGGAGCGAGCGGAATTGTGCAAGAGCCCTGAAGCGAATTGGCCAGTGGAGATGGGCAAGTTGGTCCGCTCGCGCCGCGAGCGCGGGCTGGGTTTACGACCGCGTTTGACACCAATTCCCCCAGGACGGGCTGCTGGGATCGGGATGGGACCTTCACGAAGCCACGGGGGCCGAACCCCGCGCTCGACGGCGCGAGCGGGCTACCGGTGCTACCGCACCATTCTCGTTTCAAGAGGTGACGCAAGACCTTTCCGGGTTGAATGGAAATCGCTAATTATTGCTGAAGTAATGCCGCTCGGCTTCCTCCCAGTCGCTCGCTTCACTTCCTGGCTGATGATTACCCCGGCGGATCAACCAGATTTCGTGAGCCTCTTGCCGGATCATCTCAAGCTGATATTCGGAGATTTCCTCGCGCGTCTGGCTCTGGACGGGGTGCTCCGATTGCCTGTGCTGCTCCTGTTCCACATTCAAAAATTCGGAGTTCGAACAGGAAGCGCGCGCCCCCATTCACTCTGAAGCAGTTCGACTTGGCAGGGATGCGAGCGCTTCCCGAACCTGCGGGTAGAGCGTCATTGTCCACGCGGGAAGAGAGAGCCCGGGAGGCAGTTCGTGCCGCCGGAAATCGACCGGGCTCAGAATCACCTTCACCTTGGAAATCCCGGTCAACGCCACAAGAACGAAAAGATCCTCGGCGGCTTCATCCCCCATCGCAAGACAGCCAATCGAAACATTCTTGCCATGGATCATAATGTCGCCACCTAGATTCGTCCGCCCTTCCTCGACCCCCCTCGCCCGGTCGAAATCATTCGGGTAGCTCACCTTCATGGAGAGATGATACGCGCTGTTGGGGTTGAGGTATTCGATCCCGTAAAGCCCTTCGGGGACCTGCCCGTCGCCCTCCTTCAACTTCGGCCCCAAAGTCCCGCTGGCGCGGTGAACCGGGTAGGCACGGATGAAGCGGAGCTTTCCTTCCGGCCCTGCGGCGTAGACTTCCAACACCTCCTCCTGCTTGAACCCGGCAAACACCAATCGCGCGGGCGGATATGGAACTCCGACACGTTTGAAATCGGGGGCGAGCCGCCTCTCCACCACCGGCGAGAATTGCTGCAACCGGCTCTCGATCGTCTCGGAGCCACTGGAACGGTATCGGAGGATCGCTTTTTTGAGTATCCATCCGAAGAGAGCGGTGACGGCAAAAAGAGCGAGAGTTTGAAGAATACGGCGCATCGATCGTGCAGCGAGAATAACACTTTTCTCTGCCGGGCCGCAAAATAAAGAGCCGCTCCCCGATTTCCCGGAGAGCGGCCCGTAAGCGGACGGCTATAAGCCGAATTTTGTCGGGCCCGCGTTGCCGTGGGCCGGATGACCATTTATCTCACGCTGCTTTCGCAGCGAGCCGGTTGACCCGGTGCGACTATTACCCGGGAATCCGCCGGAGATTGCTCCCCGACTCGGGCAGGCGGCCCATTTCCCTGTTTTGTCTTGCACCGCATGGGGTTTTTCGTGCCCCGGAGCTTGCGCGCCGGGCGGTGAGCTTTTACCTCGCCTTTTCACCCTTACCGGAGTTGCCTCCGGCGGTCTGTTTTCTGTGACACTTTCCGTCGCCGCAGGCTTTCGCCCAACGACTCCCGCGCGTTCTACGCGGCATGCTGCCTTGTGGTGTTCGGACTTTCCTCCAACGGGTTTCCCCGCCGGCGGTCACCCGCCGTCCGAGGGAGAATGTAACCCTGAGGCAGCTTCAAGTCACGCGCGGTTTTGCCAATTCGCGACGGTCACCTCGCCGCCGGAGATCCTCACAGCCGTTCCGTCCTCCCGCCGCACTCGCAGACTGCCGTCAGGTTCCAGCCCCTCGGCGATGCCATGAAAAGCCTCTGCGGGACCCGCAATCTCCACCCATTGGCCCAACAAACAGCTCCGCGTTTCGGCCTCGGCCACCAGCGAGGAAAAACCGTCGCCTTCCTCTTCGTCAAGCCGGTCGTAGAGCGTGTCGAGATGACGCAACAGTGCGGTGGCCACCTCCTGCCGATCCAGCGGCGGGACCTCTTCTCCCCCCGCCGCGAGACGCAGCGAAGTCGCCCGGCCCGCGAGTTCTTCGGGAAAATCGGCGGCCGTCTGGTTGACATTCACGCCGATGCCGACAATCGCAAAATTCCCCGAAGAATCCGCCGCGCTTTCGATCAGGATGCCAACCGCCTTGCGGCCGGAAAGGTAGACGTCGTTGGGCCATTTGATGGCGGCGCGGCATCCCGGAAGCACCTCCTCCAGGCCGCGCGCCACCCCGAGCGCCGCCCAGGTGGTAAGCCTCGACCATCCCGCCATTGAAAGCGCGGGACGCAATAGCAACGAAAACCAAAGCCCCTTGCGCGCGGCGGAATCCCATCGTCGCCCGAGGCGTCCGCGCCCGGCGGTCTGACGCTCCGCAAAGACAACCAGCCCCTCGGGAGTTCCGGCACGGGCCAGCCGGGCGGCGACGTCGTTGGTCGAGCCGGTTTCCTCGAAGACCAGGATCTCCCGGGCGATCTTCAACGGCGCCCCGTTGCGGGAGAGCAGGCCGCTTAGATCGTCGGCGATCAGCCGGTCGGGAACGCCGCTCATCCGATAGCCGAGATGCGGGACCAGCTCGATCTCGTAACCGGCCCCGCGAAGAATCGCAATCCGTGCTTCCAGTTCATCGGGGGTGAGTCCCGCCTGCGTGGCAAGTTCGGACACCGACAGGGAGAGAGCTGCCGTGCGCAAAGCGCGCAGGATTTTTGCGTCGGCGGTCAAATCAGGCGGACGGTTTCAGCTCCAGAGAAAAATCGAGCGCGCGCGCCGAATGGGTCAACGCGCCCACGGAGATGAAATCGACCCCCGTTTGCGCAATGGCCGACACGGTTTCGAGATTCACCCCGCCGCTGGCTTCCAGAGCCACCCTCCCCGCCGAAAGGCTTACCGCTTCGCGCAGTTCCTCAAGAGTCATATTATCGAGGAGGATCACATCGACCCCCTCCAGCGTCAGGAACCCTCTCACCTGCTCCAGCGTATCGGCCTCCAGTTCCACCCGAACGCCAGGCCGCTCCGCGCGCAAGCGCGCGATGGCGTTCCGCATGAAATGGAGATCGCCCCTGGCCGCAAGGTGATTGTCCTTCACCATCGCCATGTCGTAGAGACCAAACCGGTGGTTGACGCCGCCGCCCGCCAGAACCGCAGCCTTTTCCAAAGCGCGCAGGCCGGGGGTGGTCTTGCGGGTATCGAGGATCCGTGCCGGGGCGTCGCCGACAAGATCGACAAACTTCCGCGTGAGCGTCGCCACGCCGGAAAGCCGCTGGATAAAATTGAGCGCGACACGCTCTGCCGTCAAAATGGACCGAACCGCCCCGGAAACGGTGAGCACCGCATCGCCCGGGGCCAGAAAATCCCCTTCCTGCCGCAGGATTTCCACCCGGAGGGAAGGATCGACGCGCCGGAAAACCTCGGCGGCCACATTGCCCCCCGCCAGAACGCCGGGCTCCTTGGAGATGATTCGCCCGGCGCTTTGCTGGGCGGGATCGACGAAATACTCGCAGGTGACATCGCCTGGACCGACATCTTCGGCCAGAGCCATGGTGATGGCGCGATCGACGAATTCCTGATGGGCGGCGGAGTAAGGAGCGGCAGGCACGGTATGCTCACTATTTCGGACGCGGCGTTTTCGCAAGCCTTTGCTCCCGATGGGTTGACCTGGACAAAAAAAATGATCCGGGCCGCGCACTGCAATCGACAAGAAAAGCCGAAATCCCCCTAAGGACATCCGTGCCGATCGCGTGCGCTAACCCGGATCAACCCCCTAACGGAAATATCAGACAGGGCTCCATGGAAGACGTTCGAAAAAAGCTGAAAAAAATTTTCTTCATCTCCGGGCGGCACGGGATAGCTTGAGGGAATGCTGGTTAAGACCATTGCCGTACTCACAAGCGGGGGCGACTCACCGGGGATGAACCCTGCGGTGCGCGCCGTCGCGCGGACCGCGCTCCGCAAAGGAATTCGCGTTTTCGGATTTTTCAACGGATATCAGGGGATTCTCGACGACGATCTCATGGAATTGACCAACCGGTCGTTGGCTGGGACGCTCGAACGAGGCGGCACCTTCCTACAATCGAGCCGTTGCCGGGCGTTTTACACAGCGGAAGGTCGGGCTTTGGCCGCGCGCAAGCTGGGAGATCATCACGTGGACGCATTGGTGGTCGTCGGCGGTGACGGTTCGCTCAAAGGGGCTTACGAACTCAACAAGCTCGGGGTCCCGGTGATCGGGCTCCCGGGCACCATCGACAACGATATTTACGGGACTGAGACCGGCATCGGCGTCGACACCACCTCCAACACCATCGTGGACATGATCGACAAGATCAAAGACACCGCCCGATCTCACCGGCGCTGTTTTCTGATCGAGGTGATGGGCCGCAACTCCGGCTATCTGGCGCTGACCACGGCGATCACCACCGGGGCGGAGGTCGCCGTTATCCCGGAGTTCCGCTACAACATGCCGCGCATCCTGGAAATGCTGGCGAGCCGCTACCGGAACCGGCTCAACGACTCCATCATCATCCTCGCAGAGGGAGTTTGCGACGCCGAAACGTTCATCCAGCGGATGCAGGAAGCCGGGGGCGATCAACTCAAGCAGGAGGTCCGCAAGACCGTGCTCGGGTATGTCCAGCGCGGCGGCAGCCCCTCAAGCGCGGATCGCCTGCTGGCAAGCCAGATGGGCGAGTTTGCCGTGCTCGCGCTTTTACAGGGAGAACGGAACGCGCTCGTCGGCCTCAATCGCGGGCGGCTCTCCCTTGTCGATCTCGAAAAAGTCTGCACCACCAAGAAACAGCTCCCGACCGATAAAATTCGCCTCGCGCGGCATCTTGGCGTGGAGATCGGCGATCCAGTCGAGACGTAAGCGAGCCATCTTCTCTTCGCCCATGAGCACCATGACCAAGGACGACATCGCCAGTATTCTGGAAGCCGTAGCCCGGCTTCTGGAAATGAAGGGCGAGAATCTTTTCAAGGTGCGGGCCTACCAGAATGCTGCCCGCGCGGTTGAGACCTACGCGGGCAATCTGGAGCGAGCAGCGAACGAGGGGACCCTCACCGACATTCCCGGGATCGGCAAATCGGTGGCGGACAAAATCACCGAGCTTTTCGAGACCGGCGCGCTCGCCTACTACGAGGAGTTGAAGGCGCTCTTCCCAGCTGGCCTGTTCGAGTTGTTTGAACTGCAGGGCCTCGGGGCAAAGAAAGTCCGGGTTCTCCATGAAAAACTCGCCATCGCCTCGCTGGCCGACCTGGAGGCCGCTTGCGACGACGGGCGGGTGGCCGCTCTGGCCGGGTTTGGCGAAAAAACAGCAACGAACCTGAAGCAGGCCATCGAGCAACGCCAGAGCCACGTGGGGAGTTTTCTGCTGGGTGATGTGGCTGCTTCGGCGGAACAGCTCTATGATGATCTCCGCGATCACCCCGATGTGTTGCAGGCGGCGATTGCGGGCAGCTACCGACGTCGCAAGGAAGTGGTGCACGATCTCGATTTTCTGGCTGCCTCCATCGCGCCCGAACGGGTGATGAACTTTTTCATCACACACCCACTGGTGGAGAGCGTGATCGCCCAGGGCCCGACAAAATCGTCCGTCCGCCTCAAGGGCGGTCCACAGGCCGACCTCCGCGTCGTGACGGGGGAGCAATTCCCCTTCGCTCTCAACTACTTCACCGGGAGCAAGGAGCACAACATCGTCATGCGCGGCAAGGCGCTCCAGCACGGCTGGACGCTCAATGAGTACCGCCTTGGCCCCGTGGAGGGAGGCCGGACGCCCGCAAAACCGGTCCCCATCATTCACGAGGAGCGCGATCTCTATCGGGCGCTGGGGCTCGACTACATCGAGCCGGAGCTTCGGGAGAATCTTGGGGAATTCGAGGCGGCGGAAACGCACACCCTCCCCAAGCTGGTGGAACTGGCCAATCTGCGCGGCACCTTTCACAACCACACCACCGCGAGCGATGGCCGCAGCACGCTGGAAGAGATGGCGGAAGCAGCTCAGGAGCTTGGGCTGGAATACCTCGGGATCGCCGATCACTCGAAGAGCTCCTTTCAAGCCCACGGGCTCTCCGAAAAGCAACTGCTCGAACAGGGCCGGGAGATCGCGCGGCTCAACAAAGGGTACGACGGATTCAAACTCTTTGCGGGGACGGAGTGCGACATCCTCAAGGACGGTTCACTCGATTTTTCCGACGAAGTGCTGGCGAGCCTCGATTACGTGGTCGCCAGCGTCCACGCGGTCTTTACGCTTCCGGAAGCCGAGATGACCAAACGGATCATCGCGGCGATCTCCAATCCGCATGTCACCATGCTGGGGCATCTTACGGGGAGGCTGCTTCTCTCCCGGAAGCCGTACGCGCTCGACATCCCCGCCGTCATTGAGGCGGCGGCGGAGACAGGGACGATCATCGAACTCAATGCCAACCCGCACCGTCTGGAACTGGACTGGCATTGGTGGCCGCTTGCCAAGGAAAAGGGAGTCCGCTGCGCGATCAACCCCGACGCGCACCATACCTCGGGCCTCCAGTACCTCTGGTTTGGCGTCGCCGCCGCCCGCAAGGGATGGCTTACCCGGCATGACGTCATCAACTGTCTGCCGCTTGGAAAAATCGAGGCGGTTCTCGCAGCAAAGCGGAAGAAGAAATAGAGGGCCTTTGGCCCTGGGCTGCGCCGCCGGCCATGCTTGGTCGAAAAACACCACGGCCCCTTGCCGTGTCTTTTTTTATCCATTTTTAATCCCCCGTCAGAAGGGGGAAATTTCCTTGGCCTCCAGGAATTTTTGAAAATTTTTCAGAGAAAAAACAGTCCTCTGAACTCGCGGAAAACCGCCTGGCACGATGGATGCTAAAGCGGCCCCGCGTATGAAACCATTCCTTCTGCGGCTTGCGTGCGCTGGCGTGCTGGCCGTTTCGCTCACCCACCAACCCGCTCTTGCGGAAGAGACCAAACCGGCCCCCTCGCCCACGCTGGAACAACGTGTGGCCGGGCTCGAAGCCTATCTGAACAATACCGACCCCTCAGCCCCTCTGGCCGATGCGGAGGGAAATGTTCCGGAAGGCTTGAAGACCCCCTCGGTCGGGGTTGCCGGCCCGGGCCATAACGCCTGGATGATGACCTCCGCCGCGCTCGTTCTTTTCATGACGCTCCCCGGCCTGGCTCTCTTCTATGGCGGCCTGGTGCGCCGGAAAAACATCCTCTCCGTGCTCGCCCAGTGTCTCGGCATCACGGCGCTGGTCACGGTGCTCTGGTGGGCCTTCGGGTACACGATGGTGTTTGGCCCGGGAGGCAATCCTTTCTTCGGCGGATCGGGGTATGCCTTTCTCAAGGGAGTGACCTCCGAGCCCAATACGGCGATTGCTCCCTGGGTTTCGCATAACGTCTTCGCCATGTTCCAGATGATGTTTGCCATCATCACTCCCGCGCTCATCATTGGCGCCATCGCCGAACGGATGCGCTTTGTGGCGGTGCTTGGGTTCACGGCACTCTGGATGGTCCTGGTCTATTTCCCCATGGCGCACATGATCTGGGGCGGAAACGGCTTTATGAACGGGATCGGCAATTCCGACGCGGTGATCAAGGCGATCGACTTCGCGGGAGGAACCGTCGTTCACATGTCATCGGGTTGGAGCGCCCTGGCGCTCTGCATCATCCTCGGCAAGCGCGACGGCTTCGGCAAAGAGTCCTTTGCCCCGCATAATCTCGTGCTCTGCATGGTCGGTACGGGAATCCTCTGGGTTGGCTGGTATGGGTTCAACGCCGGTAGCGCCCTCTCCGCCGACGGGGTTGCCGCCAACGCGTTCATGACAACCACTCTCGCAACCGCGGTCGCCGCCGGTGTGTGGGGTTTGATGGAGTTCTTCACCCGCGGCAAGGCGAGCGTGCTCGGCTTCTGCTCGGGCGTGGTGGCCGGGCTGGTGGTGATCACCCCCGCCGCCGGTTTTGTGAATTCGACCGGAGCAGTCATCATGGGAGTCCTCGCGGGCGTCATTCCGTTCTTCGCCGTCGTCAAACTCAAAGGCTGGATCGGCTATGACGACTCCCTGGACACCTTCGGCATCCACGGCGTAGGGGGCACCCTCGGCGCTCTCCTGACCGGTTTCCTCGCGACTCCCGAGGTCAATGGCGCCCTCGACAACAATCTGAAAGAGATTGTCGGAAAAACCCTTTGGCTTGAGCAATTGAAGGCGATAGGCTTCACTATCGTACTGGCCGTCGTAGCCACGGTCATTATTGCCTATATCCTCAAAGCTGTGACCACCCTCCGCACAACACCCGAAGTTGAAACCGCCGGGCTTGACGTTGCGGAACACGGGGAGGAAGGCTATATCCTTTAGTACTACCCCACCGGGTCAAAACTGACGAAACTCAAAGAGAATCTCATGAAGAAAATCGAAGCCATCATTAAACCCTTCAAGCTCGAAGAAGTGAAAGAAGCACTCGCCGAGCTGGGTATCGAAGGGATGACCGTGACCGAGGTCAAGGGGTTTGGCCGCCAGAAGGGCCATACGGAAATCTATCGGGGCAGCGAATACACCGTCGATTTCCTGCCAAAGATCAAACTGGAAGTCGTCCTTGTCGATTCGTTGGTGGAAAGCGCCTCCAAGGCGATCATCAACGCCGCGAAGACCGGCAAGATCGGCGACGGCAAGATCTTCATCTCGGCGATCGAACAGGCCGTTCGTATCCGCACCGAAGAGACCGGCGATAAAGCCGTCTAGGGAATCGCTGATTAAATGGAGCATGACGAAAGCGCAGGCAGTTTGGATGGATTTCCAAAGTCGTTTTTCCGCAGCCTGTCTGAAGACAGGTGAGGAAAAATCGGGTTGGAAAGACGCCAAAATGACAAGCTTGCGGCATAGCTCGCTTTAATCAGTGGTTTCCTAACCAAAGTCAGATTCCGTTGGATGTTCCAGGCGGCCAGGGTGAAAGCCCTGGCCGTCTTGCTGTTTGCAAACCCTGCACGGTTCTTCGCCGTTTTCAGTGGAATCCAACGGCGGCAGCCATGTTTTGGTGCGGCAGCACCGGTAGCCCGCTCGCGCCGTCGAGCGCGGGTATCGGTTCCCATAGCTTCATGAGGGCCGCATCCCGGGTACCAACAGCCCGTCCTGCGGGATGGGCGTCAAACGCGACTCTTCACCCATTCCGCGCTCTCGGCGAGAGCGGGCTACCTTGTGCTATCTTGCGCTCTCGCACAAAACGGCAAACGCCCGTGAGCGACTAATCGCATCACGGGCGCTTACAAGGTGCGTTATATGATCAAATCAAATCGCCGAGGCGTTGCGTCCCGGGATTGAGCGGGATGAGGTCATCGACCTGCACAGGCAGGCCGCTCTTGATCGACTGGTTCGCGGCGATGCCGATGAGCGCGGAGGCAGCTCCCTGCTCGTGACCGGCAGAGCGGGCATAGGGGTCCTGCGGGGCGTTGTCGGAAAAGATCTGCTCCTGAATAAGCCTGTCTCCGCCACCGTGGCCGCCTTCGCAGGAGGGAATCTCCACCATGTAAGGCTTCCCGAATAGCGGCAACACTTTCAGGCTCCGGCTCCCACCCGCCTGCTCTTTGGCAAGCTGGCTGTCGGACTGCCCGGAGATCACGTGAGTCCGGTGCATCTCCTCGTACTCGATCCGACCGCGATCTCCGGTGATGCTGGCGCGGAAGCCTTCTTCGAGGCAGAACGCGTTGAGGCTGTAGTTGAGCATCACGCCGTCGCGGTAGCGGACGAGCACCGACATGGAGTCTTCGATGTCGATCCCTTCGCGGAAGACGTTGCGGTCGCGGATATAGCCGGTTTCGGCCTCGGCATCGCGGTAGATCGCCTTGCCACCCTCGGTGCCATCGAGATTGAAGTAAAAGGGATCGGACTCCTTCGCGGGCGAATCGGTGTAGCGTTCGTACTCCGTCAGAGCCTTGTCGCCACGGGCAATGGCATTCTCCTTCCCGTAGAAAACGAGGTCGCCCATGCAATAGACCGTTTGGGGAATCCCGTCGACCCACCAGTTGACGAGATCGAAGTGGTGCGTCGATTTATGCACAAGAAGGCCGCCGGAGCTGGCCTTGTTGCTGTGCCAGCGGCGGAAATAGTCAGCCCCGTGGCTGGTATCGAGCAGGTACTCCATCTTCACGTGCTTGACCTTGCCGATCGCGCCGTTCTGGATGAGCTCGCGGACTTTCGTGACGCCCGGGCTCCAACGAAGGTTGAAGGTGACGCGGACCTTGCCGCTCGTTCGCTCGATCGCTTCAAAAATGGCGCGGCACTTCTCGTCGTCAACCGTGATCGGTTTTTCGCAAACCACGTCGCACCCTTTGTCCAGGCTGCGGATGACGTATTCGTGATGGACGGAATCCATCGTGCAAACGATCACGACATCGGGCTTCATCTCGTCGATCATGCGATCGAAGTCGGCGGCGGCGTAGGTGCGAATCTCCCCGGTGTACCCATACTCCTGCGCCAGCCGGTTGCGATGGTAATCCATGCGCACCTGGCTCAGGTCGCAAAGCGCGAGAAGTTCGCAGTGATCCGCGTAATCCCGGATGATCGGATCAATGAACATCGGGATTCGCCCGCCGGTGCCCACCGCGACAAATTTTTTCTTTTTATGAGACATAGACCAGTAAAAGACCAATAGAGGACCGAAAAAAGACCCAGCCGCATCGGCATCGTGTCGAGCAGGCTGCTTTTTGGGTTTTATGAGAAAGCGTGCCCCGGGTCAACGGGATTAGGAGAAAATTTGCCAACTGCCACGTGGCAATTCAACGCGCACGAGCCTTCCACCCGCCTACGGCCTGGCGGGTAATTTCAGCAAATCGTCGCTGATCTGAAAAACATCGCCCTTCTCCCAAGCATCCGCGCCAGGGGCGATTTCTCCCGGTTTGATGTTCTTCTGGCGGTCGGCCCGTATCTTGGCAGAGTCGATTTTGAGATCCTTGTCACGCTGCTCGACCATCTTTGGATCGGCCTGCCCGTCGGCTGTAAAGCCCATCATCAGTTTCGGCAGGCCAAGCGGGAGCTTATCGCCGCGATCGACCTGCCAGGTGTGCCATGTCTTCCCGTAAGTGGTGACGAGCTTCTGCATCAACTCCCGTTCCGCGACGGCCGGAATGCCCGGTGCGACAAGCTGGCCGCTCATGACTTCGTACCGATGTGAGTGCCAAAGTTTTTTCTCCTCCTCCGGGAGCTGTTTGAAGAGCGCCTCGGAGATAATGTATTCGATGCCGATGAGACGGGCGTTCTTTCCCTCGGAGTCGTAGATGACGCACTGGAGCACGTCCTCATTCAAATGGGAACAATAGTGCTCGGCACGCAATTGCCGCTTCATGTCACCGTTGTAGAAATGAAAACCGCAGACATGCCCATGGATCGCGGCGGTCGGCGATTTCTCCTGCAAAAGTTCGGCTCCGGCCTCGAGCGTTTTGGTTTTGCCGGTCTTTTCTCCACCGGGAACAGGTGGCTCCTTCTCCTGCGCGAAGAGCGGTGAAACCAGCAATGAAAGGGAAATCAGGTGAAAAATAGCGGCGCTTCTTTTCATGAAGAAGCAATCGTCCCCTGATGCAAATCCACGTGGATCGGCACAAACACCCAAAAAGGGTTCGAGCCAAGGTCACCAAGCTCGCCAAGGGTCAGAATTTTCTGATTTTGGCGGACTTCGCGTCCTTGGCGCGAGATATTCCTGCTTCCGGTTTTTCGGAAAATCAGTGCATTTCCGCCCCGACTTTGCCCAGACCGCCGCGGAAGAAATTGAACTGAACGTTGGGGTGATCCGCAAGAAGCGACATCGGACAGGAGCTGTCCGCGATTCCCTTGGAGATCATCAACGTCGTCAAGCGCATGCCGAAGGGGCTATCATGCATCCCGGCCTGCCAGATCGAAACGCGATCGGCCTTCCAGGTCTCAACCGGGCCGACGGTTGCCGCCACCGTTGGAACGCTGGAGACATCGCCGCCGCCGGAAGTACGGGCGTTCTGGATGATCGTCACCGGATGCAGCTTCACCACGCGGGTCTTCAGCTTGCGGTATTCCTCGGGAGTGGGAGGCGCGTCCTTGTACGCGCCGGTGCGCGGGAGAGGATCGTTGAAAGCCCAGTGCTTGATCTCCCCCTGCCCGCCCTGCATGACGGCGCAGCGGATGGAATCGAACGAGTTGCTGTAAGCATCGAGATCGCTGCCGGTTGGGAAGTGCATGTTGCACTCATCGAGGCGGAACTTCTCGTCCATCCGGTTAAAGCAAAGCTCCTTGTCGGCTTTGGAGAAAGAGAGCGGGTGCGATGTGTCCACGGCCACGCCGTTCTCGACCCATTCATCCATGCCCCAGAAGTGGGCGCCCTTCTTCTTCAGGTCGAGCCCGAGCGAATTGACGATTCGGGCGACGAGCGGAAGTTGCTCCGTCGGCCCGATGGGGCCACAGATCCCAACCGGGTTGTCCGGGGTGGATTGCTGCCAGGCTTCGATGTATTCCAGCGCCTCCGCGCAATAGAAGTCTTCCAGCGTATCGTAGAAAACGATCTTGAACCCTGGACGCTGGAGGCCCCGGATTGCGTTTTCGTCCAGTTTCGCCGCGTCGCGCAGCAGTTCAGGATCGAGCGTGGTGTAATCCCACCAATCGGGAGCGAGTTTGCTAAGAGGACGTGCCATGGTTTTAGGAGGTCTTGGGAGGTTAGTGTTTCGCAGGAATGCAGCGGGAGCCGAGGAGTTCGGCGAGAGGATCAAAATCAGCCGCGCAGAAGCCAAGGTGGTTATGGCGGAGGAAGGCTTCCGCATGGGAGAACCGGCCCGACATCTCTCCCATCTCGCGGGAGAGCCGCTCCATCTCTTCGAGATAGGCGTCCATTCCCTGGCTGGCGTCGAGCCACTCTTTCTGGGAACGATGACAGGCAAGGAGTTCGCGCTTCTTCGGAATCATCTCCCCCACATCCACATAGCAATCCGGGGAGAGCAATCTCCCCAGGCCGTCGCGAAGGCCATGCGGCATGGCGTGATAGACTCTCACCGGCTTGCTGAAGACGGGCCGCACGGGTTCAGTGACGTAATTCACCATTCCCCGGCCGAACGCCGCCATGACAACGAGGCGGCAGACATTTTGGTGGTCTTCCATGTAATCGGTCGGCGCGTGGGTGAAGATGAGGTCGGGCGCAACTTCCCTGACCACTGCGGAGACCCGTGCCAGTGAGGGGGCATCGTAAAACACCCCGAGGTCGTCGAACAACGCCGGGTGAATCGTTCCTCCCGCCAGACAGGCCGCCTCGGCGGCTTCCTTGCGGCGGATCTCGATAATCTCCTCGCGGGAGTATTTCTCCGTCCCGCAATAGCCGTTGGCCAGGTTCCAAAAATGAATCGTGCACCCCGCTTCCTTCAAGCGAAGAAGGGTGCCCGCGATCATGAATTCAATGTCATCGGGGTGCGCAACGGCGGCCAGAACGTTCATAGGGAATTGACGAGATGTGAGCGGATTTAATCAAAACGATCAAGCCTAAAACTGTGGTGGGAGGGGATGAGCTGGCGTAAGATGCCGAACCGAGATGACTTGAGGAGAGGCTTGGCGTACCTCAATGGGTACGGTGAGCCCTCGACGAAAGTCACTCGCGGCCAGCAGACCGCTTTACCGCGGTCAGCGGTTTACTTCATACGGAGCGAAGCGAAGTCTCTACGCAGAGCCCGTGCTACTGCACGGTATCTTACGTCAGATCGCCCCGATCCATCACAGTTTTTAGGCCAAGTTCAATATTTCCACCTTCCCGTGGGACTTGCCAGCGTGGGGAGTTCGTGGGTCATGTATTGGCTGCGGCCCGTAGCCCCCCACATCTTGATCCCGGTCGCCGCCCGGAACTTCTGGCTCATGCTCTCGCCGGTATGGCAGCCCCAGCTTTTGACGAAGGCGTCGCGCGTAAAGATCCCCCGGTTCAACCTGGAGAGATCGTTTTCGTGCAACCAGACTTTCGAAGAGCTGTCGATGACGTTGGCGTAGTCGAACAGGAAACACGCCTTGTTGGAGTGCCCGAAATACTCGAAGTTTGCGATCTTGACCTGATTGCGGGGCTTGCCGCTATTGAAGTAATTGATGACCTCATCCGTCCGGTTGAAGAACTTCAGATCGATGCCGTAGGCATCCTTCACGGAAACGATGTTGGCAATAAGATCCTGCCCCTCCTGCTTGGACCGGGTGACGTATCCGGGGCGGTAGACCATCCAGGTGATCTGCGAAGGGGGCACACCCTCTGCCTGCAACTGCTGAATGCGAATTCTGGCCGCCCGGATGAAGTTCATCCACCAGAGATCATGCGGCTGCGATTTCCACTTCTCCCACTTCATCAATGCCGGGCCACCGCTGATAATCAGATACTCCCTGTTCGCGCCCGGAGGCGCGGCGGCGGCAAAGCCGGAGGAGACCGTCAAAAACAGACAGAAGGCGAGGGCGAGGAGCTGTTTCATGGGAGAGAGGAAGAGACAACGTTATTCTTTGGCGGGCCTGGGCTCTCCCTGCGCGCAACGCGGGAGGGCCTCGCCGTGGATCAGATCATGCAGAGTCTGGCGGGAGCGGATCACTTCGGCGTGGCTGCCGCTGACGAGAATTTCCGCGGGAAGTGGCCGGGAGTTGTAATTGCTGGCCATTGTGAACCCGTAGGCTCCCGCGCTCATGAGCGCGATGAGATCGCCCTCTTTGAGCGGAGGAAGCTCGCGGTCTTGCGCGAAGAAGTCACCGCTTTCGCAAACCGGCCCCACGATGTCGACCTTCTCCCGCTTTGAATCGGCGGCCTCGTGCACCGGGACAATCTCGTGATAGCTCTCGTAAAGCGCGGGGCGGATGAGATCGTTCATGCCCGCGTCGACAATCGCGAATTTCTTGCGCCCTCCTTTTTTCACGTAGAGCACGCGGGTGAGAAGTACCCCGGCGTTGCCGACCATATAGCGGCCCGGCTCGAAAAGGATCTTGATCCCCAGCTCCTTGAGCGTCGGCACAACAGCCTCCGCATAAGCTTCGACGGTAAGGCGGCCCTCGGCGTTCTCCTCCCACCATTGGGAGGAACCGGAGGCAAGCGAGGGATCGTAAACGATCCCGATGCCGCCGCCGATGGAGAAATATTCGATGCCGTAACGCTCCTTCAGGTCGCTGACCAGCGGGGCCATTTTCTTCACCGCCTCGGCAAAAGGGCCGACTTTGGTGATCTGCGAGCCGATGTGCATCTGCACGCCACGGATGCTGATATTGGACATCTTGGAGGCCGCTTCATAGACAGCCGCCACGCGGTCGAAGGCGATGCCGAACTTGTTCTCGCTCTTGCCGGTGGAGATGTATTTGTGCGTGTCGGCATCGACATCCGGGTTCACGCGCAGGGAAATCGGCGCACGGTGGTTGACGCTCGCGGCGACGTGATTGATGTAGGCCAGTTCGCTCTCGCTCTCGATGTTGAAGGCGAGGATGCCCTGCTGGAGCGCGTATTTGATCTCCGCCTCGGTCTTGCCGACGCCCGCGAAGGTGCATTGCTCGGGCTTTCCTCCCGCTTTCTGCACACGGTAGAGTTCGCCGGCTGAGACGATGTCAAAACCCGACCGCTCTCCGGCGAGCAGGCTCAGGATGCCGATGTTCGAGTTGGCTTTGACCGCGTAGCAGATCAGGTGTGGGATGTCCACGAAGGCCTGATCGAGCCGACGATAATGGTCGAGGATCGTATTGGCCGAATAAACGTAAGTCGGGGTCCCGGATTCAGCGGCGATTTGAGCCAGATCCGCGTTTTCACAAAACAACTTTCCTTTTTTGTACTCGAACGAATGCATCTCCAAGTACTTTAGCCTGAAATCCGATTTTGGCGCGAGTGGAATTGTACAAGAGGCGCGGCTCAAGACCGCGACAGATCAGTTCAAGATCTTTCTCGCGCGCGCGGCATCCAGCGCGATCTGCTCCTTCAGGGCGTCGAGATTGGGGAACTTCTGTTCCGTCCGGAGAAACTGCCTGAAGACAACCTCCACGTCGCGCCCGTAAAGGTCTTCGTCAAAATCGAAGAGATGCAACTCGAGGTGGCGTTCGCTGTGTTCGTGAACCGTCGGTCTGACTCCGATGTTCACCACGCCGGGATGACGACTCCGTTTTTCGCCCTGAATGAATGCTTCGACGGCGTAAACGCCGTTGGGCGGGAATTGCTCGTTGTGCGCGCTCAGGTTGGCCGTCGGGAAACCGAGGGTTCGGCCAAGGTGATCCCCGTGCTTGACGGTGCCGAGGATGGAGAAAGGCCGCCCGAGGAGGCGCTCCACTTTTGCAAGCTCGCCTGCCTCCACCGTGGCGCGCACCAGTGTGCTGCTGACGATTTCTCCGTCGACTTCCACCGCCGGGAGGCCGACTTCGTCGAAACCTAAGTCATCGCCCATCGCTTTAAGGAGATCGAGGTTCCCGGCGCGGCCTTTGCCGAAGGACCAGGTATGCCCCACGCAGATCTCCCGCAGCGGCCGACAGGCGGCGTTCAGTTCGTTGACAAATCGCTCGGGCGGCGTCGCGGCAAATTCCTCCGTGAAGGGAATCACCAGAAGATGCGAGACGCCGAGCGCGGCCAGCAACGCGGTTTTGTGAACCGTGGAGGTAAGCAGACGCGGAGCCTGCCCGGGCCGAAGCACCCGCATCGGGTGAGGATCAAACGTCACCACCACGGCGGAACCGCCCGCCTTCGCCGCATCCTCACTGGCCCTGCGGATCACCGCCTGATGCCCGAGGTGCACGCCATCGAACACGCCGATGGCCAGGAAAACCGGCCCGGGGACGGTGGCCAACTCGGCAATGGAGCGAAGGATCTGCATGGGCAAACCGAAGAGGTTGACTATGCGCCGCGCATCCGGGAAACGGTAGGCAAACTCAAAATTTTTGCCGTGATTTCGGAAGCCGGTTTGTCGCGAAGATCGTCCACCGTCACGGCGTGCTCCAGGGTGAATCGGCCCGACTTGGTCCGGCGCAGCGCCTTGAGATGCGCTCCGCAGCCGAGATCATTGCCGATGTCGTAGGCGTAGGTGCGAACATAGAAACCTTTGCTGCAAACGACGCGGAATTCGACTTCTGGCAGGGCCACCTTCTTGATTTCGTGGGCGAAGATGTGGACGAAGCGGGGCTCGCGCTCCACCGTTTTCCCCTGCCGGGCCAGCTTATAGAGCGGCACTCCTTCCTTTTTGATGGCGGAAACCATCGGCGGCATCTGGTAGAAATCACCGTCGAACTTGGCAAAAGCGGCCTCCAACCGTTCAGGGGCGATCTCGGGCACGGGCTTGGTTTCGAGCACCTGTCCGTCGGCATCCTGGCTGTCGGTGGTGACGCCGAGCGTCATCGTTCCGACGTATTCTTTGTCTTCGCTCATCAGGAGATCCTGAATCTTGGTGCCGCGCCCGATCACGACGATCAAAAGGCCGGTGGCAAGGGGGTCAAGCGTGCCGCAGTGGCCTACTTTTTTGGTATTGAGCTTGCGGCGGACCATCGCGACAACATCGTGCGAGGTCATGCCGGGGGCTTTGTCGATCAGGAGAACGCCATCAAGGCTGGGTGCGTGCATCAGAGCGGTTTTAATTTAGATGGATAAAATAAGTTGCGAGCCGCCGTGACTTAGTGCGCGGCCCTTCAAGCAAAGCGGCTGTATTTCCAAGACTGCCCGAGTCAATCGAAACCGTTCTAAGACAGTTGAATCGCATTGCAGATGGCGTCGAGCACTTTGGCTTCGACAACGGCGAGCGAACCCGGAACGCGGGCTCCCGCCGCGAGAGTGTGACCGCCGCCCCCAAACTGACCGCAGATTTTGCAGACATCGTGACGGGGATCTTTGGAGCGCATTGAAACGCGGACTTTGCCGTCCGTCAGTTCCTCAAAGAAGACGGCGACCAATACCCCTTCGACGGCGCGAATCGTGTCGATCAGCCCCTCATTGTCCTCCGGGGTCACGCCGAGTCGCCGGGCGGTCTCCGCAGAGAGAGCGAAACTGGCCACGCGATCATCGCAGGTCCATTTCGTCACGTTGAGCATTTCAGTAAGCAACTCCAGCCGACGCCGAGGGTAAGTCTGGTAAAGAAGCTCGGAAAGTTTGCCGATGTTCACGCCCGCCTTTACCAGGTCCGCCGCGATTTCCAGCGTGCGGGCGGTGGTGTTGGAGTACTGGAATGAACCGGTATCCGTGGAGATGGCGGCGAAAAGATTCTCCGCGATGGCCGGAGTCATCGGGAGCCCTTCGGAGGCGATCAGTTCGTGCACGATCTGCCCCGCGGCTGGCGCGGAAGGGTCGATATAGGCGAGATCACCGTAGCGGTTGTTGGAAACGTGGTGATCGATATTAATCCAGACCTTCACCGAGCCGATGGAGTCCAGGCAACTTCCCAGGCGGTCCCGAGCGGCAGTATCGATCGCGATGGCGACGTCGAAGTCGCGCTTTTCCCCGGCAGGCGGGAAGGCGATCAGTTCAGACCCGGGCAGGAACGAAAGCTTCTCGAGCGGGCCGTCGTGATTCCAGACAACCACCTCTTTGCCGAGTTCCTTCAGGCAGAGCGCCATGGCGACGGCGCAGCCGACGGCGTCGCCATCGGGGCGCACATGGCTCATGACGACAAACCGCTGGTGCTCGCGCAGGACGGCGGCGATGCGGGAGAAAGGAGGATTAGCGTCCATCGGGGGGATTATTGGATTCGCCTTCCCTCTCTTCACCTTCGGGGGGCAAGTTCAGGCTTTGGAGAATGTCGATGATGCGCGTGCCGCGTTCGATCGTTTCATCGAGCTTGAAGTGAAGCTGCGGGGTGAACTTCAAAACCACCCGGCGCGACAGGAGCGCCTGGAGTTCCTTGCGGTGATCGTGGAGCTTCGCCAAGACGGCCTTTGCCGCCGCCGCATCGCCCCCGAAGACGCTCACATAAACGTGGGCGTGCTTGAGGTCGGGGGTGACATCGACGCTCTGGATCGTGACAAGCTGTTCAAACGTCAACTCGCGACCGATGAGGTCGCTGAGTTCGCGCTTCATCAACTCCCTGACTCGTTCAAGACGATGCTTCATAACTAATTGCTCTAATTGGGCCAACCTGCCGGATCAGCAGGGACCGGGCATGGGATGGCGGGCGGCCGCACCCTTGGGGAGACCGCCCATCCCTTCTGATTCTCTGCGGCTTAGAGCTGCTGCTTGAATTTTTCGAGCTGGTAACACTCGATGATGTCGCCCGGCTCGTACTCGTTGAAATCGCCCAGTTTGATACCGCATTCCAAACCGGTGCGGACCTCCTTGACGTCGTCCTGGAAACGGCGAAGCGTCGCGAGGCCTCCGTCGTAAATCGGCTGGCGGCGGCGCAGAACACGAGCCCGTGCGGTGCGCAGGATGCGCCCATCGGTGACGGCGCAACCGGCCACAACTCCCTTGGTAAGCTCGAACACCTGCTTGACCTCGGCATGGCCGATGACCGTTTCGCGAAGTTCCGGATCCAGGAGACCCGCCATCGCTTCTTTGATCTGGTCGAGCAATTCGTAAATGATCGAGTAGAGCTTGATCTGGACGACTTCCCGCTTGGCCGTGTTGGCGGCGGTGTTCTCCACCTTCACCCCGAAGCCGACAATGACGGCGTTGGAGGCGCTGGCGAGCAACACGTCGGATTCCGTGATCGGCCCGACGGCGGAGTGGATGATGTCGAGGTTTACCTTCTTCGACTCGATCTGGTTGAGCGAGGCGACCAAAGCTTCCAGCGAGCCCTGCACGTCGGTTTTCACGACGATGCGGAGCGCCTTCTTGGCATCGGCGGCCATGCTGGCGAAGAGGTTCTCCAGCGTGGTACGGCCACGGGGCGCGGCGAGTTTCGAGGTACGGAGATCCGCAAGACGCTCGTCGCTCAAGGCTTTGGCGGCCTTCTCGGTCGCCATGACCAGAAGCTCGTCGCCCGCGTTCGGCAACCCGGCGAAGCCGAGCACCTGCACTGGCGTGGAGGGTCCCGCCTCTTTCACATTCTTGCCTTTGTCGTCGATCAGGTTTTTGACCTTGCCGGAGAAATTGCCGCAAATGAAGGCATCGCCGACTTTGAGCGTTCCCATCCTGACAAGCACCGTGGCGGTCGGCCCACGGCCTGCTTCCACCTGTGCTTCGATGACGTAGCCGCGAGGAGGCACCGTGGGGCTGGCTTTGAGCTCAAGAATTTCCGCCTGGAGGAGAATCATCTCCAGCAGGTTGTCAACGCCGGTTCCCTTCGTGGCCGAGACCGGGCAAACGATGGTCTCACCGCCCCAATCTTCGGGCTGGAGACCGCGCTCCTGGAGTTGGCCTTTCACGCGATCGAGATTCGCGGCAGGAAGGTCGATCTTGTTGACCGCGACAATGATCGGCACTTTGGCCGCCTTGGCGTGGTTGAGCGCTTCCACCGTCTGAGGCATGATGCCGTCATCGGCCGCGACGACGAGAACGACGATGTCGGTCACGTTCGCGCCACGGGCGCGCATCGCGGTAAACGCGGCGTGCCCCGGGGTGTCGAGGAAGGTAATCTGGTTGCCGTTGTAATCGACGGAGTACGCCCCGATGTGCTGGGTGATGCCGCCGGCTTCGCCCTTGGCCACCCGCGCCTTGCGGATGTAATCCATGAGGGAGGTCTTGCCGTGGTCGACGTGACCCATGAAAGTGACAATCGGCGCGCGGGCCTTCAGCTCATCCTTCTTGGGAGGAGGTGGCGGTTTGGGCGCTTCGATGACGACTTCCGGCTTGTGGACGCCGCCGCCGCGCTCGCGCTTCTCTTTCTCGAAGACGAACCCGTGGCGTTTGCAAAGATTGGAGGCGACTTCAGGCTCGATCGTGTCGTTGATCGCCTTGAAGATGTTCAGCTCCATCAGCTCGGAAATGAGCTGGAAAGGTTTCAGGCCGAGTTGGGAGGCGAGCTCCTTGACGATGATCGGCGGCTTGATGTGGATGATCTTCTCGTCGCTCTTGGGCTCTTCGACCTCGGGGGCGACTTCCGCGACCGTTGGCGTTTCGGCCACGGGCTCGATCACTTCTTCGGGCTGGACGGGCTCGGGGATCTCTTCCACCGGCGCGGGAGGCGGCTCGGGCGCGAGAATTTTGGAGATCGGCGGGAGCGCGGATCTTCCCGTGGAAACCACCCGACGGCGCACCGGCTTCTCCTTGTCAATCAGGGAGACGGTTTCCTGAGGAGGCGCAGGGGTGGGCTTCGGGGCAGGAGCCGCTGCAGCCCCTCCCTCTTTGGAATCTTTAGGATCTTTGGGATTTCTAGGGGCCGAGGCGGCAGAGCGCGCGCCCGGACCTTCCGGTTTCCGGCCCGCAGGGCGCCTTGTGCCTTGTGAATTTGATGATGCTCGGGTTGCCATTCTTAAATTTTGGAAAGAGTCCTGCGTTCATGGCTTCATCGTGTGGAAGCCGCTTTTTCATGTTCGGCGCGGGCGGCATCGAAGATCGCCTGAGCCTGTTCGAGATCAACGCCGGTAACGTCCGCAATGTCCTGCGGTTCCGCGCTGACGATGACTTCGACACTGTTCATCCCCGCCGTAATCAACTGACGGGCGATGGATTCGTCGATCTTGAGCGAGGCCGCAAGCGAATTGGCTGCCTTCGTCACGGTCTGCGCGAATGCCTCCTTCGCTGTTTCGTCCTTCTCGATATTGATGTCCCACCCCATCAACCGCGAGGTCAACCGGGCGTTCTGGCCACGCTTGCCGATGGCCAGGGAGAGCTGGTCCTCGTCCACGCGGATCTGGATGGCGTGCCGGGCTTCGTCGAGGGTGACGTTCTTGACCTTCGCGGGCTTGAGCGCCTCCAGCACGAACTCCTTGGGGTCCGCGCTCCAGCGGATGATGTCCACCTTTTCGTTGTTAAGCTCGCGAACGATGTTCTTTACCCGCGACCCCTTCATACCGACGCAGGCTCCCACCGGGTCCACCTTATCGTTGGCGCTGAAGACGGCGATCTTCGTCCGGTAACCCGCCTCGCGGGCGATGCTCCGGATCTCGACGGTCTGGTCGGCAATTTCGCTGACCTCCATCTCGAAGAGACGGCGGACAAAATTCGGGTGGCTGCGCGAAAGGATGATCTCTGGCCCGCGGGAGCCGTTCTCCACGGCTACGACATAGGCGCGGACGCGGTCGCCGACGTTGTAGTCCTCCGTCTGCACACGCTCGCGGGAAGGCATGACGGCCTCGAAACGGCCAAGATCGACGATGACGTCGGAGCGTTCGAACCGGCGGACAGTGCCGCTGACGATCTCTCCGGCGCGATCCTTGAACTCGTCGTAGACCATTTCCTTCTCGGCCTGGCGGATGCGCTGCATCATCGCCTGCTTGGCGGTCTGCGCGGCAATACGCCCGAAGTTCCGGGGCGTTACCTCGACTTCCACCACCTCGCCGAGCGTGATGTTCGGTTTGATGACGCGAGCCTTGGCGATGGAAATTTCGTCATGGCTGTTCTCGACCGTTTCGACAACGACCAAACTGGCGAGGGCACGGATCTCCCCCGTCTTGCCATCGATATCGATGCGCAATTCGCGCGCAGGCCCAATCGCCTTTTTGGACGCGGAAAGGAGGGCGTTCTGCACGGCCTCGATCAGCACTTCACGCTTGATGCCTTTCTCACGCTCAAAATAGTCCAACCCTGAAATGAGATCGCTGTTCATAAAAATCCGGCGTTTCCGGAGACAAAAAAGAGTGGGGTTTAAGCCCACTCGCGCTTCGGACAACCTGTAAACCTTACGACCGGGCGCAGGAAGCGTCAAGCGGAGAGATTCCCCCTAAAGACGATCACGCGGTCGAATTCGCGGCAATCCGCTGAGAATTCGGCCAATCTGGCGTAACCGATTAAAGGGGGGAACCTCCGGGAGACGCATCGCCCGGTTCGTTAGGCGTTTGCACCTTCGACCAAATCCCGGACGTTGTCAAATTCTTCCGGGAATTCTGATAAAAGCTCTGGCGCAACCTTCGGCGCCAGAGCGATTTACGTTACAAGGTGCTGCCGCACCCTCGAGCCCTGGGAGAAAACCCCTTACAGCGCGCTGGGCAGATTCGCCCCGTCTGCGGCGCTCGGCATGGCTCCCACGGAGTCAATGATAACATCCTTGTAGGTCATGCCGCCCGGGATCATCGGGAGAACGTGCTCGGTGTAGGGTACCATGACGTCGAGGACGTAGACCTCCTTGGAGTCGAGCATCCGCTGGATCGCTCCGGCGAGGTCTTTCTTGTGGATGACCCGTTCGCAGGTCACGCCGAAGCCCGCGCACATGGCGATATAGTCCGGGTAGATTCTCTGGAGATCCTGGGGATCCCCCAGGAAGGTGTGGGCGCGATTGCTCCCGTACTTGAGATCTTCCCACTGCACCACCATGCCGAGGTGCTGGTTGTTGAGGATGATCGCCTTGGCCGCGATCTTCTCGACGTGCGCGCAGGCCAGCTCTTGAACGTTCATCAGGAACGAGCCGTCACCGTCGATGTCGATGACTTCGAGATCCGGGCGGGCGACCTTCGCGCCCATGGCGGCCGGGTAGCCGAAGCCCATCGTGCCGAGACCGGCCGAAGTCAGAAATGTGCGGGGATTGCGGAAATTGTAGTGCTGCCCGGCCCACATCTGGTGCTGGCCGACGCCGGTGGTGATGATCGCGTTCCCCTCGGTCATTTTGTCGAGAAGCTCGATCACGTACTGCGGCTGAATGACGTCGTCGGTGTCCTTGTAGGAGAGCGGGAATTTTTCCTTCCACGCGGCGATCTTCTCGTACCAGGCCGGGAAGGCGGTGAACCCGCTCTTCACGCGCTCCTTGCCGGCGCATGCCAGCAGTTCGTTGAGGCGGCCGAGGGCGTATTTCACATCGCTCTGGATCGGCAGACGGACGACCTTGTTCTTGTTGATCTCCGAGTTGTCGATGTCGATATGGACGATGGTGCCGTGCTCGCAGAATTTCTCGATCTTGCCGGTCACGCGGTCGTCAAAACGGACGCCGATGGCCAGAAGCAGGTCAGCCTCGTTCACGGCATTGTTGGCATACACGGTGCCGTGCATCCCGAGCCATTTGAGGGAGAGAGGGTGCGTTTCCGGGAACGCGCCAATGCCCATGAGGGTGGTGGCGACCGGAATGCCGGTGCGCTCGACAAATTCCATCAGTTCCGGCGAAGCCTCGCCCGAGATGATGCCGCCGCCGCAGTAGATCATCGGCGCCTTGGCGGAGCCAAGCATTCCGATCAATTCATTGAGGGCGACATCGTCGGCCTTGGGAGCCGGGTTGTAGCCAGGGAGATCGACGCTCTTCGGGAAAATCGGCTGCGTCTTGCCTTCCTGGACGTTCTTGGGCATGTCGATCAAGACCGGGCCGGGACGGCCGCTCTGGGCGATGTAAAACGCCTCTTTGACGATCCGGGGGATGTCGTTGACGTCGAGCACCAGATAGTTGTGCTTCACGACCGGCAGCGTCATGCCGAACACGTCGGTCTCCTGAAACGCTCCCTTGCCGATCATCCAGGTCGGCACCTGCCCGGTGATCGCCACCAGCGGCACGGAGTCGAGGTAGGCATCGGCAATGCCGGTAATCAAATTGGTGGCCCCGGGGCCGGAGGTCGCCATCACCACGCCGGCCTTGCCGGTGGTCCGGGCATACCCTTCCGCAGCAAAGACACCCCCCTGCTCATGGCGGGGAAGGATGGTGCGGATCTGGCTGGAGCGGGTCAACGCCTGGTGAATCGGCATGCTCGCGCCGCCGGGATAAGCGAAAATCGTATCCACGCCTTCGCGCTCCAGACACTTTACAAGAATCTCCGCACCGCTCATGACTTCGCCGCGTTCGGGCAGCGAATTCGGGGCTTCAGTCGGGGACGGATTGGAAATCTGCGTACTCATATTAGATCAAAGGGTCGCACAACCTAGAGAGCCTTCCCTGACAGATCAAGCATGGAATCCTTGCTCGAAATGGGGGGTCTGGTTCACAATGATTCCGTTTTGCAGGAACCCCGCTTTGTCCAGACCCTTTTCGGAGCGATCGCCCGCCGCTACGATCTTGCCAACCGCCTTCTGAGCGGAGGGCTCGATATCTTCTGGCGACGCCGCGCGGCGCGGTTGGTGCGGAGTTGGAACCCCGGAAACCTCCTTGACCTCGCGACGGGGAGCGGCGACGTGGCCCTGACCCTGCGCAAGTATTGCCCGGACACCCGGATCATCGGAGCGGATTTCTGCGTCCCGATGCTTCAGGAGGCGCGGCGCAAAGGATTTGTGGACGTCATCGCGGCGGACGGGATGGCCCTCCCCTTTCCTGCCGACAGTTTTGACGTGGTGACGATCGCCTTCGGCCTGCGCAACATGGCGTCCTATCCAGGCGCGCTGGAAGAAATGCGGCGTGTATTGCGGCCCGGGGGTCATGTGCTCATTCTCGACTTTTCCGTGCCGCCCCCTCCCCTACGGTGGATCTACCGGCCTTACCTGCATTATATCCTCCCCAGGATCGCGGGCCTGCTCACCGGAGAAATGGCGGCCTATCAATATCTGGGCGAGTCGATCGAAAAATTCCCCTCGGGGGAAGCGATGAAGGAATTACTCCGGTGCGCCGGATTCCACGATCCGAAAGCTGAGCCGTTAAGTGGCGGCATCGTCTCGCTTTATACGGCAAAGGCCTAACCCCCGTCCATCTCCCGGAAAAAATTGGGGAGGGTCTTTGAGTCAATGCCCCAAAAGTCTTACGCGACCCGCGTTTCCGGACAGAAGGTCGGACTCAAGGCGTTGGAAACCTTACGCGAACGAGGTTAAGTCGGATTCGGGGCTTGCCAGACCCCAAAATGGGTGACTTATAGCTCGACTGTCTTTAAACACCGTCAAATTCCAAGAACCTGAACGGAATCCAAGGTAACATTAAATATGACAAAATTTCACGTCCGACTCAGGAACGGTCAATCCGACGTTTATGACGAAGATCAGGTAAAGACAATGCATCGAAAGGGGTTGTTTGATGATGACACTCCCTGCCGGACAGAAGAAATGACGGATTGGAAGCCACTTCGGCAGATGTTGCCGCAGCTCGCCAACGCCGATCCTCTTCCCCCTCCCCTCCCCCTTCCCCGGTCCAAGAAACAAAGCAACTATGCATTCAGGAGAAGCCCCAAAAGGCTGACCCAGAGCCTCAAAGTCATGCTATGGATCCTTCTCGGCACTCTCATCGTCAATTTGGCCAGTGATTTCCAGCAGTTGAGTCTGGCGAAAAGCGGGAGCATCACGACCGAGGCGGCTACCGCCAACGACGCAAGACAACGGATGATGGCCTTTCTCTATCTGGGGGCATTCATTCCTACCGGCATCCTATTTTTAAGGTGGATTCACCGCGCCACCCTCAATTGCCGCGGCTTTACCAGTGGCATGAATTTCACGCCGGGATGGTCTATCGGATTTTACTTCATCCCGTTCATGAACCTGTTCAAACCGTATCAAGCCATGAAGGAGATATGGCAAGTCAGCAGAGATCCCTTTAGCTGGCAGGTCCAAGCCACACCCTTTATTCTAAAAGCTTGGTGGACGCTCTGGATTTCTTCTGCACTCCTTACTCGAATTTCGCTACGGATGAAAGGAAGAGTGACTTCTCCGGATACCCTTGTCGATGCCACGATCGTTTCCATTACATCATCTCTTGTCGATATCCTGCTGATCATCGTGGCCGTGACCATGATCTCCCGTATTTCCAAGATGCAGGAAAAGCTGACACAAACGGCTGACTTTGAGAATTAGCGCGATTTGAATCGCTCCGTCAGCAGGGTCTCTAATCCGGCTCGATGTGTACCAGCGCGTCGCGGATGGCCGAGTTGAACTCCCGCAAGCGATCCTTGACGGCATGGGCGATGGTGTGACCTTCGCGAACGCTCAGGCTCCCGCTCACGCGGACGTGGATATCCACATAATATTCCATGCCCATTTTACGGACGAAGCATTTATCGAGAGTCTTCACCCCGGGCACTTCGAGCGCCGCCGACCGGATGGCTTCGCTGAATGCTTTGGGAGGCGCGGTATCCATCACCTCATGCAGTGCGGGAATCATCAGCCGCACGCCGTTGAACGCGATCAGCCCGCACGCGAAGAGCGCGGCGTAATCGTCGGCGGTTTCGAATCCCGGGCCGCCGATCAGCGCCACGGAGATCCCGATGAACGCGGAGGCGGAGGTGATCGCATCGGAACGGTGATGCCAGGCGTCGGCCTTGAGGGCGGTGCTCTCCCCGGCTTTCTGTTCCACGAAACGGAAAAGGCCTTCCTTCACAATGATCACAAACACCAGCACCGCAAGGGTAAACGGCTTGGGAGTGTGATGGGGCGTCATGATTTCCCGAATGCTCTCGATGGCCAGACCGACGGCGGCGCCGATGACGATCAAGGCGACGAGCGCGGCGGCGATCGGCTCCGCTTTGCCATGGCCGTAGGGGTGGCGCTCGTCGGCTGGTTTCCCGGCAAATTTCAGCCCGCTCCAGATCACGAGGGAACCGCCGATATCGAGGATCGATTCCACGCCGTCCGCGATCAAGGCATAGGCGTTCCCAATGACCCCGGCCCCGATCTTGATCACGGCCAGCGCCGCATTGACGAAAATTCCCAACAACGCAAGGCGTTGGCCGGATTTGGTAGCGGACATTCCGGAGAAATTCGCGGGTCGGAGAATGGTGGTCAAGCCTGCGTTTTTTCCTCAATCCGTGCCGGGGGAATCCGGCATTGACCCGCCGTGCGGCAAGACGCACCCTAGCGGAAACTCGAAACCTTCTTATGCCTACCGCCGCGATCTATTCCCGCCACGGAAACCCTTTGGAGGTCCTGGAAACCGTCACCGCCGAGCTTTCCGCGCCCGGCCCCGGCGAAGCCCTGGTTTCCGGCATTCTCGCCCCGATCAACCCGGCCGATCTCAACGCCATCGAGGGGACCTACCCGACGCGTCAGCAACCGCCCGCCACCCCGGGCGTGGAGGGGGCGGGGGTCGTGACCGCCGTCGGGCCGGGAGTGGAAGCGAGCAGCGGCATCGCTCCGGGTGTCACGGTTCTCCTCCCGCACGGGTACGGCACCTGGCGGGAAGCGGGCGTCCTCAAGGCGGATCAGTTGACGCCCGTGCCGCAGGATGTTCCGTTCCGAGAAGCGGCGATGCTCAAGATCAACCCCGCGACCGCGTGGCGGATGTTGCATGATTTCGGGCCCCAGGAGGAGGGTGGCTGGGTGATCCAGAATGCGGCAAACTCGGCGGTGGGCCGTCATGTGATCGCCATCGCGCGGGAGCTTGGCCTCAAGACCGTCAACGTCGTGCGCAGAGCGGAGCTGATTGGGGAACTGACCGGGATTGGAGCCGATGCGGTGATTCTGGAGAACGACGCCACGAAAGAGAATATCGCCGAAGTAACCCAGGGCGCGCCGATTTCCCTCGCGCTCAACGCGGTGGGTGGGGAGAGCGCCATGCGGCTGGCCAGCGCGCTAGCGCCGGGCGGCGTGATGGTGACGTATGGGGCCATGAGCCGTCAGGCGCTCAAGATTCCCGCCGGGCAATTGATTTTCAAAGACCTGCAATTCCGGGGATTCTGGGTCTCGCGCTGGTACGAACAGGCCGACCCGGCTGACCGGCAGGCGATGTTTTTGCGGTTGTTCGATCTGGCGAGGCTGGGTGTCATTCATACACCGGTGGAACGGGTCTACCCGGTGGCTGAGGTGCGGGAAGCGGCTGCCCGGGCGATGGAGGGCGAGCGGAGCGGGAAGATTTTGCTGGGGACGGAGCGGTAGGGGGCTAAGGGCGGAGCGGGGTCGATACCCGCGCTCTCGGCGAGAGCGTGCTACCTTTGGGCTTCGGACAGGACGTAGGGCCAATCTTCGGCGGTGATCACTAGGCCCGCCCTCACCGGGTTTTCGAGAATGTAGGCGGCCTTGTGCTCGAAACTTTCGTTTCCGCGAAGGCGATGATCGAAGAAGTTGGACTGCCATTCCACTCCGCATTGAGCAGAAGTCCAACGCTTCCAAGCGGCCACGGTTTTCTGGATAAGCCGCTCCTGTGGAAACGAAAGCAACGCGTGACAGTGGTCGGGCATCAGCAGAAACAAATGCGGATACCAGTGTCCCAATTCCTCCCGATACCTTACCGATTCCAACACCAACCGGCTGATCTTGGGCTGCGCCAATTGATTCCTTCCACGAACCGCGCAACAAATCGTCACGAACCAGACCTCCCGAGCGGGGTCAATCCAAGGGGGTGCCTCATGCACTAACGGTCTGCGGATGGCCATGGAGCTATCCTGTACCAACCCGCTTCAGATACACAACGCCTGGTAGCACGCTCTCGCCGAGAGCGCGGGTATCGGCTCCCGAGGCTCGTTCAGCCTCACGTCCCAACAAACACCGATCGCGTCCGGCGGGGATGAACGTCAAACGCGCCACCACCTCAATTCCCGCGCTCTCGGCGAGAGCGTGCTACCTTTAGTCCTCATTTTTCCGGTTTTGCTTTTTTCACGGCGACCGCTACGCTGCCGATTCGCCGATGGACAAAGACTACAAAGTGAAGCTCGAAGTATTCGAGGGGCCTCTCGATCTCCTGCTCTATTTGATCAAGCGGGACGAGATCGACATTTACGACATCCCGATCGAGCACATCACCAAACAGTACCTGGAGTATCTCGATGCCTTCAAGGTTCTCGACATCGACATCGCGGGGGAATTCGTGGTGATGGCAGCCAACCTGATTTACATCAAAAGCCGCAGCCTGCTTCCTCCCGCGCAGCAACCGCCAGAGGAAGGGGTGGAGGAGGAAGATCCGCGCTTCGAACTCGTCCGCCAGCTTCTCGAATACAAAAAATTCAAAGACGCCGCCGCCCACCTCGGCGAGCGCGAGGCGGTGCAAAGCTCCATTTATGGCCGCATTCCGGAAGCTCCCGAGGCTCCGGCGGAACGCCCGATGGCGGAAGTCAGCATTTTCGACCTGATCAACGCCTTCCAGAAGGTGCTAAAGCGGGTCACGAAGACCGAGGATCTCCGCGAGATTTTCGAGGAGAACTTCACCGTTTCAGACAAGATCGAGTTCGTGCTCAAGATGACGGGCTCCGGCGTGCCGCTGAAGTTCACCGAACTCTTCACCGACTCCGTCTCCCGCGCGGAGATCGTCGTGACCTTCCTCGCCCTGCTGGAACTGATCCGGCTCAAGCAGATCCGGGTGATCCAGCCGGAACCGTTTGCGGAAATTGAACTCAACCGCGTGATCTGACCGCCCATGCTGCTAAAGGAAGTCATCGAGGCGCTGATTTTCGCCTCTCAAAAGCCGCTCTCCCTCAAGGAAATCGTCGCCGCGCTCAAAGCCGCGCTCGACGATACCGATGAGGATGAGGCTGTCCGCGCTCTCGCCAAAACCAAGGAGCCGGAAGTAGCCGCCCTGCTGGAAGAACTCAAGATCGAGTATATCCAGAGCAACCGCGCGTTTCAGCTCGCGGAACAGGCGAGCGGTTGGGCCATCGTCACGAAACCGGAGTACGGCCTTTGGGTTCGCCAGCTTTATCCCGAGAGCAAACCGACCCGCCTGAGCGGACCCGCGCTTGAAACGCTTGCGATCATCGCCTATCGACAGCCAATCACCCGCGCCGATATCGAGGCCGTGCGTGGCGTCGCGGTGGACGGCGTGATGCAGAGCCTCCTCGACCGGAGCCTCGTCCGCATCGCCGGACGCGCGGAGATCCCCGGCCGCCCGCTGCTCTATGAAACCACGCAAGTCTTCATGGAGCACTTTGGCCTGCGGACCCTGGGCGAACTCCCCAACAGCGACGAACTGCGGCGGGTAAGTCTCCCGGCTGCGCCTGCTGAAGAGGAGAAGAAGGGAAAGAAGAAGACCGGAGAGCGGAAAGCGGAAACCGAAGAGCCCCCGGAAGCGGCGAAAGCCGCAGAGCCGGAACCGTCTCAAACTCCTGAACCGGAACCGGAGCAATCAGCACCCGAACCGGAGCAATTGACATCCGAGCCGGAGCCGCCCGCGGAGGAACCAGCCTCCCCCGATCAACCTGAAGCTCAAGAGGAAACCAGCCAACTTGGCTGACGCCCGGCGCAATCCGGTTTATAGAATCAGATCCCATGCCGCTGACCGAAGTCCGAAAAAAAATCGACGCCCTCGACGCCAAGCTCCTTGAGCTGCTCAACCAACGCGCCGACCTCGTCCATGAGGTAGGCGAGATCAAGCGGCAAAACGGCGGGGCCATCTTTGCGCCTGACCGTGAGGAGGCGCTGCTTCGCTCTCTCGTCTCGCGCAACACGGAAATCGGAGGGCGACTCCCCGCCTCCGCCATCCGGGCCATTTACCGGGAGATCATGTCGGCCTCCTACGCGCTCGAAAAAGGGCTGGTGATCGCTTACCTCGGCCCAGCGGGGACTTACACTCACGAAGCGGCGCGCATGAAATTCGGCGCGAGCGTGGAGTATGATTCGCAGTCGAGCATCTCGGAAGTCTTCAATGCCGTCGCGCGGGGCAAGGCCGATTTCGGCGTGGTCCCCATCGAGAACTCCACCGAGGGTGCCGTGACCCACACGCTCGACGAGTTTATGGACACGGATCTAAAGATCTGCGCGCAGTTGCTCCTGAAGATCGACCATAACCTGATCGCGCGCGGTCCCCGCGAGAAGATTCACAAGATCTATTCGCACCCGCAGTCACTCGGGCAATGCCGCCAGTGGCTTCGGAGCCATTTCCCGTCCGTGGAGCTGGTGGAAGCCGCCAGCAATACCCGCGCCGTGCAGCTTGCCGCCGAGGAACCGGGGGCGGCCGCCATCGCGGGACGCATGGCCGCGGAGCTCTACGAGATGCCCATTGTGGAAGCCTCCATCCAGGACAACGCCAATAATACGACGCGCTTCCTGGTAATCGGCCCTCATTCCTGCCCGCCCACCGGGAATGACAAGACTTCCCTCATGTTTACCGTGCGCGACAAGAGCGGGGCGCTCTTCGCCGCGCTGGAGCCGTTCAACCGGTTGGGCATCTCGATGAGCAAGATCGAAAGCCGCCCCTCCAAAAAGAAAGCGTGGGAATATTTCTTCTTCGTCGATCTGGAAGGTCACGCCGAGGAACCCACCCTCGCGGGCGCGCTTGCCGACCTGGAAAGATGCGCCACGCGGGTCAAGATTCTCGGGAGTTACCCGAAGATTCCGTAATTTGCCGTTTGCATTTTTTTTGGAATCCGGGCAGATTCGCCCACTCTTCCACGGGAAACCCTGGAAAAGACGTGGAAAAAGGCAACGCTCACGTGGCGGAATGGCAGACGCGTACGACTCAGAATCGTATGGGGAAACCCGTGGAGGTTCAACTCCTCTCGTGAGCACCACTTCTTTACGGATCAAGTTCGATTCCAAAGAATAAAGAGCCTCCGGTTGCGCTGGAGGCGGGAACCTGCAAATCTCCTTGCAACCAAATCGCCCCACGTGAAATCGCCTTTCAGCCTGTTCCTCGCCCTTCGGTATCTTAAACCGAAGCGGACCTTCGTCAGCGTCATTACGCTCATCTCGATCATCGGCGTGATGCTGGGGATTACGGTTCTGATCCTCGTCATCTCGGTCATGACCGGGTTCGACCTTGAACTGCGTAAGAAAGTGCTCGGTTTCGACCCCCATATCCTGGTGAGGACGGTGGACGGCGAGGTGCGCGACTGGCAGGAGCTGATCAAGGCCATCGACGGGACTCCCGAGGTGGAAGCCTCGGCGCCCTTCGTTCAGGGGCCGGTGATCATCGAATTCAATACGCTCCGGCGCGCCCCGACGATCCGGGGGATCGACCCGGAGATGGAACGGAAAGTCACGCACGTCGATCAGTTCATCAAAGGGGCCGACGGCGAACCGATTGCGCTCGATCTTTCAGGGGACTCCACCGTGATCGGGGCGGATCTCGCGCGGAGCATTGGCGTCAAGGTAGGCGACAAGGTCACCATCTACTCGCCGGGCAATGTCGGCGAGGTACTCGAAGCCATCAAAAAGGCCGAGGATGACCCGAAGGAGTTGGAGCACATCAAGACGCTGGTTCTTCCCAAGGAGTTGACGGTGACCGGTCTTTTCGAGAGCGGCCGTTATATCTACGATGCCCAGTTTCTCCTCGTTCCCCTGCATATCGCGCAGGAACTCTACAATCTCGACGCGGAGGACACGCTCCACGGCATCTCCGTGAAGACGATCGACGCCAATCGCGCCGGGCCAATTCGCAACGCCATGCTCGGCAACACCCCGCCGGGAACTATCGCGGAAACGTGGGAGGAGATGAACCGCAGCTTCTTCGACGCCATTGCGATGGAGCGCAACGTGATGTTCTTCCTGCTGATGTTCATCATCATTGTCGCGGCCTTCGGAATTATGAACACGCTGATCACCGTGACCGTCCAGAAAACGCGCGAGATCGGCATCATGAAAGCGTTGGGAGCCTCGACGGGGCAAATCGTCTGGGTGTTTCTCGGACAGGGAATGATCGTCGGGTTCTTCGGCAATGCGGCAGGGCTCGCGCTGGGGATGACGCTCATCAAATACCGCAACGAGTTCAAGGACTGGCTGGCGGAACGACTCGGCATCGAGGTCTTCCCGGCGGATGTTTACCAGTTCTCCCGGATTCCCGCTGAAGTGGTGCCGCACGACGTGGCGATCATCTGCGTCAGTGCATTTTTCATCTGCTCGCTGGCCGCGTTGATTCCGGCGTACTTCGCCGCGAGGCTCGATCCGGTCAAGGCGCTACGACAGGAGTAGGGCAGCGGCCCGATTCCTTTCAGTGCCCCAGCTTCACCCTCAACCCTCCACCCGCATTTTCCTGGTTCGCCACGGAACCACGGTGCTTTCGGCGGAAGATCGTTTTGCAGGGGCAACCGACGTGATGCTCTCCGAGGAAGGCCGCGAACAGACGCGCCGACTGGCCGAGCGGCTTAAAAGCGTTCCCATCGCGGCGGTCTATGCCTCGCCGCTTACGCGCACCATGGAAACGGCCTCCATTCTCGCCGCCCCCCATGGCATGGAAGTGCAACCCCGCGACGGCCTGCGCGAGATTTCCCACGGGCATTGGGAACGCCTCACCCGGCGGGAAGTCGACAAACTTTACCCTGCGGAGGCGGCGGCCTGGGAGGAAGACCCCTACACCTACGCGCCACCGGAGGGCGAAAGCGGACTTGCCGTCACAGCGCGTTCGCTGCCGGTGTTGATTGAAATCGTGCGAAGCCACCCCGGCGGGCAGGTTTTGGTCGTTTCGCACAAGGCCACCATCCGCCTGCTGCTCAGTTCCCTGCTCGGGTTCGATCCGCGCCGCTACCGCGATCACCTCGACCAAAGCCCCGCCGCGTTAAACGTCGTCGATTTCAAAGACACCGTGCATGCCCGGCTCACCCTCTTCAACGACACCTCGCACTACGAAGCCGCGATCCCCGGTGCTCCAAAGGCGCGTCTCTCCCGGTGGTGGGATGAGGGTGCTGGCGAAGGCTAGGTGATGGGAAGGGATGAGCTGCCGCAGGAGAGCCTTCAGTGGAAGACTGGTAGCCCGCTCGCGCCGTCGAGCGCGGGATGGGTGAAGGAGTCGCGTTTGACGCCCATCCCCGCAAGACGGGCTGCTAGTATGGGGATGCGCCCTTCATGAAGCCACGGGAGCCGATACCCGCGCTCGACGGCGCGAGCGGGCTACCGGTGCGGCCGCACCGGCTTCCACATCGAGCGGTTGGCTTTAGGCTAATTTAGGCTAAGGCAGCGTCGCTCTTAGCAGGGTGGTTCCCGGCTTGGTCGGAACGAGCATGCGATCCTCAAGGTTGGCGGGAACGAGGAAAAAAAAGCCGGGTCCAAACTCGCGGCCTCCGCATTGAAGCGCTCCGGTGAGCGGCGTGACGATGGCGAATTCTCCTGCGGGAACCGCTTCCTTGGGGGTTTCCAGAGCCCAGTGTTCGAGGCGGAAATACTCGCATCCGACGAGGGGATCGCTCCCTGAAGGCTGGAACTGCGGAGCGAAATCGTCGAAATCGATCGATTTCATCGACTCCTCGATATGGAGATCGCGCGGCTTGCCGTCGAGGCCGGTGCGGTTCCAGTCGAACACGCGATAGGTGGTGTCGCTGTTCTGCTGCACCTCCACGATGACATTGCCCGCGCCGATGGCGTGGACCCGTCCGCTGGGGATGAAAATACAATCCCCCGTGCGGGTGGGCATGCGGTGGAGGAGATTCGCGACATTCCCTTCCGCGAGGGCGTGCGCAAATTCCAAGCGGGTGGTTCCGGGGCGCAGCCCGGCAAAAATATCGGCCTCGGATTCCGCCCAGGCGACATACCACATCTCCGTTTTCGGCTCGCCCTTCAGCGCTGGAGCCACCGCTGCCGGCGGGTGGACCTGCACGGAGAGGCGTTCTTCGGCATCGAGCAGTTTTACCAACAGCGGGAACCGGGAACCCAGCGCGGCGTGACGGCTCCCGAAGAGAACGGTCCGGTAATCGTTCCAAAGCTCATTGAGCGTCTTCCCCCGGAGCGGCCCGGTATGAACGACGCTTTGAGCTTCCTCGCGGTCCACCAACTCCCAGGATTCGCCAATTCGTACTCCCACGGGAAGTTTCTTCCCAAAAAGCATCTCCAGGCGGCGGCCGCCCCAGACGCGCTCCATAAACAAGGGTTCGAAAACAATCGGTTCAGTAAGTTTCATCGCCAGCCGTAATCTACGGGAAAAAAGGGCCACGGCGCAAGCGATCGGTGCGGGCACAAAGCCCTGTGGCGCAAAGCGATTCTGCAATCTTGAAAGCTGAGGGGCGGCGGCTACACTCCCCCGAATGCCTCGCGCTTCCGAAAGTCGCCTATTCCACGAAGTCACCGGCCTGATCTTACTCGGGCTGGGGACTTTGCTATTTTTGGCGCTGATTTCCTACGAGGCCAGGGATGTCCCGAGTTGGTTTCCCCTGGCCTATGGTACGGCAACGAATGCCACGGTTCATAACTTTGCCGGACAGGTGGGCGCCATCATCGCCTGTCTTTTCTATTTCCTGTTCGGCGCCGGCTCCTACCTGATCGCCGTCATCGTGTTCGGCTGTGGCGCGGCGAAGCTGATGAATCCGGGGTTCAGCATTCTGCGGCGGTTGCCATGGATCGTGGTCTTTATTCTCTCCGCTACCTGTATTCTCCAGATCCAGACGATCTCCCTGCAAGACTGGCATCATGTCATGAAAGTGCGCGGACCGGGAGGCGAAGCCGGGTATTGGCTGGGGGTCAAATTTCTTCACCCGCTCTTCGGGATTATCGGTTCGCTGGTGTTGCTGGGGTGCGTCTATCTCGCGAGCCTTGTGCAGATGACGGGCATCCACCCGGTGCTGCTGCTTC
The DNA here is from genome assembly GCA_037190965.1 of Chthoniobacteraceae bacterium. GTDB lineage: Bacteria > Verrucomicrobiota > Verrucomicrobiia > Chthoniobacterales > Chthoniobacteraceae > DATMFV01. The sequence goes on from JBBCKI010000050.1 coordinate 64,340, forward strand.
GCCGGGGGCTCGCTCAGATTCCGGTGATGCTGGAGCGTTACCGCCAGTGGCGGCTTGAGCGGGCTGACGAACGGGAGCGGCTCGACATTGAGGAGAAGCGGCTCGAAATCCAACGACGGAAACTGGAGAAACAACTCGCCCGAAAGGGAGCCAAGATCGCGGAGCCCGCCGCAACCCGTCGCAATGGAAACGCCAAAGACGTGGCAGCCGAGGAAGAGGAAGAAGATGAAGATCTTGGGCCGGAGTTTGACCCCGATCGTCCCGCGCCGCAGGTGATCGACACCACCGCGCCCGTCCTCCGCAAGCCCGAGCCGATCAAGAGAGAGAAGCCGCCGGGCCTGGAACTCAAGAACCCGGTGCTTTTGGGCGAATACCAATTGCCGGAGGTCGACCTGCTTGACGAACTGGACGAAGCCGACCGCGCCGCCGCGGACCCGGAGGAAATGTTGAAGCTGCAGGCGACCCTGGTCGACACGCTGGCGCAATTCGGCATCGCGGTCGCCCCCGGGGACATCACGCGCGGCCCGACGATCACCCGTTACGAAGTCTACCCTGCGAAGGGCGTTCGCGTGGACAAAATCGTCAGCCTGGAGCGCGATCTGGCGCGGGCCACGCGGGCGGAGCGGATCAATATTCTCGCGCCGATCCCCGGCAAGGACACCGTGGGCATCGAGATCGCCAACGCAAAAAAGCAGAAGGTAACGCTGCGCGAACTGCTGGCCGCCGCCGATTGGGAGAACACGAAAGCGAAGATCCCGCTGGTGCTCGGCAAGGACGTCTACGGCAAGACGATCCTCGGCGATCTTGCCGCCATGCCCCACCTGCTGGTGGCGGGGACGACGGGCTCCGGCAAGAGCGTCTGCATCAACTCCATCATCGCGTCGATTCTCTACCGGTTCACGCCGGATGAACTGCGCTTCATCATGATCGACCCGAAGGTGGTCGAAATGCAGGTCTACAACTCGTTGCCGCACCTGGTTATCCCGGTGGTGACCGATCCCAAGAAGGTCCTTCTGGCGTTGCGCTGGGTGATCGACGAGATGGAGAAGCGCTACAAGATTTTTGCCAAGGCGGGCGTGAGAAACATCACCAGCTTCAACGCCCGCCCCAAGCCGAAGACCCAGAAGGAACTCGACGAGGAGGAAGAGGCCAAGGCAATCGCCGAGGGCAGGGACAACGAGGACGAGTCGGAGGAGAAAGCGCCCTGGGATGAGGCGGATGAGGCCCCCGGGTCCGATGAAGCCGCGCAAGCTGCTGAAGAGGGCGCGGAGCCCGCCGAAGAGGAGATCGAGGAAGAGGAAGCGCCCAAACCGATCCGGGTGCGGAGGGATGACGAAATCGAGATCCCCGAAGGATCGATGTCGTACATCGTTGTCATCATCGACGAGCTGGCGGACCTGATGCAGACGGCTCCCGCCGACGTGGAAAGCGCCATCGCCCGCATCACGCAGATGGCCCGCGCGGCAGGGATTCACATGATCGTGGCGACGCAGACGCCTCGCGCGGACGTCATCACCGGGGTCATCAAGGCGAATATTCCGACGCGGATCGCCTTCCAGGTTGCAAGCGGGCTTGATTCCCGGATCATCCTGGACGAAAAAGGAGCCGAACGACTTCTCGGCCAGGGGGATATGATGTACGTTCCCCCGGGAACCTCCCGTATGACCCGCGCCCAGGGGGTGTTTGTCACCGATGAAGAGATTCGCCGCGTGGTCGAGTTTGCCGCCAAGCAGGGGACGCCGGATTTCAACAACGAAATCCACGAACGCCTCTCGGGCAGTGAAGGAGACCCGGAAGAAATTTCTGAAGAAGACGAAGAATTGGTCCAAAAATGTATCGAAATCATGCGTCAGGAGAAGAAAGCGAGCACCTCGCTTTTCCAGCGACGTCTACGTCTTGGGTATACCCGGGCGGCGCGTGTGGTCGACATTCTGGAACAACGCCGTTACGTCGCCCCGGGAGAAGGGGCCAAACCCCGTGAAATTTTGGTCGATCTCGACGATCTCGTGTGACACCTATGGACGCTAGTATTGGCAAAGCTCTGCGCGAAGCGCGCCTCCAAAAAAACCTGACGATTGAGGACGCAGCCCGCGCGACGAAAATCCGCGCCGACCGGCTCAATGAGTTGGAGCGCGATGAGTACGCCCGATTCCCCAGCCTTGCCTACGCGCGTAACTTTCTGATTCTTTACGCCAAGTATCTCGGCGTCGACGTGTCCAAATACGCCGTTCTCGATGTCGGCCGCCCGGTGTTCACGGCCGACTATCAATACATGCAGGGCGAGTCGCTCGGTGCCATCCGTTCGACCGGCCCTCGCAAGAAACCGATCCGCCGTTCGCGCTGGCTTTTGGCATTCGGGATTTTTGCCGTAGCGATTACGATTGGAGCCATTACCGCGCTCTTCATTCTGTCCATCCAGCGCCTCCCGAGCCTCGACCAGCTCCTCAACCGCCGGGATACGGAGGAGAGTGACGTTGTTGCTCCCGCCGCCTCGCCGACCCCAGCCCCGGCTGAACCTGCCGAGGAACCAAAGGCGGCCCCCTCCCCGGAACCTGAGGAAGGAGCAGCGCCTCCGCAGGCAGGCGTCGATGCCAATGACGAGGCGCTTCTCGCCCTGGGATTGGAAGGAGAGAGGCCCCCGGAGACCCCTCCATCCGAAGAGGGGCCCATGCCGGTGACTCCCGAAACCGCCACGCCGGAAGAACCGGCAGCGGCGACTGACGCCACCCCGGCACCTTCGCCCTCCCCCACCCCGGCGGAGCCGTCCGAACGTGAAATCAAGGTCAGCGCGACCAAAAGGGTGCGGGTTAAAATCATCCGCGACGAGGCTGGCTCCCAGGCTGTCTACGACAATTGGCTGGAGCCGGGGATGCCTCCGCTCACGCTGCGCGGCAAACGTTTCTGGATCGAGAGCAAGAACCCCGGAGCGCTCAAAGTCACCAGCGACGGCACACCGGTTGAAGCCCCGGCACGCTCCGGCGCGACAAAACGAGGGATAGAAATTCAATGATTAAAGAAAAGACGGTGAAGGTCGGGGTCATCAGCCTCGGTTGCGCCAAGAACCTGGTGGATGCCGAGATCATGCTCGGCGGTGTGCTCAATCGCGGCATGGAGATTACCGCCAACGCGGACGAAGCCGATGTGCTGATCGTCAACACCTGCGCGTTCATTGATTCAGCCAAGGAGGAATCGATCGAAGCCATTCTGGAAGCGCACCAGGACCGGGGGCTCCGCAAGAAGGAAGGCCAACGGCTGATCGTCTCGGGCTGCATGGCTCAACGGTTTTCCAAGGAACTGGTCTCGGAGATGCCCGAAGTCGACGCTTTCATCGGGCTCGACCAGGTCGCCGACGCCGGGACCATCATCGAGCAGATCCTCGCCAAGCCTTCGCCGCTGACTCAGGAGAACTGGGAGCCGCTCAACCTTGTCACCCGCAAGCCGGTCTACATTCCCGACTACGACACGCCGCGCTTCCGCCTCACCCCGGCGCACTCGGCGTTTACCAAGATTGCCGAAGGGTGCAATCATCCTTGTTCGTTCTGCGTGATCCCGCAAATGCGCGGGCGTCATCGCAGCCGCACCGTGGAATCGGTGGTGGCCGAGGTGCGCGGTCTCGTGGCCGAAGGCGTCAAGGAGATCAACCTCATCAGCCAGGATACCACCTACTTCGGCATGGACCAATGGGAGCAGCGGGCAAACCCGACGCAACCGGTCGATTCCTCGCGCGGGCCGACGCTCACGCGCCTGCTCGATGAGCTTCAGAAGATCGAAGGCGATTTCTGGATTCGTCTCCTCTACACCCACCCGGCGCACTGGAGCGACGAGTTGATCGCCTGCATCGCGCGCAACGACAAGGTTGCCCGGTACATCGACATGCCGTTGCAGCATATCCACCCGGCGATGCTCGACGCCATGCGCCGCGAGACCTCGGACGAACACATCGTCAATCTCATCCAGCGGATCCGCGAGGGCATTCCCGGCATCGCCATCCGCACCACCTTCATTGTCGGCTTCCCCGGCGAGACAGAGGAACACTTCCAGCGGTTGCTCGACTTCATCGAAGAAACGCGCTTTGAGCGGCTCGGCATTTTCACCTACTCGCAGGAAGAAGGCTCCCGGGCGGCAAAGATGGACGGGCAGGTCCCCTCCTCCGTCAAAAAGCTGCGGTACAGCCGTGCAATGAGGCTTCAGCAGAAGATCGCCCGCGAAGTGGCGGGGAGTTTTGTGGGCCGCACGCTGCGCGTTCTCGTGGACAAACCATTCACCGCGCGCACCTTCGCCGACGCGCCCGATGTCGATTGCCGGGTCTATTTGACAAAGGAGCTCCCCGTGGGCGAGTTTGCCGATGTCACCATCGTCGGCACGCAGGATTACGACCTCATTGCCGAACCGGCCGCCCCAGCCGAATCTTAATACGATTCTGTCTTCCGGGTTTCCGGTCTCCGCTTTCCGGTTTTCATCATGCTTCCATGGTTCAAAGACCAGTTTCCGCTCTATCTCGCGCCGATGGCCGGGGTAACGGACAACATTTTTCGCCAGCTCTGCAAAGAGCAGGGAGCGGACGTGATGGTCACGGAGTTTGTCTCTGCCGAGGGAATTTTCCGTCGCAACGAACGGACACTGGAATACCTCGAGTTTGACGAAATCGAGCGTCCGCTGGGGGTCCAACTTTTCGGCGCAGACCCGGATCACCTCGGTGAAGCCGCCAGGATGGTGCTGGAATGGGTACGCCCTGATTTCATCGACATCAACTTCGGCTGCCCGGTCAACAAGGTCGTCTCCCGCAATGGTGGCTCAGCCTTGCTGAAGGATTGCCCTCTGATGGAGCGTGTCGCCTCCGCCATCGTCAAAGCCGTCGCTCCCGCTCCCGTCACCGCAAAGATCCGGATCGGCTGGGGCAAAGACTCCATCAACGCCACCACCACCGCGCGCGTTCTGGAGAGCGCCGGCATCGCCGCCATTGCCGTCCACGGGCGCACCAAAGAACAAGGTTATTCGGGCGAGGCCAACTGGGATGTCATTGGAGAAGTCGTGCAAGCCGTCTCCATCCCGGTCATCGGCAACGGCGACATCCAAGGCGCGAAGGACGTCGCAAAGCGGAAGCAGGAAACCAACGTCGCGGGGATCATGATCGGCCGGGGCGCCATGTCCGCCCCATGGATCTTCCGCGAGATCAAGCACTACCTCGCCACGGGTCAACTCCTTCCCCCGCCCCCCCTGGAAAATCAGTGGGCCCTCATCCGCCGCCACTGCGCCCTCGCCGCCATCAAACGAGGCGCGGAGCGGTCCGCCATCCACTCCATGAGAGCCCGCCTCATGGCCTACTCCCGCGGAATGCCCGCAGCAAGGCATCTCCGAGGCAAATTTTCCGAAGTGGAAAGCCTCGCGCAACTCGACGATATCGCCGCCGAACATATCGCTCTCGCCGCCGAGGCCGACAAAATCGCCGCGCTTTAGACGATCACAAAAGTCTCTCGAAAACGCTTGCGTTCCAGCCCCGGTCGTGGGAAATCTATCGGCCCTTCGCCCACCGGCAGCCGGCTTGGGCATCGAGGATAACGCCAATGTAGCTCAGTTGGTAGAGCAGCTGATTCGTAATCAGCAGGTCACGGGTTCGAGTCCCGTCATTGGCTCTCTTTGCAACTCACTGAGTTGGAGAAACTTATGAAGCCGAAAACACTCGGCTTCGAAAAGCACCGAGAACCCTTGGGCATCACTTTGGCATCACTTTTTCCCTCCCCGGTATCGGGTCTACACCAAAGTTTGGGGACTGAAGCGGGATTAAGTGGTTGATTTTGAGTTGGTTGAGTCCGTTTTGAATTTCAACCGCATTGAGCAATGACTCTGAGGCGGTAATTTTCGAAATTTTTGAAGCCGTAAGCGCGGCG
>JBBCKI010000051.1:0-20898 GCA_037190965.1 Chthoniobacteraceae bacterium
CCGATAATTGGCGCGTCTGCGAGTGCCCGGCCTGCACCCAACCGTACAAGCTGCCCGACGGCACGACGATTGCGCCCGACGATCCCGCCTTCCGCTCAGCCTCCTTCTTCGACTTTACCAACAGGGCGGCGATGATGCTCAAGAACGAGTTCCCGGGCCAGAACAAGGAGATGCTGGCCCTTGCGTATGTCTGGAGCAATCCTGCGCCCAAGATCAAGCTGTCGGATAACCTCGTGGTGTATTTTGCCCCGTTTGTGCGCGACCAGCGCCAGCCGATCTTCCACCCAGTCAATGCCCAGTGGCACAAGAGCATCGAGCAGTGGATGCAGCAGCACAAGAACATCGAGATCTTTGAGTACTACTTCAGCACGAAGCTGCCGTGGTTCTATTACCCGGCCAGCGACGTGATCGCAGAGGATTTGCGCTACTACGCAAAGAACGGCGTGACCGGCGGCATGTACCAGGATGGCCCGGAGATCACCAGCACCGACTCGGATAAGCCACTGGAAAATTCGGCGATCACCGGGGCCGAGTTCTACGATTTGTCGGCGATCGAGTACTGGGTCGTCAGCCGGCTCTATTGGAATCCGAGCCAGGATGTGGAAGCCCTTCGCGATGAATTCTGCCTCCGGGCGTATCGCGAGGCGGCCGCCCCGATGCGCAAGTTCTTCGCGACCATCCGCCAAACGTGGCAGAACGATCCGGCCCCGTGCTACTATAGCGATGACCCCACAATGGCTGTCCGCCGCTATATCGTGGAGAAGCAGCTCGAGAAGCCGCTGCGCGAGTTGCTGGCGGAGGCTGAAACCACGGCGGTGCACCCGGGCTCGAAGGAACTGGTGCAGCGTGGCCGGCGGCTGTTCGAGAAATGGCTGGAGGCCGAGAAGAAGCTGGGGGTGCGGGTGACGCTGGATGTGCCGTACAGCGCACAACCGGCGTCAGAGGATCTTGATTTCAATTCCGCCCTATGGAAGCAGGCGGCGGTGATCGACGGCTTCAGGCCCATGGGCAAGCCTGATGAAGCGCCCAAGTCGGTGACGAAGGTTCGCGTCCTGCACGATCGGAAAAACCTCTATCTGGCATTTGAATGCCAGGAGAAGCCGGAGGTGATCCAAAAAATCAAGGCTCTACCGGCCGGTTCGAGCCTCGATGACTGGAATGCGATGGGAGATGTCTATATCGAGATGTTCTTCGATGGCGACCAGAAGGCCGCTGGAAGCTACTACCAACTGGCGTTTGGCGTGAACGGCAACCGGTACGACGGCCAAGGGTATTCCAACACGTGGTCCAAGCCTTGGTTGGTGAAAATGGCGGTGGACGACAATGCGTGGCGGGCCGTGATGATGCTGCCGCTGGAAAGCATCGGCGTGGATATCACCCTGAACCAGCAGATTGGCGCGATGCTGCTGCGCGGTGACGGCACGAGCTGGCAGGGCGGTAACGTCCATCAGCCTGCCGGTTTCCAGACGTTGCGCCTGAAACTGGATTAATAACTACGTTTCATCATGACTTTTGGTAGAAGCCTTTCGGAGCAGAGAGGCTCTGTCGCCATGATTTCCACCACCCCTGTCGGGGCGGAAATGGTTTTGATTGGTATTCCGGGGGTTCCGCTGCGCTTCACCGCCCGGCTAATTTCCACCAGCCCTCCGGGCTGAAGGTTCGTTGCCTCGTTCCCAAACTTTCTGTTTGGGAATGCCCTTGTCTTCGAAACTCCAGTTTCGGAACCCTTGTCCGTTCCGGCACCCTGCACGAGATAACAAGGCTTTCGAATCAGAGATTCGGGGACAAGGGCATTACCAATCTGGAGATTGGTAACGAGGAAATTTAACCTAACGCAGCAATACTAAACGGCTCAATTCAACCGTTGAGCCCGGCTCTCGCAGGCGAGTTCCGGTCCGGGAAGGGCTGCCTCGTCGGAGGACGCCAATTTTTCGCGGTAGCGAGGGGTTGCCCTGATCCTTGCCAGGAGTTTTGCTTTCGTCTCAGGCAGGGGCGGCTTCGGGGTCAGGCTGAGGGCGAAGACCGCGTTTAGTTTGCGGCATTCGGCAATGAACTCCTCGGCGCGGCTGCCGAAAAGCCGTTTCCCGGTGTGGAACTCCTCCAGTTCATCCTCGTCGAGCGCCCCTACCACGAAGAGCCTCGCAAGGTGTTGAAAATCCTCATAGTTCATGACAGGTAGTTCCGAATAGGAGCAGGTTGCATTCCCCTAGTTCACAATCGTGCAAAATTCTCATTTCGCGTGGGCGGGGATTACAATTGACCAATAAATTTATAGTTCGCTACGTTTCGCCCCCATGAGTCTCTTGAATAAAAAGTTCCCGCGCCTGCTGCCGACGCCTATCAAAAAGAATATGCGTGTCGCAGATTTGATCGACACCGCATTCAAGGCCTACAATGGGGGCCGGCTTGCCGAGGCTTGCCGTCTTTTCACTGAGAAAATGCTGCCAAAAGACGGGACGGTGGGGCTTTCCCTGACCGGTGCGCTGACTCCCGCCGGATTGGGAAAAGCGGCGATCATCCCGCTCATGAAGGCCGGATTTGTTGACTGGATCATTTCCACGGGGGCAAATCTCTATCACGACCTCCACTATGGGCTCGGAATGGAACTTTTTGCCGGGTCGCCGTTTCTCGACGACATCAAGCTGCGCGAAGAAGGGATCATTCGCATTTACGACGTTCTTTTCGATTATGACGTTCTCCTCGATACGGACGCCTTTGTCCGACAGGTGATTCAGGGGCCGGAGTTTCAGAAGACCATGGGGAGCGACGAGTTCCACTACCTTCTGGGCAAGTATGTTTATGAGCGCGAGAAGAAGCTCGGCATCAAGGAAACGAGCGTGTTGAGCGCGGCTTACCAATATGGAGTGCCGATCTTCACCAGTTCCCCGGGGGATTCGTCGATCGGCATGAACGTCGCGGCGATGTCGTTGCGGGGCTCTCAGCTTCAGTTCGACGTGAACCGCGACGTCAACCAGACAGCGGCGATCGTTTACAACGCGAAGAAGAGCAAGCTGACCTCCAGCGTTTTCATCCTTGGCGGCGGGTCGCCCAAGAATTTCATGCTCCAGACGGAGCCGCAGATTCAGGAAGTGATGGGGATCGAGGAACGCGGGCATGATTACTTCCTGCAATGCACCGATGCGCGCCCCGACACGGGCGGCCTCTCCGGGGCGACTCCGGCGGAAGCGGTGAGTTGGGGCAAAGTGGACCCCGAGACGCTCCCGGACTGCGTGGTTTGCTACACGGACTCCACCATCTCGCTGCCATTGATCACGGCTTACGCTCTTTCCAAGACGGAGCCCCGCAAGCGCAAGCGGCTCTACGATCAGCGCGACAAGATGCTCGACGCCATCAAGGCGCAGTATTTCAAGAGCGGGCAGGTGGAAAAGATCGAGCACCGCACCGATCTGAACAAGACCAAGGCCAAAGCGACGGCGAAGGTAAAAAAGCACCCTCGGAAGTAGTCAGATCAGCCTAGTCAACAAGCCCGAATAGCGTTTGGCGGTGTGGTGATTTCCCACCGCCAGACTCAGGGCTTTCTTTTGACCCACGAGCACGACCATCGTTTTCCCGCGGGTGATGCCGGTGTAGATGAGGTTGCGCGCGAGCAGGAGGAAATGCTGCGTGGCGACGGGGACGATCACGACGGGAAACTCCGAGCCCTGGGATTTGTGAATCGTGATCGCGTAGGCGAGCGAGACTTCGTCGAGCTCTCCGAAGTCGTAGACGACATCCCGACCGTCGAAGGTAATCGTCAATTCTTTCTCTGCGAGGTTGATGGCGGTCACCTGCCCGATATCGCCGTTGAAGACTTCTTTGTCGTAGTTGTTCCGGGTCTGGATCGCCTTGTCCCCGAGGCGAAATTGCCACCCGAATTTTTCAACGCTTGGCTCGTCGGGTCTTGCCGGGTTGAGCGCGTTTTGAAGCAGGAGATTCATCTCCCGGGTGCCCAGCGAGCCCCGGTTCATCGGGCAGAGAACCTGGATATCGCGGATTGGGTCGATCCCCAGTTTTGCAGGGATGCGTTCCCGGGCCATCTTGACGATGGTGGCCGCTATGGCTTCGGGTTCATCCCGCTCGATGAAGTAGAAATCCGACGCGCCTTCGGAAATGGGCGGCAGTTGACCGCTGTTGATCCGGTGGGCATTGGTGATGATCTGGCTGGTGGCGGCCTGCCGGAAGATTTCCGTCAGGCGGACAACGGGAAGGCTCCCGCTCTCGATCAAATTCGCCAATACGCGGCCCGGCCCCACGGAGGGAAGTTGGTCCACGTCGCCAACGAAGATGAGGTGCGCGCTTGAGGGAACGGCGGTGAGAAGTTTATCCATCAGCGGAACGTCAACCATCGAGGTTTCATCGACGACGAGAAGATCGCAATCGAGCGGGCGATCCGCGCCCCGCGCAAAGCCTCCGGCGGGTTGGAACTCCAGCAACCGATGGATCGTCTTGGCCTCGAGCCCGGTGGCTTCGGAAAGCCGCTTGGCGGCACGGCCCGTTGGGGCGCACAGGAGACATTTTACCCTCTTGGCTCGCAGAATGAGCAGGAGCGATTGGATCAACGTCGTTTTGCCGACGCCGGGACCGCCGGTGATGACGAGCAGATGTGACGAGAGGGCGCGCTCGATGGCGGCGCGTTGGCTGAGCGCGAGGGACTTGCCGGTCTTCGCCTCGCACCACTCCAAAGCCTTCTCGAACTCGATGGGCGGATAGTGCGAAGGCAGCGCGGCGAACTTGCGCAAGTTCCTTGCAATCCCCTCCTCCGCCAGTTTGAGCGCCGGGAGAAAAATGAGATCCTCACCGCCGATTGTTTCTTCGACCATCTCGCCGTTGACTAGCTGTCGCGCGAGCGCCTCCCGGACGATTTCCTCATCGACCTCCAGCAACCGGACGGTTTCTTCCATCAGGATTTCCCTTGGCAGCGCGCAATGGCCCTGCCCGGAAGCTTCCGCGAGACGATGCGCCAAGCCTGCGCACGCGCGGATGATGGAGTCCTTCGGGATGCCGACTTTCTCCGCAATCTGGTCGGCGGTTTTGAAGCCGATGCCGTGAATGTCCTTGGCGAGCGTGTAGGGATTGGCGCGGACGGTGTCGATGGCGCTTTCCCCGTAGGTCTTGTAGATCCGGACCGCACGGCTGGTGCTGACGCCGTTGGAATGCAGGAACACCATGATCTCCCGGATGACCTTCTGGGCTGCCCATGCCTCCTTGATCTTCCGACGGCGGCCCGGGCCGATCCCATCCACTTCCTGCAATCGCACGGAATAGCGCTCGATGATGTCGAAGATTTCCTCGCCGAATTTCGCGACGAGCTTCTTTGCGTAAACCGGGCCGATTCCTTTGACCATGCCGCTGCCGAGATATTTCTCGATGCCTTCGCGTGAAGTCGGCTCGGAGCACTTCAGGAAATCCGCCTTGAGCTGGAGGCCGTGATCGCGGTCGCGCACCCAGCGGCCCTGCGCGGTAATCCATTCCCCGGCGCTGACACTAGGCAGACTCCCAACGACGGTGACCAGATCCCGATGACCCTTTGCCTTGACGCGTAGCACGGCAAACCCGGTCTCCTCGCTATGGAAGGTAACCCGCTCGATCAACCCGGCCAGGCCGTCCTGAGGCTGTTGGTTCTCGTTCAAACCTCGATTCTCCCGACCGAGCGTGGTTTTGCAACGTGAATTCTCGCGGCACAGGCCGCCCTCCCTTCGCTGCCGGTTTCTGGTTTCCTCATTCCGGTTTTACGAAGGGGGGCAAAGACCCACTCAAATGGGGGTGAAAACCGAATTCCCATTGAAACCCTTGGAAAAAATTCGATATGTCTAAAGCAAGACTGGCGGTATATGGGCTGGCTGCCCTTTTGGTTGCAGCCGGAGAACTCACAGCGGCGCAGACGGGAGGAAAGCGCGTGGTGATCGACAAGACCAATCAAACCCTCCGCGCCTATGAAGGTGGCGCGCTGGTTTTCCAGAGCCGTGTCAGCACGGGCCGACCGGGAAGAGAAACGCCCTGCGGGAGCTTCAGCGCGAAGTCGAAGAGCCGAATGCACTATTCCACTCTCTACGACAACGCACCGATGCCGTATAGCGTTCAGATCAGCGGCAACTACTTCATCCACGGCTTCAGTTCCGTCCCTAACTACCCAGCTTCGCATGGTTGCATTCGCATGCCAGTCGGCAAAGCTTCAGCCTTCTATAACTGGGTCGAACCCGGCACTCCGGTCAGCGTCACCGGACACTGGTCCGGAGCAAAGCGCAAACAGCAACTGGCGCGCAAACAGCGGGTGATGCCTACCAGCGGCTTTGGGCGGCTTTTAACTTCCTCCCGGTAATGACGGTTTTTGCCTGAATTCCGATGTTGGCGCGGACGAACTGGCAGAGCCAGATCGCCGCGATCAACATCGGAATTCAGTTTTGAGGGCCGGGATTCCCCCGGTCCTGCTTTTGCAGGTTTAGGTGTGACTGAAAGCGTGTGTGACTAGTCACCCTTAACGCCGCATCAAACGCTTCGGCATTCGTCGCCGCGTCTATTCGCTTCGCCTTGGGAGATCATTTCCGATAATCCGGGATCCGCATCCCGGGTGGAAATCTTGCGTATCCTGCCCGGGCCGTCATCGCGCCCCATTTCCAACCGACTATGTTGGGGACGTTGCCCATCTTTCGGGCTGTCTGTGGTGGGACATTGAACATCCGGGCCAAAGCAGCCTCCGATGGCGCTTCTAACTTCATCAAAAGATCTCATTATGCACATCTCTCTTGCCAACGGGTCCACATTACCCGTCGACCCAAAGTTCAATCCGATCTGCGGCTTTGACCAAAACGGCCTGCCCATCAGCCTCTCCTTCTTGTCAGACAGCCTGAAGGTCGCGGTGAGCACCGCAACACTTCCGACCGGAGCCGCGACGGAGACGACCCTCGCCGATTACCGAACAAAGTCTTTTGGCCTCAATGGCGGGAAGTATGTCAGCGGCACCTCGGCAAATACAGGCGAGACCTGGGTGGCGATTCAGGCGCTTGAAGACACAGTGATCGGGTCGATGACGGCCACCAATCTAACAGGCACGTTATCGGCGATTCCATTACCCGCCGGGACAGTGATCTACGGCATCATCACCGCGTTCACCCTCACCAGTGGCAAGGTCATTGCTTACAACGCATGATCAGCATTGGCATGGGTTTAATGCGGGGTGGATGTGCGCAGACGCAGGCTCGACGTGACCTGACCGCGCACGTCGCCAGGATGGCTGCGCGCGGCAAAACCCTGACATCGACGGCGAAGTTGGAACTGCTGGCATTTGCGACCCAACTTTACAAGAACTATGGACGCATCGATTTCTTCCCGTGCCGTTTGATCCATAATGTAGGATCAGGAAGTTCCCTTCTGTCATTCCAAGGGGTTATCGGCACGTTCACAAACGTCCCTTTTTGGCACTCGAACGGAATCTTCTTTTCGGGAGGCGGTAGTTACATCGCACTACCGACGAACTTTCCAAACGATATTCTCTCGGGCTTCGCCGTTTTCAGGACGGGCAGGACCGACACTACGGGATATGATTTCCCCCTCATTATTGAAGGCGCAACGGGAGGGACGCAGTTTATCCAGCATCAATATACGCAGATTCCGGGGTCTGCGGCATCGCGAATGATCGTCACCCGGGGCGGTGTCCTGACTTTCATCTCATCGAACACCACGTTCAAAAACAATGAGTGGCTATCAAGCGCGATCCGGGTCGGTACCGCCGATGGAACGATCTGGGAAAATGGTGTCCTGGCTAGAAACGTGACGGGGTTGAGCGCTCGCAACCCGTCGGGAACCGTTACGAAACGTCAACTTGGCAACATCCTGGACGGCTATCTGAGCCTTTACGTCTACTCGACCATAGCTCAGGACTTGTCCGGCATCCATGCCATCGCCAGGGACACAATCAGCCAGGGACAACTGACATGAACTGGATTACAACGCCTGTTATCTTCTCTTCGGAGCACGTGGGAGCCACAGACGCGGGTGCTCGGCTAAAACCTGATTTCCTCCTGCTTCTCCAGGAGTTTTGTTCGGTGGATACGAGCCAGGAAACGCAGTTTCTGGACGGCATTCCGGTGGTCCAATCCTATACCGAGGCGAATCCCGTCGTGAGCGTGATCGCTGGAGACAATGAACCGCTTACCCGATTCCAAACAGCATGCCTTTCCGACGGCTCACAAACTCTTGAGCCGGTGGAGGAAGGGTATGCGATCCTCTACGTGAGTTGGCCCCAGCACTTCATTGAGGCAATCAGTTCGCCTGAATCCAAACCTGAATGGTTGAAAGGAGTCCGGATCCCATGATCCAGCGCCATCTAGACACCATCAAAGGATTCGGCGGATCGGCAGTCAGCCTCGCGGCCGTAGCGGTCTCTCACGCCACGGTCAACTCGTGGCTCCAGACCGCGTCGCTAGTCATTGGCATCACCGTCGGACTGGTCACGCTGGCTGACAAGTTTCGGAGTTGGGACTGGCCGGAACACAGAAACGACGAGGAGGACGACGATCGATGAAAAATCTGATAAGTTTCATTCCCGTTCTACTCCTGGCCGGGTGCGCCGGACCGCGCGGAGATGCGCCATCCACCATTGCGGCCACCCGCTCAATCCAGTCGGCCAACGTGGGCGCGATTCGCGCGCAGGCTTCAGCCCGAAAGGCGCGCGTGGCAATCCGGACCGCCTCGGATGCGGTGACAGTGCTTGAAAGGACGGCGACACCGGAGCAAGCGTCGGCGGTGGTGGTGATCAAAGAATCCTTAACCACGGCCCGGCTGCAGGTTGAGGAAGCGGAGACACAGCTCATTGCGGTCTCTCACTCGCTCGCCGAGTCCGATGCGCGGCTCACGACGCTGCAACGGGAAACAGACAGGATGGCAGCCGATCTGGTGGTTGCCCGGAAACGGGTGAGCGCCTACCATCGGCTGAAGTTCTGGCTGGCGCTGGCCGGGGCGGGTTTTGCCTTTTACACCGCCATGCGCCTGATTCCGCCGCTCGGGCCTTACAAATGGTGGGCCGTGGGCGGGGCCGGTGTAGCTGCATTTGGAATACTCTGGGGGATTCTATGAGCAACGCCCCGGACTCCATCGCGGTCATCAGCCCTTCGGTGATCTTTTGGGTCATCATTGCCGCTCTGCTCCTCGATCTACTTCCGTGGACGCCCGCGTGGCTAAGGCGGCTGGTTTCATGCTGGCAAGGACTTGCGGCGGGGGCCGTGGCGCTTGGCATCTATCTCTGGTTGCCAGTCGCCATCCGGCGCATCGATCCGACGGCGGGTGTATTCGATGCCGGGTTTCTGCAATGGATCGGGTTGGCAACCGTGATCTACTTTGCGGGGATCTTTGTGGGTTGGGCGGGGTGGCAGATTGCCTGGCGCTCGGTGGATCGAGCGGCGGATGCCGCGCTGAGCGAGTGGTTTGAGGACTTCGCGCCCCGGCATCGCTGGCTTCTGGCTCAGGGGACGTTTGCGCTGATGCTGGGATACTGGCTGTTTTGCCTGTGGGCCATTCCGCTCAAATGAAACGGCTCTCACTGGCATTCGGCCTCCTTGCGCTGTCGGGATGCTCTCCGAGGGTTCCCGCCGAAAGCACCAATGTGACGGAGGCGGCATCGGCAAGCCCGATGCCGTCTCCCATCGTGGAGGAACCCGTGCGCCCCGACCGGCAAACCATCCTCACGGTGGGACGCAAACTGATCGGGACCACGGAAGCCACCGGCAAGAACGACGGCCCGGTGATCGAGGCGATCCAGAAGGCGGCGGGGATCGGAAAGGGGGATCCTTACTGTGCGGCGTTCAATTATTGGTGTTACCGGGAAGCGGACGCGGCGGCCTATGTGCCGAGGTCGGGGTGGTCGCCGGATTGGGTGTCGAAGCCGACCTGGAGGCAGGGTAACGGGCGCACGCCCCGACCGGCGGATGCGTTTGGAATCTGGTTCTCCAGCAAAGGACGCGTGGCGCATACGGGCTTGATCGAGGACTGGGGCGAATCCTCGGCGGTAACGATCGAGGCCAACACGAGCCCAAGCGCGGAGTTTGGGGCGGCGGGCGACCGCGATGGGGACGGGATCTGGCGCAAGCGGAGGCTGATCCGCCAGATCTACGCGGTACGGGATTGGATTGAGTGAGAATGCTTTTTCACTCCTCGTTTTCCCGTGCTAGGCTTCGAGGTCCATGAAATTGAACCCGGAACTCCTCGCCCCCGCTGGCAATTGGGACTGTGTGCGCGCCGCCGTTGCAAATGGCGCGGACGCGGTCTTCTTTGGCCTGCCGCGCTTCAACGCCCGGCTGCGGGCGGATAATTTCACCGAAGAGGAGCTTCCGCAGGTGGTCGCCTTCTGCCATCGCTACGGAGTCAAAGCCTACGTGACGTTGAACACGCTGGTTTTCACCGACGAACTCGAAGGAGCGGCGGAATACCTCCGGGCCTTGAATCGGGCGGGCGTCGATGCGCTCATTGTGCAGGATATCGGGCTCGTGCGGCTCGCGCGCCAGATCGTGCCGGAACTGCCGATTCACGCTTCCACGCAAATGACCATCACTTCGCCGGAGGGAGCGGAGATTGTTCACCGCGAACTCGGCATCGACCGCGTGGTGCTTGCCCGCGAGCTTTCCTTGCGCGAGCTGGAGAAATTCCAGGCGGGCCAACATTCCTCGCTGGAGCTGGAGGTTTTCGTCCACGGGGCGCTTTGCGTCGCTTATTCGGGCCAGTGCCTTACCAGCGAATCGCTGGGACGCCGAAGCGCGAATCGCGGCGAATGCGCACAGGCGTGCCGCATGCCGTATGAACTGATTGTCGATGGAGAAACCCGCGACCTCGGCGACAAACGTTACCTTCTCTCCCCGCAGGATCTCGCGGCGGTGGATGAAATCCCGAAGCTGATCGAAGCCGGGGTAGTTTCCTTTAAAGTCGAAGGCCGCCTCAAGTCGCCGGAGTATGTGGCCGCTGTCTGTCAGGTCTATCGCAAAGCGCTGGATGCGGCGCTCGCCGGGCGTGTCTGGAAAACCACGGCAGCCGACCGCTACCCGCTGGAAATGACCTTCTCCCGGGGGCTTTTCTCCGGCTGGATGCATGGCGTCAACCATCAGGAACTCGTCTCTGCCCGCTTCGGCAAAAAACGAGGGCCGTTCGTCGGGCGCATTGACCGCGTGGGCCGCGACTTCATCGAAGTGGCCACCCCCGAAACCGCGCTGAAGCCGGGGGATGGCGTTGTCTTCGACACCGGTGGCGACACCAACCAGGAGCAGGGAGGCCGCATCTTCGAACTCCGGGGCAACCGGCTTTTTTTCAAGCACGGGCACCTCGATTTTGGACGCCTGAAAGCCGGGGACCGGATCTGGAAGACCGACGACCCCGCGCTCAATGCCGAACTCAAAAAGAGCTTTACCGGGAAAATCACGCCGCGCCGCCGCTCTGCCGTCGATCTCCGCGTTTCCGGTCGGGAGGGCGAACCGCTGGTCCTGGAGGCGCAATCGGGCGGGACCAACTTCCGCGTCGCCTCGCAAATCCCCCTGCAAGTGGCCCGGACCGCCCCGCTCTCCGAAGAGAAGCTGCGCGAACATCTCGGGCGTTTTGGCGAATCGGCGTTCTTCGCGGGGTCGTTTCAAAATGCGCTCGAAGGCGGCCTGATTCTTCCCATCGGCGAGTTGAACCGCGTACGCCGCGAACTGCTCTATCAGCTCGAAGCCGAGCATCCGCGCCCGGAACACGCCATGTCGATCCGGGAAATCCTCCGACCGTTTCGGGGAACCACCCCGGGAGAAGCGTCTCCACAGCTTGCGGTGCTTTGCCGAAGCTCGGAACAAATTGAAGCCGCTCTCCAATGTGGCATCGGGACGCTTTACGTCGATTTCGAAGACATCCGCCGTTACAAGGACGCCGTGACGCTCGTTCGCGGGCGGGCACCCTCCGCCACCATCTTCCTGGCGACGCCGCGCATTCAGAAGGCGGGCGAACAAGGGTTTTTCAAGCTGATCGAAAACGCCGCTCCGGATGGCGTCCTGGTGCGCAACCTCGGCGCGGCGGAATATTTCAAAGCTAGCCCGCTCAGGAAGATCGGCGATTTTTCGCTGAATGTCGCCAACCCGCTCACCGCCGAATTCTTCATGGGCAAAGGGCTGGAGCGCGTGACCGTCTCCTACGATCTCAACTCCGGCCAGGTGCTCGCGCTTCTCGGCAATGCGCCCTCGGGATGGTTCGAGCTCACGATTCACCAGCACATGCCGATGTTTCATATGGAGCACTGCGTCTTCGCGGCGTTCATGTCGGAGGGCAAGTCGTTCCTCGATTGCGGCCGCCCGTGCGAAAGCCACCGCGTCCACTTGCGGGACCGCGTGGGAATGGAACATCCGCTGCGCGCGGACGTCGGCTGCCGCAACACGCTTTACAACGCCGTCGCGCAGACGGGCGCAGGATTCTTCCGCGATCTCGATGCGGCGGGGCTGCGGCATTACCGCGTGGAATTGCTGGAAGAGGACGCGGAAGAAACCCGGCGAATCCTGAATGCCTACCGGCAGCTTCTTGCCGGTGAAAAGGAGGGAAGCAGCCTCTGGCGGGAACTTGCCGCACAGTCGCAGTTGGGCGTCACCCGGGGCACCTACCGCGACGATCTCGGATAGCGCCGCCATGCACGGCCTCGTTCCCAAACTCTCTGTTTGGGAACGCCCATGTCTTCGAAACTCCAGTTTCGCAACCCTCTCCAGTTCCGGCACCCTGCAGGAGATGACAAGGCTTTCGAATCAGAGATTCGCGGACAGGGGCATTACCAATCTGGAGATTGGTAATGAGGAAAAAACCAACGCTAATTGAGGAAACTCAGCGTCAGCCCTCCTGAGCAAGCGGGTGGATTGAGGAGAAAGGCAAAGGCGAGCGCCTTCGGCGTTCCCGGCGTCGCGGAACTCCGCCCTCCGCCCGGAGGCGCTACCGCGCCGTGGTATTCGGAACTCCGCGACGACGCACCTGACCGCAGACCCCCCTATCGGTGCAGCCCCGAGGCCGATTTCATGATGCCGGTGATAATCGAGAGGGCGACGACGGTAATGATTCCCGCCATGACCACAACAATGGCAGGCTGAATGAGGGCGGTAAAACGGCTGATTCTCTTGTTAAGATCCTTGTCGTAACGAACGCCCGCCTTTTCCAGCGCGGACGCGGTTTTCCCCGTCTGCTCGCCGACGGAAACAATATCGATAAACACCGGGGGGAAAGCCCCCACCTGCCGTAGCGCGGCGGAAAACGCGGCCCCTTCGCCCACCAGCGAAACCACCCGTCCCAGTAACTCGCGCAGAAAAAGATTGGACGTTGCGCGAGCCATCAGACGCAAGCCCGAGAGAAGCGGGACGCCGTTGCCGAGAAGATTGCCAAGCGTTTGTGCAAACTGGGTCAGAAAGCGCGTCTGTAAGACATCGCCCACCAGCGGAATACGAAGCTTCGTGCTATCCCACGCCAGCCTCCCCTCGGGCCGGGCCGTCCAGGTTTTGAACGCGCCAATCCCAGCAATAACGAGCACCAATCCCACCCACCAGTAGCTCACACAAAAATCGCTCACTTCTATAAGCGCCCTCGTCATCAAAGGAAGCTTCTGCCCCGTCTTGCGAAAGAGCCCCATCAACTGGGGCACCAGCACCGTCATGAAAACCCCGATCAGGAGCACGCCCGCGCTCGCCATAAACGCCGGATAAATCAACGCGGAGACCACGCGCGATTGCAACTCCTGCGCCATGAGGAGATTGCCCAGGAGACTCCGGAGAATTTTCGGCAACGAGCCGCTCAGTTCCCCCGCGGCGATCATGTTGCAATAGAGATCGTCAAAACTGGGCGAAACCTTTTTGAGAGCGACGGAAAGGCTGGTCCCCTCCCGCAGTTCATTTCGCAAAGCCTCGCTGACTTGCGCGAGCGCGGGATGATCCTGCCGCTCCTGCATGACGCGCAACGCCTGGTCGAGTTGCAACCCCGCTTCGACGAGATCGGATAGCTCCTCGGTAAACAGAATCACCTGCGTCCTCTTGAGCACAATCTTCTCCCCCGCGGCGGCTCCCGCCTCCGCCAGAGGCGCGATCTCCGCACCGCCTTCCACCGAGACCGGCTGGAGGTCCCTCGCCTCCAGTTCGCGGTAGACCTGAAGCCGGTTCTGGGCTTCGAGTTCCCCTGAAACCACCTGCCCTCCGGCATCGACCGCTTTGTAAGTAAACGCGGGCATCGGCTTACGGCTTTGAATCGCCCGACGGTTCCGCACCGCCGTCGGCGTCGGTCCGGGTGAGCACTTCATCCACGGTCGTCATCCCCTCGCCCACCTTGCGGAAACCGTAGGCCCGCAGCGGCACCATTCCCTCCTCCAAAGCGCAGGCCCGCAACGCGGACATTTGCGCCCGCTGGCTGACCAACTCCTGAAGGCGCGGCGTGATCCGGCAGATCTCCAGAATGGCGGCCCGCCCCGTGTAACCGGTGTGGCGGCATTCGCGACAACCTACGGCCTGATGAATCCCCCCCTTGTACTCCAGAGGGAACCCAATGGAGCGGAGATAATCATCGCCGGGCGTGGCGGGAGCCTTGCATGCCGGGCAGAGCACCCGCACAAGCCGTTGGGCAATGAAGGCCCTCACCGCCGAAGCGATCAGGAACGGCTCGATCCCCATATCCATCAGACGCATGATGCCGCCGACGGCGTTGTTCGTATGCAGCGTGCTGAAAACAAGGTGCCCGGTGAGCGCGCCGCGAATGGCGATCTCCGCCGTCTCGAGATCGCGCATCTCGCCAACCATGATGACGTTGGGATCTCCACGCAGGATACTCCGCAGCCCGCCCGCGAAGGTAAGGTTGATCTCCGGCTTCACGGCAATTTGTACCACCCCGGGGAGCTTGTATTCCACGGGGTCCTCGATCGTCACGATGCGGCGATGCTTGGTGTTGAGCGATTTCAGGAACGTGTAGAGCGTCGTCGATTTGCCTGAGCCGGTCGGCCCGGTGAGCAGCACGATGCCATTGGGCTTGCCAAGCAGCTCGCGCACGACGTTCTCCGTATGCTCGTCGAGGCCGAGTTGCTCGAAGTCAAAGCGATCCTGAGACAAAAGCCGCAGGCTGACGCTCTCCCCAAAGACGGAGGGAATCGTGGCGACGCGTACGTCAATTGGCGAGCCGTCGAGTTCCAGATTGATGCGGCCATCCTGCGGCAGACGCCGTTCGGCGATGTCGAGATGCGCCATGATCTTGAGGCGCGAAATCAGCGAAGCCTGAAGCATCCGGATATTGGGCGGAATCGTAATTTCCTGAAGCGCCCCGTCGATGCGATAACGGATGCGGAGATCGTCCTCCAACGGCTCAATATGAATATCGGTGGCGCGTTCGCGAAGGGCTTCGCGAAACACCTGATTCACGAAACTCATGACGGAGGCATTCTCATCCTCTTCGTCGAGCACGGTGACTTCCTGCTTGAGATCGGCGAGTTGCTCTTCGAGGTCCTGACTTTCGAGGATCTTCTCGAAATTCTCCGCCCCAACGCCGTACCCCTGCTTGAGCGCCTCCAGGATGCTCCGCCGGGTGGACATCGCCCAGCGAACGTCCTTGGGAACCGCCTGCGCCACTGCCTGCTTGGCGATGAGGTTAAGGGGATCGTAAGTCAGCAGGCGCACTTCGTGGGCCTCCAGCCGGGAGGGCACGATCCGGTGGCGAATAGCCACGGTGGCGGGGAACTTGTCGTGCAAAGGTTTGGAGAGGTCGAGCTCCGGGCGGGACTGCCACTCGAAGCCGAGCAGGCCGCTCAACCCTTCCAGAAAGGAGGCCTCGTCCACAAGGTGTTCATCGAGCAAGGCGTCAACCATGGAGCCTTGCCGTTGCACCGCCTTATGGACTGCCTTCTCGCATGCGGCACGGTCAGACGCGCCATGGAGCATGGCCAAATCCAGGAAACGATCAACAAATGACATGGAGGGGAATATCGGGGAGCGCGTGAAGGGAACTGGAACAGGAAAGGCGGAACATTACAGCTTTCCGCCCCCTGATCGAGATGAAACCGCGCTGAACCGGAAAGTTGCAAAAAAACACCCGGAACCCTCCGGCAGAAGCCTACTGCAATCCTGGGTTCAAGGTAGTCCGGATCGAACGGAGCAGAAACCCATCCACCCGCCCCGTTATGGGGAGACCGTTCTGGAACTGGTAATTGCGAATGGCGGCGCGGGTCAACTCACCCGCAAACCCGTCGACCGGCCCCCGATAATAGCCTTGCTGAAAAAGCGCGGACTGAACCGCGGCCGTCGGCACTCCCCCGCTCGGCACTGTGAAAGGGCCGTTGACTCCGAAAGTCCCAAAGGGCTGAAAACCATTCCGGTGCCCTTGGAAATAGGGGAAACTCGTTTCATCGGTGACCCGGAAACGGTCATCGTTGTCCCAGTTTCCGTTCCCATTCCAGTTTCCGTTCCCATTCCAGTCCCTCCTGTCGCTGACCCTGCGAGTAGGCTCAGGGAAAAATGTCGCGGGGATTCCAAAGGGGCTTGTCGTCTGCCTCCAACCGCCTCGGTAATAGGGCGTATCATAATTCGCATCGAACCCGAAGTCCTGGAAGTTATGCGGGAAAGTCGTCGCTCCAAAGAACCTGTTATCACCGCGTCGGTCGGACCGCCTGTGGTCGAAGTGGCCGTCGCCTCCCTGGGAACCGCGATACTGCCCATTGGATTGGTAAACCGGAAGGGCGCGCCTGACCACGACATCCCGCTGAGCTCGAGCTACTGAAGGAACGAAATTGCCGCCCGACTGAACTGCGTTCCCACGAAAATTTGCGCCACCCGGTACCGCGTTGCCTCGAGAGCTGACACCCTTCGGGACCGCCGTGTTCCCGCGAAAATTTGTGCCCCCTGGGACAGTGTTTCCGCGAAGGTTAACCCCACCGAAAGCTCCACCTCCGCGAAGACCTCCGCCATTAAAACCGCCGGCGACGGCACCTCCGCCGGCGCCTCCAACAGCACCGCTGCCGCCAGCCGCCATCCCCTGCGTGGACAGCCCTCCCATTACTAGCGCCAACAAAGGAAAAATCTTAAGCAGTTTCATACTAACCAAAGTTCGGCAATGATGTGCCATTCCGGCGGCCACCCCCGGCAGAAAAATTCATCCTCGATGCCTCCCCTAGGCTCAAGATGCCCTTGAGGAGCGAAAGCATCCACGGTGAAGCCGTTTCGATTCTCCTCTGGAAACCGCCTCGGAACGTACTATCCTTTAGAAGGAGGTTGGAGTCTGCGACTCATGGAATACCGCGTCAGGCTCCCGGAAAAACCATGAAACCCGATGATCCTTCCATTCCGCTGACGCCCCATCACGGCGGACCCGAACGCCGTACCCAGCCGGAGCCTTTGGAACGAAAGCGCTCCGGGGTTTTTCTCGGAACCTATAGAGGTATCCGCTTTTATCTGGACTATTCGTGGTTCATTATCGCCGCGCTGGTCGGCTATCTCCTCTCCGTCGCCACCTTCCCGGCCCTGCTGGCGGGCCGCCCCCCGGGGGTTTACATTGCCATGGGCGTGATCGCCGCGGTGCTCTTTTTCTTTTCCATCGTCTTGCATGAACTTGGGCACAGCATCGTCAGCCAGCGATGCAATATTCCCGTACCGAGCATCACGCTTCTCTTCATTGGAGGGATTGCGGAGATCTCGAGGGAGCCTGACGATCCCCGCTCCGAACTGAAGATCGCCCTCGCTGGTCCGGCTGTTTCGCTGATCCTCGTAGCGATCTATCTGGCATTGGGGTGGGTTGCAGGGGTCGCCCAGTTTCCGGAAGCGCGGTTGGTCCTTCTATGGCTGGCGCAGGTGAATCTCGTCCTGGTCATCTTCAACGCCATTCCCGGCTACCCGCTCGACGGCGGCAGGGTTCTGCGGGCCCTGCTCTGGATGCGCAGCGGCAATCTGAGAAAGGCGACCTACATCACCTCCCGCATCGGCATCGGCTTCAGCCTGTTCCTGATTATCATGGGCGTATTTACCCTTTTTGCGGGAGCCTGGAATGGATTCGTCCTTATCCTGATCGGCGTTTTTCTCAAAAATGCCGCGGAGAGCGGCTACTCACAAGCCCTCTTCAAGGAGGTTCTGGAAGGGGTGAAAGTGTCCAACCTGATGACCCCGAACCCGATCTCCATCCCCGCGCGGCTCCCGCTCAATCTTGTCGTAGACGATTACTTCCTGACCAATCATCACGTCGCGTTCCCGGTGGTGGACGATGGAGGCAAGTTCCTGGGGCTTCTCCGGCTGGAGTTTCTTAAGAAGGTTCCACGCGAAAAATGGCCTTACACGCTGGCGGGAGAGATTGCCGACCTCCCGGAAGGGCGCAACCTGCGGCTCGATGCCGATGCGGATGCAGGGGTGGCGCTACGAATCCTGCTCACCTCAGGGCAGGGCCGCCTTGGCGTGACTGACAGCGACGGCAAACTGGCCGGCATCGTGACCCGCCATGATCTGCTCCATTACATCCGCATCCATCACGAACTGGAAAAGCCCTGATCGCCGCGAAGAATCTTAGCCAAAAAGGCGGGAGATCCATCCAAACCATTTGCGCGCCTGCGGTTTCCTCCTCTGGAGAGCCGAGGCAGGAGCAGTTTCATCCGCGAGGAAAAACGGCGAATCCTCCGGGTTCGGCGGCATGGGGAATTTCTTTTTCGATTGCGGCTCGATCATCGGCAGGTGCTGCAGGGGCACCCAACGGCGGAGCCGGTTATGCCAGGCGAGGTCGGAGGATTTCAGGGAGCCGTTGAGCAATTCCTTGCGAATGGCCTCCTTGGTGTAAGGGCCCGTTTGCTCACCCGCGCTAAAAACAAAAATTTTCACTCGTCGTACTGGTCGTCTCCTTTTTTAAAAAAAATCAACCAGATCACCAGCAGTTTTTACGCCATCACCGTGTCTCAATAACCGTGCCACCGGCAATTACAATATTCCCACCTATATAATACGAAAGATCTTCCTGTGCTCGAAAGCGGCGGAAAACCGCCGCAGTCCAAGACGCTGCCCCATTTCGTCGTGCGCCATGCAGTCGCGAGAGCGTCTTGGAGTGCGGTGGCGAAGACACCGCTTTGGCGCTGCGGCTCACTTCCTCCCTCAGCGTGGACTTCAGGACTACACTTCCATCTTCAACGATACCGGAGGCGGTCTCGGCGGCGTCGAGGGCATCGGCGAGGGTGCGGGTGTAAGCGTTGGCTCCGGTTCCTCCGCAACGGGAGGCGGCGCCTTTCGCACGCAGGCGGAAAGATCCACAGCCAGGAATAGAGCCGAAAAAATAAAGAGCCTCACATCAGAAGCATCGGAGGATGCCGCCCATTTGCGCCCACGCCCAAAAGTTCCCTCCGCTCCGCTTTTGAGAACCCCTAAAAGCGGTGACGGGAGGGGATGAGCTGGTGTAAGATACTGAGCCGAGATGACTTAAGGAGAGGCGGGGCGTACCCCAATGGGTACGGTGAGCCTCGACGAAAGTCATCTCGGCCAGCAGATTGCGTCAGATCGCCCCGATCCATCGCCGCTTTTAGGGTAAATTGAGTTTGACCCCGGGGACCGTAAGCCTGAAAACTTCGCCCTCTTTTTCATCATGTCACTTACAAACATCTCCGATATTCGCGCCCGCCAGATTCTCGACTCGCGGGGCAACCCCACCGTTGAAGTCGATGTGGAACTCGCAGGCGGCGCCGTCGGGCGCGCTGCGGTGCCGAGCGGCGCCAGCACCGGCGAGCATGAAGCCTGGGAACTGCGCGACGGGGACAAGGCCCGCTACTGCGGCAAGGGAGTCCTGAAGGCCGTCGCGGCGGTTGAAGAGACCATCGCCCCCGCCCTGGAGGGTTTCGACGCTCTCGATCAGGTCACCATCGACAAAACGATGATCTCGCTCGACGGCACGCCGAACAAGGCGGAACTCGGCGCGAACGCTCTTCTCGCGGTTTCGCTGGCCACGGCTCACGCCGCCGCCGCCCAGATCGGGATGCCTCTCTTCAAGTATCTCGGCGGACCGAACGCCAAGGTCCTGCCGGTCCCGATGATGAACATCCTCAACGGCGGAGCGCACTCCGATGCGCCCATCGACTTTCAGGAGTTCATGATCATCCCCAAAAGCGCCTCGTCTTTCTCCGAAGCGCTCCGCCAGGGCACCGAGATTTTCCATTCCCTCAAGAGCGTGCTCAAGGGCCGCGGCCTCTCCACCGCCATCGGTGACGAAGGCGGTTTTGCCCCGAAGCTCAACTCCGCCGAGGACGCCCTGGAATCGATCGCGGAAGCCGTCAAGAACGCCGGGTATCAGTTCGGCAAAGACATCTTCATCGCGCTCGACGCTGCCTCCAGCGAGTTCTACGACAAGGCCTCGAACCTCTACGTCTTCAAGAAATCCGACGGCTCCAAGCGCACCGGCGCGGAACTGGTCGCCTACTACAAGGAACTCTGCGCCAAGTACCCGATCATCTCGATTGAGGACGGCGCGGCCGAGAACGACTGGGATACATGGAAGCTGCTCACCGACGCGCTCGGCTCGAACGTCCAGCTCGTCGGCGACGATCTATTTGTCACCAACGTGGACTTCCTCCGCAAGGGCATCGAACGCGGCGTCGCCAACTCGATCCTGGTGAAGGTCAACCAGATCGGCACCCTGACGGAAACCCTCGACGCCATCGAGCTGGCCAAGGAAAACCGCTACACGGCGGTCATCAGCCACCGTTCCGGCGAGACCGAAGACACCACCATCGCCGACATCGCGGTGGGCACCAACGCAGGCCAGATCAAGACCGGTTCGCTCTGCCGCACCGATCGCGTCGCGAAATACAACCAGCTCCTCCGCATTGAAGAGCAACTGGGCGATAACGCCGTCTACGGAGGCAAACTGCGCGCTTAAGATCAGCGAAAACCAGGGAAAATTTGGATCCCCGGCGGGCGGTACTCTCAAAGAGTA
>JBBCKI010000052.1:0-21888 GCA_037190965.1 Chthoniobacteraceae bacterium
CGCCGCGCTTACGGCTTCAAAAATTTCGAAAATTACCGCCTCAGAGTCATTGCTCAATGCGGTTGAAATTCAAAACGGACTCAACCAACTCAAAATCAACCACTTAATCCCGCTTCAGTCCCCAAACTTTGGTGTAGACCCCTCTCTGGCTCATCTGGGCGAGCCTTCCGTTTCGCGCGCCGTCGGAGCCGATCACGTAGATCGTGGGGTGCGGGGAGCTCATGGATCTCGCAGCCTGGGGTCTGGGCAAATGGGGGGACCGGAAAATGCGCCCGGCGGGGGTCGAACCCACAACCTTCGGCTTCGGAGACCGACGCTCTATCCAATTGAGCTACGAGCGCGCAAATTCCGGCACTGTCGCGAACGATGAGCCTTCAAGACTAGCAGGAATGCCTTGATTCGCAACGGTGGAGTTGGGTTTTAGGGGGTCGCGGACACATTGGCAAGCGGAAGCTCGTGTTTCTTTTCCTCGCTCCATTTATAGCATCTCTCAAAAGTCCTTTCCGAATCCGCTGGGCGGCGCGGCCCGTGGATGCGGCGTCGCGGCGCTCGGGCAGTGGCGCTGCGGCCACAGCCGCTTTGCTTGCTCTTGCCCCACAGGCCACGGCGCTCCCATCGGCTTTCGGAAATTTCTTTTGAGAAATGCTCTAATCAGCGATTCCCAAAGGGCCTTTCCCGCATCGGCGGTTCCCTGAAATGCGACTTCTTTCGCATTAAAATTTTGACCGCCTCGGGAGGCATCTTCCACACTTGGGGTATGCGTTCCAAACTTCATATCGGGATTGTCGGCGCAGGCTCCATCGTTTTGCAGAGGCATCTTCCCGCTCTGCTGGCCATGCCAGACGTGGAAATCGTCGCCGTCTCCAATTCCACCTACGCAAGCTCCGAACGCTTTTGCAAGGAGCACCTGCCGCACGCCACCCCCCTCAAAAACTGGGCGGAACTCGTTGCGTTGCCCGATCTCGACATCGTCTGGATCGGCACGCCGCCTTCCATGCACGCCCCCATCTCCGTCTCCGCGCTGGAGGCCGGGCGGCATGTCTTCTGCCAGGCGCGCATGGCGATGAACCTCGCGGAAGCCTGCGAGATGCTGGCGGCGGCGCAGAAACGCCCCCATCTCGTCACGATGCTTTGCCCTCCTCCTTATGGATTGCGGGGCGATCGTCTGATGCTGCGCCTCCTGAGGGAGGAGTGGATCGGCACGCCGTCCCGGGTGCGATTGCGGAGTCTCTCCTCGGCTTTTCTGGACCCCTCCGCGCCGGCCCACTGGCGGCAACGCGCCGAGTTGAGCGGGTTGAACGTTCTCACGCTCGGGATTTACGTCGAGGTGCTGCAACGCTGGCTCGGGCCAATCCGAGCCGTTACGGCGCGGTCGAAAATCGTGAATCGCTTTCGCGGGCATTATGAAGTTCGCATTCCGGATATGGTTCACGTTCTCGCCGAGTTCGAAAACGGGGCGGAAGCCGTCCTCGAATTCAGCGGCGTTGATCCTTTTGCCCCCGCCGACCAGCTTGAGATCTACGGCGACCGCGGAGCCATTCGTTACGAGTTCGGAGCGGAAAAGATCATGGCGGGCCGCCTGGGCGATGCCTCGCTGGAGCCGGTCGAAATCCCGCCCGACCTCGTGCGCGAATGGACGGTCGAGCGCGACTTCATCAGCGCCGTCAAAAACCTCTCCCAACCCCGGCCCCGGCCTACGTTCGAGGACGGGGTGGCCTACATGCGGGTGGTGCAGGCCGTTGCCGACTCGGCGGCCTCCCAAAAGAGGGTGGAGATCGCCCTCGACTGACCGGAAGCGACTGACCGCCCGTGGGCATGACGGTAGTCCGCTCTCGCCGAGAGCGCGGGATGGGTTTCCAAGTCGCGTTGGGCATCCATCCCCGCCGAACGGGCTGCTGACTGTTGGGATGCGGCATTCATGAAGCTACGGGAGCCGATACCCGCGCTCGACGGCGCGAGCGTGCTACCCGGTACTGCCGCACCATTCATGTTTTTACCACTTCCTGTTCATGCACCTCGGTCACTTCCTGCCGGGCCTCGCTTTTTTCTTCGCTCGCTGTAGCGATCTCTTCGGCTTCCTCCGGTTCCGGAAGCCCAAGAGCCCGAAGTTCTGCCATTAACCAGCGGGCGATGCCTTTCAGAAATAATACCCCGGAAGTTTGATCCGGCAGAAACCCGCCGATCAAAAGCCTCCGGTCGGCGTTCCTATCGCCGAAAGTTCCGGCGTGTATTTTCTTCTGCGCTATCGCGACAAGCCGGCGGTTTAAAAAGGAGAGTCCCGCCGCCGCGACTTTGCCCCATCTGCCCCAGAAGGGGAAAAGCGAATAATGGCTGGAGCACGCGAAGACCTCCCGGACCGGCCCAAGATGGTAGCTGCCGATATCCGTGAGGAACGCCGCGCTCATCAATTCCGCATCGCCGAGATAATAGTATTTGTTTTTGTAGATCGACTCGAACCAGGCGCGGAAACAAATTCTGAATCGGTCGTTGCATCCCTCCAGATCGATCTTCTTTCCCTCCAGCGCATCTCCGATCAACGTGTGGGCGTGGTGTGCGGTGTAGGAACAGAAGTCGAGGCCCGGTGAATAGAACGGGTCGAGAAATCCGGCGGCGTCCCCTGCCAGGACCCACCCGTCGCCAGCCAGTTGGGAGACAGAGTAGGGGAGCTGAGAATAGGTGCGCACGTCTCCCGCGATCGGCTCCGCATCGGCGAGTAACTCGCGTCCTACGGGGTCTTGCATCCAGTGAGCCTTCAGCCGTTCCGCCAGCGTTGCGCCTTCCCGTGGCATCGGCGGGGTATAAAGCCGCCGGTCGTATACCAGGCCGATGGAGGTGTCGCCGCCCTTGAGCGGAATGATCCAGCACCACCAACCGTAGCCGGTAAGGTGGTTGGTGGCCCATTGTCGCCCGGTGTTGACCGCCTTCGCATAAGCCGGGAAGCGTCTCCGCATTTCGGGGCCGTCCCAGTCGCGCACTCCCTTGAAGCGAGCCCAGATGGAATTGATGGGATGCTCCGTCAGCGGCGTCAACAGTTGCCGCTTGCGCGCGATCAAAGCGGCCCGACCCGTGGCGTCGACCACCCAGCGAGCCTGAAGCGTTTCGCGGCCTGTCCCGGTGTTAAATTCGATCCGGTTCTTTCCTTCGCCCCCAAGTTCGAGATCGATCACTTTGGCGGGTCGCCGCAGTTCGCAGCCTTCTTTCACAGCCAGCGCCAGCAGATGCTCGTCGAGCACCGAACGATCCACCTGAAAACCGCTCAACCGGGAGTTGTTGCGCGAGCCGATTTCGGCGCACCGTTCGAACTCCAGCGAAGAGTCGGTCTTAAACCACATTCTCAGCCCCTGCTTGTTGAGCTGTTCGTGCCCCAGGTGTCGCGCGATCCCGAGCACCGTCGTCATGAAACGGGAGGAGACCTCCGTCGTGCTTTCGCCTACTTTCCGGTCGAAGTGTTCAGCCTTTTCGATGATCACCACCCGCCATGCCGGATTGCGCCGTTTAAGAAGGATTGCTGCTGCCGCACCGGCGAAAGCTCCGCCGATAATCGCAACGTCCGCCTTCGCGTCTTCTGTGTGCATTTGTGGGGGAATTGTGGAGATTCCCGGCCGGTTGACAACCGGCAAAATCGGGGATTTGCACCCTCCAAAAAAAGATCTGCAAATTTTTCAAAAAACTTATTGCTCCTTGGGAGCCTCCCCGCTAGCTTTTGCGGCTCTTCCCCAACGAGGGGAGAAAGGAGCCTTAGCTCAATCGGTTAGAGCGCTGCCCTGTCACGGCAGAGGTTGCGGGTTCGAGCCCCGTAGGCTCCGCCACTCACTCGAGTGGCGGAGATGAGATCAGGTCGCAGTTCAACGCGACGAATCATCACAACAACAAGGCCGCCCGCTCGCGTCATCGAGCGCGGGTATCGGCTTCCGTGACTGCGTCAGACCGCATCCCAACAGTTGGCAATCGCCGCTGCCGGGGAGCACTCCCAATGAAAAAGGGGGCGCAGTGCGCCCCCTTTTATCGCAATCCGGCAATCTCGCTCAGGGCGTGACGGCTGCGGTTTTTTGCGTGTGAACGAGACCGATCAGGTCGCCCAGAATATTGAGCGTTTCAATGCGCACCGGGTCGACTTTCGGTTCTTTATCGTCGTCCGCGTCTTCCGGGTCGTCGATGTCGACTGATTTGCCTTTCTTGGCGGAGGCCTTGCCAGGCGCGTCGTTTTTGACCAGCTCCAACTCGGGCTTGTTCACGTTATCAAGCGTAATGAGGTAGTCCTTCTCCTCCGGCAGCTTTCGTTTGGCGCGCTCGGCGAGGCGGCGTTCCTTGCGGGCCTTGTCTTTGGCGATTTCGTCGCGCCGGGCCTTTTCATTGAGAGAGAGCTGGTTTTCGCTGATCTTCTTTTGGATCAACGCCAGATTTTCCTTCACGTACTTGAACTCGGGCTCGGTCGCGATCCGGGCGGTGGAGCGCTCACGGAGCTCGTTGAGGAACAGCCGATCCGTGACTTTTTCGTAATCCGCCGGAGCGACCTCGTCGTAAGGGAGCGGTACTTTAAGCGCTTTTTCGCCGATGTCGTCCTGGTCGTAGACGGACGGGAGAACGATATCCGAAGAGACGCCATTTAGCTGGGTGGAGCCCCCGGCAACGCGATAAAACTTCTGGATGGTCAGTTTGAGCGTGCCTGCTTCGCTTTCGCTGCGGCCAAGGAACGGGATGTATTTGCCGATGGGGAGCGGCGTCTGCACGGTGCCCTTGCCGAAGGTGTGGCGGTCGCCCACGATGACGGCGCGTCCGTAATCCTGCAACGCGGCGGCGAAAATCTCGCTCGCCGAGGCGCTCAGGGTGTTGGTCAGGACGATGAGCGGTCCGTCGTAGGCGATGGCGGGATCCTTGTCGCGATAGACCCGGGTGGTTCCGTTGGCGTTCTTGACCTGGACGACCGGGCCTTTCTTGATGAAGAGACCGGTGAGGTTGATCGCCTCATCCAGCGAGCCGCCGCCATTGCGTCGCAGGTCGATGACGAGCCCGGCGATGTTCTCCTTCTTCAGGCGTTCCAGCAGGTTGAGCACGTCGCGCGTGGTGCTGGTGGCTCCAGTCGCCTCGGGGTTTTCCATGTCGGCGTAGAAGGAGGGAAGGGTAATCCAGCCCAGCCGCCTCACCGTGCCGCTGGCGTCGGCCCGTTCGATCACTTCGGCTTTGGCTTCCTGATCTTTGAGCTTCACCTCGTCACGCACGATTTCGATGATCTTCCGGGCGCTCGGGTCGGTCGCCTCGTTGGGGATGACCTGGAGGCGGACGGTGGTGCCCTTTTTGCCGCGAATCTGGGCGACCACCTTGTCGAGTTTCATGTCGATGACATCGACAAAGTCGGCATCACCCTGGGCCACGCCGCAGATGCGGTCGCCCTCTTTCAGGCGGCCATCCTTCTCGGCGGGGCTGCCGGTGACGACTTTCATGATCTTGGCGTACCCATCGTCGGTCTGGAGCACCGCGCCGATGCCGATCAGGGAGAGCTTCATGGCGATGGCGAAGTTCTCGGTCTCGCTCTTGCTCATGTACTCCGAGTGCGGGTCGTACGTCTGGGCGAGGCAGGAGAGGAAAATGTCCACGGCGTCCTGCGAAGTCTGCTCTCCAAGCAGCTTGAGCACCTGGTTGTAACGGCGCGTGAGGGTCTTGACGGGGGGCTCGACGGCATGCTCGTCGAGTTTCTTTGCCAGCAACTCGCCTTCGATCCAGTCATGCCAGATCCGGTCGGCGTCTGCGGCATCCTTGGGCCACGGGGCCTTTTGCCGATTGAAGGCGACGGTGCGGTTGCTCTTGAAGTCGAACTTCTCTTTTTCAAGCCACTCCTTCACCTTGGCCACGCGATCTTCCACGCGCTTCTTGTAGAGGTTGAAAATCTCGATGGCGGGGTTCGGATTGCCCAGCAGGATGTCATCATCCAGCGAGGTGGCGTATTTGGCCGTCAGGGCGTCCACATCCTCCTGGGTAAAATAGAGCCGCCGATAATCGAGGGTCTCCATGTAGTGCTGGAGCAACTGGCGCGAAACGTCGTCGTCAAGCTTGCGGCGGCTGTAATGCCCCTGCTCAAGGAGTTTGCCCACGGAGATGGCCACCTGGCCGGGGTCCGGCTCCGCAGCTACGGAAAAAGAGGCGATCGGGGTGAGCGACAGCAGCAGCCCGAGGCGAATGTAAAGGGAGCGGAATCGTTTCATGACAAGAAAAACTACGATGACAGGAAAGTTGCGGAAATCAAACGGAGAGGGGCGACTGGCCCAAATCGAAATCGA
This sequence comes from Chthoniobacteraceae bacterium, assembly GCA_037190965.1. Taxonomy (GTDB): domain Bacteria; phylum Verrucomicrobiota; class Verrucomicrobiia; order Chthoniobacterales; family Chthoniobacteraceae; genus DATMFV01. The sequence continues at coordinate 6,276 of JBBCKI010000052.1, forward strand.
GCGAAAGATCGGAAAGAGCGTGGCGGACTTTGAAAATCCCGACCTTGGGTGAGCATTTGCTCACTTTTCATCCCGGAACTTGGTTTTTGGAAGCAAAAGTTGAAAAAAGGGTCGGTTGGAGTTGGAGTAGATCATGCTTGCGCGCGGTGGAAATTTACCGTCATTTCGAGCCACACAATGCACATAGACACCTATACGGGCGGGTTGTTCGACACGAATTGCTTTTTGTTTGAGGGAGTTACGGGCGGGATTCTGATCGACGCTCCGCAGGGCTCGGCGGAATGGCTTGAGAAAAAAGGGGTAAAGCTGAGCCACCTTCTGATCACCCACGGCCACATCGACCACGTGACCGACGCCGCCGCGATCAAGGCCCGGACCGGTTGCCGCGTGGGTTATCACAGCGATACCGTCCCGATGCTCACGGATCGCGGGTTTTTCCGCCGCCTGGGGTTTGGATGGGAGATCGAACCGGTCGCGGCCGATTTTTTGACTGAGGAGACTCCTTCTCTGACGGTGGATGGGATTGAGTTTCAGGTACTTCTGGTGCCCGGGCATTGCCCCGGCTCTCTCTGCTTTTTGGCCAAGGAGGCGCGCATTCTCTTTGGCGGCGATGTTCTTTTCGCAGGAGGCGTGGGGCGGTGGGATCTCCCCGGCGGCGATCGGGACCTTCTCTTTAGCGGGATCAAAAACAAGATTTTCCCGCTGGGAGACGACGTCCGCGTCCTCCCAGGCCATGGCCCGGCCACGACGGTGGGCATCGAGCGGGTGGGGAATCCTTATTTGCAGTAAGCGGGAAGCAAATAAAGCTGCGGAAAACCACAGCACTCCAAGACGCTTTCGCGACTGCATGGCACACGACGAAACGCGGCGGCGTCTTGGACTGTGGCGGTCTCCGCCGCTTTTGGCGCGCGGGGAGCGCCTTCCAACCCCATTGAAAACTCCATCCGAATCTGGAAATCGGGGGGCGTTTTTCATGTCTTGTTCCGGCGGGCATCGGTTTGAGAAACGCTCCCGGGAGTTCGTTTACGATTCCTTAGGCGATGAGAGCGCCTCTTCCCTTGTTTCGCAGTTTTTTTCTGGGTGGTTTTGAGTGTTCCACGCACCGGCTGCCGAACGGGCGTCGGCTGGATATGCTTGCCGCCACGCGGCACGACCGGTTCGTGGCCCGGGATTACCGTCTCCTGCAGGACTATGGCATCTACACCGCGCGGGACGGCGTGCGGTGGCATTTGATCGAACCGGAGCGCGGCGTCTACGACTGGACGAGCGTCCTGCCGATGCTCCGGGCCGCCAAGGAGACGCAGATGCAGGTGATCTGGGATCTCTGGCACTACGGGTGGCCTGGGGACATTGACATCTTTACACCCGAGTTCGTGGACCGCTTTGCCAAATTCGCCGCGGCGTTTACGGAGCTGGTGAGCGATATCGGGACGGAGACTCCGTATCTTTCACCGATCAACGAGATTTCGTTCTTCTCCTGGGCGGGCGGCGACGGCGGAATCATGAACCCGTTTGTGCGGGGGCGGGGGGCGGATCTCAAGCGGCAATTGGTGCGCGCGAGCATCGCGGCCATCCGCGCCATTCGGGACGTGAACCCGGCGACGCGGCTCTTTCAGGTCGATCCGATGATCAACGTGATCCCGCACCGCGACCGTCCCGTTGACGCCCCGGAGGCGGAACTTTACCGCCAGAGCCAATTCCACGTGTGGGACATGATCTCGGGGCGGCTGGAGCCGGAGCTGGGTGGGCACCCTGATTACCTCGATGTGATCGGCGTCAATTACTACATCCACAACCAGTGGCGTTTCCCCGGCGGCCACGGGTCGATGATCGTCCCTTCAGACCCCCGTTACCGCCATGTGCGCGACATGCTCGCCGAAATTTACGAGCGTTATCAACGCCCTCTTTTCATCGCGGAGACCGGCATCGAGGACGAGACCCGGCCCGCCTGGTTGCGTTATATCAGCAACGAAACGGCCGCCGCCATTTCGGAGGGTGTCCCGATGGAGGGGATTTGTATCTACCCGGTGGTGAATCATCCGGGATGGAACGACGAGCGGCATTGTTATAACGGCCTGTTCGACTATGCCAACGCCACGGGAGAGCGCGACGTCTATCTCCCCATGGCGGCGGAACTGGCCTATCAGCAGCACCGGCTGGATGCGATCCGGTCAGGACGTGAATCGTTTGTTGATACATGGGACCCCGCCAGTTCCGCACTCGACTGGGCGGCTCACCTGATGGAGAACCGCACCGACGAAGCGCGCAAGATTTCAAAGAAGTAGGGGGCGAAATTTCTTCACCGCTTCGCTGGTCCCGGAGGCGGTTTTCGGACTATAGTGGAGGTCTATGTCCGATTCCTTCGTCCACCTCCATCTCCACACGGAATATTCCACCCTCGACGGGGCGGTTCGCATTCCTGCGCTGATGAAAAAAGCGAAGGAATTCGGGATGCCCGCCGTGGCGATCACCGATCACGGCGTCATGTACGGCGCGATCGAGTTCTATCAGGAGGCCAAGAAGGCGGGGATCAAGCCGATCATCGGGTGCGAGGTTTACGTTGCCCCCGGTTCACTCTTTGAAAAGAAGGCCGCTTCGGCTCGCGACGCTTCCTTCCATTTTACGCTTCTTGCCGAAAACGAGGAGGGTTACCGCAACCTCGTCAAGCTCGTCTCCATCGCCCAACTCGACGGCATGTATTACAAGCCGAGGATTGACCATGAGCATCTGGCGAAATTTTCCAAGGGGCTTATCGGTCTGAGCGGCTGCCTGCGAGGCGAAGTGGCGATGGCGTTGCATCAGGATGACGACTACGCCAAGGCGCTCTCCATTGCGGCGAAATACCGCGACATCCTCGGGCCGGAGAATTTCTTCATGGAGATGCACGACCATGGCCTGGAACAGCAGCGGAAGGCCAACCTCTCCATCCCGAAGATCGCCAAAGAACTCGGGCTCGGGCTCGTGGCGGCCAACGACGTCCACTTCCTGACCCGGAACGACCACGAGGCGCACGACGTCATGATCTGTATCGGCACCGGGGCGAACGTCGCCGACGAGCGCCGGATGAAGTACATCCCGGAGGTCTATTTCAAGAGCCCGGCGGAGATGCGCGCGCTCTTCAAGGATTACCCGGAAGCGTGCGACAACACGCTGCTCATCGCGGAACGCTGCGGGTTCGAACTCGACACCACGCCGAAATACCCTGACTACGCCCCGCCCGCCGGGAAGACGCAGAACGAGTACCTGCGCGAGATCACTGAAGCCGGGATCGCCCGCCGTTACGGCCGGGACGCGGACTCCCCGGAGGTGCAGGAGCGCTACGCGCTGGAGATCGCGGTTCTGGAGAAACAGGGATTCGTGAATTATTTCCTGATCGTCTGGGACTTTATCAACTGGGCAAAGGAACATGGAATTCCGGTCGGGCCGGGCCGTGGCTCGGCAGCGGGTTCGCTCATCGCTTACGCGATGGGAATCACCGATATCGACCCGATCAAGTTCAAGCTACTCTTCGAGCGATTCCTCAACCCGGAGCGCGTCAGCCCCCCCGACATCGACGTCGATTTTTGCCAGAACCGCCGCCCTGAGGTGATCGAGTACGTTCGCCAGAAGTATGGCGAACGCTCGGTTTCGCAGATCATCACCTTCGGCACGCTTGGCGCGAAATCGGTGGTGCGCGACGTGGGCCGCGTGCTCGGCTGGAGCTATGGCGACGCGGACCGCGTGGCGAAGATGATCCCGAACGAACTCGGCATCACGCTGGCCGGGTTCGACAAAAAGAACAAGGAAACCGGGGAGAAGGAGCACGTCGACGGAGCGATCGACAAAAACCCGGAGCTGAAGAACGCCGTCCAGAACGAACCGGCCACGCGCCAGCTCTGGGAGGCGGCGACCAAGCTCGAAGGTCTCACGCGCGGCACCGGCGTCCACGCGGCGGGCGTCGTCATCGGGGCCTGCGACCTGAGCGAGTACATCCCGCTCACCCGCGCGAATGACGGCTCGATTGTGAGCCAGTACGCGATGGGCCCGCTCACCGATGTGGGGATGCTCAAGTGCGACTTCCTCGGGCTCAAGACGCTTACCGTCATCGACGATGCCCAGAAGCTGATCCACAAGCACACGCCGGGGTTCGATATTTCCGTCATTCCTCTCGACGACCAGCCGACCTATGACCTCCTGAACCGGGGCGAAACCACGGCGGTGTTCCAGTTGGAATCCGGCGGCATGGTCAACGTCTGCCGCCAGTTCGACCTGAAGGACATCGAAGACATCAACGCGATTCTCGCGCTCTATCGGCCGGGCCCGATGGACCTGATCCCGGACTACATCAAGCGCAAGAAGGGCCTCTCCAAGATCAAGTACGCCCATCCGTTGCTGGCGCAGGTCTGCGCGGACACGCAAGGGATTTTCGTCTACCAGGAGCAGGTGATGAAGGCGGTGCAGGTGCTCGCCGGATACACGCTCGGCGGCGCGGACTTGCTGCGCCGCGCGATGGGTAAAAAAGATAAGGAGAAGATGGCGAAGGAGCGTCTGATCTTCGTCGACGGGTGCAAGAAGAACAACGACATCGATGCCGACAAGGCGAACGAGATCTTCGACTTGCTGGAGAAATTCGCAGGCTACGGCTTCAACCGTTCCCACTCGGCGGCCTACGCGTGGGTCAGTTACCAGACCGCCTTTCTGAAGGCCAACTACCCGGTGGAGTTCATGGCGGCGGTCATGAGCAACGAAATCTCCAACACCGACAAGATCAGCATTTTCGTCGCGGAATGCGAGCGGATGGGGATCAAGATTCTCCCGCCCGACGTCAACAAGAGCTCGCTCAAGTTTGCCCCCGAGGCGGTCCCCGCCGATCTTCCGTCCAAGCCCGACGGAACGCCTTATCACGGAGCGATCCGTTACGGCCTCGCCGCGATCAAGAACGTCGGCGAGGCGGCGATGGAGGCTGCCATTGCCGACCGCGAGAAAGATGGGGAGTTCGGTTCGCTGGAGGACTTCTGCGCCCGGGTCGATTCCAAGAAGATGAACAAGAAGGGGCTGGAATGCCTTGTGAAGTGCGGGGCGTTCGACTTTACCCGCATGGAGCGAGCCCAGCTTTTCTCGGAGATCGACGGCGCAATGGCGCTTGCCGCGAGTTCGCACCGCGACCGCGCGCAGGGGCAGGTCTCGCTTTTCGACATGTTTGACACCGCGCCGAAACCGGCCAGGAAGGTGGGATCAACGGTGCAGCCATGGACGCAGACGGAGAATCTTGCGTTTGAGAAGGAGCTTCTCGGTTTCTATGTCACCGGCCACCCGCTGGACGAATATCGTCCGCTGCTGGAGAGCGGGAAGTTCGTGCCGATCGCCAAACTCGCCGAGCAGGAAGACAAGAGCACCGTCACAATCGCGGGAGCGCTGGCCACGGTGGAGAAGAAATTCACCAAGAAGGACAGCAAGCCATTCGCGATTGTCATACTGGAAGATCTGACCGATCAGCTCGAAGTGATGATCTGGAGCGATTCGTATACAAAGTCGGCTTCCCAGTTGGTCCAGGGCGCGGTGGTGCAGATGACCGGCCGCCTCGACCTGCGCGAAGAGGGGCCGCGCCTGACCGCCAACGAGGTGAAAGCGATCAAGAAACCAGACGCCAAGGAGAAGCCGCTCGTGCTGTCGCTCGACCGGCAGGTGGCGACGGAGAACGATCTCGTTACCATCCGCGACATCATCTGGCAGAACCCCGGGCAGCGCCGCATCGTCCTCAACATCTCGGGTGACGGCGGGAAAAGCTTTCGTCTCTTCCCGAGCGACGATTTTCGGGTTGCCTCGGGGCCGGAAGTCGAGGAGAAGCTCTCCCGCTGGATCGCTGCCTCCGCCGCTTGATTTTGCCGGAATTGCGATGCAATCTGCGGCCTCCCACGATAAAGATTTTTCCTAACATGCAATTGACCGACGAACAGAAAAAGGTAGTGGCCGGATGGATCGCCGATGGCGCAAAACTCTCCGAAGTGCAGCAGCGGCTCGGCGAGGAGTTCGATATTCGTCTGACCTACATGGAAGCCCGTTTTCTGGTCGATGACCTGAAGCTGGTCCCCGCGGAACGAGTGGAACCGCCCAAAAAGGCCGAGGAGGCACCGGTGGCTCCCGGGGGATCGACAAGTCCGGATGGGGAACTCCCACCCGCCCAGGCACCCGGCGCGGGCAAAGTGCAGGTGTCTCTCGACAAGATCGTGCGTCCCGGGGCGCTGGTGAGTGGCAAAGTGACTTTCAGCGACGGCGTGGTTGCCGACTGGTACCTCGATCAGATGGGACGCTTCGGCCTTGTTCCGCCTACCCCCGAGTATCGTCCGGCGCAGGAAGATCTCGCGGAATTCCGTATCCTGCTGGAGCGGGAATTATCGCGGCAGGGGTTGTGAAACGGGACGGAACCTTAGGCGATGCGTGACCGTGTGGGTGAATCGGATGGTAGCCCGCTCTCGCCGAGAGCGCGGCATCAGTGAAGTATCGCGTTTGACGCTCATCCCCGCAGGATGGGTCGCTTGTATTGGGATGAGGCGTTCATAAAGCTACGGGAGCCGATGCCCGCGCTCGGCGGCGCGAGCGGACTACCGGTGCTTCCGCACCATTCTTTTCTTTACCCCTTGAAACGTCTTCGCGCCTCAGTCTCTCGCGCCGACTATAGTCTACGGCGCGAACCACTTTGCGATCCGGAACTGCCCGCGCATTTGGGTTTTGTCACCGGGGTCGATCTTGAGGTTCGCGTTTTCGAAGACGATGAACTGCTCGGGCTGTTGGAGTGTGTTCAAAAAAGCGATCAGGGCGGCCCATGAGCTTTTGGTTTGGACGCCGACGGAGACCGATTGGTAGAGCGGTTGGCTGTCCACCGTGCCGAGTTCCGGGCTCTCCAGGAGAACGTTGTGAGCCTTTGCGGCCTGCTTGATGTCTTCGAGCAGGGCAACTCCGGCGCGCTCGCGGCTCTCCAGCTTCGGTTGTTTGGCGGTGATCCACGCGTCGCGCTGCGCCCAGAGATCGCGTTGCGCGAGGATTTCTCTCTGCGAATTAAGCTCCAGCTTGCGGGCGGCAAGATCGGCGGAAACCTGCGTATGCTTCTTCTTGAAGGTCGAAAAGACCATCAAGTTTGCGAAGACAAAGACGATGCCGAGCACGGCGGCCATCATCCCGCGTTCGCGACTGGAAAGACGGTTGATCATAGTTTGCCGGAAATGCTGAATTGAGCGTGATCGTTGGGAGGGAGGAGGATCGGTTGCCCCGCCTCAAGATGGTATTCGTTGAGCCCCTCGACGCTCTTGAGCTTCTCAACCAGCGCGATGGCTTCCGCCGCGTTGGGGGCTTCACCCTGAACCATGAAATCGCTCTTGCCCTGGTTGAACTGGGTCACCCGTGTATCCCCCGAGGGAAGGCTTTCGAAGACGTTGTTGAGCAACTCCACCGTGAACCGCCGCTGGTCGATGGCGGGGGCCAGCGCCCTCCAGCGGGCCTGTGCGGTGACGAGGTTGTCCACCTGCGGGCGGGTGGCTTCCAACTCCCGTTCCACCGCGCGAAGTTTACTGCCTTGCAGCCCAAGATAGACGAACGCCAGGATGATGCAGGCAGCGTAGGCCAAGCCCACTTTCACGCACTGCTGCTTGAATCGCCGGGTCCGGGCCTGCCGGGCTCGTTCGAGCCGCCACGCTTCGGGCGCGAGGTTGGGGAAGGGGCTGCCGTCACCGCCTCTTTCTCTGGGTTCCGTGCAGAGTTCAATGACCGCTCGCTCCGGGACGCCCGCGAGTTTTGCCAGCGGCGCGCGGAATTCGTCCAGCGCGGGATCGAGCAGCAGTGCTTCGAACCGCGTGGAGGCGCTTGCCAGTTCCGCGCTCAGGAGCATTTGCGAAAAATTCTCCTGCAAACGGGCGGGGGAATCGGCGATTTCCGCAAAGCAGAGGACGCCTTCCTCGAAAATGCCGAAGACCACGTCGTTTTCTTCCATCCAGACGCCGCACGAGGCTGCGTCCGGGGCCTGCGCGGCAGCGTGCAGGGCGCGGAAGGTGACCTCGGAAGGGTGCCGGTTTTTTGTCAGCAACGGCGCGCAGAGCGTCTCCATGGCGGCCCGGTGGACGGCTCCGGCGATCAGCGTCGATTCCGCGCCTCGCTCCGCTTCTGGGTCGGCGTCGCGCCGGGAGAGAACTTCGAAGCCATGGGTGGTTTCCTCAATCGGGTAGGGGAGCGTCTTTTCGAGTTGATGCTGTACCATCCCCTCCAGTTCCGCGGGATCATGCGAGGGAAGCGTGAACCGCTCGAAAACCGCAAGGCGCGTCGGCAGCGCCACCCGGATGGTTTCTCCGGGTGTCGGGGAAGGCAGAAGTTCCACGGCTTCGGCGAAGGTGGCGGCCTGTTGCGCGCGGCGTTGTCCGTCGCCCGTCACCAGGAGGTGCCAGCCGTTCGCGGCGGGGAACAGGGAAGCGGTTGTTGGAAGATTTATTTTTCGGTCCACAAAAGAATTTGAGGGGGATTGCCTTCTACTTTCCGCGCGATTACATCCACTTGTCTATGAACATTTCCTGCGGTTCCAATACTGCGGATTCGCACGGTCGAGTCGCGGAACGAGATATAACCGCTGATCTGCTGATATTGTTGCTGTGAAATTCCAAGATGGCTGAGGACTTCGTTGATGTTGGAGAAAACTCCGTCGTCCTGCGTTCCATCCTTGCCGTCGGGGCCGCGCCGATAACGGACGAACTGATCCGCGCGCTGCTCGCCGATTCCCGGGATCAATGCGATCAATTCGGGCGGGGCGGCTTCCAGGTCCAGCGGGCCGGTGCTGTTGAGGGTAAGATCGTCCCTCCATCCCTCGTAAGCCAGGAGCGGTGCGCTCCCGCGAACCAGCGGTACTTCGTCGAGGCTCGTCATCGGGCGGTTCGACGGTTTGTAATCGGCCTCTTCCTCCGCGCCGTTGAGCCGATGAACGCTGTCGCCGTCGCTCCAGTCGAGCAGGCAATCGACGAATTTTTCGCGCTCGTCCAGCCGGAGTCCGCGTAAAGCCAGGTATTGCTTGAGAATTCCCAGCCGCGTCGGGTCTTCATTGGCGAGGAGAAAGTTGAGGTTCAATTTTCCGCCTTCGCCTTCGATGGTGACATCGTAGGAGCGGTCCGTGCTCGGGGTGGCCTGCAAGACCGGGGAGAATCGTGAGACATTCGGGTGCAGCGCAACGGCAACGCCGGAATGCGCGAGCGCCCGCGCTTCGGAGGCCAGATTGGCGTCGCGGGCGATGTTGATCCCGTGATCGATCCACTTGGCCCAGGCAAAGATCACCGCCGAAAGGAGGAGTAGCGCCCAGAGGGCAAGGAGCAGCGTGGAAGCGCGGCGGAGGTGGGTGCGCGAAAGTTTCATCGCCGGGGTGCGTTGGGCTGGCCTTGTTGACCCTGCCGGGGGGGCGCCTGCGGCGGGCGGTTTCCTTGTCCTTGGGGAGGGCGGCCTTGGAAATTCGGTGATCCGGGCCGGGGCTGCGGCGTTCCCGTCATGCCGGAAATGGTCACCCCCCTCACTCTCCTGCCGTTGCCGCCGCTGCCCCCCGCGCCGAAATTAAGCGTCGGCATCTGCGTGGAAGAGGCGGCGTAGGGGACAAGCAGTACCATTTCGTGGGGATCGGGCGAGGCTCCCCGCCATAGTTTTACCCGGATGAGGGTCGGGCGGACGGCGAGATCGGTCCATTTTTCCATCCACTCGCGGGCGCGGGAGTCAAAGTAGCGTACCTCGAGCCCCTTGACGTCCTTCATGAGCGGGAACCAGGTCGCTTCCGCCTTGTTGTCGATATCCTGACGCCGCAGCCCCAGTTCCAGCGGGCCGCCTCCTTTGGGTTCCTGCACCGTCAGGGTGACCCGGTATTCCCCATTGGCGTGGCGTGTCATGGTGCCGAACCCCGGGTTGGCTATCCATTGGAGTTCGTCCGAGGGGATATTATTGAAAACATGCGGCTCCCCGGTGATCGCCCCGAGGCGGACGGGCAGCCCCTCCATCTGGGAGCGCAGGAAGCTTCCGAACGATGCCGTGAGGGCCTGTTCGCGAAATTCCACCTCCGTGGTACGTACCCCGGCGAGCGTCGTCTCCACAAACCGATAGACGCTGATGACCACCAGGCCGAGCACGGCGACGGCCAGCATGATCTCCAACAGGGTGAATCCGTCGGCTTTATTCGGCACTGTAGACATAAAACCGGAGTTCCTTGGATTGTTCCCCCTGCGGCGCGGTCCAGATCGCTTGCAGGGTTACGACGTAAAGGCCGGTGAGCATCTCGTTGTTTTCGTTTTCGAGATCCAACTTTTCCCGGGACTGTCGCAGGATGATCCCCGCAAAGCGGCCTTCGAGTTTATCTTCCTTCGCGGCATCTTCCACCGTGATGGCTCCCCCTTCGATTTCCGCCATCCGGTTCTCCAGTACCAGCCGGGCGCGCTGGTCCTGCGTTTTGATGATCTCCGCGTCGATGCAGTGGTTGAGGCAGCGCGCCAGCACCAGCACGCCCAGGGCGAACACGGCCACGCCGACCATCGTTTCGAGGAGGAGGAAGCCGCCGCGGCGGCTTCGGGGTGAGGGACTATTCATGGCTCACCTCCGCCTGGGCCGTAAACGGGTTGTAGGTCGCGGTCCACGCGCCGCCTTTGCCTTTGAAGGTCACCGTGGCGGGTTCGCACGCACCCGCAGGCCAGAACGTCCAGATGGAATCGGGGTTCTTTTTCAGGGCGGCAGGAAGATCGAGTGTGATTGAATCACCTTTCTCCAATGTCAGATGCATCGCCTCTTCGTCATCATCGGCCCCGTCGGCCTGCATCGTCACGCCTTCACCCGTCCAAAGGAGCACATACGGTCTGCGCTCCTCGATGCTCCGGGATCGCGCTTCCTGAACCAGGCCGTTGAAGGTCTCAAAGGTGGCCTTCCCTTTTTTCTCGTCGAAAAGCCCGCTTAAGCTCGGCACCGCGGCGGCGACGATCAATAGCGCAATGAAGACCGCCAGGCAGATCTCCAGCAAGGTGAAGCCGCTACAATGCTGACGGCGTCCAGACCGCCCGGGCGGGAAATGAGAAGCGTGGGAGCGGGGCGACATCGGGGGTGAAACGAAGTGGGTTGACGACTGCTATGGTATCGCGAAAGTGACAGCACGCAAACCTGCACTTGTTTTACCGACGAGAAAGGTGCTCATTGACACATATTTGCCCCCTCATCTGCCCGATGCCAAAAATTCCCCGCAACCAACCCCTCCTTCCGGAGTTATCACTCTCTTGAATATGAGCGTGCGCCCCACCCTTCGCCTGGTTTCCATCGTCCCCCTTGCTGTATTGGCGGCCTCGGCTCCCCTTCAAGCCCAAGAAGAATCGACCAATCCCGCGCCTTCGGAAGCGGTTCCCGCCCCTTCGGGAGAAGCCCGCCCTGCTTTGCCTCCGGCGCGGCCCCGCGGCTTGCGCCCGCAGCCGGAGCAGGCCTCCGCCCCGGGGCTGCGGGATGACGACGCGATCTCGAACATCCAGTTTCCCAACCCGGATGTGCGGGCCATCCTCGCTTTCTATGAACAACTGACCGGGAAGCAGACGATCTATGACAACACCGTGCAGGGGCAGGTGAACATCGTCGTCAACCGCCAGGTCTCGCGGGACGAAGCAGTTCGCATTATCGAGACGGCGCTCCTCATCAACGGGTTCAACCTCGTGCCCGGGCCGGGAAATATCGTCAAGGTGATTGGCAGCACGAAGAACGCGCGGCAGTACGCGGTGCCGATTCTTTCGGATATCCGGGATCTTCCCGAGAACGACCATATCATCTCGTTTCTATTCAAGCTTGAGTATGCGGACCCGACGGAGGTCCAGCAGGCAATCTCGCAGTACGTCGCCCCTTCGCCCTACACCGTCTTCGTGCCGCTGCCCAAATCGCAGTCGTTGATCGTGACGGAAAGCTCCAACGTGGTGCGGCAGATCATCCGCGTGGTGGAGGCGCTCGATCAGCCTCCCGCGGAGGTGGTAAGCGAGTTCATCTCGCTGGAGCGGGCCGACGCGAAGGACATCGTGGAGAAGCTTACGGTGATGTTCGAGAAGCAGCCGAGTTCGACCGGCGCGACCAATGCTCCCCAGTCGCCGTCGTATCCTCCTCCCCCCAACTGGGCACCGCCCGTTCCTGGTCCCGGCGGCGAGCCCGGGCAACAACAGCCCAACGCCACGGGGCAGGGCCAGGGCCCCGCTAGTGTCACGCTTTCCGAGGATTCCCTCATTATCGGCAAGATCAAGATCACCGCCGATATTCGCACGAACCGCATCCATGTCGTCACGCGGCCGATCAATATGCCGTTCGTTCGGCGGCTGGTCGCGGAGTATGACTCCAACATCTCTTTTGGAGAGCCCTCCAAGCGGACGCTGCGATTTGTAGCCGCAGGGGAGGTGCTTGACGTTGTCGTCTCGGCCATTACTGAGCCGGGAGTCAAGGTGGAGGAGGGGAATGCGAGTGGGACGAGCGGGCGAAGCAGCAGCGGGGCTACCGTCTCCAGAGGCAATGTCGTTAACCAAAATGGAAATAACGGCGGTTCGGTTTCGCTTGGAGCCGAAGAGTTGAGCACCAAGGAAGTCGATACCATGCCTGAATCCCGCACCGTCGGCGGCACGCGCATCATCGCCGACAAGCGGGCCAACGCGATCATTGTGCTGGGCAACCAGGAGGTGAAGGACAAGATCTTCCGCGTGCTCGACCAGATCGATGTCCGCGCGCCGCAGGTGATGCTGACCGCCGTGATTGGCGAGTTGACGCTGAATGATGATGAAGAGTTCGGGGTCGATTACATCCAGAGCCTCGGCCGCTCGTTGACCACTACGGGGACTGGGGGCACCACCACCGTGACCACCAATCCGGCCACCGGGTTTGCGGGAATCTCGCGGAACACCGGGGTCCCGATCACCGATCTGGCAAACCTCGTTTCCGCCACCTCCCTGGCGAGCGCCGGGGCGACGGGCGGCTTTACCGGGTTCATCGGCGCCACAAAATCGCTGGAGATCATTGTTCACGCCCTGGAATCCACGGGGCGTTTCCGCATTACCTCGCGACCGATGGTTTTCACCAGTAATAACAAACAGGCAATCATTGCCTCCGGGCAGGAGATCGCCATTCCCGGTGTCACCACAAGCGGTTATACGGGGGGAGATACCCTGACGACCCAGTCCAGCGTTCAGTACAAGGAAGTTGATTTGAAACTGGAGGTGATGCCGCTGATCAACTCCGACCGCGAAGTGACGCTCGATATCGTGCAGGAAGTCAATAGCGTCAGCGGCTCCACGGTAATCAGCGGCAACGTCATCCCGACGATTGCCCGGCGTCGTATCAAAACCAACGTGACCGTAGCCAACGAAGCCACCATCGTCCTTGGAGGTCTTGTGCAGGAGAGCAAGGATAACAGCAGATCCGGCATTCCCGTGCTCAGCCGGATTCCGGTGCTGGGATCGCTCTTTGGCAACAAGAAGAAGACAACCAAGCGTACCGAATTGGTCGTCCTCCTTCGCCCGACTGTGACCTACGGCACCACGGAGGCCGTGACCGCCGGGGAGCGCGTCCAGGAGGGGCTCGACTTTCCGCCTGACCTTGAAGCGACGCTCGACCCGCCCGGGATGCGGGTGAACGCCAATCCGCCCGCGAACAATAAGCGCGCCTCCAAGGCGAAACCGCAGCTTCGCTCCAATCGATAGGACAATAGGACGGCATGCAACGGAACTCCCTCGTCGAAATTCTGCTGGCCAGCGGTCTGGAAGACCGCGCCGAAGCCGAGGTGCTGGCCGCGCAACGGACGCCCGGCGAATCGTGGACGGCCACGGTGCTCAATTCAGGCAAGGTGGATGAACTCAAGTTCACCCACCGGCTCGGCGAGCTTTTCAATACCCCTGTGGAGCCCCTGAACGTCGGGCGGATTGAGCGCGCGGTGCTATCCTCGCTCCCCAGCCGTTTCGTGTTCAAGCATCACATCCTCCCGCTATCGCTGGAGGATGGGACGCTCAGGCTAGCCACTTACGACGGGTTCAACACGGTGGCCCGGCGCCTGGCTAGTCAACTGGCCGAGGGTAAAAAGATCGAGTGGGTGCTTTCCCCTCGCACTCAGCTTCTGCGCGCCATCAAGTCGGTCTACGGCGTCGGCGCGGAGACCTTTGAGGAACTGCTCCAGAATACCCGCGCGCTCGACGCGGCGGATCAGGATGCCGCCACCGATCTCAATGCCGACGATCCCGAGGCGAGCGTCGTCAAATTCGTCAACCAGATCATCCGCGAGGCGTTGTTCGAACGCGCCACCGATATTCACGTCGAACCTCTGGAGAACGACCTTCGCATTCGTTACCGGATCGACGGCATTCTGCACGAAGTCGCCGTTCCTCCGCAGCTCCGGATGCTGCAATCGGCCATCATCTCGCGTCTCAAGGTGATGGCTCATATGGACATCGCGGAAAAGCGGTTGCCGCAGGATGGCCGCATCAACCTCCAGCAAGGCGGCACGGCCATCGACGTGCGTGTTTCCACGATTCCCACCGTCACGGGCGAAAGCATCTCGCTGCGTCTCCTCAACCGCGATGAGACCCGCAAGTTCGGGTTTGAGCGGCTCGATCTCAGCCCCGCTCACGCCGAACTGGTGAAGACGCTTCTCGCCGAGCCCAACGGGATTATTCTTGTCACCGGGCCGACTGGTTCGGGTAAATCGACCACGCTCTATTCGTTTCTCTCCGCGATCAACTCGGTGGCGCGACGCATCGTGACGATTGAGGAGCCGGTGGAATACCGGCTGCCCGGCGTCTCCCAGATCGACGTGAAGCCCGAGATCGGCCTCACCTTTGCCAACGGCCTGCGCGCCATCCTGCGGCAAGACCCGAACGTCGTGATGGTCGGTGAAATTCGTGACGTGGAGACGGCGGAGATCGCCATTCGCGCCGCCATGACGGGGCACCTTGTCTTTTCCACGCTGCATACCAACGACGCCGTCGGCGGCATCACGCGTCTGCTCGATATGAATATCGAGCCGTTCCTGGTTGCCTCCGTCGTGCGCGCCTTTATCGCCCAGCGCCTCGTGCGAACCGTTTGCAATGATTGTGCCGGGTGGGCGGAATACCCCGAAGACTATCTGCGCGAGATCGGTTGCCCCATCCCGCCGAATCACAAGTTCCGCAAGGGCAAAGGGTGCGAGAACTGTCGCCACACCGGCTACCAGGGCCGGACAGCCATCTACGAGTTCTGCCGCATCAACCAGCCGCTACGCAACCTCATCGTTCAAAAGGCGACGGGTAGCGATTTGAAGAATCGCGCCACGGTCGACGGAATGCTCACGCTTCGTCAGGACGGCTGGAGACGCGTGCTCGCGGGGCAGACCACGGTGGAAGAGGTCCTGCGCGTCACGCAGAACGACGAAGTGCTGGCTGAGGAGTAAGAGATTTTTATGGATGATGGAGCAGATAATCACGCTCTCCTTTTCCTGCTTGTCGTGGACGACAAGCAGGAAAAGGAGAGCGTGATTATCACCATTCTGTCAAGAAAATCCGTAGACAGACACGCAAGCTTCCATGGAGGAACGAATGTGAAGGGAATAGTTGAGTTTATAGATTTGACCAGCAGAGGTTGATGGCGGTATGCCTTTAAG
>JBBCKI010000053.1:0-49440 GCA_037190965.1 Chthoniobacteraceae bacterium
GAGACTGTGTGAAAACTCCAAGTATGCTCGATTCTGAAAAACTCCGACGCTCATATTTGCCCTACACGGCCTGTTTCGAAGGAGGGCAATGATTTATCATTCCCAAAAATCGAGCATTTTACGACGAAATTAGAGTTTTCATACAGTCTGAGAGTTTGGGAACGAGGAAGGCGCATATTGGCGTTCAATCAATGGCATCCTTGATGGCATCCCCGGTCTTCTCGGCAGCCCGTTTGATCGCGTTGCCTGTGTCCTTTGCGGCGTCTTCAACTTTGTCGGCGGCATGTTTCACGCCGTCCTCGATCTTCTGCGCGCCGCTGCGGCCGTCTCCCTGGGGTACGGTGGAAACCGCCTTGGCCTTTGCAAAGCGGAGCTTTTCGGCATCGCGATAGTCCATCAGATTCCTGGCTTTGACGCTCGCGTCGGCGCGGTCGGAGCCGGTGGTCTTATCGATGCGCTCTTGAAGCTCTGCGATTTCCCCGGCCAGATCCGCAAATGCCTTTTCAACATCGGCTTCGTGAACGGGGCTCGGGTCTCTTTCATACGAGTCGATTGCCCTTCCTAGCCGTGACGTTTCCAAGGTCTTCGTGGCCGAAATGGGTTGGGATAGGCTGACAGAGGTCAGTTCGTCGGATGCTCTTGTCGTGGGTTTGCGATCACAGGCGGTCAAAACCAGCGCTGTGACGAGGAAAGTAAGAATAGCTGTTGGTTTCATAGTATTCCTTTGATTGTGGATTTGAACTAATGAGGAAAGGATCTGGGCCTGCATGGCGAAATGTAGGGATTCGCCACAAGCCGAAGCGCGAGATTTCCGTCGCGGAAACCCGTCTTGGCGGCTCTTCGGCCCGACGAAGTGAACGGAAGTGACAGGGATTTAAATAAAGGTGCGGTCATAAGGGGTTTAACCCTGAAACGCCTCAAGTATTATATCAGAGTGGGTAATATTTCCGAAAGAACCGGGGAAACGATTCTCTGCGCCTGCTGGAAACGCCCAGTCCAGCCCTTGTTACCTTGGGAAATATGCCATCCACCACGCCAAACACGGCAGAATAAGCGCCAGCAACGCGAGCCCCTTCTGTACCCCCGGGGAAGTTTTCTGCGGCAACCGCCCCCAAGCCAGCAGGGCGCCGATACCCCCGCCTGCCACCATCCCGAAAAGATGCGCCGTCAGGTCCACCCGGCTATCCTCGGTGCCCGAACCGGTGCCAAGATAGGCCAATAACGCCAGACCGGCTGCAACAGGAATCGCCAACTCGCGCAGACGCAGCTTGCGAGTGCCCTTGCTGCTTTTGAGCAACGCGAAAACCTGCCACCCAACCAACATTCCCAGCGCGCCAAAAACGGCGGTGGACGCGCCGATGGAGCTGTGCGCGCCGCCGCGAAAACCCCAGGCATTGATCGCATTGCCGAGCGCACCGCTCAGGACAAACCCGAGCCATGTCCACCCGCTTCCCAGCCACGGCAACAAGGCCCCGGCAAAGAGCAACCCCACGCCGATATTGGCCACCAGATGGCCGCCGTCGGCATGAAGCGTAAGAGCGGTGATGACGCGCCACCACTCCCCTTGCAGGATTGCCGTGGAATCAGCCGCGCCGCGCGCAGTCCACCCGGCGGGAGCTTCGGCCTGGACGAAGAAAAAACCGGCCATCGCCCAGATATAAATGAACAACGAAAAAAACGAGGCGCGTTGTCTCGGCGGCAAAAGGGTAGGCTCGCCTCGCAGGGCGTCCTCCCGCTCGGCGCGCCGTTCGGCTTCATAGTCCTGCAACTCCCGGAACGCCGTCTCGGCGTCCTCCGCTTTCACCAAAAGCAGATAGAGCCCCTCATCGGGAAGGATCCAGTACCGCAGCCCCTTTGCCAGGAGAACGAGGGAACGGTCTTCGGCTTGGTCCCGCCTCAGATAGCGGCCAACCTCCCGTTTTTCCGTTCCTTCGCCGGGCCAGGAGTTCATTCTTTCAAGGCCCGCCAGCGGCTAAAACACTCCAGGAAACCGTTGGCGAAATCGTGAGGCCGGGCGGCGATCCATGATTCCAGAATCGGAATGGGAAAGAACGCGCCGGTTTCGATCTCGGCGCGCGGCCAGGTGAACGGCCCCGGGTGCTCCGCTTTGTAGAGCCTGACAAACTCATGCCCGGTGGCGCGGGAGGCCGGGATTTCGGCGATCAACTCCAGCGGAGCCTCGACCCCCAGTTCCTCCCGCAATTCCCGTGAGGCGGCTTCATCGTAATCCTGCCCGGCGTTCAGGTGCCCCGCGGCGCTGGAATCCCAGCGGCCCGGGTGCGCGTCCTTCCACCGGGAACGTTTTTGGATAAACAGCTCTCCCTTGCGATTGAACACGAAGATGTGAATGGCGCGGTGATTGAGGCGCTCGGTGTGAACCTCATGGCGGCTGGCCTGCCGGATGACGCGGTTCTCGTCGTCCACAACGTCAAACTGCTCGCCATGAACATCCTGCGCCGTCGTCTCGTGAATGCCGGGATGGGTCATATTCTCGACAAAGCGCGTCAGGGCGATCCACTGCCCCAGCGAGAGCGCCTCGCCGCGCACCGTCTCCTCCACGCCCAGGCTGGCGCAGAGCGCGGGCCAGTCGAGGTGATGCGAGGCGAGCATTTTGCGCAGCATCTTGCGGCGCTGGGAGAAGCCTTCCTTGACGAGCTGATTGAAGAGCCGCCCGTCGCAATCGGGGTATTCGTCGGGATCCCGCGGCGACAGCACAATCACGCCGCTTTCCACATTCGGCGCGGGAAGAAAGACGCTCCCCGGCAGCGTTCGCACATACTCGACCTTCCAGCGGCGGCCGACGATGAGGGTCAACGCACCGTATTCCTTCGACGATGGGGAAGCCGAAAGCCGCTCGGCCATTTCCTTCTGGAGTGTAAAGACCATCCGCGCGACCGGCGAGGGATCGGCGGTGAAGCGGAGCAGCACCTGGCTGGAAACGTAATAGGGAAGGTTCCCGAGGACCTTGGCGGGGCCGCGCGCAAAGAGCCGGCGCGTGTCGAACTCCAGCGCGTCCATATGGAGCACCTCCAGCCCTTCCCTTCCATGGAACCGCCGGGAGAGAAAATCGGCCAGCCGTCCATCCTTCTCCACGAGCGTTGCCGGTCCGCACTTCCCGAGGGCAAACTCGGTCAACGCGCCTAGCCCCGGGCCGACTTCGACCAGATGGTCATCGGGCTGAAGTTGAAGTTGATCCACAATCCAGCGCGCGACCTCCTCGTCATGCAGAAAATTCTGCCCGAGGCTCTTCGTGGGCCGGGTGCCCAGATCGGACAAGGTATTTTGGAGAGTGGATCGATTCATGAAAGAAAGTGGGCGGAGCTTACTTTACCAAACGGGCCGCTTTGCCTTCCATGGTAACGGAAAGCCCGACCTCGCGGAGCTGCGGTTTGCTTGCGGGCAAAGCGCGCGACCAGGTGACCTCCCACTTCTGTTTATCGGAGAACATCGCCGGTTTTGTCAGCACAATGCTCCTGATGAAAACATCCGGCTCATTCCGCTCGGCGAGCACCTTGTTGGCAATGGCCAGCACCTTCTCGATCGGAAACGCGGGTGCCGTTTCCGCTTGAGCCAGCGGTGCGCAGAAGCCAAGGGCCGAAACCGCAAGAAGCCTGATCGCCGATCCTGAAAGTATGTTCATTTGCATCCCGTCACGGCTAGCCGCCCCCGGCGCGGATGTAAACCCTGAAAGAACGAGGGATCGCCATCAAGGTGCAGGACGGGAAAGTTACCGATCCTGAAATGAGGAGGCTTGTGCCATATTGAGGCAGGTTTGAGGCTATCAGCAGCGCATGCGCTGCCTTGATACGCCTTTCTCCTTCGTGGCGCACCCGCAGCGAGCCAGGTTTACCTGAATAGATCGCCTATTATTTCAGAGGCAGTCTTACTTTTCCTTCGCCGTACGGATCGATTCTATCTCGAGGAGCAGCGGAGCGAGGACCCTATCAAAGTCGCTCAGCGATTCAGAGGTAAAATCCTCAGGTCGCGTATATCTCCCAGCCAACTCTTCAAGCTGGGATTTGTACTTACTCCAAAGGTGAACACAATCCTCAACAGACAACACACTGATAACATCGAGAGCATCCGGATTCAGATCAATGAGCCTTTGAATCTCCGCTTCATTTAAGCTTGAGGCCTTTGCTTTGACAGCTCTATCTTGAAGCCCTTTTCGAAGCATAAGGATATGATGCAATTGATTCCAACCTTGTTTCCTCAACGCTTGCTCCTTTAGTTTCCTCTCCTGCTTCTCCTTTATAAACACCTCTTGTTCAGAGCGAACTCTGGCGCGAATGGCCTTCCACAATTCGGGCGAGATACTTGAGTGATCCAGCCTCTTGGATTCTTCATAGGAAAGCTTATCAAAGTCTTCCAATGTTTCAACACGAATCTTATCTTGCGCCTCCGATCCACTAGATAACATACCGATCAAGATTAAAAACAATATCAATGATTTATTATTCATATACTATCAAATTTAACGACGAAGGAACACTGCCGCATAACTATTCGCATCACCTTTTGTCACCGCCCATCCAAAATTAACACGGTTCATGGCCGTTTCTCCCGTCAGAATCGGAAGCTCAGAATCGACTGTCCCTAATACAGTCGCGTTGTGAGCCGGACTAGATGATGTATTTTGCTGATCCAGAACCAGCGCATTATTCGAGTCGCGGCCCAACGTGTTTTTATAAGAAAACACTCCAATTAGCTCCGTTTTCCAGGGAGACCCTGACTTCTGCGTCATAAAATAAAATTTAAATTCACACTCCTCACTATAGCTCGTTATCTTATCGATCTCGTTGTTAAAAAGAGGAAAGGTCGGCGTATCTGTATCAACAAAGTACATTGAGTTGTCAGATGGATCATGTCCGAGAGACCCATTCATGTCGATGACATCTGAAGGCGGCGGAGATTGCCTATTTCCTTGAAACATATCCCGAAGACGACCCGGCGCTATGCATTGACTCTGACTGCCATCTGCATAGTCTATAGTCATCACACAACTGGACATATTTTGAAATTTCCCATAACTATGAAAACATGGAGGGTGGCGAAATTTCACCTTCATATCCATTTGGGGAGACGTAACCCACCCGCCTGCGTATATGGCTTTTTGAGCGCACTTAATCAGTAGTAATTTATGAACCATCTTGCATACGACTGCAACTGGAGCGACTGTCCCCTCTACGCCACCAACCGATGCGACTACTTTTGTTGATCCCTCTGCCATTCCCGTTACAGACAGATTCGGAGCATTTCCTCCGACTGACGCCACGGCTGAATCCTTCGAACTAAAACTAACTGAACCGTCCATTCCCTCTGGCTTAACCGTTGCCGTGAGGGATTCAATGCCACCTATGCCGACTTCTAGTGAACCAGGACTGAAGCTCACGGAGTACACATTCACTGTGGCCCCCCCGGTGCTTTCACCGCATTTGTCTTTCACTTTTAGATCGCATTGCATTTCACCTGCCTTATTAAATGTCGCTTTTCCTACTTCTGCGTTCGGATTCTCGATGGATACGCCGTCGGGCACCGTCCATTCGTATGTCACAGGCCCATCCTGGCCAATAACAGTTGGAGTTAAATCGACTTGTTTTCCTTTCCATATATCAGTCTCGCTAGCAGCAACAGAGACCGAGATACCCGCTACGGCACTGGAAGCAGCAAAGACCGATGCGGCACAAATTAAAGCAATATAATTGTTTTTCATTTCAAACAACCTTTTTCAAGATTTAGAACGGCAAAGAGTGAAGCGATTTATCAACAACAGAAGAGAGATTTGGTAAAAAAAATCGCCCCCAATCAGGTGTCGCGTCAGCATCAGTAGATACCTCTTTGACCACATCCTTGAGCGAAACAAGCTTTCCTTCAGTGCTATATATGCCCCTTAAATGCATTCCGGTTCTTTTATCGGATACTTCTCGCGCGGAAAGGCGTCCATGAAGGCATCCCGAACCAAGGCATTTGAGGAAAAATTATAAACGTAATCCACAATATTCCCAGTAGAGTCAATTTTCCGGAGCAGTTTATTTGCACTATCGTAATACTCAATACCACCCTTTCCTTCATCGATTACAACCTTCCGACATCCGATTGAGTCAATCTGGATTGTGCGTTTCCGCCCATTAGCGAGCTTTATTTTGATAGACCTCCCCCCTTCAGATCCCTCAACAACTTCTGACTCAAATCCGGATCTATATTTTCGATTTGCAGTTCTCCCGTTGAGGCTGCGATGCTCAGACCAGAGCTCAATTCCGTTTTCCATAGCTCGCACAATAGTTTCTCCATTTTCTACCTGCGTTATGTAAGTTGTAATATTTCCATCCTTATCGACCTCCCGAATCAGATGTCCATTTTCATCGTAAAACGCCTTGTAAATCGACTTTACTGTTCCATCTCGAGTTTCTTCCATTTGACGCACCAACCCCGCTAAAATCCCGCTTGAGAAGCGATAGGTGACCTTCTTTGTAGCATTCACCTGGATCGTTTCGATTCCCTTTGCACTATCATTATGCCAGAATTCGCTTTGACCATTAGCCTTTGTGCGTTTAATGGCGGCCGAGTCAAATGGAGAAACCTCTTTATCAATTTCGTACCTCCACGCATCATCCCGAATGATCTTTTTGCTTGAGGCATCCCATACTACAAGTCGGTTCCCCTTTCTCAACGTCGGATTCAGATTCTCATCAACCGCATAGTTAATGATAGAAATCATCTCTGGCGCTGTAGTTATCTTGCTCAAACTGAGGTCCATCCCGCTCACCAGTTTTTGGTGATTTACTATCTGAACCCTCGGTCGTTTGGTTCGCTCGATCCAAATTCTGCGGCTATCGTTCAGCCAAAAGCCTTTGACTGCTCCAGTGATGGTATCCTCTTCAACTCGGAGGATTGTCCTGCCTGCTTCCCTGATTGCTGCCACGCGGCCCCTCTCATGTACAAAATCGAACCTTCGATCTTTGAGTTGCATCGAGACTAGCCATCCCTTACTAAAGGTTAGCTTACTTCCGCAATCAGCCCAAGCAGTAATAGTATCGCCTCGGATTTCCGCTTTCCACCCTCCTTGGCCCTGGAGAATATTAGGACTGTTTTTGACTCGCCAAAACAGCCGAAACCATCCATCCGGTTGGTCGAGCTTGAAAGTACCTTCATCCACTTGCACGATTCTCGCCTCCAAAAGCGGCACCGTCCACCCATAGCCTGCGTAGGGCGAGTTGTTGCCACTATTGGAGCCGAAAACAGCATAAAAAGGAAGTTTTAGGCCTCGACCGGCATCAATCTCCCCGAGATGCTCCACTAGCATAACGTGCCCCTGATAGTCAACGCCGTCAAAATGGCTTTTGGGTTCATTCCACTCTATTCCGCAGGCCATTCCTTTTTGCAGAGGGAAAGCCACTGAAAGATAGGAAATCGCCACCAGGAGCGAGCGACTAAAACGGTCCTTCACCCTTGCAGATTTCAGTAGTCGAAAAAGAAACAAATGAGTTACCCCTATTATTCCAAGAAGAAAATGACTTTGCGTATCTCCAGGAGCGCTAGACGTAACTGAACAAGCCGTTGGCGCATTCTGCATAGGCTTTATTGTTTCGCCTTTTCGCTATGCTGCATAAGTCGTTACCGTCACGACCAAAAGAAGCCCATGAATGCTGCTATCCAATCAACGTTTTCCGATTGTTCATGTCGTACAAATTCCATTTCGCTACCTTTTTTGGGGCGTTCTGTGCATTGCAATTAAGGGCCGGGAACGCTCATCGAGTCAAATTAAATTTTTAAATTTCTGATAAAATCATCTTTAATCACCTACATGGGAAGGCATGCCTATCATCGTATCAGGCTCACCGTGAACCATATAAAACCAACGACTTAGCCAATCCCCCACCCCCCT
Organism: Chthoniobacteraceae bacterium; assembly: GCA_037190965.1. GTDB lineage: Bacteria > Verrucomicrobiota > Verrucomicrobiia > Chthoniobacterales > Chthoniobacteraceae > DATMFV01. The sequence continues at coordinate 7,886 of JBBCKI010000053.1, forward strand.
TTAAGGCCTTTTTGGGACGAAGGGAACGAAGCTTCGCGAACCCTTAAGCGGGACCCGAGGGGGGTCCATACGTTTTCACATTTTCTTCGGACTTCAACGATCAACGGGAACGGCAAGTATCTGCAGGCTACCCTCATTCAACTTCCGCTTTCAGCCTTTTTCTTCCTCCCCAGCCGAAAGCGGCGGCGCACCTCGTCCACGGGCAGCCCGTCCACAAAATAACCGGTGGCTGCCAGCCCGATGGCGTAGGTTCCGGCGCCTGCCACCGCTCCGGAGACCGCGTTGCCCCAGCCGGGGAGCAACTTCACGGCGGCCCGGGTTCCCTCCCGCAACAGAAAGGCGGCCCCGACATTCACCCCCATGGCTCCAAGAAAATCGCGCACCGTGGCGAAGCTCCATTCCCGCCCGGAGGCGTAGATGATCCCCGCGACCATTAGCCCTTGCAACGAGGTCAGGATGGGAAGATCCGCAAGCGGAATCGGCTGCGCGCCGATGGCCGTGCAGACCGCCGCGGTGGAACGGGTCAGCGTGCGGGCGATCTCGCGCTGCACGGCCTTCTCGCCGGTCACGCGGGCAAACTCAAGCCGCGCCTCCACCGGCAATGCCCGTGCAATGGCGGCTAGCACCGCTTCGCGATCATCCCCGGGAAGGATCGCGGCGACGGCCGGTGCAAGCGCGGAATCGTCGTAAAGGATCCCAGCCAACGCCGTAGGCTCCGCCCCTGTGGCGATGATCGGGACCGCCTGTCCGTAGCGCTCCAGATCGAGACGGTGAAGCTCGCGAAGCAACTCCAGGTCGGCGGTTTCGCCGGAAGTCAGGATCAGGCAATCCGGGGCGGCTTCCGCGATGGCGGTCCGGGCCGCCTTGCCCGTTTTCCGAGCCAGGATAAAATGCACGACACCCCGCCGGTGAGCCGTATGCCACCTGGAATTCTGCTCGATCTCCGCGTCGCCCGGGAGCAACTGGCGAAGGACCACCTCCGCATCGCTGCCGACCAGCAATAAACGCGGGGCGCGCCGATGCAGGAATAATTCCTTGAGCGGCTGCCACTCGCGCTCGACGGGGGTACGAATCGGGCCGGGGAGTCGCCCCAGCAATTTCTCGAAGCGGTCGGCCATCTGGGAAAGCGTCATCATGGGGTCTTTTCCCACTATACCCCAGATGGCGGTCGCGCCTCGTTTTTTTTCGCCCCAAGGTTAAACCCGAGAACCGATGTCGGAGCGGATGAGCTGGCGCAAGAGACATCGCGGCCAGCAAATTGCGTCAGATCGGCGCGATCAACTTCGGTCTTCGGGTTAAAGTCACTGTTGCGGCAGCACCGGTAGCACGCTCGCGCCGCCGAGCGCGGGTATCGGCCCCCGTGACTCCATGAGGCCGCATCCCAATACCAGCAGTCCTGAGGGGATGTGCGTCAAATGCGATTCATCACCGATCCCGCGCTCCCGGCGAGAGCGGTCTACCCGGCGCATCATGCGCCGGTTCATCCCCTCCCATCACCGCTTTTTAGGGCTACTCCAGATGTCGGAGGAGTTGTTCCACGTGTTCGGAGGGTTTTACCTTGCGGAAAATCGCCTGAATTTTCCCTTCCGGGCTGATCACGAAGGTGGACCGCTCCACCCCCATGTATTTCTTCCCATACATACTTTTTTCCACCCAGACCCCGTAGGCGATGGAGAGTTCCTTCGCTTCGTCGCTGATCAACGGGAAGGGCAACTCGAATTTGTCGATAAACTTCCGATGACTCTTCGGCGAGTCGGGGCTGACCCCGAAAACCGCCGCTTTTTGCGAGATGGCGCTCCAGACATCCCTCAAGCCGCACGCCTGGGTCGTGCACCCAGGCGTGTCGTCTTTGGGGTAGAAATAAAGGATCACCGTCTCCCCTGCGACGTCCTTTAACGACATGGGGCCGCCGAGACCGAAACGGCCACCCACGGCGGTCAAGGTAAAATCAGGAGCGTCGTCGCCAACTTTCAATTCGCTTTCCATGGAGAGAGCGATAACAGGTTGCCGCCGTTTTGGCACCCCGAAAACTACCTACCGGCAACCGCCAAGCTGACGAACATTCATAAACTGCCCGTTCTCAGCAGATTCCTTGGCGGCAAGGCAAGCATAGACACTCTCGAGACCGGTGCTGATCGGAGCCAACGACGGAACCGTTCTGTCACGGATGATGGCGATGAAGTTTTCCGCCAGCTTGGTATCGCCGCCGAAATGGTTGTCTTCCCCTCCGACCTCGATGGTATCCGTGAACGGCTCCCGATGATGGGTGCAGGTAATCTTGTTTTTGTACCAGTCGAAATCGACCGCGCCGCGATGACCCGAGATGGTGACGCCGCGTCTGGGCAGCCGCGCCGAAAAGAAGACCTGGGTGTAGACCCCCTTGGCTCCGTTGGCGAATTCAAGAAGGGCGCTGGAGGAATCCTCGTTCATCCCCTCCTCCGGCGTGCCGATCTTCTCAAGATAGATTGAATAAGGATCCGGATTTCCAACAAGAGTCTTCTTATCGCGATACACGCGCCCGACGGAACTCATGGCGGCAACCCGGGTAATCGGAGCGCCGACAAGGTACGTCAGGTAATCGAAATCGTGTGTGGCCTTCTGCAGGAAGAGCCCCTGGGTCACGCTATAGTCCCGATGCCAGGTGTCGAAATAGACGTTCCCGTAGGTAACGTAGTTGACGGCAAGCAGATGCTCGATCCGCCCCACGGCTCCCTGGTCGAGGAGTCGCTTGGCTCTCTCGCAAACCACGGAGACGCGCAACGGGAAGCTGACGACCACTTTGCAGCGCGAATTCTCAAAGGCTGCCTCGAGCGCGAGCGCCTGTTCCATGTTGATCGAGACCGGCTTTTCGAGGAAAAGCGGGATATCGTACTTCGCCGCCTGAATGGCGAACGCCGTGTGGCTGTCGCATTGCGTGCCGATGGCAAGCGCATCGGGCTGAGTCGCTTTGACGAGTTCGTCAATTGATTCGAAAAACCGAACATCCGCGCGATCCTCTTCCCGAAGGTGGGACTTTGCCTGTTCCGGGTTGGAGTCGACCACACCGACGACTTTCATCTCCGGAGCGATCTTCTGGAACCCCTTTAACATGCCGTTCATTCGCCGACCGAGTCCGATAATACCGATTTTCATATCAATAGGTTTGTTGATGGTTGATAATTAATGCCTTGTAACAGGGGAAAATTAGACGGGCTTTCGCTCCCGGAGCCGCTTGCCATAGGCTTTGGGCGGGAGCCCATAAGCGTTCTTGAAAGCGCGGGAAAAAGCGAAATGAGAGTCGAAACCGCATTGCTGCGCGACGTCCGAAATACTGACTTCCCCGGTCTGCAATCGCTTCGCCGCCTCCGAAAGGCGCGACTCGCGGATATACCGGCCAAGACTGACGCCAAGCTGGTTGCGGAAGACGGTGCGCAAGTGACTGACAGAATAGCCGAGCGCCTTCGCCAACACCCCTATGGTCGGAGCTTCGCAAAGATGGGCGGCGATATAACGGCTGATTTTTTCCAGAACGACGTCCCGAGCCTTGTCGCCGGAATGAAAATTTTGACGTTCCGGAGCAATGAGGGAAGCCCGGGTCATCCCAAGAAGAAACCGCGAGAGATGATAGGAGATAAAAAGGGTATCGCTCGCGCCATCGCATCCTGAGGCGACATGCTCCCGGACGATCTCGGCCAGCACGTTCATTTCCTGCGGCCCAAGTTTGCGCGGCGCGTTTTGGAGAGATTGAATCGCCTCCGCGTTGTCGAGTTCGAACGTCACAAAGAGCCACTCCATCGCCCCCTCTTCCACGTCCATATAGTGATGGAACTGGTGGGGAAAAATAAGAACCGCTTCACCCGGGTTGAGCAGATAGCTGGTCTCCCCGATCCTCACCGGCCCCGCCTTTTCCAGTACCACCACCAGTTCAAACCGGTGATGGTAGTTATCGTTCACCCCCTCGGGACGAAATGCCTCAGTGCTGTTCCGTTTGAAGAAGAGGATGTTATCAGGGGCCATCCCCTGGGAGAGCATCGCTCCGGAAAAAAAGTCGCCGGGTGGTTTGATCCCGTGCAGTGCGAGCCTCACTGAGCCCAACGCGGCAACTATTTCCGGAGAAAAATCCATGATGGCTAACTACGCAAACTCTTCGGGTAAACTCCCGAATCGATAAGCTGCCGGATGGTGACGCCCGCCTGCTCGCGGTCTTCCTTATAGGTCATCCCGAACCATTGTTCCGCGCTCTTGAGAACCTTGCAGCGGGCCTGGCCGCATTTGATCAAGGTATCGACGACGGTGGGAATGAAGAACTCCGACTTGGGGTTGTCGATCTGGGTCCGCAGGAACTCGGTGAACTGGCTTTCCAGATGACCGCAAATCGAGGGATCGAAGCCCCAGAGGTTCATCGACGCGATCGAATCGGTCGCAATCGGCGCCCACTCGCCATCGGGCCGTTTTGTCCGGGCGCCGGTGGTATCGACCGCTTCAATCGTCGTGTGCTCCAGGACATCGACGAGATACCCGTCGGCGTCGGCCTGACAGATCCCGCGCGACACGGAGCCATATTGCGAGAGGGTTTTGGCGAGTTCGAAACCGACCATGTAGAACTCTCCCGACTTTTGAGAGACGAGGGCGTCATGCAGCACCTGGTACGAGGTTGGGCCGTAAAAATCGTCAGCGTTGATAACGCCAAACGGCTCGTGAAGATGCTCCCGGGCGGCCCAGATGGCGTGCCCGGTTCCCCACGGTTTGGTGCGCCCTTCGGGCAGCGAGAATCCCTCGGGCAAATCGGCGAGACCCTGGAAGGCGTAGACGATGTTAACGTCGTCCCCCAGAGTTTTGCTGAAGTGCTCGCGCAGCGGTTGCTCGAGAGCGGGCACCGTGACGATCACGATCTTTCCAAAACCGGCGCGAAGGGCATCGTAGGCCGAATAATCGATAATGATTTCGCCCTCGGGGCCGATCGGATCGATTTGCTTGAAGCCGCCGTAACGGCTACCCATGCCCGCAGCGAGGACGAGAAGAGAAGGTTTGCTCATGGTGGTATTTCTACGATTTTGGGGTCCAGGAGCAAACCACTTCATTCATGGCTTCTTCCTGTTCTTCGATGGATTGCACCAAACGGAACTGCGTGCGGCAGCGGTCGAGGTTATGCCGCTCGCGCTTGATCTTGAAATACTGGTCGCCCAGCAGGAAGTCGGTAAGGAAGCGGATGCCAATCTCCAGCGTGATCAGCTTGCCGCTGAAGGCGAGCTGCGCCCGCTCCTCGGGGACGAGGAAATCGTGAGCGGAGGAGAGATACCCGTCCACCAACGCGCGGAACATCGGCATCTGCATGTGGATAAGCGAGAGATCAAGCTCGTCCTCGGGGCGGGGGCTCGTTGCCGTGCGCACCATGTCGCCGAAGTCGTAAAGTGCCAGCCCGGGCATCACCGTGTCGAGGTCGATGACGCAGATCCCCTTCTGGGTGACGTCGTCGAGCATGACGTTGTTGAGCTTCGTGTCGTTGTGGGTGATCCGCTCAGGGATCAAACCCGCAGCCTGCTTATCGACGAGAACACTGGTGATCTCGCGCCGGGCGAGCACGAAGTCGATCTCCGCCTGCGCTTCCGCGACGCGGTTGCAGGGGTTCAATTCAATCGCCTTCAAAAGAGCTTCAAGGCGCTTGGGGGTGTGATGAAAATCGGGGATCGTCTCGTGCAGTCGCCCGCCGGGCAGATCCGTGACCTGTTTCTGAAACTCGCCGAACGCGCGGGCAGCTTCCTCGGCCTGCGCGGGAGTTTCGATGGCGTCGAAGGTGCGCGCATTCTCAATGAAGAGATAAGTGCGCCAGAAGTTCCCTTCGGGATCCTTGTAATACGGCAACCCGTCACGGGATGAAATGAGCGTCAGCGCACGACGCCTGGTATCGGCGATGCCAGCCTCCTTCATGACCCGATGCTGATGCGATGTCACCCGCGCAATATTCTCCATCAACGCGCGGGGATCTTTGAAGATGTTGTGGTTGATCCTTTGGAGGATATAGCGAATCTGCGCGCCGTCCTGTTCATAGGTGGCGGCGTAGGTGTCATTGATATGGCCACTCCCGTAGGGAATTGCAGAGATGAAGCGGCCCGGGATTTCGAATCCGGCGCCAATGGCGGACACGTCGTGCTTGTTTTGCATTCGTAAGGGAAAAATTAGAATCCGTTGGGGTTTTGCGACTGCCAGCGCCAGGTGTCGGCGCACATCTCGTCAATGCCGCGCGTGGCCTTCCAGCCGAGTTCCGCCTCGGCTTTGGCGGGGTCGGCATAACAGGCGGCAATATCGCCGGGACGCCGGGCGACAAACTTGAAAGGAACGCTCTTGCCGCTCGCCTTTTCAAAGGCGGCGATCATTTCGAGCACGCTGTTGCCGCGCCCGGTGCCGAGGTTGTAGGCAACCACGCCGGGGTTGGAAGCGAGCTTCTCCAAGGCGCGGACATGCCCAGCAGCGAGGTCGAGGACGTGAATATAGTCCCGCACGCCGGTGCCGTCTGCCGTTGGATAGTCATTGCCGTAAACCGAAAGCTCCTTGAGCTTCCCGACGGCGACTTGAGCGATGTACGGAACGAGGTTATTGGGAATGCCGTTGGGGTCTTCGCCGATCCGGCCGCTCGGGTGCGCGCCGACAGGGTTGAAGTACCGCAGCAGCGCGATGTTGAAACGGGAATCGCTGGTGTGAAGATCGCGCAGGATTTCCTCCAGGAAGAGCTTCGTGCGCCCGTAAGGGTTGGTGGCCGAGAGCGGGAAATCCTCGCGAATCGGTACGCTGGCAGGGTCGCCATACACCGTGGCAGAGGAACTGAACACCAGATTGAAGCACCCGGCAGCCGCCATTGCCTCGCATAGAATGAAGGTGCCAGTAAGATTGTTGTGGTAATAGCGAAGGGGAATCTTCACCGACTCGCCCACGGCTTTGAGCCCGGCAAAATGGATCACCGCATCGATCTTCGACGCGGCAAAAATGCGATCCAATGCGGCGCGGTCGAGGAGGTCCACAGCGTGGAACTCGACGCGCTTGCCTGAGATCTCCTCCACCCTGCGCACCGCCTCCTGCTTTGCGTTGACAAGGTTATCGACAATAACAACTTCGTGGCCTGCCTGGAGCAACTCCAGCACGGTATGCGTGCCGATGTAGCCTGCGCCGCCGGTTACAAGGATTTTCATGGATGGATACTTCGGGAGCCCCTGAAAACTGCAATCAAAACTTCACTGGGCCGGCTCCAAAAAAGACCTCTTTTTGGCGAATTCGTCAATGAAATCGTTAAAATATTCAAAAACGACAAAAACACCCCACTAAAAAGCGGAAATCTGTTGTATTGGCGGCGGCTTCGCTCTAGACGCTGTCAGGTTTATTATGGAAGTCATCATCACACCCAATCCCGGCAGCGGCGCAGAGACGGGGGCGCGCATCATCGAAAAACTGATCCGCACCAAGCCCAGCGCCGTGCTTGGCCTTGCGACCGGGAGCACGCCGGTGGGGCTTTACCGTGAATTGATCCGCAAACACCGCGATGAAGGCCTCGATTTCAACGGCGTGACGACTTTCAACCTCGATGAATACGTCGGCCTAGCCCCCGGGCATCCGGCTTCCTACCACCGGTTCATGCACGAGAACCTGTTTGGGCAGATCAACGTCCCGGCAGGGAAGATCCATATCCCCGATGGCGAGACCAAGGATATTCCGGCTTTTTGCGCGAGCTACGAGGCCGACATCCGCACGGCGGGCGGCATCGACCTGCAAGTGCTCGGCATCGGGCACGACGGGCACGTCGGCTTCAACGAACCGAGTTCTTCGCTAGCCTCGCGCACGCGGCTGAAAACGCTGACGGAAGTGACCATCAACGCCAACAAGCGTTTCTTCACCGACGAAGAGGAAGTCCCGCGCCATGTCATCACGATGGGCGTGGGAACCATTCTCGAATCCCGCGTCTGCCTGCTCCTTGCTTTCGGTGAAGCCAAGGCGGACGCCGTCGCGGCGATGGTGGAAGGTCCGGTAACCGCGATGTGCCCGGCTTCGGTGCTGCAACTGCACCCGCAGGTGATCGTGATCGCCGACGAAGCGGCTGCAACCAAGCTCAAGAAGGCCGACTATTACCGCTACGTCTACGCGAACAAACCGGCCTTTCAGAAGGACGCTTCGTTTCCTGTGAAGCCGTAGGACAAAATCATTGGGACCACGTTAGCAAGTGTTTTCCTCGTTCCCAAACTCTGTTTGGGAATGCCCGTGTCTTCGAAACTCCAGTTTCGCAACCCCTTTCAGCTCCGACACCCTACACGAGATGACAAGGCTTTCGAATCAGAGATTCGGGGACAATGGCATTACCAATCTGGAGATTGGTAACGAGGACGAAGACGCTTCGTTTCCCGTGAAGCCGTAGGCCGACGGGATTACATCTCCACCAAAAACCGGAAATCGTCGGCAGTGAGCGTCGGGGCTCCGTTCAATGATGCAGCGCCGCCGTGTTCCACCACCTCGTCGAAGAGTGCCTGCTTACGCTCCTTGAGCGCCATCATCTTTTCCTCCACGGTGTGGTGCATCAGCAATCGCTGGACGTAGACGCCGTTTTTCTGCCCGATGCGGTGGGCGCGGGCATTGGCCTGGGCTTCGACCGCCGGGTTCCACCACGGATCGAGGTGATAGATATAACTCGCCCTGGGGAGGTTAAGCCCCGCGCCGCCTGTCTTGAGACTAATGAGAAAAATGCCGGGGGACTCGCCTGATTGGAATGCCTCTACCAGTTCCTTGCGCCGAGCCGTGGGGGTGGAGCCATCCATGCGCAGGAACGGGAGACCCGCTTTCTCCAATACCCTACCAACGAGGTCGAGCGCTTTGACGAATTGCGAGAAGACCAGCGCGGCGTGTCCTTCCTCCGCAAGCGCCGCAAGCTGCTCCACAAGATAATCGAGCTTGGGCGAACTTTCCTCCATCTCGTCCGACAGCATGGCGGGCGAGATACAAATCTGCCGCAGGCGCAATAGCGCGGCCAAAGCGATGATCCCGGCCTGTTGGGCAGGGCGTTCCCCGTAGGCGGCTAGCACCTCCTTGTGAACCTCCCCCACGGCCCGCGTGTAGCATTCCTTTTGGCGCTCGCTGAGGTGGAAAAAGGTGTCGCGCTCCACTTTCGGCGGAAGCTCGGCGAGAATCCTCTCCTTCGTGCGCCGCAGCAGAAACGGCTTGGCGCGCGCCAGCACAGGGAGACCCGCCTCGTGTTGTTCGAGAAATCGCTTTCGCTCTCCGAAGACCCCGGGAACCGCCGCTTCCATGATGCTATGGAACTCGCCGATATGATTCTCCAGCGGCGTGCCGGTCAGGCAGATCCGGAAACGGGCCTTCAGCCGCCCCAGCGCGCGGGTCCGCGCGGCGGTGGCGTTCTTGATCGCCTGGGCTTCGTCGAAGACCACGACATCAAACCCGATCGAGGAGAGCGTCTCGATGTCGCGGCTCGCCAGTCCGTAGGTCGTGAGGATCACATCCGCTCCCGCAAAATCCGCAGAGCGTCCCTGCCCGGTGTATTCGTAAACCTTCAAACCGGGTGCAAACCGGGCAATTTCGCTCTGCCAGTTGAAGAGAAGCGTGGGCGGAAGGACGACGAGATGCGGCTCGCGCGATGTCGACGGAGCCTGACTTGGGATGCCGCCTTCCACAATCGCCGCAAGCAGCGCGATGGTCTGGATGGTTTTCCCCAGCCCCATGTCGTCGGCCAGACACGCGCCAAAGCGATGCCGGTAAAGAAACGCGAGCCATGAATAGCCATGCTGCTGGTACTCGCGCATCTCACCGCAAAACCCGAGAGGCAACGCCTGCGCCGGGATCCGCTCCAGATTTTGCAGGGACGCCAGCACCGCCTCTTCCTCTGGCGGCACTTCGCACGCCACTCCCTCGGCTCGCAGCGCCACCCAATCGAAAAGGCGCAACCGGGGAACCTTTTCCGCATCGCCGACGGAACTATCCAGCAAGCCGTTGAGCCTCCGCAACGCATTAAGGGATTCTTCGTCCACGCTGACCAGGGTGTCGTCATCCGCGCGGAAGCGCCCCGTACGCAGAATCTCACCCCACTGCTCGCGAGCGATCGCCAGATTCCCGGCGCGGGCCTCCGGGTGAAGCTCGAACCAATCGATGACGCCGCTCTGAATCGCCCGGACCGACAAGTTTAGTTTCGCCGCGCGAACCTTGCGATCATCCACGCGCAGGACGATCTGCTGTTGCGCGCACGCTTCCACCAGCTTCGGAAGTTCCCGGATGAAACCGGGAGCGCCGGTTTCAAAAGAGAAATCCTTCGAGCGCAGCAGTTCTTCTCCGGCGAAAAGTTCAATAACGACGGCCAGCGCCTCGCCCAGGCTGCTTCCCAGCCCGGCACAGGCCAGCCACCGCGATTCCGGTTTCCCAGGCGATGCGGGGTCTGCCAGGAGACAGCCCGCGTTCATCTGCCGGAATCTTTCGAGAAGCCCGCGCAGGCATCGCATCGCCTCCTCTCCATGCATTTCGTAACTGGTAAAGGCGGCGTCCCGCGAGAGCTCCAGCAGGATTGATTCAACCTCTCCCTCTCCCTTTTCCTCCCCTCGCAGCAAACGGCATAGCCCCTCCCCAAGTCGCCGCCGCCGGGCCGGGCTTTTCATCAAGACCGTGTAGTCGTCGAAACAACGATTCAGGCTCGGCTGAAACGGCAATTCACGGCCTTCGGCGTCACAGGCCCTGAGACGAATGCGTACCGTCTCGCCGCCCGTCTCGGCGATCAATAACCCCCGGCAAGGCGTCTCCCGAGCGGGCACAGGTTGCCCTTCGTCGTCGAGCAACGTGAAATTGGGCGCGGGCCAGGCGGGAGGCTCCGTGTTGAAGGCGGCGGCACTCAGGGAGAAGACAGGCCTTGACGTGTCTGACGTCCCCGAAGCCAGCACCCGCGAGGCTTCCTGCCAGGCGTCGTGAGGTTCAACCCGTGCAAACACCGCTTCGCTGGGCAACACGACGAGACCGTAACCGAGGTCGATAAAATCCGCGACCGCTTCCTCTCCAACCTCCGAGCCGACCACCCGCCGAACGTTCACCGCCCTCCCCTCCAGCCTCAGTTCCGTCCGGGCACGCATCCGCCGCCATGAAACTTCCGCGAAAGAAAGCGTGTCGGCGGCAGAGCGGACTTCGATCTCCACTTCCTCCGGTTTTGCCGAAAGCCACTGGCCAAACGCCTCCGCGACGCGCTCCGGTTGACGATCCTGCCAGGCCAGCCATTCCATGCCGGGAGAAGGCCCTGCGGAGATCCAGGAGGCTTCCCTCTTGCCGGAATCGTAGTCGAGCGCAAAGCGCCCCCCGGGACCGTCGGATGAGAAAATCACTTTTGGGCGGGCCTCTTCGGACACGGGCGCTTTCAACTGTTCCCGCATCGCTTCCAGACGCGGCGGCGGCAGATCGTCCCGATGAAACCGGGCATTGTGCAAAACGCGCGAGATCGTCATCGCGGCGGCAAGGACGTGCCGACAGTTCGCGGCATAGTTGCAACGCTCGCAAACGCCGTCCAGCTTCCCATCCGCGTCGATGAACCGCACGACAAACGGCTCCGCAGCGGCGAACTCCGCCTCCAGCAATTTGCCGCTCTGCCCCCAGCAAAACCGCCGGATCGGGTCCTCCGCAAAGTATGCGGCTGCCGACGCAATCGTCTTCGCCGGAGCCATGGCGTAAATGGCGTTCGGCTTCAGCGCAAGAAGCGCATCGAGCAAAGGCAGGCGTCCGGCAACGTGCATCGCGCTATAAAGCAAAGCGCGAGCAGGGAGGAAAACCCAATTTTCACAAGAATGGGAGACCTTGCCTTGGTGGCCTCAACCTAAAACGGTGATGGTAGGGGATGGGCTGGCGCAAGAGGCTGAGCCGAAGTAGCCCCGGTGCGGCAGCACCGGTAGCCCGCTCGCGCCGTCGAGCGCGGGTATCGACTTCTTGGCTTCATGAGGGCCGCATCCCAACTTCAGCAGCCTGTCCAGCCGTCCTGCGGGGATGGGCGACAAACGCGACTCTTCATCGATACCCGCGCTCTCGGCGAGAGCGGGCTACCTTCGCTCTTCCCCCGAAAACAGCGAATCGCCCCCGATCGATGCCCTTTTTGGTTCAATACACCCGGCTTGGGGAACAGGTGTTGTGGTAGTTCAGAACGAGAGTGTCCCACTCTTCCGAGGGGTAGACCTCGCAACTCTCGCATTCCAGTTCCTCGATGCGTCGTGACGGATCGGCCAACCAATCAGCCAGCTTTTCCCGCAGCGTTTCCATCCGGGCCAGGAGCGCGCCGTAGCGACCCTCCAGGATCTCCCAGCCAAACGGTTTGTATTGGGCATGCCACCGTTCGCGGTCGGCTTTCCATAAGTCTCGCACCTCCCTATGCAGCGTGGGGATCAGCTCCTCGGCAATCCTGCGTAGCGTTGCCGCGTCTCCATTTCGGTAGGCAGGGCGCAATTGAAGATGCAATGCCGCCTTTCGCGAAAGCACTGCCGCCAGCTTCCCGGCGAAACCGAGCCGCGCATCTTCGGTCTCCGCCGTTGCCCGCTCCGTGCAAAGCGTGGCGAGTCCGGCGTAGTGCCCGGGGAGCGTCTCCGGAATGTGGCGTTCGAGAAAATTCAGAATCGGGTCATGCCAAAGCAACCATTTGCTCGGGTTCAACTGGGCTTCGCGCGGGTCCGATGTCCCCGGGATGCAGTCGAGGCGGCTCGCATCGATCCACGCCGCACTGCTGGCCGCGCAGCTCCCCCGGAAATGTGTCTTCAACGCAGCCTCCGCGTGCTTCGGCGCGTAAGCCATCTCCGCAAAAAACTGGACCGCGGGAAGCGCCGAGAAAAAGTCGCACTCCGCGCCGTTATCGCCCCACATCGTCACAAAGGCTTCCTTCAACCCGTTCCTGCGGGCCGAGCCCATTCCGGCGCCGATCGTGGCGAAGGAATGCGGGAGAGCCGCCCAGGAACGATTCCACGTCCAGATTCCGGCGGCGAAAACAGGCTCCTTGCCCATGGCGCGATGGCGGGCAATCCAGTCATCATAAAACGCCGTATCGGTGTGATAGTAATCCCAGTAAACCACCTGCACCTCTTCGGAAATCTGTTTCGCGGCGGCTTCGGGAATCTGCGAGCCCCGGTCGTAATATTGACCCGAGCGCGAGCCGAGCCGGAAGAACATATCGCTCCAGATCATCGGCGTCAGCCCCTCGCGTCGGCAAATCTCCGCCACCCGTTCAAGATGACTGGTCAAGATTTCAAAAGGCGGCTTCAACCCATTGCGAAACCGATATTGGCCCGACCCGATGCCATGGGCTTCATCCATGCCGATATGAATCCGCTTCGAACGGAAGGGCGCGGAGGCGGCTGCAATCATTTTTTCCACCAATCTCTCCGCCGCGGCATCTCCCGCAAGAAGGACACCCGCGGTATCCTGCATGGGACGGTAGCTTGGCCACTGAAGCACTTGCTCGAGATGGCCCAGCGTCTGGATGCATGGGACCACCTCCATCCCGAAAAGCGATGCATAGTCATCAATCGCCGCAAGCTCCTTCTGAGAATAGCCGCCCCGGAAGTATCCGAAAAGAGGCTCTCCGGGAATCTCATAGGTATCCTCGGTGTAGAGCATCAGCTGGTTGAGCCCCATCAGCGCAAAATGACGGATCATCTTCTTCACCGCCTCGACGCGCAACACCCCGTTGCGGGAGACATCGACCATGACTCCGAGCGTTTCGAAGGCGCTCTCTTCCGCATAGTTCTCCAATTCGAGCCCGCTTTCCAGACGCCCCATCACGATCCCCAGGGCACGAAAAGCTTCGCACAGCCGCGAGTAATTAATCTCGACCCCGCCCGGGACCACCTTCACCGAAAGCCCGCGACTCCGGGGGCAACTCATGAAACGAACCGCAGCCCCTCCCGCAAATCGACCGGGATACGCGCTGACGATCTCGTCAATCCCCTGCCGAAGAGCCAGATCCTCCGCTTCCGGAAAACGCAATGCAGCAATACCCGCCTCGCGGACGACCGCATCCACCTGATCAAGCAAAGAACCCGACATCGCTACTGATTTTGGACGTTTGACGGCTTCCGGGGTTCGAGCAGTTCCCGAAGCGAGCGGTACGAGTGCAGAAGGACGCCGCCATAAGAAGACGATGCGGCGGGAGCTGCCGTCCGCACTTCTTTCAGCACACCCAGAAATGTCTCCGCCTCGACGCCGTAGAACGTAATCCCCGGCTCGTCGTCGAGCTTGCCGGTTTCAATGGCGGGGTAAACCGGCCTTCCGATCTTCTCGCCATAAGCCATCTCGGCCGCGCAGAGATCGATGATCGAATTGGGCCCGGTCGCCTTCCGGCGGTATGACATCACGCCGATATAGTCGGAGAGATCCTGAATATGCTCGTGGAAGTTCTTCTTCTCACCGCCAAACTCGATGGCCAGTGCCTCCGGGTGTTTGTCGTAGAAGCCGGGGATGTCATGCGCCAGGGTCAAGCCAAGCTCCGGCGTAACCTTCGCGCGGATCGCGGAAAGCGTATCCAGCATTTCGCGCATCACCCCTTGTTTATCCCCGGATTTCCAACGCGGGTTGAGGTAGGGTTCAATATCGTAGTGAATACCGGAAAACCGTGCGGAGGCAGGCAGTTGCTTCTGAAAGGCGAGAATGGCATCGAGTTTAGCCAGCGTCTCGGCTCTCCGAATTTCAAGACCCATATCGTGAGCGCCATCGAGCGCTTCCACCTTTACGTTGGCCTCGCCCGCTTCTTTCAAAAATTCCTGAAAAGCTTCGGCATCGGCAAACTGCCGCGACTCCCCCTCCCCGCTGAACCGTACCTGGACCAGCAAACGGTTGATTCCATGGCGGCCGCAAAACTCCATCAACTCTTTGCGTTGGGCGGGATTCGAGACACTCTCACGCTGCCAAACCCACATTCCCAGATCGGAGGCATTGGCAGGCTCCAGGGAGAAGAGGCATGCGAAAATCGGAACGAGACACTTAAGGAATCGCTGATTACATGGAGCATGACGAAAGCGCAGGCAGTTTGGATGGATTTCCAAGTCGATTTTCCGCAGCCTGTCTGAAGACAGGTGAGGAAAAATCAGGTTGGAAAGCCGCCAAAATGACCAGCTTACGGCGTAGCTCGCTTTAATCAGTGATTTCTTAATATTCCATTGCATGGAACAATTCCTATCCATATACTTTCCGCATGTCAATCACCCCCGTCTTTTTAAACCGAAGGAACCGCAAAAATCTGTCACTTACACTGACACTGGCGGCTCTTGGCATCTTCTCAAGCTTCCACATGCCCACCTCATCGATCGCCAACGAGGAACCGATTGAGTCAGTTAAGTTATGGAATGAAACATTAAAGAATGGCCAATGGCGAGCCTTTGGACTGGGAACCATGGATAGCCAACCAACCGGGAGCAACGGCCTGAAGATAGAAGTCGACTGGAGCGCGGCTACCTTTGGCGTCGGGGCGGCCTATGAAAAGGGAGAAGGCGATGGCACCGCCCTCCCTCACCTGAGTCAATACCGGAAACTCAACCTCGAAGCCCGGGCCACCGGTGGCGATCCGCGCACCGTAACCGTGGAATTCGTGATTCGCTCCGCCAGCCAGGGCCGCGAAAAGGCTTTTCGTGCGGCGGGATCGAGCACCCAGCCGATCACCGAAGAATGGACCCGCGTTGAGTTTGAGGTCCCAAAGGATTTCCCCAACATCCAACCTGCGTTTGACGAGATCAACGCGCTGCGAATCATCTTCCCGAAATCCGGCAGCGGACATCGAGGGCAGGTCGAATTTCGCAATGTTGAGCTGAGTCGCTAGTATCGATCACCCCACTTCCCCTCCGCTCGCCACTCGGCGACGGAGGCTTCCTCGTTCCCGAACTCTGTTTGGGAATGCCCGTGTCCTCGAAACTCCAGTTTCGCAACCCTGTCCATTCTGTCACCCTGCACGACATAAGAAGGCTTTCGAATCAGAGATTCGGGGACATTGGCATTACCAATCTGGAGATTGGTAACGAGGAACGAGGAAAATGTAGAGCTGATCCGTCAGCGCCAATTACATCTCCGCCGCTCGCTACCGCAGCGGCCGAGGTTGCGATCGTTATTCACCTTTCCGATCGAGCAACTCACGTAACGACTCGTAATAGTGAAGAAACACCCCGCCGTAGGAAGGGGAAGACCGCTTCGCATCCTGAACCTCCTTCAAAACCCCAATAAAGACTTCCGGCGTGGCTCCATAAAAGGTGATCTCCGGCTCCTCTTTCAGGCGACCTGTTTCCATTGCTGGATAGACTTTCTTGCCGACCTTCTCCCCGTAAGCAAATTCCGCCGCGCATATTTCGACGATCGCTTCCGCCTCGCGGCGGTAGGACATGATCCCGATATAGTCGGAGAGATCCTGGATATGCTGGTGGAAATTCTTCTCCGCGCCCTGAAAGCGGATTGTCAAAGTGTCGGGATGCCTGTCGTACCACGAGGGGATGTCATAGGCGAGAGTCAACCCGGCAGCAGGCGTCACTTTCTCGCGGATCGCCGCCATCGTCTCCAGCGTCTCCCGCATGACCCCCTGCTCATCGCCTAATTTCCACCGCTCCCCAAGGTACGGCTCCATGTCATAGTGCAGGCCTGCAAACCGGGCCGAAACGGGAAGCGCAGCCTGGAAGGCAAGCACCGCATCAAGGCGCTGCAAGGTATCCGCCCGGCATTTCTCCAGACTCATCTCCTTGTGGCCATCGAGAGCCTCGACGCCGACACCGGCATCGGCGGCCTTTTGCAAAAGATCACGAAGCCCCGCCTGATTTGCCAGCTCTCGACTGCCCGAATCACCGGTAAAGGTGACTTCAACGAAAATTCGCCCGATTCCGTGCGCGCGGCAGAACTCCAACAGCCTTTCCCGCCCCTTGGAATCCTCCAGATCCTTGTGCAGCCACACCCACATCCCCAACTCCGAGTGCGGCTTCGCTTCAGCCCTCAGCCCCGGTGCAGGAGAGAGAGACGCCAGCACCGACAATAGATACACGCTCAAGGAAGCCTTAATATTCCATTTCATGAACCATTTAATAGAAAATCGAAGGCAATCGTGTCAAATAAAGGAAGTTAAATTAAGTTAATGAACGAATCATCCCACGAAAAAACGTCCTAAAATGCTCGATAGGCTGGAGAAGGAGCACCCCTCAACGCAAAACAAGGGCCCGCAAACGGCCGGACCACCGCAGTAAACTCAAGCGCTCCGCTGCAAATCAGCCGCGCCACGCCGCAGCCCAAACTGGCTTGCGAAATGCCGATGCAGCGCGAGAAGCGCGCTACCAAGAACAACCCCGTCCTCCCCCATTCCCGAGCGCAAAATTTCAAACCGACGATCAGGAACCGGCACCAGACCGTCAATCACCTTGTCGCGCAACATTCCAAACCGCTTCTGCGTGAGCCCGGCATCGTCGCTGCACAATACGAGGCAGCCGATATCCAAAAGATTCACGATGCTGGCAATGCTCGCCGCACACGACTGATAGAAGGCATCGATCAACTTGTCGCTTCCTCGGCCGGAAACCCCCTCCTCGAACCGGCAGTTCGCCAGAAAGTTACGGTCAATCTCCCCCGCCGCGGAGTTGCAGCCCCGAAAGATTTTCTCCCCGATCACGACTGCCACACCGAAAGTATCCGCAGATCCCGGCGCGGAGCGAATCAGATAATAGATGAATGAGTCATTGTCCCGCGCAACCCCTGCGTGATGCTCAGCATAAGCGCCACAAGCGACGTCCCGCTCCGCCCATACCGGCGCATTCAAGGCGGCCTGCAACTCCTTGCGCAACGGAAACGAAGCAAGGTGAAGCGAACGCGAAACCAGCACCACCCCTTCCTCGCTATTCACGGACCCGGGCACACTAACCCCCAGACCGGCAAAGCGTGCCCGATCCAACCGAAGGCGGCAGGACAACCCCTCAATGCGCGACGGCACGATCTCCAGCAATTCCTGGATTGAATCCACCGGAGGAATCCCCTCCTGCGCCAGCACATGCCCCATGGCATTCACCAAAATGAGCCGATGCCCCGCTCTCGTCAGATGCAACCCCGCGCTCCAGGCAACTCCGGGCACCACTTCAAGCTCCATCTCCTTGGGCCCAACCCGCTCTGCCTCGATAGGCTCCCCTTCACGCACTATCCCCCGCGCTTTCAGATCACGAACTATATTCGACACCGTGGAAGCCTGAAGCCCGGTGGCCGTCGCCAGCCGCCGTTGCGAAACACATTTCCTCCGTGCAATCAGCCCCAGAATACGGAGCCGATTGCGATCCGCAGCAGCCTTCTGGGTAAAGACGCCCTCCCCAGCTTCCGTGAAAGGCCACACTCGATCGAAAAAATCCATAAGCCGAAGTGATACATACCCGATGGCCCGGAAAAAAGAAAAATCGCACAGCCAAAGGCACTCCACGGATACGAAAGCGCCCTTAAGCCACAAAAACCCTTGCAATCCAAATCCGAATTCCATAATGATTCATCGCATGAACCAATTAAAGCGTCTTCTTCTCGCCGCAGGGGTTTCGGTGCTGGGTTTTTCTTCGTCGATTGCTCAGGGAGCAACGATCGTCATCGACGACTTCAATAACTACTCCAACTCCACCCTTCTTCAGAATCTCCCCGGAACGAACTGGAGCCGTTTTGGAAATGCCACGGCAGATGGGATCTATAGTATTGCAGGCGGAGTCGGAGGAACCCGCGGAGCCAATTACCTCGTCAACTACAATACGACGACCGCGGTCAACGGTTCGGTGCGTTATACCTACGCCACGCCGCAAAGCTTTGAAGGCAATATCACCTTCAGCCTGGACATCGCCGTTAACACCGTCCGACCGGGAACCAAGGTGTTTGCACAGATCGCGAGCAGCGACGCCACCCCCACGATTTTCGAGACGCTCGTTGGGCAAAGCCTTAGCAGCACCAGTTACCAGACTTTCACGTTCTCCTTCTCTGCCGAGAATATAAAGTCGATTCAGGGAAGCAAAACGCTCGATCAAGTCGTGGCCGATCTCAAGAGCATCACCTTTCGTTTCAATAACACCCTAGACACCGGTTCCCAAACCATCAGCTTCGACAATCTGATAGTCACCACCGCCATTCCGGAACCGTCGCTCGCATGGCTTTCGCTGATCGGCGGAGGACTAGCCATCGGCGCCTCGATCCGCAAACGGCGGACCGGCGTTCAGGATGCCCACCCGTCCACCGTTTGACACCCCTCTACACCCGTGCCATTTTGGATTATTTCATAAGCTGAAATTTTACGCAGCCGGAGAACTGCCGTGAAAAACAAACCACTCCCCTACAGATCCCCTGCCCTCTCCCCGGAAGCGGCATTTTCTCTGATCGAGCTTCTGGTGGTCATCGCCGTTGTCTCCCTCCTATTTTCGGTGACCCTGCCGAGTATCAGCGCTGCTCGCAAGAGCGCGCTTGAAACCAAGTCGTTAAGTCAACTTCGGCAGATCGGGATCGCGATGCACGCGTACGCCAACGATAACAATAACTACTTCCCGCTCGGGTATTACTATAAGAAAACGGAAACCAGTACGGTGGAAAGAACCTACGCCACCGAACTGCTCTCCTATATGGGCCTGCCGGCGAGGTTCTATCTTCCCGAAGGGAATCCGTTCGTCTCGCCCACCTGCGAGGTTCCCGTCCGTTCCGGGGTCTCTGCAACATTCACTCCATTTACGTATTCCGTGCATGGTTTGTTGTGTGGCGACACCTCCCTCGAAGACAGGCGTCTCAAAAGGACCGGCGTGCTGCGCCCTTCGGAAGTCATTCTCGCGGGAGATGGCCCACAACTTAACAATACCTACGCAACGGCGAATTTCTCCTTCCCCTCCGAATTCGCCATGGCGGGAAAGCAGACCGATCTCGACAGCCTGATCCCCGTCGGCCCCGACACCGATGTCCAGGGCAGCCGGGGTTATCTACGCTACCGTAATCGCGGGAAAGCCGCGGTGCTCATGGTGGATGGCCATGCTGAAATGCTGCAAAAGGGCACCGTGAAATACCGCAACCTTATTGCGGATCGCTAGTTCCTTACGCGAATTACCCCCCGAGGTAGCATTCCCGCACCTTCGGGTCTTCCCGCAGCTTGGCCGAATCGTCCCCGAGGATGATCCTCCCCGTCTCCAACACGTAGCCGTAGTTGGATATCTCCAGCGCTAGGTTGGCGTTCTGCTCGACCAGGAGGATGGTGATCCCGAGCTGGCGGTTTACCTCCACGATCTTCGCGAAGATCGTCTTCACCAGAAGCGGCGCGATGCCCAACGACGGTTCGTCGAGCATCAGGCAGCGCGGCTTGCTCATTAATGCACGCCCAATGGCGAGCATTTGTTGTTCCCCCCCCGAAAGCGTGCCCGCCATCTGCTTCTCGCGCTCCTTGAGGCGGGGGAAGATTGAGAAAATGTAATCGAGCTCGTCCGGGTAGTTCTTCTTGTCACTGCGGCGGTAGGCCCCCATCAGGAGGTTCTCCATCACTGTCAGGTTCGCGAAGACCATCCGTCCTTCCGGCACGTGGCAGAGGCCGCGCGAGACAATCTTGTAGGAAGGGAGGCCGGCGATTTCTTCGCCCTCGAAACGGATTATCCCCGAGCGCGCCGGGACGATGCCGGAGAGCGCGCGGAGCGTGGTCGTTTTCCCCGCGCCGTTCGCGCCGATCAACGTCACGATGTGCCCCTTGGGAATATCGAGACTGATCCCGTGCAGGGCCGAGATCGACCCGTAGTTGACATGCAAATCGCGAACTTCAAGCATCGGTGGTTACTCCCCAAGATAGGCTTCGATCACTTTCGGATTCGAACGGATGACTTCCGGCGAGCCCTCGGCAATCTTGATGCCGTAGTCCAACACGGCAATGCGCTCGCAGATCCCCATGACCACGCGCATATCGTGTTCCACCAGCAGCACCGCAAGGCCGAACCGCTCCTGAGTAAAGCGGATCAGACGCATCAGCTCGAGCTTTTCGGTCGGGTTCATCCCGGCGGCGGGCTCATCGAGCAGGAGCAGCTTCGGGCGGGTAGCCAGCGCGCGCACGATCTCCAGACGGCGCTGGTCGCCATACGGCAGGCTAGTGGCCTGTGTGTCGCGGAGGTGATCAAGTTTGAAGATCTCCAACAACTCGACAACGGTTTTTTCCACCTCGCGCTCCTCGTCATCAAAGGCCGCCCCGCGCCAAAGAGCATGGGAAACCCCGTGCCTAAGGTGCATATTGCAAGCGGCACGCACGTTGTCGAAGACGCTCAACGAGCTGAAGAGCCGGATGTTCTGAAAGGTGCGGGCAATGCCGCGCCCCGTGATCTTGTAGGGAGGATGTCCAACCACCGATTCGCCATCGAAAAAGATCTCCCCGGCCGTCGGTTGGTAGACACCGGTAATCAGGTTGAAGACCGTTGTTTTTCCGGCTCCGTTGGGACCGATCAGCCCGAGCAGATCCCCCTTGTTCACGGTGAAATTCAGGCCGGAAACGGCCTTCAACCCGCCGAACTGGACGGTGCATTCTTTCAACTCAAGAAGCGGGGTCATGTTCGTTTGGATTTGAGCCATTTGGTAAACTTGCCGCTTCCGACAAACAACCCCTGCGGGCGTGTTAGCATCAGCACGATGAGGAGTAGCGAGTAGAGAATCATCCGGTTGCGAATGATCTGCGCCACCCAGACCGGCAGCGCATCCCACGCCGCGAAGGCACGCAACCCCTCAGGAAGAATCGTCAGTAGCACCGCCGCCGCGATCACGCCGGGGGTGTTCCCCATCCCGCCCAGAATCACGATCACCACAATATCGACCGAGCGCAGGAAGTTGAACCCCTCGGGCGTGATGAACTGCTTGAAGTGCGCATAGAGACCGCCCGCGATGCCCGCGAAGAACGCGCCGATGACGAACGCCTGCACCTTGTACTTGGTGGTGTTGATCCCCATCGCTTCGGCGGCGATCTCGTCGTCGCGCACTGTCAAAAAGCCCCGCCCGTAAGTCGAGTTGACCAGTAGGACAACGACGTAAATGGCAATCGCCGCCGCGAGATAGGTCCAGAAAAAGTTGGTCGGCCGGACCGGGATCGGGAAGCCACGCGGCCCGCCCACCACCTCCATATTTTGTAACACTACGCGGATGATCTCGCCGAACCCAAGCGTCACAATGGCCAAATAGTCGCCCTTGAGCCGCAATGAAGGCACGCCGACGGCCAACCCGGCAACGGCAGCCCCAAGCCCGCCCACGATGAGGGCACTGATGAAAGCAATCGTCGGCCCACCGGTGAAATTGCCGAAGCTCGAACCTACAAACACCGTCATCGCGGCGCTCAAGTACGCACCCACCGCCATGAACCCGGCATGGCCGAGAGAAAATTGGCCGGTGTAGCCGTTCACGAGATTGAGACCCACCGCCAGGATGATGTTGATCCCGATGGAGATGACGATGTCGTCGTAATAAGGGTTGAACGACTTCTCAAACCACGCAATGAGGAGGCTCACCACCGCCGCCACTGCCAACCAGGTTTTGGGACGGGTACTCATCAGACTTTCTCCCGCTCTGCGCTGCCCAACAGGCCGGACGGTTTGAAAAGGAGGATCAGGATCAACACCGCGAAGGCGATGGCATCCCGGTACATTGGGGAGACATAACCGACGACCATTGTTTCAAGAATCCCGATAATAAAGCCGCCGAGCGCCGCGCCGGGGATATTGCCAATCCCTCCAAGCACCGCCGCCACGAAGGCCTTGATGCCCGGCAGGATCCCCATCAACGGGTCAATGGACGGGTAGCTGATGGCGTTGAGAATCCCCGCCGCCGCCGCTAGCGCGGAGCCAAGCCCGAACGTGAAGGAGATGATCACGTTGTTGTTGATCCCCATCAGCGAGGCCGCCACGGGATTGAAAGAGAGGGCGCGCATCGCCGTTCCCATCTTCGTCTTCATAACGACGAAGCGGAGCCCCACCAGAAGCGCCATGGTCACGACCAGAACCACCACCTGATTCACCGTTACCGTCAGTTCCCCAAGCCCCTCGATGGCGCGGTCGGGCAAAATCTCCGGAAAGAACTGGGGATCCGCCCCGAAAAGGAACTGCCCGAAGTTTTGCAGAAAAATCGAAACCCCGATTGCGGTGATAAGCACCGTCAGTCGGGGTCGATTGCGCAGCGGTTTATAGACGAGCCGCTCGATGGTGATACCGAGGATGGCGCATACCAACATCGAGATGAGCAGGACAGTCACCGCCCCCGCGATGACGCTCCATGTGTAAGCGCCGGATTGATCTCCCGGGAAAATCTTCGCCACCCATGGGGCGGCATAAAATCCGGCGAACGCGCCCACCATATAAACATCGCCATGGGCGAAGTTGATGAAGCGCAGCACGCCATAAACCATCGTGTAACCAAGGGCGATCAGCGCGTAGATGGAGCCCAGCGCGAGGCCGTTGATGAGCTGCTGAAGAAATTCTGTCACGGGAAGGAGGGAGGGAGGCGGGAGAGTTGAAAGATAGAGGCGAGCCAAGCGCGAAAGCTGCGGGGACCGCAGCTTTTCGTTAGCAGGGAGCGCCTTCGAACCCTAGTAAAAACTCCATTCGGATTGACGGTTTACGATCTGGAGAAAACAGCCTCTCCCCTCCTCCTTCGGTTGTTCTTGAACTTTCTACGGTTCGACCGTCTCCACGAACTTGAACTTGCCCTCTTCAATCGTCTGGATGACGGCGGCCTTCCGGGCGTTGCGGTTCTCGTCGATGGTGATCTTTCCGGTGACACCCTGGAAATCCTTCGTGGTGGCCAGCGCGTCGCGGATCGCCTTGGGCTCCGCCGCTCCGGCGCGTTTGATGGCGTCGGCGAGGATGTTCATGCCGTCATAGCCGAGCGCGGCCATGTCGTCAGGCATGGTGTTGTACTTGGCCTGGTACTTCTTGATGAAGTTCTGAAGCGTGGGGTCCTGATTCTCCATGGAGCAGTGGCCGGAGAAGAAGCTGCCGTCCAGCGCCTTGCCCGCGATCGGGAGGAGGGAGTTGCCGATCCAGCCGTCGCCGCCAAGGAACGGGGCCTTGATGCCGAGCTGGCGTGCCTGCCGGGCAATCAGCGCGACCTCCCCGTAGTAGCCGGGGACAAAAATCGCGTCGGGCTTCGTGGCTTTGAGCGAGGTCAACTGAGCTTTGAAATCCTTGTCGCCGGAGCTGTAGCTCTGCTCCTTGACGATGTTGCCGCCGTTCTCCTTGAAATATTTCAGGAACGCCTCGGCGAGGCCCTTGCTGTAGTCCTGCTTCTCGTCGGTCAGCACCGCGACGTTTTTGTAACCCTTGGCGATGGCGAACTTCGCCATCACGGTGCCCTGGAAGGGGTCGATAAAGCAGTTACGGAAAATGTAATCGCCCACCTCCGTCACCTTTGCGTTGGTCGCGCCGGGCGAAAGCATCGGGATCTTGTGTTCCTGCGCGATGGGAGCGGCTTCGAGCGCCTTTGAGGAGGCAAACTCGCCCAGCACCGCCACAACCTTGTCGCTGGCGATTAGCTTGCGGATGATGGTGGCCGGTTCGCCTGCCACGGAACGATCGTCTTCGGTGATCAGCTTGATCTTTTTACCCAACACGCCCCCGGCGGCGTTGATTTCTTCGAGCGCAAGCGCGCTCCCGCGGGTCGAGGAAATGCCGTAGCTGGCATTGGCTCCCGTAAGCGATTCAAACTCTCCGATCCTGATCTCATCCTGGGCGAAAGCGCCCGAAGTGATGGCCATCAACGCGGCGCAAGTAAGGGAAATAATTGGTTTCATAAGCTTATCAAAAACACGATGTGGGTTGTGACACTCGATCCTTTGCGACCACAAAGAAATCCCTTTTTATGGCTTCGCCACAAGCGAATTCAACGTGAACCTCAATGGAGTCCCAACCCGAACATTGGGGAATTTTGACGCGATTCGCGTCTCGTGGTAGAAATTTCTTGGTTGAAAGCAGATTTTCTTATATCTCGGCGCATCTGCATCCGCACATGAAACGCTCTCAATGCTTCGCCTCTAACCTTGGCGGGTCCATCGTCACATCGACCCCCGCCTGTGAAACGTGGGCTGCTTCTCTTTGATCCATCCTTATCAATGAAACCCCTCGTCGCCTTTTACCAATCGTCCATCGGAAAGAAGTGGATCGTGGCTCTCACCGGCCTCGTGCTCGTCCTCTTCGTGATCGGGCACATGCTCGGTAACCTCCAGATCTTTCTCGGGCAGGAGACCCTGAACGTCTACGCCGAGAAACTCCAGAGCCTGGGAGATCTTCTCTGGATCATTCGTGGATTCCTGCTCGTGGTCATCTTAGTCCACATCTTCACCACGGTGCGCCTGGCGATCCAAAGCGCCGCCGCCCGGCCTCAGAAGTACGCGGTCAAGAAGAACATCGCGGCGAGCACGGCGGCCAAGACGATGCTCCTGAGCGGCCTGGTTCTCCTCGCCTTCATCATCTTCCACATCCTGCACTTCACCGCGCAGACGATCGACCCGGCCTGGAAAACATGGCACGACGCCGCGGGACGGCATGACGTTTACAACATGATGATCGCCGGCTTCCAAAGCCCGCTGGTGTCCGGTTTCTATATCCTCGCCGTTTTCCTTCTCTGCCTGCACATGAGCCATGGCATCCAGAGCTTTTTGCAGACCCTCGGCGGCCGCACGCGCGGTTTCGCTCCCGCGATTTCCAAAGCCAGCGTCGTCATCGCCTGGCTCACTTTCCTCGGCTACGCCTCGATCCCCACGGCGGTGCTGCTCGGTTTTCTCACTTTGAAGGGACATTAATTGGAACACTAAAATGGCCAATCTCGACTCCAAAATCCCCTCCGGCCCTCTCGAACAGAAGTGGCAGAAGCATATCTTCGAATCCAAGCTGATCAACCCGGCCAACCGCCGGAAGTACAGCGTGATCGTCGTCGGCTCCGGCCTCGCGGGCGCTTCCGCCGCCGCCACGCTGGGCGACATGGGTTACAAGGTGAAGTGCTTCTGCTATCAGGACAGCGCCCGCCGCGCCCACTCCATCGCCGCGCAGGGCGGCATTAACGCCGCGAAAAACTACCAGAACGACGGCGACTCCGTTCAGCGGCTTTTCTACGATACGATCAAAGGCGGCGACTTCCGCGCTCGCGAAGCCAACGTCTATCGTCTCGCGGAGGTCAGCGCGTCGATCATCGACCAGTGTGTCGCCCTTGGCGTTCCGTTCGCCCGTGAATACGGCGGCCTCCTTGCCAACCGCTCCTTCGGCGGCGCGCAGGTCTCCCGTACCTTCTACGCGCGCGGCCAGACCGGGCAGCAGCTTCTGATCGGAGCGTACTCCGCCCTCACCCGCCAGATCGCGGCGGGCACGGTGGAGATGTTCCCCCGCACGGAGATGCTCGACCTCGTCGTCGTCGACGGCCACGCAAAGGGAATTGTCGTCCGCGACATGGTGACCGGCGAGATCACCTCGCACGCGGCGGATACGGTCGTCCTCGCCACCGGCGGCTACGGCAACGTTTTCTACCTTTCCACGAACGCCAAGGGGTGCAACACCACGGCGATCTACCGCGCCTACAAACGCGGCGCGTACATGGCGAACCCATGCTACACGCAGATTCACCCGACCTGCATCCCCGTCGCGGGCGACTACCAGAGCAAGCTCACGCTCATGTCCGAGTCATTGCGCAACGACGGCCGCGTCTGGGTGCCCAAGCGCAAAGAGGACTGCCAGAAACCCGCTGCGCAGATTCCGGAAGCAGACCGCGACTACTACCTGGAGCGGAAGTACCCGAGCTTCGGCAACCTCGCCCCGCGTGACATTTCCTCCCGCGCTGCCAAGCAGGTGTGCGACGAGGGTCGCGGCGTCGGCCCCGGTGGGCGCGGCGTTTACCTCGACTTCGCCGACGCCATCTCCCGCCTCGGCGAAAACACGGTCCGCGAGCGGTACGGCAATCTCTTCGACATGTATCACAAGATCACGGGCGAAGACGCTTACAAGATGCCGATGCGCATCTACCCCGCCGTGCACTACACGATGGGCGGCCTCTGGGTGGACTACAACCTGATGTCGAATCTCCCCGGCCTCCACGTGCTGGGCGAAGCCAACTTCAGCGATCACGGCGCCAACCGCCTCGGCGCGAGCGCCCTCATGCAGGGCCTCGGGGACGGCTACTTCGTGCTGCCCAACACGATCAGCAACTACCTGGCGACGCAGAAGAGCAAGGTCACCACGGATCATCCCGAGTTCAAGAAAGTCGAAGCCGAAGTCCGGGCGGGGATCCAAAAGCTCCTTTCCATCAAAGGAAAACGGACGGTTGACTCCTTCCACCGCGAGCTTGGTCTCCTCCTCTGGGATAAATGCGGCATGGGCCGGACCGAGCAGAGCCTCAAGGAAGCGCTCGCGGAGATTCCGAAGATTCGCAAGGAGTTCTGGAGCAACGTCAACGTCCTGGGCACCAACGAGAGCTTCAACCAGTCGCTGGAAAAAGCGGGCCGCGTGGCCGACTTTATCGACTTCGGCGAACTGATGGTCCGCGACGCCCTGGAACGCCGCGAATCGTGCGGAGGCCACTTCCGCGAAGAGTATCAGACGCCGGACGGCGAAGCGCTCCGCGATGACGAGCACTTCGCGCACGTCGCCGCGTGGGAGTACACCGGCGAAGAGAAAGAGCCGGTGCGTCACGTCGAACCGCTGGAATACGAAAACATCAAACTGGCTGTCCGGAGCTACAAGTAGGAATCCATTCAAGGCCCAATCCAACGCCTCATTTTTCTATGAATCTCACCCTCCGAGTCTGGCGCCAAGCGAGCGCCGCAGCCCCCGGCAAGTTCGTTGAGTACGATGCGAAGAACATTCCGACCGAATGCTCCTTCCTGGAAATGCTCGACATCGTGAACGAGGACCTGATCGAAAAGAACGTCGATCCGATCGCCTTCGACCATGACTGCCGCGAAGGCATCTGCGGGATGTGCTCCCTCATGATCAACGGCGTCGCCCATGGTCCTGAACGGGCCACGACGACCTGCCAGCTTCACATGCGGCACTTCAACGACGGCGACACGATCTACATCGAGCCGTGGCGCGCCGCCGCCTTCCCTCTCATCAAGGATCTCGTCGTCGATCGCACCTCCTTCGACCGTATTCAGGAAGCGGGCGGCTTCATCACCGCGCGCGCCGGGTCGCCGCAGGACGCCAATAGCCTCCCGATCCCCAAGCAGGACGCCGACGCCGCGATGGACGCCGCCGCCTGCATCGGTTGCGGAGCCTGTGTCGCCGCCTGCCCGAACTCTTCCGCCATGCTCTTTGTGGGCGCGAAAGTCTCCCACCTCGCCCTGCTCCCGCAAGGCCAGCCGGAAAGAACCCGCCGGGTTCTCAAGATGGTCAAGACGATGGACCAGGCCGGGTTCGGCAATTGCAGCAACTACTACGAATGCGAAGCCGTCTGCCCGGCGGAGATCAACGTCTCCGTCATCGCACGGCTCAACCGCGAGTACACGCTCGGCGCCATCAAGGATAGCGCGGGGATCTAATTTCCCAACGCAGACGCTCCCCCGAAATTCCGATCCGGGGAGCGCTTCGGCAGGCAAAATTCAGGCCGCGAATCGCGACTGTTTTTCGCTCATTTTCGCGCACATCCGCCGATGTTTCCGCGACGATGAGTGGCTTCGCCTTGTGAAAATTTTCACAATTGCGCTTGCCTCACTTTCAGAAGCCACCTTAATTTCCAGAAGCATCCCGCATTCTTTTTCCCAACGCATCCAGCATGGCTGTCTCCAAGCACGAGTTTGAATCGCCCGACACATTGGGTCGCGCCCGTCAACACCTTGAAAATCAACGTCTTGAGGGTTCCGGCAGCGGCGGCGCTCCGCGTGAAGGTGCGGAAGCACTCCACGACGATCTCCTCGGGGAAAAGTTGATCATCAACATGGGGCCTTCCCACCCGGCCACCCACGGGGTTTTGCGCCTGGTGCTGGAGCTGGACGGTGAGATCATCACTAAGGCAACCCCGGATGTCGGCTACCTGCACCGTGGGGACGAAAAAATCGCCGAGGCGATGCAGTACAACCAGTTTGTGCCGTACACCGACCGGCTCGATTACCTCGCCCCGCTGGCCAGCAACGTCGCCTATGCGATGGCGGTCGAGAAGCTGATGGGCTGGGAGCTCCCTGCGCGCGGTCAGGCCATCCGCGTCCTGGCGTGCGAACTCGCCCGTATTTCCGCCCACCTCCTCGGCATCGGCTGTTTCGCCATGGACACCGGGGCGATGACGGTCTTCCTCTACACCTTCACCGAGCGCGAGAAGATCTACAACCTTTGCGAACAGCTCACGGGAGCGCGCTTCACCACCAGTTACACCCGTGTGGGCGGCCAAATCCGCGATCTGCCAGACGGCTTCACGCAGGCGGTGCTCGACTTCCTTGAGGGGCTGATCACTCAGGTGGACGAGATCGACAAGCTTCTCACCCGCAACCGCATTTTTGTAGACCGCACCCGGGATATCGGCGTGCTCTCGAAGGAGATGGCGATCGACTACGGCATCACCGGCCCGAACCTGCGCGGCTCCGGCGTGGATCACGACCTCCGCAAGAAGCAGCCTTACCTCGGGTATGAGAAGTACGACTTCGACATTCCCATCGGCACCGTTGGCGACAGCTACGACCGTTATTACGTCCGCCTCGAAGAGCTTCGCCAGAGCGTGAAGATCATTCGCCAGGTGATCGACAAGCTCCCGAGCGGCCCGGTCAACATCGGCGACGGGAAGAATTTCCGCCCTGACAAACGCGAAGTCCTGACCAAGATGGAGGAGTTGATCCATCACTTCATCCTGCATACGGAGGGCATCGATGCTCCTCCCGGAGAGGTCTACTTCGCTGCTGAAAACCCGAAGGGCGAACTTGGATTTTACATCAACAGCCGTGGGGGCGGCGTCCCGCACCGCCTCAAGATCCGCAGCCCATCCTTCGTCAACCTGAGCGTCCTTCCCGAAATCCTGAAGGGGCACATGATGAGCGACGTGGTCGCGATCCTCGGCAGCCTCGACTTCGTGATGGGCGAATGCGACCGGTAATCACGCCCGGCATTCATTGACCCGATAGAAGAACACTTGATCAAACCAACCTCCATACGTCAGGCCATCGTCGCAATCCCCGCGGCGCTGATGTTGACCGCTTGCGATCAGTACCTCACGGATGCCAATCTCCGCGAAGTAAAGACCGAGATGACGACCAAGGAGGTCGAGTCGATCCTCGGGCCACCCCGGCGCGTGGAGGGCGTGCAGAACGCCCCCAGCCTCTCCGGGCTCCTGAATTCTTCCGAACAGAAAACGCCAACTGAACGGCAACCGGTCACCCGCTACATTTACGAGCAGGATGGCCGAAAGGTTGAGCTGACTTTCGCAGGCGACCGGCTTATCCCCGGCGGCGTCAGCGGCTCTTTTGAAAAGTAAATCATCGATGCAGATTCCACCTGACCTACTTTCGAAAATCGACGAGGCGATCTCGCACTACCCGGTGTCGAAGCGCAGCGCCTCGCTCCCGTTGCTGCATCTCTTCCAGGAGCACTTCGGTTATATCTCCGAGGAATCCATCGTCTGGATTGCCGAAAAACTGGAGCTTCAGCCGATCAATATTCTGGAGCTGGTAACCTTCTACCCGATGTTCCGCCGCAAACCGGCCGGCAAGCATCACATCCGCGTCTGCCGCACGCTTTCCTGCGCGATGGCGGGTGGCTACGAGCTCAAGGAGAAGTTCTGCAAAGCGGCGGGAATCGACTGCCATGGCGGACATGGCCACGGCGAGCCGATCACGGTCAGCGAGGACGGCAAATACTCCATCGAATTCGTGGAGTGCCTGGCAAGCTGCGGCACCGGCCCGGTGTGCATGGTCAACGACGACTTCTATGAAGCCGTTGCTGACGAAGAGGTTAAGCAAATCCTTTCCAAGTATCAGTAAAATGCCTTCGCCCATCCGTCGCACTCCTCACCCGCGCGAGAAGCGGATTGTCTTCGCGAACATCGATCGCGAAGGTTATACGCCCGACATCGAGTGTTACCTCCGCCACGGCGGCTACGAGGAACTCCGCAAGGCAATCACCCTGCCCCCGGATACCATCGTCAATGAAGTGAAAGCCTCCGGCCTGCGGGGCCGTGGCGGCGCGGGGTTCCCTTGCGGCGTCAAATGGGGGTTCATCCGGCGCGGCGGCCCGAAGCCGACCTACCTCATCTGCAACGCAGACGAATCCGAGCCCGGCACGTTCAAGGACCGCTACATCATCCACCAGGAGCCGCATCAGCTCATCGAGGGGATGATCATCTCGTGCTTCGCGCTCGACGTGCACCTCGCCTATATCTACATCCGTGGCGAGTTCCCGCAGGGAGCCAAGATTCTTGAGAAGGCGATCGCCGAAGCGAAGGAAAAGGGATTCCTCGGCAAGAACCTGCTCGGCACCGGTTTCGACCTGGAGATTTATGTCCATCGCGGCGCGGGCGCTTACATCTGCGGCGAAGAAACGGGCCTCATCGAATCGCTCGAAGGCAAGCGCGCTTACCCGCGCATCAAGCCTCCCTACTTCCCGGCGGTGCTCGGCCTCTACCAGTGCCCAACCATCGTCAACAACGTCGAGACCCTTTGCAACGTGAAGCACATCGTCAGGATGGGCGGCGCGGAGTTTGCGAAGATCGGCAAGCCCAACAACACGGGCACCCGTATTCTTTGCGTCAGCGGCGACGTGCAGCGGCCCGGTTACTTCGAGGTTGAACTCGGCTCGCTCACCATGGGCGAAGTCATCAACGATCTCTGCGGTGGCCTGAAGCCGGGGCGCAAGCTCAAGGCGATCATCCCCGGCGGAAGCTCGGCGAAGGTTCTCAAAGCGGGCGAGCGGTACAAGATCAAGGAGAAGGCGGCAGACGGCTCGATGGTCGACAAGGAAATCGGCATCGAAGACATTCCCATGGACTTCGACACCCTTGCGGCGGTCGGCTCCATGGCCGGTTCCGGCGGCGTCATCATCATGGATGACTCCCGCGACATGGTGAAGACGCTCAACAACCTGAACGAATTCTACGCCCACGAAAGCTGCGGCCAGTGCACCCCGTGCCGCGAAGGCTCCCTCTGGATGCGCAAGATCACCGACCGTATTCTCGCAGGCGGCGGCGTTGAGAGCGATCCCGACACGCTCAAGAGCGTGGCCGACAACATCGCGGGCAAAACCATCTGCGCCTTCGGTGAAGCGTGCTCATGGCCGACCCAGAGCTTCGTCATCAAGTTCCGCGAAGAATTCCAGGGCAAGTCCACAAAGCAACTGCCGCCCCCCACCCCGCCGGAGTACCTCTCCGAGACGCTGATTGGGGAAACCAAGCAACTGGCCGGAGGAAACAGCCACTAGCGATATGATGGCCCTTCTTGTTCTCGTCCAACTCGCGGTAATCATTTTTTTGATCGCGCTCGCGTGGAGAGCAGTAAAGGCCCTCGAACAATCCGCTAAAGTCCAAACCGAGACCGCCGAAGCCCTTCGGCAATTAGTAATTTCCAAGTCGAAAGAGGAGAACCGATAGTGAGCAACGAAACCGCAACCGCCACAGCCCCGCCGCCCGTCCAGATGCTGAATGTCCAGATCGACGGCGTCTGGATGCAGTTCCCCAAGGGAACGCGCGTCATCGAGGCTTGCAGCCAGGCCAACAAGTTCATCCCGCGCTACTGCTACCACCCGAAGCTCTCCTCGCCCGGCAACTGCCGCATGTGCTTGATCGAGATGGGCATGCCGAAGATGGGGCCGGATCGCCAGCCTGAATTGGGAGCCGATGGTCGCCCGCTCATTAACTGGATTCCCCGCCCGCAGATCTCCTGCGCCCAGGATATCGCCGAAGGGATGGCCGTGCGCACCGATTCCCCGATGGTGCAGGACGCCCGCAAAGGCGTCATGGAGTTCCTCCTGATCAATCACCCGCTCGACTGCCCGATTTGCGACCAGGCGGGCGAATGCCGTCTCCAGGAATTCTCCGTCGAATACGGCAACGCCAAGACCCGCTTCCTTGAGCACAAGGTCAAGAAGCCGAAGAATGTCGAGATCGGCCCGCGCGTGACGCTCGACGACGAGCGATGCATTCTCTGCACCCGCTGCATCCGCTTCATGAAGGAAGTGGCCAAGGACGACGTCCTCGGCATCGTGGACCGTGGCAGTTACAACTCGATCTCCTGTCACCCCGACAAGAAGCTCGACAGCAACTACTCGCTCAACACGGTCGATATTTGCCCCGTCGGCGCGCTGACTTCCACGGATTTCCGCTTCAAGATGCGCGTCTGGTTTCTTCAGGAAACCAAGAGCTTCTGCACCAGTTGCGCCACCGGCTGCAACACGACGATCAGCTCCCGCGAGAACATCGTCTACCGCCAGACGCCTCGCGAGAACAACGACGTGAACGAAGTCTGGATGTGCGACCACGGACGTCTCAACTTCCACTACCTGCACAGCACGGAACGGTTCCTCGGGCCGATCGTGAAGGTGCTCAAGAAGGACGAGGAGGAGCCGAGTTGGTCCATCGCCATCGCGAAAGCGACCGCCGCGCTCAAGACGTTCTCCGGCAACCAGGTCGCCATCATCGCTTCCGGCAAGCAGACCAACGAGGAGCTTTTCCTCACGGCCCGCCTCGCGGAAGCGCTCGGAACGACACAGCACGACATCGTGCCGCATCTCGACCTGGGTGATGAAATTCTGCTCAGCGCCGACCGCAACCCGAACACCGCAGGGGCAAAGCTCCTCGGTGTCAGCGCGGGCAACCCGGGTGAAAGGCTCAAGGCGATTGCCGAAGGGGTTCGCAACGGCACCATCAAGGCACTCGTCGTTCTGGGTGAAGATGCCGCAGAGGCGGGGCTTTCCGAGGCCGATCTGAAAAAGCTCGATCTCGTGATTGCCGTCAATATCCTCCCCAACAGCACGACCAAGGTGGCCGACTACGTGTTCGCCAGCGCCGGGTTTGCGGAAAAGCGGGGATCGATGATCAACAAGAAGGGCCGCGTCCAGCGGCTTAACCGCGCCATCCAGCCTCCGGGCGAAGCGCGCGACGATTGGGAGATCCTGCGCGATCTCATTCAGGGCGTCAGCGGATCCAACGGGCTCTATGCCGTCGAGGATGTCTTCAAGCAGATGGCTGCGGCCGTTCCCGCCTTCGCGGGGCTGAGCCTGAGCAAGATCGGCGACCAGGGCGTGCAGCTTCAACTTTCGTAATCGATGGACTTTTTACTCCAGATTGACTGGTTTCAGATTCTCACGTCGCTGGCCAAGACGGTCTTCCTGCTTGGCATCGTGCTCACCCTCGTCTCGTACACCGTTTATGCAGAACGCCGCGTGAGCGCGTTGATGCAGGACCGTTACGGCCCGAACCGCACCGGCTTCCCGACCACCCTGCTCGGTACCAAGAAAGACTTCTCGCCATTCCTTGGCGGCTTGGGTCAGCCAATCGCGGACGCCTTGAAGTTGATGCTCAAAGAGGACTTCACCCCCTCTTACGTCAACAAGTTCTACTACTGGATCGCCCCCGGCCTCGGCATTGCCGCCGTGATCGTCGGCTTGGCGGTGATCCCCTTCGGCAGCTCCATCGCGGGCGTGCCGCTGGTGATCGCCAATGTCGACATCGGGCCGCTCTTCATCTTCGCGATTTCCTCGCTGGGTGTTTACGGGATCGTGCTTGCCGGTTGGTCCGCCAACTCGAAGTACCCGTTCCTCGGGAGCATCCGCTCGACCTCGCAGATGATCTCCTATGAGCTATCGCTCGGCCTTTCGGTCATCCCGATCTTCCTGATCCTCGGCACGCTGAACCTCACCCAGATCATCCAGAATCAGGTCGCCAACGGCTGGATGCTGATCCCAGGCATCACGGCGGCGAAACCGCACTTCCCTTCGCCGGACCAGTTCCTCCTCTGGATTCCGATTTTCATCTCCTTCATCATCTTCACCGTGGCGATGTTCGCGGAAACCAACCGCCTGCCGTTCGACCTTCCCGAAGCGGAAACCGAACTCGTCGGCGGTTACCACACCGAATATTCGTCGATGAAGTTCGCCCTCTTCTTCCTGGGTGAATATGCAGCGATGATCCTCGGCTCCGCCCTGATCGTCGTCCTCTTCCTTGGCGGCTGGTCGATCCCATTCCTTCCGGACGGCACCGCACCGGGCGTCCCCGGGATCATCGCCGGGTTGATCAGTGTGGGCGTGTTCTTTGCAAAAGTCGCCGCGCTCCTGATCTTCTTCATCTTCATCCGCTGGACGCTGCCCCGTTTCCGTTACGACCAGTTGATGACCCTCGGCTGGATCTGGTTTTTCGAAATCGCGCTGGTCAACATCTTCATCACCGCCGGCATTCTTGCCTACCTCTCTTCCCGCTAAGCCATGGCTTATACTGTCCCACGTCCAAAACTGACCTTTGCCGAAAAGATCTATCTGCCAACGGTTCTCGCCGGTTTGAAGATCACTCTCGGGCATCTTGTCAAGATGCTCCGCGGCAAGACGCATGTCGCCCTGCAGTACCCGGAGGAGAAATGGGATGCCAACCTCCCCGCGCACTATCGTGGCGCGCCGACCCTCGTGAGCGATGAACATGGCCGCACCCGTTGCGTCGCCTGCCAGCTCTGCGAGTTCATCTGCCCGCCCCGCGCCATCCGCATCAAACCGGGCGAGATTCCCGCCGAAAACAAATTCGCCAAGGTGGAGAAATTCCCGGCGGAATTTGAGATCGACATGATCCGCTGCATTTACTGCGGCATGTGCGAGGAGGTCTGCCCCGAGCAGGCTATCTTCCTCCGGAAGGATTACGCCATCGTCGGCACCAGTCGCTCCGAAATGGTGCATAACAAAGCGAAGCTCATCGAACTCGGCGGTGTGATGACGGGCCTCGTCCACAAGTGGAACGAGAAGAAATAGAAGGTCCCAACGATGTCCCCGATTTTCTTCTGGCTATTCTCCGCGCTGATGCTCGGCTTTGGCGCGTGCGTCATCCTCAACCGCAACCCTGTCGCAAGCGCGCTCAGCCTCGTCGTATCCTTCCTGGGACTGGCGGCACTGTTTGTCGGGCTGGACGCCTACTTCATCGGCGTCATCCAAGTGCTCGTCTATGCGGGCGCGGTGATGGTGTTGTTCCTCTTCATCATCATGCTGCTCGATCTCCGCAAGGAGAGGCGCCGCAAGATCAAACCGCTGGTCGTTCTTGGCGGCGGCGCGGTGGTGATCGCGTTCGTGGCGCAACTCGGGTTCATCCTGCGGAACTTCCCTGCGGGAGCTCGCACCCTCGAGCCGCTGACAGGCCCGTTCGATGACACGAAGAACATCGGGTTCACCCTCTTCTCCAACTACAACCTTCCGTTCCAGGCAGTCGGCGTGCTCGTCCTTGTGGCGACCATCGGCGTTGTCATCCTGAGCAAGCGCGAACTGAAATAAACCGATGCTCACGCTTAACGATTACCTTCTAGTCAGCGGCCTCCTGTTCGCCCTCGGGTTTGCAGGGGTCCTCTTCCGGCGCAATCTCATCGTCATCTTTATGGCGCTGGAGATGATGCTCAACGCGGCGAACCTCTCGCTGGTTGCCTTCGCCCGCTTCAACCTTGTTGACGGCCTGCCCAACTACAACGGGCAGATGCTGGTGTTCTTCATCATCACCGTGGCGGCCGCCGAGGTCGCCGTCGGCCTTGCGATCATCGTCGCGCTCTACCGCGCCCGGCAAACGGTCCATGTGGAAGACATCTCAACCCTGAAGTTCTAGCGCACGACGTCCCTTTTTAATCCTGCCCTATGGCCCTTCCCTGGATTGTCCTTTTTACTCCGCTGCTGAGCGCCGCCATCATCGGCGCGTTCACCAAGCGCTATCATAACCTGAGCATGGGCATCTCCGTTCTTGCGGTGATCGTCTCGCTCGCCGCCAGCATCGGCGTCTTTCTCGCCCCTGCGCCGGAAACCCCGCTCTCGATCCCGTGGATCAGCCTGGGTGATTTCCAGATCCCCATCGGCCTCACCATTGACGGGCTGAGCAAGGCGATGATGCTCGTCGTGACCAGCATCGGCACGCTTATCCATCTCTACTCGGTCGCCTACATGAAGGATGACGACGGGAAGGGCCGCTACTTCGGCGGGCTCTCGCTCTTCATGTTCTCCATGCTCGGGATCGTCTTCGCGAACAACTTCGCGATGATGTTCATCTTCTGGGAACTGGTGGGTGTCTCCTCTTTCCTCCTCATCGGCCACTGGTACAACAAGTCCGCGCCGCCCGCCGCCGCGAACAAGGCGTTCATCACGAACCGTTTGGGTGACTTCGGGTTCATGCTCGGCATCCTGCTCGTATGGCAGGCCACCAAGTCGCTGGAGTTCGGCGCGATCCAGGCTGGGATTGGCGCTCTTGAGGCAAACCCCGCTCTCGCCGCTCTGGCCGTCCTCTGCATCTTCTGCGGAACGCTCGGCAAATCCGCCCAGTTCCCGCTTCACGTCTGGTTGCCGGATGCGATGGAAGGCCCGACGCCGGTTTCCGCGCTCATCCACGCCGCAACGATGGTTGCCGCCGGTGTCTACATGCTGGCCCGGGTCTTCTTCCTGATCCAAATTTCGCCCTGCGCCTTGCAGGTCATCATGTGGATCGGGACGATCACCGCCGTCCTCGCCGCCCTGATGGCGACTCAGCAGAACGACATCAAGCGCATCCTCGCCTACTCCACGCTCTCGCAGCTGGGCTACATGGTGATGGCCGTCGGCCTCGCCGCGAAGGACGCCGCGATGTTCCACCTTGTCACGCACGCCTTCTTCAAGGCGCTTCTCTTCCTCGGTTCCGGCGCGGTCATCTACGCCTGCCACCACGAGCAGAACATCTGGAAAATGGGTGGCCTGAAGAAGTTGCCAGTGACGTTCATCACCTTCCTGATCGGCACCGCCGCGCTGATGGGCATCCCTTTCTTCAGCGGTTTCTACAGTAAGGATTCGATCCTGATCGCCGCTTCCGGGCAGAATCAGATTGTTTTCGGGCTGGCGCTTTTCACCGCCTTCCTGACGGCCTTCTACATGGCCCGTCTTTTTGTGGTCGTCTTCTTTGGCAAGGCGCGCACGGAAAACGCCGACCACGCTCACGAAGTGCCGCCGATCATGGCAGGCCCGCTCGTTTTGCTCGCCATTCCGTCCTTCATCGCCGGATACGGCTTCTTCATCGATCGCTTCCTTCCGACCCCGGCTCACGCTGAACACAGCAACGTGCCGATGTTCGCCATCGCCGCGGCCTTGCTCGGCGCCGCTATCGGTGCGGTCATCTACTGGGGCAAATCCCGCGATCCGATCAACATCCGCTTCCTCGAGAACAAATTTTACTTCGATGAGGCTTACGCCGTCCTGATCCGTTACACCCAGGATCTCCTCGCCCGCTTCAGTGCGTTTGTCGATCGCTGGGTCATCGGTCTCGCCGTCCGCGTCGCCGCCGGCTGCACATGGGGCGTCGGCTTCACTCTACGCTTCCTCCAGTTCGGCAACCTCCAGGGATACGCCTTCTTCTTCGGACTCGGCGTGGTCGCCCTCTTCTATTACCTGATCATCAAGTAACCGTGCCTTACCTTCTCCACCTCCTCATTGCCGTTCCGATCCTCGGGGCGATTGCCATTCTTCTGGGTGCTCCCGCCAAGAAAACGGCGATGGCCGCCGCAGCGGTGAACCTTCTGCTCACGCTGGTCGGGGTCTTCAGCTACGACCAGGCCGCGAGCGGCTACCAATTCCAATCCATCACCACGCTGGTGCCGGAATGGCGCTTGAGCTACTTCCTCGGCGTCGATGGGCTCAGCCTCGTGATGCTCCTGCTTACCGCGCTGGTTACGCTGGCCGCCATCTGGGTCGCCCCGAAAGTGGATAGCCGCGAGGGGCTCTACTATTCCTCCCTGCTCTTCATCGCCGCCGGGGCGACGGGGGCGTTCGCCTCGCTCGATCTCTTCTTCTTCTACGCGTTCCATGAACTGGCGCTCATCCCCACCTTCCTCATGATCGGCATCTGGGGTTCCGGGGATCGCGCGGGAGCCGCCTGGTCGATCACCATCTACCTCGCGCTGGGCAGCATCATCTTGCTGGTCGGCCTGCTGGCCCTCTACCTCAGCATTCCTGACGCGTTCAGAACCTTCAACATCGTTGAGCTTCAGGCGCTTGCCGCTCAAGGCAAAGTTCCTCAAACCTCGTGGATCTACCTGACGATCCTCATCGGATTTGGCGTCCTGATCTCCCTCTTCCCCTTCCATACGTGGGCTCCGAAAGCCTACGCCAGCGCCCCGGCCCCCACGGCCATGCTGCACGCGGGCGTGCTCAAGAAGTTCGGCCTCTACGGTCTGCTTCGCGTGGCGCTGCCGCTGCTTCCGGGCGCGGCTCAGGAGTGGACGAACCTCCTGCTCCTTCTGCTGGCCGGGAACATCCTCTACATCGGCCTCGTCACCATCGCGCAGAAGAGCCTCGATATGACGCTCGGTTACTCCAGCGTGATGCACATGGGGTACATCTTCCTCGGCATCGCCTCCTTCAACCTTCTCGGTTTGAACGGCGCGGCCCTGCTGATGTTCGCGCACGGTCTCTCCATCGCCGTTCTCTTCGCCATCGCGGGGGAAGTGCGGGAGCGCACCGGAACCCTGGAATACTCCAAGCTCGGCGGCCTCGCCAAACCGCTTCCATTCCTCGGGTACACCTTCGGCATCGCCGCGTTTGCCTCCATCGGACTTCCCGGCTTTGGCAACTTCGCTTCGGAAATCCTTGTCTTCTTCGGGGCATTTGAGCACGCCGGAACGGCGCTTGCCCGCGGTATCCATTTCTCGAACTTCCAGATCGTCACCATCATCGCCCTCTGGGGCGTGGTGATCTCCGCCGTTTACATGCTGCGCGCCTACCGCGCCGCCTTTCTCGGCGAAACCAACAAGAGCTGGACCTCGCTGGTTGACCTGAAATGCTGCGTTCGCCCGGCCATCGTGCTGTTGCTCATCGCGCTGCTCGTGGCCGGTTTCCGTCCTCAGTTGTTCCTCAATTTGATCACGCCCACCGTTAAGACCTTTATCGCCGCCCAATGATTTCGCCGAACCCTCTATTTCTCGACATCGCCGTTCTGGCGCTCGGGCTGATCCTGCTGCTGCTTGAGGCTTTTGATGACCAAAAGGAAAAGTCCTTTCTGGGTTGGACCAGCATCGTCGTTCTCGGAGCCATTTTCATCCTCTCCCTCTTCGCAAAGCCAGTTTCGTTTGCGGAAGGCAGCCAGTTGGCCCAGTTCTACCGGGCCGATTCCTTTGCGCTCTTCTATAAACGAATCGCGCTGGGTGCCACCCTGCTGGTGTTGATCATGTCAGTGGACTTCCGCTCCATCCTCTCACGCTTCATCCCGGCCGCCACTCCCCTCGCGGGGACGGGCGAGTTCTTCACCCTCCCGGTCTTCACCTGCCTTGGCCTGATGTGGATGGCCTCTGCCGTGGATTTTGTGATGATCTTCGTCTCCCTGGAGTTGGTCACGATCTCCTTCTACATCCTAGTCAGCTATATGCGCCGCAGCGCGGGCTCGCTCGAAGCAGGCGTCAAATACCTCATCCTCGGCGCGCTTTCCACCGGCTTCCTGGTTTACGGGATCACCTGGATCTTCGGAATCACCGGCCAGACAAACCTTCAGAGAATCAGCGATATCATCGGGGTTCTTCCCGCGACCAATCACACCGCCCTGCTTTTTGGCATGGGGTTGATTCTCGTTGGCCTCGGCTTCAAGGTAGCCGCCGCACCGTTCCAACTTTGGGTGCCCGACGTTTACCAGGGCGCGCCGACCCCGATCACCGCGTTGCTCTCGGTCGGTTCGAAAGCGGCTGGGTTCATCGTTCTTATGCGCGTGATCCAGGCGTTCTCCGCCTCGCCGGAGATTATGGCCAAGCTCGTCATGGCTCTTGGCGGCATGGCGATCCTCACGCTCATTTATGGCAACCTCGCGGCGCTGCCGCAGGATAACATGAAGCGCCTCCTCGGTTACTCGAGCATTGCGCACGCGGGCTATCTGCTGGTCGCCCTGGCCAGTTGGGGCAATGGCGCGCAGGCTCCCATCACGGTCTCCTTTTATCTCGCCGGTTACCTGCTGATGACGATGCTCAGCTTTCTGGTCATCGTCGTGGTCAACAAAGCCACAGGCGGCGACGATATCGCCAACTTCAACGGACTTGGCCAACGGTCTCCCGTGCTGGCGTTGGGAATGCTGATTGCGATGCTCTCCCTCGCAGGGATTCCCCTCACCGTCGGGTTCCTCGGCAAGTTGCTCGTTTTCCGTGACGCCATTGCCCAGCAACAGTGGGCGTTGGTGATTGTCGGAGTCATCACCGTCGGTGCGGGCTTCTACTATTATCTGAAAGTCGTTCGCGCGATGTACTGGAACGCCGCCAGCGATTCGTCGGCAATTTCGGTTTCAGGGCTGACAAAGACCACCATCGGCGTCCTTGTCGCCTTGATCTTCATCTTCGGGGTCTACCCGACGCCGCTTTTGGCGATGTTGAAGTAGAAGGCAGCCTCTGCCGACGGAAACACGCGGTAGCCCGCTCGCGCCGTCGCGCGCGAGAATAGGTGAAGAGTCGCGTTTGGCGTCCTTCCTCGCAGGACGGGCTGCTGATTTTGGGATGT
>JBBCKI010000054.1:0-14543 GCA_037190965.1 Chthoniobacteraceae bacterium
CTCATCCCAATCCCAGCAGCCTGTCTTGCGGGGATGGGCGTCAAACGCGGCTCTTCATCGATCCCGCGCTCGCGGCGCGAGCGGGCTACCTTTCACTCTTCCCTCGCCTCTAAGGCCGTTTGCGCTTGCTGGGAATATGACCGTCGAGCAGGTGAGGAAGGATCTCAACCAACTCCTCTTTGGGCGGCAAAAGCTGGTCTATGCCAATTCCCAAAACATCCGCGATGATGGCGAGTTCAAAATCGAAGACCGAACGGATTCTCGCCTCGATTTTCCCCACGGCAGCCCGATCCAGGGATAAACCTGCCAATTGCAGCTTCGTTGCGAGATCGTCTTGAGACAAATCTTGCGCGATCCGGAGTTTCCGGACTTGAGGTCCAACTGAATTTCTCAAGAAAAGTGATGCTTTTTCAAGATTGATCCCTATGGGGATCAACATCTGGCTTTTTATCCGCTAAGGTCAAGCTCCCCATGGGGAGGCACCCGTCGCTTTAAAATAATCAATCCTGAGAAGCCCGGAGGGGCAGTTTTCACCAATCGTTGAAAATTGCCCCTCTTCTTTATAACGCAGCAGGGATTAGATCTTGCACCGAATCCCCCGGACCGATTCCGAGAACTCCGCAGGCCCAATTTCAGCCGGGTCTTGAACGGCTACAGAAATACTTAAAACGCTCCAAAGCGGATCGACTCCAGAAGCCCCTGACCGCGCGCTTCGGCGTCAGCCTCGGAGAGATTGAACGTCTCGTAGAAGAACGACCAGACCGTGCGCTCGGGAAACAGGAGCAAAGCCCAAAAGCGATGACGCTCGTCATTGGCGGTTCCGGCGTAACGGGCTTCGGGGACGCCGCAACGCTCACCAT
The DNA here is from genome assembly GCA_037190965.1 of Chthoniobacteraceae bacterium. Classification (GTDB taxonomy): domain Bacteria; phylum Verrucomicrobiota; class Verrucomicrobiia; order Chthoniobacterales; family Chthoniobacteraceae; genus DATMFV01. The sequence continues at coordinate 861 of JBBCKI010000054.1, forward strand.
AATGAGGCTCCGTCATCGCCAGATCGGGCGCGCGGTCGAACCCCAGTTCTACTGCCTTGCGATGGCGGGCCACGGCGCGGTGAATCAAAGCGTCCTCGTTGTTGCCCCCGCCCGGCAGTTCCGCCCGCGAGATCGTCATTTGCTCCCGACGGTCGGCACTCCGATAAGACCAGCGCCCGGCCTCATCCGAAGGCCGGAGCTGCCAATGCCCGGGAAGGGCAAGGTTGACACCATATTCGGCAAACAGGGTTTCCCGCTTTTTCCAGTGAGCCATACCGTCCCAAGATTCCCTGTCCGCCCGTCCGGCTCCAAGCAAAATCGCCCGTTCACTATCTCTCTGCCGGCTGGACGTCCGACCTTTGCGCTTCAAGAGCGAAATCGAGCGCTTTCTCCAGGTCGAACTTCCCGACCTGTTCGGCAACCTTCGGGTTGTTGGCCGTTCTGGTGATGCGTGGGTGTTTCAGCAATGAAAAGTAACGCCTCTCCTGCACCGCGCGGGCGATCTCGGGATCGTCCCGAAGCGCGGTAATCTCCTTCATCTGCGTCAATTCAATGGCCCCCGGATACTCCAGAAAACGGCTGATGGCGGCGGGATTGGCGGAAAGACGCCCGAGTTTTTCAATCAACTCGTAGGCTTTCTTCGGGATCGGATCGACGGTATCGAGCACTTCCCCCGCAATCCCCACCTCCAGCGCATGCTTCATCTCGACTAGCCCCGCGACGGTAGCTTTCTTCGAAGTGGGAACTTGCGCCGAGGAATTGGGCTCCTCGGCAATCCCGGAGGCAAGCGTCCCGAGAAACCGGATCGCGAGCGCCATCATCGTGACAAAAAACAGCCCGAAGAGCACCCCGCAAAGCGAGCCGGTCACCCCGTAAACCAGCCAGACCAGGCCAAAATCCTGATCGGTCGTTTTCTTGAAAAGGACGCGCCCCACAAAGGAGACGATCAGGTAAGCCACGATGCCGATAAGCGCCATGCTCACCGGCTTCAAAATCAAATCGGGATACCCGGTCAGCCTCAAAACCGGAACCGCCATGCCCCCCAGGAAAATCCCGGCGAGATAGGCGGACACCAGCGCGCCAAGCCGGATCAACTGCCGGACAATCCCCAAACGCCAGCCACGGAACGCTTCATACGCGATGAAGAGGCCCGCCAATCCAAAGAAGATCATCTGGCCGCGATCCATAACAAAGAACGGGGCGCTCTACGCCTCGCCTCCCCGCTGCGCCCGCTGACGCAAGGCATGATCGCAAAGTACCAGCGCGGCCATCGCCTCCACCATCGGGACGGCGCGCGGCAACACGCAGGCATCGTGCCGCCCCCGGGCGGAGAGTTCGGTTTCCTCGCCGGTCACGGTCACCGTCTGCTGAGGACGCATGATGGTCGCCGTCGGCTTGAAGGCGATACGGAAGAAAATCGGCTCGCCGTTGCTGATGCCGCCCTGCACGCCGCCGGAGCGGTTGCTGGTGGTGCGGACTTTTCCCTCCCGCATGACGAAGGGATCGTTATGCTGCGAACCGGTAAGGAGCGTTCCCGCGAAGCCCGAGCCGATCTCGAACCCCTTGGTGGCAGGCAGGCTCATCATCGCCTTGGCGAGATCGGCCTCCAGTTTATCGAAAACCGGTTCCCCCCATCCTGCCGGGACACCGCGAATGACGCACTCGATCACCCCGCCCACGGAATCTCCCTCGCTGCGGACCTGCTTGATCCGGTCGATCATTTTGGGCACCGCCGCCGCGTCGGGACACCGGACGATGTTCCCCTCGACCTGCTCAAACGTGACGGTCGCCGGATCGACCTCGGCTTCGATATCCTGAATGGTTTTGACATAGGCCACGATCTCCAGCCCCGGCGCGAATGCGGCGAGCGCTTTCTTGGCCACCACCGCCGCCGCGACCCGGCCAATCGTCTCGCGGGCCGAGGAGCGGCCGCCCCCCTCCCAATTGCGAATGCCGTATTTGGCCTGGTAAGTATAGTCCGCGTGCGAAGGACGATAAGCCGTCGCCATTTCGCTGTAAGCCTCGGGACGGGCGTCCTTGTTCATCACCAGCACGGAGATCGGCGTGCCGAGCGTCTTCCCCTGGAACACCCCGGAGAGAATGCGGCACTGGTCCTCCTCCTTGCGCGGCGTGACAATTTCGCTCTGCCCCGGCTTGCGCCGATCGAGGTCACGCTGGATATCCGCCTCGCACAGTTCGATCGAAGGCGGGCATCCATCGATGACGACGCCGACGCCGCCCCCGTGAGATTCGCCCCAGGTGGAAATGCGGAAAAGTTGACCGAACTGGCTGGACATATTCCTTCAATCAAACCAGCGGGAGAGCATCCCGGCAACTTGATTTCTTGCAGAAAGGCCCGTTGGCCGGAGCCACCGCCGACCGCTGACCTCGCCCCAAAGGGCAATGGCGATCCGTTTCCGCGAAGGCTTTTGTATGGACTCAGTATTGTCGGCCCACTAGCCTTTCCGCCCCATGCATACCGCTTCTCCATCCGCCGAATCCCGCGATATCATCCTTGTTGGAAGCGGCATCATGTCGGCCAATCTCGGGGCCATGCTCAAAGTCTTGAACCCCGAAGCCACGATTTCGCTCTATGAAACGACGGCGGGGTTTGCGGAAGAGAGCTCCAACGGCTGGAATAATGCCGGGACCGGGCATGCGGGAATTTGTGAACTCAGCTACACGCCGCATCGGGAAAAGGACGGCTCGGTCAACGTCAACAAGGCGATCGAAATTTTTGAGCAGTTCGAATACTCGAAACAATTTTGGGCCTTTGCGCTGGAACGGGGGATGATCGCTCACCCGAAAGACTTTATTCGCCCCGTGCCGCACTTGAGCTTTGTGCAGGGAGCGGAACAGGTCGATTACCTGAAGGCGCGTTACAAAGGGATGTCAGAGCACCCTTTCTTTTCGGAGATGGAGTTTACGAGCGACCGGGAGACGATCGCCCGTTGGGCTCCACTCCTGGTCGAGGGGCGGCAGGAAGGGCCGGTGGCGGCGACCAAGATGGATGGCGGGACGGATATCAACTTCGGCGAGATCGCCCGCAAGCTACTCGAATGGCTCGGCAAGCAACCGGGGTGCTCGCTCCATACCCGGCACCGGGTGCTTACCCTGGCGCCCGTGGGACGCGAGTGGGAAGTGACTATTGAAGATCTCGTAACCGGCAAGCTGATCCGGCAGCAGGCGAAGTTTGTTTTCCTTGGAGCGGGCGGAGGAAGCCTGCCGCTCCTGCAAAAGAGCGGCATCCCCGAGAGCAAAGGGCTGGGCGGCTTCCCCGTGGGCGGGCAATGGCTAGTCTGCGATGATCAAGAGGTTATCAACCGGCACCAGGCCAAGGTTTATGGGCAGGCCCTCGGGGCTGCGCCGACGATGGCGGTGCCGCATCTCGACACGCGTGTCATCAACGGCAAAAAAGCGCTTCTTTTCGGACCGTTTGCCGCATGGACCACCAAGTTCCTCAACAAGACAGGACATTGGACCGACCTGCCGGCGTCGGTGCGTCCGGACAACCTGGCAACATTGCTCAATGTGGGGATTCATAACCTCGACCTCGTGCGCTACCTGGTGGGGCAAGGCTTGCAGAGCAAGGAGAAGCGAATGGAGACGCTGCGTGAATTCTATCCCAACGCCCGCTCGGAAGATTGGCGATTGATCGACGCGGGCATCCGCGTGCAGGCGATCAAGAAGACGGACGGAGCGGCCGGGATCGTTCACTACGGCACGGAGGTGATCACCAACCAGGAACGCACCCTCTCCACGCTGCTGGGCGCTTCGCCGGGCGCGTCGGTATCGGTCCATATCGTTCTGGAAGTCATCAAGCATTGCTTCGCGCCGTGGCTAGAAACTGCCGAAGGGCAGAATCGCATCAAGGAGATGATCCCTTCCTTTGGGCAAGACATGAAGCGGCCTGAGAACGCGGAGCGTTTTCGGGAGATCACCCGGCGGGTCGATGCTTTGCTGGAGCTTTCGGAGACTTCCAATTGAGTGTATCATCGCTGAAATGCGATATGACGTGATCATCATCGGGGGAAGCTACGCGGGAATGGCGGCAGCCCTTCAGCTTCTCCGGGCGCGGAGGTCTGTGCTGGTAATCGACGCCGGTGAGCGGCGAAATCGCTTCGCCAGCCATTCGCATGGGTTTCTCGGACAGGATGGAGTCGATCCCGGAGAGATCGCTTCGAACGCGCGCAAACAGCTCGAATCTTATCCTACCCTGACGTGGATTGAGGGTCGAGCCGAAGCGATCATCGGCCAAGCCAACGACTTCACCGTCTCAACGACCGACGGACAGGTCTATCACAGCCGCCGCATCCTTCTCGCTACAGGCGTATCCGACCAGCTCCCGCCGATCACAGGAATTGCGGAACGCTGGGGCAAGACCGTCTTCCATTGCCCCTATTGCCATGGATACGAACTCAACCAAGGCCGCATTGGCGTGATCGCGTCAGGCCCCATGTCAGTGCATCAAGCGGAACTCCTCACGGATTGGGGCGAAGTGACGTTCCTGATCAACGGAGTTGTGGAACTTGATTACGAAATGCGGACCGCCCTGAAAGACAGGGGCGTGACGATTGAAGAAACGCTCATTAACCAGATCGAAGGCGCTGCCGACGTTCTCATGGTTGATGGCCGACGGCTCTCCTTTGCAGGCCTATTCACCGCGACGCGCTGCCTTCCCAGCCCCCTTGCCGAAGCGGCGGGATGCGCGATTGAAGAGACGCCCGCGGGCACACAGATCCGCACTGATGCCGAGAATAAGACTTCGGTTTACGGAATATTTGCGTGCGGAGATGTGGCGCGTGCTCCGCATTCGGTGTCTCTCGCCGTGGGCAACGGTGCCATGGGCGGCATCCAGGTACATCGTTCGCTTCTCTGGCCGGAGAACAAGCACTGACCCGAATGGCGTTAAGTTAAGAGAGCTTTGGGATATTTACAGGGGTTCGCGGGTCGTTTTTTGGTGTCCCATGGGTGTCTTATGAGCATCCGAAAATCACAATGGCTCGTGAAGCCTTTAAGTCCGTTCGGCAGATTTCCTGAAACAGCCGAGAATATGCCCAAAATACCCGATTTTACCCTGATTGTGCTTAACTTAACGCCATTCAGCACTGACCCCTTTCCATACTTCTTTCCCTTCAACTGGCGGTCCGTCACAAATGTGGTTTCCGCGCTTTTCTCCTTGCCTTCAGCGCCGGAAGACGGGAACTTTCGAGTGCTGGCGAGAGTCAGCCGGGACTTGATAACCCCGTCCAGAACGGCTGGCAGTAGCCGAAAACCTATTGCCGTTTCCGGGGTATTCATATGGCCGGGAGGCGGCGGCGCATGTCCAGGCCTTGTGGCTAAAGGCCGTCGCGGCTGTTTTTGGACGGCTTATCAACTCCCGGCCACCTTCGAGCAATCTAGGTGGCCGTTTTGTTTTTAAAGCTGCCAATCCCATGAAGACTGCCCAACGCAATATTTTTCACGCAAAAAGCGCCGAAGGACTCGCAGAATGCCTCGGCATCCTTTTGTTCCATCTGGACGCTGCGGCCCTCCCCGCCTCAAACCTCGAATCGCTTTGCATCGAAATTCACGCCCTTTCGGCTCACGTCGACGTGTTCAAACTCCGCGCCGCCGGGGAAATCGCCGCACGGCGCGACGCGCCCCGCAAGCCTTGATATTCCCCTCACGACAATGATTTGGCTGACGGGACACTAGTGTTTCGAAGGTGCTCCTGCGCACCAAAAGCGGCAGAGACCGCCGCAGTCCAAGACGTTTCATCGTGCACCATGCAGTCGCGAGTGCGTCTTGCGTGCGCCATTGCCATTCCGGCTCCTGAAACGGAAAAAAGTCCCACCCCAAAACTCGGGGACGGGACTTTTTGGCGATCGACTTCAATGTCGTCCCTTTTCTTATGAGGCCGGACTTCCCGATCATGGGAAAAATCAAAGCTGATGCTCCAAGCTCCCGCGCCACGCGCTCAAGGCGCATTCATCGGCAGCCGATCCGGCGTCGCACGAACGCCAGTGCCGCCACCCCACCGGCGAGCAAAGCCCACATATTGGGTTCGGGAATCGCCGCGGTGGCAATCGTTTGATCCTCAAACCGCAGCCATTCGATACTGTAGAGAGATTTCTGGAACCCGAAACCTTCGAGGATCAGTTCATCTCCGCCGTTGGCGTACCAGAGAAGCGTATAGTCGGCAAAATCTCCGCCAAGGACGACGGTGTCCTCCCCGGCATCCCCGAAGATCGAGTCGTTCTGCCCCAGCGCGAAAATCACGTCATCCCCTTCTGCGCCGTGGATCAGGTTATCATCACCGGCACGGCCCAGGATCGTATCGCTTTCCTTCCCACCCCAGATCGCCATTCCTGCGATCTGTGAGGCGATGCTCTCCCCGCTGGCGCCCCACTCGATCTGGAAAAAAGTGTTGTCTCCGCTTTCGCGAAACAGGTTGAAATGCGCCTGATCGCCAGCCCCGTAAGCGGGTAGCAAATGCAGCGTTTCATCCAGATAGCCAGTGCTCTTTGTCCAGCCAACAGGAAGCACCGCGCGTTCAAAATAGTCATCCAGTTCCGCATCGGTCGGAGCGCCGCTTGCCCCCATGATGTATTTATTCCCCCATTGGTCGGTGATATAGTAACGCTTGATCAGCGTCCCTCCCGGGATGTCACCCTCCGTCGCCCAGAAGATCATCTCCTGGTTCTTCTCGTTGGAACTGAACTTGATCGTGCGATCCGGCGGCGTCACCACGAAGGAGGCGGAGTGGTAAGGATTTGTCGGGAAAGGGAGTGCGGAATAGTCGCCCCACATCGCGCTTTGAATCTGGGCGATGAACTTCCAAGTGTACGCGGCCCCGCTGCCATCAGTCCCGATATTTGCGATAATCACCTCTCCCTCCGGTTTCCCCGGGCTGCTGAAGGTATGTTCCGCGTTGAATTCGGGGTTTCGCGGGGAGTTTTTCAGATAGTCATCGGGAGGAACAAAGCTTACCCACTCACTCTCCTCAATAGGGTTCGTCCCGTCGTTGAGGTAAACCCGGGTGTACCCCCTAAAGTCGTTATCCGAGGCTTCGGTAATATCGGCAATCTCATAACCCGCATGCAGGGAATGGCCTACTGCCAAAGAGAGGAGCAGAAGAGTGCGAATCGATGGAGAGAAAGGATTCATACCCTTTGTGGGATACCCTCATCCACCCCCATTGCACGTGATTCTTCGTGAACCGGGCCAACTAGTTCACGAACAGGGCCGCCCGGCGCAAAAGTCGCCTTTTGTCCGGGCACCCGGGAAGCTATGCTCATCCGGGTGAACCTAAAGAACGCCCTCGCCCCCGGCAGCCGGAACTCACTTTTCTGGCGTTTGCAGGCAATCGGCTGGGCCGGCACCCTGCTGGTTTCCGTGGGGATGGTTTTCTACCTGCCAATGCAGGACATCCTCATCCTCACGTTTCTTCGCTCCATGATAGGGCTCCTTATCACCTCCCTTGCCCTGCGCCCTCTTTATCAGCAGACCCGGCGGACATCCTCCCTCTACAGCGGGTCACGAATCGGGCTTATCGCCTGTTGTTGTGTCACTGCCGGATTGGCCGATACCTATCTTACCAGCCAAGCCGCCCGGTTGCTGGCCCCTGCCCACACGGATCTCCTGGGGTTGCGGCAGTTTCTGGCCTTCAGCACGCTCATCCGGACGGTCCTTTACGGGTTCTGGAGCATCCTCTATTTCGGCATTCATTACTGGATCGATACCCAGCAGCAACAGCTTCAAGCGGAGAGAACAGAGGCGGCGCTCCAGGTCGGGGAGTTGCAGATGCTTCGGTCACAAGTCAACCCTCACTTTCTTTTCAACGCGCTCAACTCCATTCTCGCCGCCACTAACGAGCCGCCCATGGCGCGGAAGATCACGCTCGCACTGGCAGACTACCTTCGGTTTTCCCTCCAGCAACGAGGCAATATGGAACGCCTGAGCGTGGAGATCTCGGCATTGAGAAGCTACCTTCAGGTGGAGAAATCCCGCTTTGAAACAAACCTGGAATACTGCATCGACACCGCCGCGCCCGCCCTTCAAACCGTCGTCCCCGTAGCCGTGGTCCAGCCGCTCCTGGAGAACGCTCTCAAGTATGGTGGCCAATCCGCCATCCGGCCATTGAAGATTGCCATTCGGGCCCATATCGAAGGAGAAACCCTCGTCTTGAGCGTGACGAATTCAGGCCAATGGATCGAGCCCGGTGTACCCGGCTCCACCGGTATCGGTCTTGCCAACTTGCGCCGTCGCCTTCACCTTCTCTATGGAGCATCAGCCTCGGTCGTTCACGAATCGTCGTCCAACGAGGTTACTGCCCGAGTCCGCCTCCCCTTGACCCCTCCAGCACCCGTTCATGGCAACTCCATTGAAAGTCCTGTTGGTTGACGATGAACCCCCGGCTCGCCGGTGGTTGAAGACCCTGTTGGCCCCCTACCCCGACATCGTCCTCATCAGCGAAGCCGGGACCCTCCCGGAAGCCGTTTGTTTATGGGAAGCGGAGAAGCCCGATGTCATTTTCCTCGACGTGCAAATGCCCCCGGCAAACGGCTTCGACCTCCTGCCGCTTCTCCACCCGTTGCCCCGCATTGTTTTCGTGACCGCGCATGACACCTATGCCGTCCGGGCGTTTGAAGCCAACGCGCTTGACTACCTCCTGAAGCCCGTGGATCCCGATCGCCTGGCGGAAACCTTGCGCCGCGTTCGTTCTGCACCGGCTCCTCCTCCGCCTCCGGCTTCGGGCAGCCTTCAACCGGACGATCTCGTACCCCTTCGCGATGGCGGATTCCAACGCATCGTCCCGGTTCGGGATATTGCCCTCATCGAAGCCGAAGGCGCTTATACAAAGATCCGCCTGCGCGGGCATTCCCCCATGATCCTTCTGCGGCGGTTGCGGGAGTGGGAAGCCATGCTGCCCGCCCCACCCTTTTTCCGGATCGATCGCTCGACCATCATGAACCTCACCCTCGTGCGGAAAGTACACCGCATCGACCGCGATGAAACCCACCTGGAGCTTGAGCAGGCAGGTGCACTCTCCCTCAACCGCATCGCAGCCCGTCGTTTGCGGAAACTTCTGAGAACCGCATCGCTATAAGCCTATGAACTGAGACGACTATTCCTGACGTTAAGGTCAGCCCTGGGTCTGACCCTCCCTTTTTTTATTAGTCTGGAAGTTGAGGCCGTTGAGAGATAGCAGGGGACGGTTTGATTGACGGCTCTTGATGTTGACACTAGGATGAGGGGTATGTCAAAGGCTCTCCTCATGCTGGCCGTCTGCGGATGGATATTGATTTCCGGAGCTCGGGCTGATGGAGAGCAAGCCATCAAGGCAGTTGCGTTTGACGCATTTCCCATCTTTGATCCTCGCCCAATCGAAGCCGTGGCGAAGGAGTTGTTTCCGGAGAAGAGCGAGAAGCTGATGAATTTGTGGCGTTCGAAACAATTCGAGTATCAATGGCTGCGGGCGCTGGGCGGGAATTACAAGAACTTTGAAGAGATAACGGAGGATGCGCTGGTTTATGCCGCCCGCCAGCTTGAGATTCCGCTACCCGACGATCTCCGTAAAAAGCTGTTGGCGCCGTATGCCGCACTTTCCGCATGGCCGGACGCAAAAGCCGCCGTCGGCAAGCTAAAGGCGAAGGGCTACAAGGTTGTTTTCCTATCGAATATGACCGAGAAGATGCTTCGGTCGGGATTGGCGGCATCGGATCTGGAAGAGGTCTTCGATGACGTATACAGCACTGATTCGATAAAGACCTTCAAGCCAAGCTCCGCAGCGTATCAAATCGCACTCGACAGGTTGCGCCTCTCCCGCGAGGAGATTCTGTTCGTGGCTTTCGCGGGTTGGGATGCGGCAGGTGCAAAATGGTTTGGTTATCCGACATTCTGGGTGAACCGCGCCGGGCGCTCCCCGGAAGAACTCGGGGCCAAGGTCGACGGCTCGGGCCGCGATTTGCAGGCGTTGCTGGAATTTCTCGATGCGTCCGAACGTTGATCCGGCTCGAAATCTTCGTGGATTCGCGAAGTATCGAAGATAACAAGGGATTCTTGACGAGCATCCGGACGTTTGTGCACGTCAAAGACTTCCAATTGAGTTTTGAGCAATAGGATCAGAATCCCTGCTCTTGAAACCGAAAAAAGTCCCGCCCCCAAACTCGGGGTCGGGACTTTTTGATGATTGGCTTTAACCAACAGGTCGCTTCTTAGAAGCTAATGCGGAAGCCGCCGTTGACGCTGTTGGAGTTGTAATTCGAACGGCCGATGTCGCCGGTGTAGTAGGCGAACACGGCGAAATTCGGATTGAACTGCGCAGTGACGCCCGCATCGAGCAGAAGCCCGTCGCGGCCGAGGTTCGGTCCGCGCGTGGTGAACGTGCTGCCACCGGCGGCGAAGCTCGATTCAACCGCCGCCGTGCTGTCGAGGTATTCGTGCAACCACTGGGCGCGTACTTCCGGTGTGATGACAATCCCGCCGACGTTGAAGGCATAGGATGCCTTCAGGCCCAGGGTGGATTTCAGCGAATCCTGATTCTGGGACTTGAAGTGAAGCGGAGCGTCGGATCCATTTTCCGTGAAGCTATCCAACCCGATGTAGGTATACCGCAACGACGCCACCGGCCCGAAGGTGAACCCACCCGTGCAGATGTCGTAACCGCCGCCGAGGAGCGCGTCAAACTCGCCGCCATGGGTGCTGCCATTGGCTTTTCCACCGAGCGTCGAGCGCTTGGTATCATACGAGTTGTAGGCACCGCCCACGAGAGCGTTCAGGTAGAGGCCATCGTTATAGACCGTGGCGTAGACGCCGGCGCGACCGCTGTTGAGATCGATCTTGCCGCCGTTGTTCAGATCCGAGTCGGTATTGGTGTACCCTGCTGTCAGACCAACCACGAGGTTACGGTTCACCCGGTAATCCGCGCCCACCGTGACACCTCCGGTCGTGAACTCGGAGCCGCGTGCGTTCCCTGTCGTTTCCACATCGGCCCATTCGCCCGTGCCGGTGGCGAAGAAGCTCCAGCGGCTTTCCGAGATGATCGGGGCTACCGTCTGCTTGCCGACGATGCTCTTGCCGACCCAACCCGCGAGGGTGAGGCCGTCCTTCTCGTTGCTCAACGGCATTCCGTTGTAATTGAGCGAGCCGCGCGAATTGCTTAGCGCGAGGCCGTTGGTGCTAAATCCGGACGCTCCGTTGCGGGCATCCTCCAAACGCCGCTCGATGTTACCAAACTGAATCTGCGAGGTCGCAAACCCGATATTGAAGATCGCCGCGAACTGCTCGGGCGACAGCAACGAAAGCGTATCGGGGATATCGCCCAGAGGCAGGGTGTTGAGCTTATCGATCAACTTCCGGGCTCCGCGCTTGTTGAGAATCGAGTCGAGTCCCTTCGCCACGGCTTTCTGGTTCGGAGTGAGGCCGGAAACATCCGAGAACTTGCCTTGTTCGAAGCTCAACGTGACGTCGTAGCTGTCGTAGCTAACCTTCGGCTTCAGCATTGTCGGGGTCAGATTCTTGATGTTGCTGAACTCCCCTTCAATGACGCCTTCCCCAGTTGAGAGGATGGTGTAGGACTTGTTTACCTTGGGCGTGAACCCACCCCGATAAGCAAGCAGCAGGCTTCCATTAAGCTCCGCGTCACCCCAGACGAATAGATAGTCGTGATCGTGCTTATTGATCTCCACGAAATAGGCACCCGACCCTGTCTGGATATAGTTCCCATCGATGACGAGGGTGCCGATAGAGTGCCCCGGGCTCACAAATGACTGGTTGTATACATCGCCATAGATGAAGCCGTTGCCGCCAAGCAAGCCGCCCACAACCTCGACACGGCCCGCGATCGAGCCGTCCACCAGGAGGCTGCCTCCGTAGACGTTGGTGCCACCGTAATATTCGTGAGCTCCCACCAGCGTCGTCTCACCCGAGAAATGATTGACCGTGATGCTTCCGAAGATCTGGGGCGTGAAGGTGTAGTCTTTGCTGGTGTGATTGAAGTTGATGGTGCCGTTGCTGGCAGGGGCAAAGCCCTGTCCCGACCCCGACGTCCCAACGACTGCCCCGGCATCAAGGTAACCGGCTCCTGTCGCGGCTTCTCCCGGCGCACTGCCGATGTTCAACGTTCCGACACCGCCCTCGCCGCCCAGGTAGACCACCCCTCCGAGGGAAGGCTCGCTATCGAATCCGATCATCATGGATTCAACTCGAACCACGCCTCCATTGGAAATGGTCAGAGAGCCTTCGCCATAGGTGCCGATGCTGAGATTGGCACCGCTTTCCCAGAGAGATCCGGCGCCGGTGACAAGAACGCTTCCCGTTCCTCCCTCCCCCCACCCGATGAAGGCCTCCCAGTCGTTGCGTACATAGCCTCCGTTGGAAATCGTGAGTGAACCCGTTCCATAGTTGCCAACGGTAAGCCCATCATCAATGCTCCACTGGGATCCGCTGCCTGTAACAACGACTTGCCCCGACGATCCGTTTTCGTTGCCGACAGCGCCGTCATCATCGGTGTAGACATAGCCGCCGTTGGAAATCGTGAGTGAGCCCGTTCCATAGTCGCCAACGATAAGCTCATCATCAATACTCCACTGGGATCCGCTGCCTGTAACAACGACTTGCCCTGTCGATTCTTCTTCGCGACCGATGTAGCCGCGGCTGCTGGAGACGGAACCGGCTTCGGAAATCGTGAGGGAGCCCATTCCTCCGTTGCCGACGTAGAGGTCCCAACCAATCTCCAACTTGGACCCGCTCCCTGTAACAACGACTTGACCCGTCGATCCGACTTCGTTGGCGATATAGCCATCCTCAACGGTGTTGACATAGCCCCCCGCGGAAATCGTGAGGGAGGCAGTCCCTTCGTCGCCGACGTGGAGGTCCTCACCAATCTCCCACTCGGACCCGCTGCCCGTAACAACGACGTGCCCCGTCGATCCGAGATTGTCGCCGATTCTGCCGTCGTCTCTGGTGAAGACATAGCCTCCGGCGGAAATCGAGAGGGAGCCCGTCCCTTCGTAACCAACGCGGAGGACATCATAAATATTCCACTGGGAACCAGTGCCGCTGACGGACGCAGAAGCAATGCTCTCGTGAATCGTTCCAAGGGATCCGTTGTTGGATTCGGCGAAACCACCGTTGACGATTTGCAGGCTTCCTTGCTCGATAGAAAAATCGCTAGTCGAGTGACTGATGAAAGCGTTGGAGCCGGAAAGCGTCAGCGTTCCACCGTAAATTTCAGTCCCGCCGGAATAGGTACTTGACCCGGTCAAGAGCAACGTACCACCCCCGAATTTCTGCAAAATCGAACCGTCGTCATCGGTTAAATTTGTGTTAACCGTCCGAACTCCCTCGATTTCGCTCACATCGTAAACATTGTGCGCCGGTATCGCTGTGAGTAGCGGGGCGGTCATCAGCACAACGGTTGCGCCGAGTAATATTGATTTGCGGTGAAAACGGCTGCCGGCTCGATGCTTTTTCATAATGATTAATTATTACTATTTAGGCACGTATCAGGAAAACCCCGGTACAAGCGTGCGGTATTACAACGACGCTGAAGCAAAGATCAATGCATTCATTCGCCTTTGAAGAATATTCCGCCAATTCAACAAAAGTTTTTCAAAAACACAGAACTATCTCAAAATCAAATACTTACGAAATGCGATAGAAAAACTCCAGGAGATGAGCGTCCGCATAAATGCGGTG
>JBBCKI010000055.1:0-23043 GCA_037190965.1 Chthoniobacteraceae bacterium
CACATTGATGGAGAACCCGGCGGCGGCCAGCACCCCGAAGGTCCCCAGAAGCACTACCGGTACGGCGATGGTCGGGATCAAGGTGGCCCGGAAATTCTGGAGAAATAGGTACATCACCACGAACACCAGGACGATGGCCTCAAAAAGCGTATGGACAACGGCCTCGATGGAGACTCGGACGAAGGGAGTCGTGTCGTAGGGAAAGACCACCTCCACGCCATGCGGGAAGTTGGGTTCAAGCCGCTTGATGGTTTCGCGAACCGCCTTGGTGGTATCGAGCGCGTTGGCTCCGGCGGCGAGTTTGATGGCCGCGCCGGCGGCGGGCTTGCCGTTGAACTCCGTGAAAAAAGCATAGTTCTCCCCGCCGAGTTCGACTTTGGCCACATCCCTAAGGCGTACCTGTCCGCCGTCGGGCTGCACCTTGATGAGAATCTCGCCGAATTGCTCGGGCGTTTGCAATCGCGACGGCCCGATGACGGTTGCGTTGATCTGCTGCCCCTGCATCGAGGGGAGTCCCCCCAGTTCGCCGGAGGCTACCTGCACGTTCTGCGCCCGAATCGCTTCGGTAATATCGGCCGGCGTCAGGCTGAAGTTATTGAGCTTCGCCGCGTCGAGCCAGACGCGCATGGCATATTGCGCCCCGAAAACCAGCGTGTCGCCGACGCCGGGAGTCCGGCTCAGCGGGTCTTGCAGGCTCGAAGCGACGTAGTCGGTCAAGTCCGGGGTGCTCATCCGCCCGTCCGTGGAGACGACACTGACGATCATCAGGAAGTTTCTCGTCGCCTTGGCCACGCGAATGCCCTGCTGCTGGACCTCTTGCGGGAGCAACGGAATGGCAAGCTGCACCTTATTCTGCACCTGCACCTGCGCCACGTCGGGGTTCGTCCCCTGCTTAAAGCTCAGGGTGATCGTCATGTTCCCGTCCTTGGTGCTTTCCGACGAGAAGTAGAGCAGGTTGTCGATACCGCTCAACTGCTGCTCGATGACCTGAACCACCGTGCTTTGTACCGTGGCGGCCGATGCGCCGGGGTAGTTCACGGAGACGGAGATGGAGGGGGGCGCGATACTCGGGTACTGCGCGATCGGGAGCATCCGGATCGCCAAGGCCCCCGCCATCATGATGACAATGGAGATCACCCACGCAAAGATGGGCCTGTCGATGAAGAAATTGACCATGATGAAGCTCCCGGTTTAGCGCGTTTTGACCGTGGCCGAGGCCGGGGAACCGCCTGGGGGCACGAACTCAACTGCCCGTGCCTGAGCGCCCGGCCTTATCTTCTGCACCCCTTCGACCACGAGCCGGTCTCCCGGCTGAAGCCCTTCGGTGACGAGCCACTTGTCGCCGACGATGCGGTCGGTCTTCAATACCCGGAGTTCCACCTTATCCTCCGCGTCGACCACCATTGCGGTGGGTTCGCCCCGCGAATTGCGAGTCACCCCGCGTTGCGGCGCGAGGATGGCCCCCTCCTTGACCCCTTCCTTGAGAGTGGCCCGTACAAACATCCCCGGCAGGAGGTCGCGGCGGGGATTCGGGAAGACGGCCCGCAACGTCACGGACCCGGTGCCGGGATCGACACTGACTTCCGAGAACTGAAGCTTGCCCGTCTCGGGGTATTCGGTGCCGTCCTCAAGGACCAGGGTGGTGGCGGCCTCCTGTTCATTCGTGTTCTTGAGCTGCCCGGCGGCAAATTCGCGCTTCAGGCGCAACAGTTGCAGGCTGGACTGGGTCACATCGACGTAAATCGGGTCAAGCTGATGCACCGTGGCTAGCGGGAGCGTCTGGTTGGAGGTGACCAGCGCCCCCTCCGTGATCGCAGAACGCCCGATCCGGCCCGAAATCGGAGCCAGCACTTCGGTGTAAGTCAGGTTGATACGCGCGGTTTCCAGGGAGGCCTTGGAGGCGGCCAGATCCGCCCGGGCCTGCTCATAGGCGGCGGTGGCATCATCGAGTTCCTGCTTGCTGATCGCATTGGATTTCGCCAGCCGTTGACGCCGTTCGGCGAGCAGTTTAGCGACTTTCATCGCCGCTTCCGAGCGGGCCACCGTTGCCTGCGCGCTGTCGAAGGCGGCTTGGTACGGCGCGGGATCGATTTGATAAAGCTGCTCGCCCGCCTTCACCTCGGTCCCTTCCGTAAAGAGACGCTTAAGAATGATGCCGCTCACCTGCGGGCGCACCTCCGCCACGCGGAGCGCGGCGGTGCGGCCCGGCAACTCCGTCGTGATCTCCACCCGTTCAGCCGCGAGCGTGACCACCCCGACCTCGGGCGGCGGGAGTGCGGCGGGCCCCGCCGGGGCGGCATTCTTTTTGCAGCCGGAGAGAAGCGCAAGGGCACCGAGAAGCGGAAGCGAGTAGCGGAGTTTCATAGGACGGGTGAGTGAGAGACAGGGAGCGAGTGACGAGTAATGAGTGACGAAAATGAATATTCGTCACCTTTTGCATAAAAAAAGGGAATGGCGCCGGGGCAATCGGTTCATCGGAGTGCCCTTCCTAAGAAATGCATCTGATCGCGGATCCACTGATCCCCCTCGATCGGGATGTGCAGGGAATGGAGGTTGGGCTTGATGATCAGAGAAAGACATTGGATCACCATCTGGGCGGTCTCCTTCGCCGACTGCACGCTGAACTCGCCGGAATCGATGCCTTGCTGGATCAAGCCCGACATCGTGTTGAGCAGAAATTCGTCGTACCGCCGGATGCACGCCCAGTTTTCATCGATGGCGGTCATCAGGAGTTTCACCATCCGGGGACGATCGCGGAAGAGGCTCTGTTGGTGAAAACGGTGGATGGTCAGGAGCGTTTCCTCCATCCGTTCCAGCGCGCCGCCGGGAGCATGGGTGACACGGCAGACCGACTCGATCAGAGTCCCGAGATTCCGCTCCGCGCTCGACTCCACGATTGCCTGCTTGGACGGGAAGAACTTGTAGATGTTGGCGGTCGACATCCCGAGTTCCCCCGCGATATCCGCGACCGTTGTTTTCTCGAAACCGTATTGCCGAATCAACTCATCCGCCTTCGCCATGATGGCAAGCCGCGTCTCTTCGCGCGTCGGGCGCCGGGGTCTGGTTGTGTCGATGGGCAAGGGGCGTGGTTTGTTGAAGGTGGGATAAAAGTGACGAATATCGTAACTCGTCACTTTCTGGCGTCAAGACTGGAGTTGATCTTGGAAACAAGGTAGTCCGCTCGCGCCGTCGAGCGTGGGTATCGATGGAGAGTCGCGTTGGGCACCATCCTCGCAGGACGGGCTGTTGGGATTGGGATGCGAGCCACGGGAGCTGCACCCCGCGCTCGACGGCGCGAGCGTGCTACCGGTGCTGCCGCACCATTTTGGGGTTGAACGCAAAAGAAGTTTCACAGTCTGCTGCGATCTGATCTGCTAAAAGGCATGCCGAAACGGATTATTGTTATTGGGCTGCTTTTTTGCCTGGCAGGGGTGCTGGCCATCTGGGACGTCGTGAGTGATTTGAGCCGGTCGCGCATCAACCTGAATTTTGCCGTATTGCTCCTTCCGGTGGGGATCGGCCTCTTGAGGGGAAAAGCAAGTTCTCAATGGTGGGCGAGGTTCTGGATCATCCTCGGCTACATCGCTTGCGGATTGGGAGCCATTCTTTCGTTCATCATGCCGGGAGCCGCTCGCGCCGTCCTGTTTAATCAGGTAGTCGAGGGGCCGAGGGCTGTGCCGTATGTTGTGGGTGGATTGGCCTCGTTTGCTCTTTTGTTTTACGTTATTCATCAACTCCTCTATTCGAAAAAAGCCTCTGATTTTTTTGAGAGCCGCGACAAATAGGACGCGTTCCCTTCGGATTGACGCGAGCCCCGTTCCCGCGCATCATGCCGCCGACGTGACATCGACTGATTGCGATTGGACCCAATGGACGCCGAAAGAGCGCGCCGTTCTCTGCTTTGTCCTTCAGGAGAACAGACTCCTTCTTATCCTAAAAAAGCGCGGCCTCGGCGGCGGGAAGATCAACGCCCCCGGCGGGAAGATTGAGCCGGGAGAAAGCGCACGGGATGCGGCCATTCGGGAAACGCAGGAGGAAGTCGGGGTAACGCCGCTCGATCCGAGCGCCCGGGGCGAGCTTTCCTTCCAGTTCACCGACGGTTACAGCCTTCATTGCACCGTTTTCCTCGCGCATGGATGCGAGGGCGATCCGTTCGAAACGGATGAAGCCATCCCGATCTGGACTTCGCCCGACGCCATCCCCTACGAAAAAATGTGGGCCGACGACGCCGAATGGCTCCCTTTGCTGCTGGCCGGACAACCATTCCGCGGCTTCTTCGTTTTCGACGACGAAATCATGCTGAGCAAACAGTTGGATCTTCTTCCCGATACCGCCTGCCTATCCCGATGACCTCTTCTTCCTCTTTTTCAAGCCGCCGTGTTCTGGTAGCCGGTTGCGGTTTCGTCGGCCTTGCCGCCGCCCGGCGTTTTCATCAACTCGGCTGGAAGGTGACCGGCCTCACGCATTCCGTCGATTCCGCCCGTCGGCTCTCCACGGAGCCTTTCCGCACGGTCGCCTGCGACATCAACGACCGTGAAGGCCTCGCCGCTCTGGGGCCTTTCGACGCGGTGGTCGATTGCGTCAGCTCGGGCCGGGGCGATGCCGAGGTTTACCGCCGTGTCTATCTGGAAGGAGCGCAGAGTCTATTGGAGACGATCCGCCCCGCCCATTTCGTCTTCACCGGCAGCACCTCCGTCTACGCGCAGACTGACGGCTCCGTCGTCACCGAGGAAAGCCCCGCCGAGCCGGACCGGGAGACCGGCAAGATCCTGCGAGCCACCGAGGAGATTGTCCTCGCCGCGGGCGGCCACGTCGCCCGGCTGGGCGGCATCTATGCCCCCGGGCGTTGGGCCGCGATGGAAAAATTCCTGGAAGGCCGCGCCGTGATCGAGGGCGACGGCAGCCGTTTCATCAACCAGATCCACCGCGACGATGCCGCCGAAGCCATTGTCTTCCTGCTCACCTGCGGCAGCGAAGGCGCGCCTGCCGGCATCTACAACGTCACCGACGGCCACCCGCTCACCCAACTCGATCTCTACACCGCCCTTGCGCAGCATTTCGGGCGGGCCTTGCCTTCTCATGGCCCTGTCGATCTCAACCGCAAACGGGGATGGACGAACAAGCGAGTCAGCAACGCCAAGCTCTGCTCACTGGGCTGGACGCC
The DNA here is from genome assembly GCA_037190965.1 of Chthoniobacteraceae bacterium. GTDB lineage: Bacteria > Verrucomicrobiota > Verrucomicrobiia > Chthoniobacterales > Chthoniobacteraceae > DATMFV01. The sequence goes on from JBBCKI010000055.1 coordinate 5,165, forward strand.
CCGGTTTCGGACCTTTCTCCAGGCATTGATGGGGGACAATGCCGAGTCGATAAGCGATGCGTGGCCCCGATGAAAAATCCGGCGATTTCCGTTTTAATGGCGGTCCTTGTCTGTTCGGCTTCAAACGCCGCAGAGGAGCGGATTTCGTTGCGGCAGGTTGGCGCAACCGGTCTTGAAGGTTGGACGGAGGCAGTGGGCAAGCATTCCCGCGGCGAATGGATGAACTCCACTCTCGTTGTACGAGCCAAGAACGGAGAGACTAAGAAATTCCGCGCAGGGTATGCGTTCATCGAGGCATGGGGTTTCATGGAGAATGACCGCTTTGTGGTAGTCCGTTCTCGCAATGCCCACGGTCCGGCCCGGTGGGAGAAGTTCGATTTTCAATCGGGAAAGCTCGTTGAAGAATTCTTCCGTTCCAAGGACTCGAAGATTCCCGATTGGGTGAAGCCCTTTCAGGGTTCGGACTGAGGGGTGATCCGAGCGCCGCATGGATTGCGCGCGCCTTCCGATGGCCGTATCCTTTTGGGACATCTTCTCGCTTTCGTCGCGTCTCCGGTTTTGCCGAAAACTTCCGGTGGCGCTTTGGAATAACTTACGATAGCGTCTTCGCCCGCCATGGCCATTCGCAGAAACCCAATCATCTACCTCGACAGTAACGCGACCACTCAGGTCGATCCCGCCGTTGTCGAAGCGATGATGCCGTATCTGACCGAGCTCTACGGTAACCCGTCGAGCGCCTATAAGTTCGGCTCGCAGGTGGCCGAGGCGATCGAAAAAGCGCGTGGGCAGGTGGCTGCCCTCCTCGGGTGCGAACCGCGCGAGATCCTTTTCACCAGCTGTGGGACGGAGTCGAACAACGCCGCGATCTCCTCCGCGTTGCAGATGGACCCGGACCGGCAGCACATCGTCACCACCGCCGTGGAGCACAGCGCCATCATCAAGCAGTGCGAGGCGCTGGCAAAGCGGGGGTACGAAGTCACCTGGCTCGGGGTGGACGAACGCGGGCAGATCGACCTCCGCGAACTGGAGCGCGCCATCCGCCCGGACACCGCCATTGTCTCCACCATGTGGGCCAACAACGAAACCGGCGTCCTTTATCCCATTGAGGAGATCGCCGGGATCGTCCGCGCCAAGGGGGCGCTTTTCCATACCGACGCCGTGCAGGCGGTCGGGAAGATCCCCATCGCGCTCGATCAGGCCAAGATCAATTTCCTAAGCGTTTCCGGCCACAAGCTTCATTGCCCCAAAGGGGTCGGCGTGCTCTACATCAACCGGCGCACCCGCTTCAATCCGTTCCTGCTGGGAGGCAGCCAGGAAGACGGGCGGCGCGCCGGGACGGAGAACGTCGCAAGCATCGTCGCGCTCGGCGAAGCGGCGGAGCGTGCCGGGGCTACGATGGAGTACGAAAACACCGCCGTTCGCGCTCTTCGCGATACTTTCGAGAACACCGTTTTGGAGCAAATCCCCGACACGGCGGTCAACGGGGATCGCGAAGCCCGCCTCCCGAACACCTCGAACCTCTCCTTCGCCGGAGTGGACAGCGAGGCGGTGCTCATGCTGCTCGACAAGGAGGGGATCTGCTGTTCGGCCGGTTCGGCCTGCACGGCGGGTTCCATTCACCCTTCCCACGTGCTCCGCGCCATGGGCTTCTCCACGGAGCGGGCGCGCTCCAGCCTTCGCTTTTCGTTCTCGCGTTTCAATACCGAGGAAGAGACGCTCCGCGCGACCCGGATTCTCCCCGGGATCATCGAAAAGCTGCGCGGCGCGAGCGTCGCTCGATAGAGGCAGGCGATAAGAAAAGGCAGAAATAGAACCGCCCGGGAATTCAGATTGAATTTCACAAACGGTTCGAGGAGAAATGCCTTGGTTGCATTACCAATGCAGCCACCCCCTGCCATTACCACTAGAGGATTTCTCGCCGCCATGCAGATGCCTCACCTATCCCACCCTTATCATGTTGCCCTCGACCTGGGGACGGCATGGACCCGCGCCGCCAATCCGGAGGGGCGGCGTTCCGCCGTCAGGACGGAGCGACGCGGGAGGCCGGGAGTGCTTGCGGGGGCAGTGGCCGACGCCTCCACCTGCACGGAAATTTTGCAGGATCTCTTCCGCACGCTCCGTCCGCCGTTTTCTCCTTTCTCGCGGCGGTTGAGCGTGATCGCTCCCGTCTCGCCCAGCGCGACGGATGAGGAAAAACAAGCCCTCACCGGAACTCTCTATCGGAGCGGCGCGTGCAGTGTGATCCTGATCCCTCAACCGCTGGCGGCGGCCATCGGCGCGGGGCTCGACCCCGGGAGCGATTATGCCCAGATGATCGTCGATGTCGGCGACGGCTTCACGGAATACTCGGTGATCCGCTCCGGCAAGGTGGAAGCGTCCGAGGCGGTCAAAGTCGGTTGCGGCACGATCCGCAACGCCATTGCCGCCCACTGCCGCCATCATTCCGCCCGCGAAAGCGCGGCGATCCTCCAATGGCTGGAGGCCCATTCTCTCTGCCAGGCGGGGGAGGGAATGGGGAGGGCAGTCCCTCCCGCCGGGCTCTCGCAGGAGTTGCGAGGCGCGCTCGAAGGGTCGCTTAGCTTTTTGGCGGAAGGCTCTCTCCAGCTCTTCCGCAAACTGCCTGACCGGGTGGCGTGCGAGGTGATCGAAAGCGGCATCACGCTGGTGGGGGGCGGCGCGCTGCTTCGCGAATTGCAGCTTCGCATGGCGGACCGCACCGGGCTGGCGGTTCGCGTTCCCCGCAATCCGCTGACCGCCGTGATCGAAGGGGCCGCCCAGGTGATCCCTTACGCATCGTAGGGAGATACTTTAACCCAACATGGCCGGAGTTGCTTCGCCGCCCGATTTATGGGAAACGTCTGTACCCGCACCATGGCTTCCATTTCCAATCCCGAGCCGAACATTCTCGCCCTCGAAGGCGAAATCGATTTGCACGAATCCCCCGCCGTAAAGGAACGCTTGCGGAAAATGCTGGAGAGCAAGCCTTTACGTGTCTTTGTTGATCTCACCGCCGTCAAATACATCGACAGCTCCGGGCTGGCGGTGCTCATCGAGGCAATGCAACGGATCAACGGTTACGGGGGACGGCTCGCGCTCTACGGGATTCACGCGAACGTGCAGAACATTTTCCACATTTCGCGACTCGATCAGGTATTTCATATCTTCGCCGATAAGGAAACGGCGGAAAAAGAACTCTAGCAAGGTGCGTTCCCTGTTTCTCCTCCTGATTGCCTTTGCGGCACTGTCGGCCCAATCTCTTGCCGCCGGGCAGCCTGACTTCGCTCCGTTCTTCAAGGAAAAGGAAGGGACATTTGTGCTTCTGGATCAGCAAACCGGGCGTTTCCTTTACCACAACCAACCCCGGGCGCGGGAACGCTTCCTCCCCGCCTCCACCTTCAAGATCCCTAACTCCCTGATCGCGCTCGAAACCGGCGTGGCGACCGGGGCCGATTTCACCCTCGCCTGGAACCGCGAAGCCGCTCCACCCGAACCTTGGTGGCCAAAAGCGTGGGAGCAACCGGAGCATACCTTGCGGACGGCGATGGCCAATTCGGTCGTCTGGTATTACCAAGAGCTGGCGCGGCGCATCGGCCCCGAGCGGATGCAGGCCTGCGTCGACCGGTTCCGGTACGGCAACCGGGACATCTCCGGCGGGATCGATCAGTTCTGGCTCACGGGAGGGCTCAGGATTTCCGCCGAAGAACAAATCGACTTCCTCCGGCGTTTTTACTTCGAAGAACTGGGAGCCCCCAAGGCTGCCACGCAGGCGGTTAAGGAAATCCTGCTGCTGGAGGAGACGCCCAAATACCGCTTGAGCGGCAAAACGGGCCTGGCGCGAACGGACCCGTCGGTCCAAGGGCTTGGCTGGTTCGTCGGTTATCTCGAACGCGATGGAAAAGTCTCCTTCTTCGCCATGAACCTCGACGTCCATTCCGATGCCGACATCGCGGCGCGACGATCCATCACGAAAGCCATTCTTCAAAGCCTCGGGTTGATGGAATAGAGGTTATCCCAGCTTCAGAGCCGATAGCGTATCGCGCACGTTGGCCTCGATGCTGAACCTGGACCCCAGCTCCCGCAGGCAGGGGCGGATCGCCGCCTGCCGCGCCGGATCGCTCCAGGCTTCCAGAGCGCGGGCGATGGCCCCGACATCGAACGGATCGGCCACGGCCTCACCCTCCACACCCGGGCGGATAATCTCCGAAAATCCGTTGGCAGTAGTGGTGATCACCGGCAGTCCGGCGGCCAGCGCTTCGAGGCTGGCATTGGAAAAGGGATCGTAAAGCGTCGGGAGCAGGAACAGATCCGCCGCCGCGTAGTAGGCCTCCATCACCCGCGGCGACGCCACGGGGCCCGCCAGATGCACCCGATCTGAAAGCGGGAAGCCGCGCGGATTTCCTCTCCCTGCCACCACCAGCCGGGTGCGCCGGGCAAACCGGGCGCGGTTGACCGCCTCCACGGCCTGCCGCAACCCTTTGCGCTCCCAGCCGCTCCCGGCGAAGAGAATCATGCAATCCTCTTCTGCAAACCCGAGTTCGGCGCGGAGACTCGCGCGTGCCTGCGGATCTGCCGCGCCGGTTCCCGGCAGCCCGTTGTAGACCACCTCGATCCGCTCGGCGGGATAGCCGTAGCAGCAGACAATCTCTTCCTTTACCATGCGGGAATTCGCGATCACCCGTCCCGCGCCTTCCGGGGAGAAAAGTTTCTCCTCCAGCGCCAGCAGTTCGCGGTGCTTTCCGTTGAAGGCGCGGCCCCAGCGTTTCCAGAACGGTTCCCCCGCCTTGCGGCGTTCCAGCCAGGCGCGGTGAACCCCGTCGCCCGCCCGGTAGGCGTCGCAGCGCCAGACTCGCTCCAGGGAAAAAAGAAAATCGCAGGCCCCGGCGGCCCGTTCGCGTTCCACCGCATCAGCAAAGACGCGGGGCGAACCGCCCGGCAACACGGCTCCCCGCGAGCCGGGCCAGTCGCCATCGGGCCATGCGGCAGTGCCGAAAAGAACCGGTTCATGCCTCGCCGGGGCAAGCGCGCATGCAAACCGTTTAAGGTAAGCCTCGGCCCCTCCCGTCGGCGAGAAGCCACGCCGTGCCAGCCCGATTCTCATCGGGATGCCCTCCTCGCGGAGCAAGGTAGACCGCTCTCGCCGAGAGCGCGGGATCGGTGAAGAGTCGCGTTTGACGTCCATCCCCCCCGGACGGGCTGCTTGTGTTGGGATGAGGCCCCCATGAAGCCACGGGAGCCGAGCCCCGCGCTCGGCGGCGCGAGCGGGCTACCGGTGCTGCCGCACCATTTGCTTCTATCGGTAACTTTCCCACCATGCACCCGACTGCATCTCCAGCCTGCGACAGAACCCAGGAGCGTTTGCGGAGCTACGGCTGAAAAAGTTGAAAACATGGGCAACGAAGAATAAAGGTTCACTCTTGTCCCAGGAACCAGAAAATCGACCTTTGCCGCCCTTGCCCCGGCACGCGCTTTACGCCACCTCCGCGCGAGTGGGCGGCAGCGGGCTTGATAGCGTCGTCTACGAGTCGTTGCGCGGGCTGCATCACGCGGGCATTCTGGCCCGGGCGCTCGCCTATGGCAACCGGCAGAGCGAGATTCCCTCTCGGTTGATCCGCAGCCTCGCCTGGCACCCGGTGCGGCTCCTCTCTTTTCTGGAAAGCCAGCAATACTACGGGGCCAAACGGAAGTACGCCGATTGGGCGGCTTGCCGGGAACTCTCCCGGGGCGGCTACGATTTTTTCCACGGCTGGTCGGGCGACTGCCTTCTTTCCCTGCGCGAAGCGCGTCGACAGAGGGTGCCGTGCGTGGTGGAAATTCCCACCTGGCACCGCAACAAAGGCAAAGTGAAGCCGTGGATGACTGCGAGAGAGAAGCGAGCCCTCAATGAGCCGCTGACCAGGCAGTGGCGGCACCAGCTCCTCGTCAGCCGTCAGCGGGTGCTCGAAGAGTACGATCTCGCCGATCTCATCCTCGTTCTTTCGGACAAAGCGGTCGAAACCTTCCGCGCGGTGGGCATCCCCGATTCCCGGCTCTTCAAGATCGCCCGGGGCGTGGATGTGACACGGTTCACCCCCGGGACACCACCGCCGCTCTTTCGCGCGGTGTTTGTCGGCGCGCTCATCCAGCGCAAAGGGGTTCATCTTCTTCTGGAAGCGTGGCACAAGCTCAACCTCAAGAACGCCGAGCTGGTGCTCGCGGGCGCGGTGCATGACGAAATCCGTCCCGCTCTCGAAAAGTACGCCGGGCCGAGCGTCCGGCTGGCCGGGTTTGTCCCCCGGCCCGAAGCGATTTATCGGGACGCCTCGGTGCATATCCTCCCCTCCACCTGCGAGGGGAGCGCCAAAACCACCTACGAAGCCTCCGCCTGCGGGTTGGCGCAGATCGCCACCCGGGAGTCGGGCGACGTAGTGGTGGACGGCGAGACGGGCATCGTCATCCCCGCCGATAACGTCGACGCGCTGGCTGCCGCCATCGAGCGGCTTTATCACAACCCTGGCCTCGCCGCCGAAATGGGAGCCGCGGGCCGCTGCAGGATGGTCGAGCATTTTACCTGGGATCACTTCCGCGCCCGGCTGCTGGAAGCCTACCGAACCGCCGTTGCCCGCGCCGCCGCCCGATGAAAATCCTCGTTCTTCAACTCAAGCGCATCGGCGACCTGATTCTCACCACCCCCCCGCTCGTGGCCCTGCGTGAGCGGTTCCCCAATGCGCACATTTCGCTGTGTGTCATGGATGGGTGCGCGGGGCTGCTCCCGGCGATACCGGGGGTGGACGAAGTTTTCGTCGTGCGCCGCAAGGGGAGCAACGCCGGGCTCTGGCTGAAGCTCGCGTTGCGGCAGTTCGATGTCTGCCTCGATTTTACCGGCAACGACCGTTCGGCTTTCCTCTCCGTTCTCTCCAAGGCGAGCCGCCGCATCGCGTTCGGCTGGGTGCAGAAATCGTCGCATCGCGCGAATTTTTACAACGAACTGGTCGATTCCAGTGTGCGAGAGAATCATACCGTCGATCATTATCTCGACCTCCTGCGTCCCCTGGAAATCGAGGCGCGGGGAACCCCGGTGACCCTCTGCCTGCCGCCCGCGAGCCGCGAGCGGGCCGCGGAGCTGCTGAGCCAAGCGGGGGTTGAGGGGAAATACGCCGTGGTTCACCCCGGCACCGCCCGTATCGAAAAATACTGGGAGCCCCGGCGGTGGGCCGACGTAATTGACCATTGCCAGCAGAAGCTCGGGTTGCCATGCGTCGTCACCGGTTCGTCTGAAACATTTGAAAAGGCGCACATCGCCGAGATCAAGGGCGCGCTTCATTCCCCGGCTCGCGATCTCTCCGGAAGGGGGGATCTGCTCGTCCTCGCCGCGCTCATCGAGCGGGCTACGCTGCTTTTGAGCATGGATTCCGCGCCCGTTCACTTCGGCGCGGCCTTCCGCACGCCACAAGTCTCTCTCTTCGGGCAGACCAATCCGTTTCACTGGCATGCGCGGCACGAAAAGGCGGCCACGCTGCTTTCCGGAGACCCCGAGGGTGGAGCGTTCTCGCCCTGGTTTACCCGTAAGCCGTTGAGCGATCTATCGACGCGGAGGGTAATCGATGCTATAGGCTCGTTGCTCTGATCCATGTCCTCCAAATCCAGCAAGCCTGAAAAACAGAAACTCCCGTTCTTTGCGCTGATCCGCGCCATGTGGGGGCCGTATAAGGATCTGCTCCCGTACCTCCGCCCCTACCGGTGGCGTTTCATTGCGGGCCTCCTCTGCGGGGCGACGGCCGGGCTGCTCAATGGGGCGTTCGTTTTCGTCATTAAGCATGTTTCCGGCATCGTTTTTCCGGGCGGTGGCGGCGGTTTGGAGCGGCCCTCCTTCTCCTCCATGTTCCATCACGCAGAGGCGGCGGCTCCTGTCTCGGGCGTGCCGATCAGCGCCGTTATCTGGACGTGCGCTCTCATTCCGGCAGTCATGATCCTTAGGGGGACTTTTAATTTCCTCAACGCCTACCTTGTATCATGGGTCAGCCTGCGGTTGCTCCACGATCTCCGCAATGACCTCTTCAGAAAGATCATCGACCAGTCGATCAACTTCTTCAACAAGGCGCAATCGGGGCAGTTGATCGCGCGCGTCGTCAACGATTCGCGCATGGCGCAGGCTGCCTTGACCCAGGTGAGCAGCGATCTGGTCACGCAGCCATGCACGATCATCGGCTCCATTGGCGCGCTCTTTTGGCTGGATTGGAAGTTTACCCTCATCAGCCTTGTCTTGTTCCCGGTCTGCCTGATTCCCATCACCGTTTTTGGAAAACGGGTGCGGCGCGGCGGAGCGGATGAAGAGGCAGGCACGGGCGTCCTCATGACCGTGCTTCAGGAAGCCTTCACGGGCATTCGCGTGGTCAAGGCGCTTGCGCGGGAGAAGGATGAAGTGCGCGATTTCGTCAACGCGGGCCAAGCGCAGTTTAAGATCTCCATCCGGGTTCGCAAAGCCATTGAAATCGTCGGGCCAAGCATCGAGGCGATTTCCGCCATTGGCGTTGGCGTGACGCTTGTTTATGTCTCGGTGACAGGGATCACGGCCGCCAAATTTCTCAGCCTGATGGGCGGGCTTTTCTTTCTGTATGAACCGGTTAAAAAGCTCAGCCGCGTGCATCTGATGATCCAGAAGGCGCTCGGCTCCACCCAGCGCATCTTCAAGCTGATGAACCAGCAGCCTTCGGTGATGGACAAACCCGACGCCCGGGTGCTGGAACGGGTCACGGGGGAGATCGAGTTCGAAAACGTCGGCTTCGCCTACATCGAGGGGCGGCCCGCTCTTCAGGAGATCAATCTCCGCATTGCCCCCGGCAAGACTTACGCGCTCGTCGGGACAAGCGGCTCGGGCAAGAGCACGATGCTCTCGATGCTGCTGCGCTTCTACGACCCGCAGGAAGGCTCCATCCGGATCGACGGGTGCGACATCCGCTCCATCACCCAGCAGTCGCTCCGGCAGAACATTGCCATCGTCAGCCAGGACACTTTCCTCTTCCACACCACCATCATGGAGAATATCCGGTATGGGCGGCTCGACGCCACGGATGAGGAGGTGCGGGCCGCCGCCGAGCAGGCGTTTGCCCATGACTTCATCTGCGCCCAACCGCAGGGCTACGAAACGGTGGTCGGCGACAAAGGGTGCAATCTCTCCGGCGGGCAGCAACAACGCCTGGCCATTGCCCGCGCGCTCCTCCGCAACGCTCCGATCCTGCTGCTCGACGAAGCCACCAGCGCGCTCGATTCTGAGTCCGAGCAGAAAATCCAGATCGCCCTGGAGCGGCTTTCCGCGGGGAGGACCGTTATCGCCATCGCGCACCGGCTTTCCACCGTGCTGGAGGCCGACCAGATTGTGGCGATGCAGAATGGGCGAATCATGGAGATGGGAACCCACGCGGAGCTTTTCGAGAAAAACGGCCACTATCGCCGCCTTTACGATCTTCAATTCAACCGGCAGGAAGCCGCAGAACCCGCAGATCAAACCGCCGTTGTACTATGAAATCACGATTCCTCGCCCTTGCGCTCACGCTGACCCTCCTCCCGGCGGGCAGGAGCCTGCTCGCTCAGGACGCCACCATCAAAGTGTCCAGTGTGATGCATGCGGATGGCTCACGCACGGAGACGCAGACCAACCTGGAAGAGGGAACCGCCGAGGAGAAAACCCTCAATGCCGCCGGCAAGCTGATGCGCCGCACGGTCTACAAACTCGACGAATTCGGGCGGCCTGCGGAGGGGACTGCCTACTCGGACAAGAATGTGCCGCTTCACCGTTTCGCCTACACGCGCGATACGCTGGGAAGAATCAGCGAAGAGAAAAATTTCTCCCTCGATGGGCAATTGCGTTACCGGTTGGTCTATCGGTTTGGTAGCAACGGCCGGGTCGTCGGGATCGATACCTATGACGCACAGGGAAATCTTGTCCGTGGCGGCAGCGGCGGAGGCTCCAAGAAACAGCCGCAGCGTCGCGGCGGACGATAAAACTTCCTCTCCCCCCAGGCTATGAGCAAACGAACCTTCCTTACCCTTGTCCTCGCGCTAGCCACGGCAGGCTCCGGCAGTTGGGCGTGGCTGGAGCATAGCCGCTCCGAACGCAGGGAGACGCACGCGCTCTTCGAGGGGAAACGGCTGGCCCTTGTCGAAGCGGAGAACGACCGCCTGCGGGGGCTGGTTGGCCGGTACGAGAAGACCGCGAGGGATGCCGACGAGAAGGCGAGGCGGGCTGACATCGAAAAGCTCACCGCCGAAATTCGCGGGCTCCCCTTCAAGAAACCGGTCGATTACGACATCGTGACCCGCGAAGGCATCAAGGAGGTCCTGCACCAAAAGTTCTCCGATCAATATTCCGACGCCGACTTCGAGGCGATGCGGCTCGGGTATGTCGCCATGGGATTCATTCCCGCCGACTTCCCGCTGAAGCAAAAGTACGTCGACCTGCTGAGCGAGCAAATCGCCGCGTTTTACGATCAGCACCTCCACAAACTCTTCATGTTTGAGGATGCGACGCTTTCCAATGCGCAAAACCGGATCATCCTCTCCCACGAATTGACTCACGCGCTGCAGGATCAGCATTTCAATCTTGCGAAACTACCGCTGGAGTTGAAGACCAACGATGACCGTGCCCTGGCCGCCAGCGCTCTGGTGGAGGGCGACGCCACCCTTCAGATGCAGCTCTTCATGCTTCGCGATCTCTCCGCAAAGGCGATCGGCCAAAGCATCGGAGGGATGTTCACCCAGAACATGGAGCAGCTTGCCGCCGCGCCACGGATCCTGCGGGAGAGCCTTCTTTTCCCTTACCTCAAAGGGTTGGAATTCTGCATGGCCCTTCAGAGCGGGGCTGATCAATTCGGGGCGATCTCGGCCGCTTACGACAGGTTGCCCGCGTCGACGACGCAGATCCTGCACCCGGAAAAGTATTTCGCCAATGAGGAGCCAATCACCGTGGAGTGGCCCGATTTGGCGGTGCTTGGCGAGCCGCCGCTCTTCGACAATGTGATGGGTGAGTTCGCCACCGGCGTCCTGCTGGCGGAGTGGGTCGGCGAAGCGGCAACCGAAGCCGCCGAAGGATGGAGGGGCGACCGGTATCTTGTGTACCAGAAAGGCAACGCGCTCGTCTGGCGGTCGATCTGGAGCGATGCCGCGAAGGCCGACCGATTCGCATCCGCCCTCCGGCAGATGCTGGCCAAACGCTATAACGCGACGCCGGGTTCCAATGCGGTTGATTTTACGGCGAAAGACCGGACCATCAAATTGATCCGGATGATCCGGTCCGGCGGAGAGAAGAACGCAACGGCGGAGGTGATCCTCGTCGACGCCCGCGAGGCGAAGTGGGCGGACGCGCTGGCGGAGAAATTCAGCCGGTGAGCCCCTTGGGCCCCGGGTTAAAACGTCTTCTCGTTCCCAATCTCCAGATTGGGAACGCCCTTGTCTTCGAATCTCTGATTCGCGAGCTTGCGAGTTCCCCTCAGACCTTGAGAGAGATGTGAGGTTGCGAAACTGGAGTTTCGAAGACACCGGCATTCCCAAACAGAGTTTGGGAACGAGGCAGCTATTACACTCGCGCTCCAATATCGGCGCTCAGGTCGAAACGTACTGGAAGATCAGAGCGGCAAGCGCGATCGCCGCAAGCACGGCCAGTGTGATCTTGATCCAGCTCCAGGGATGTTCGCCCGCCATCTTCCCGGTGAACCCGTTGATGAGCACCTGGAACGATTTTCGCCCGTAGGTGTAGGTTGTCAGCCAGACCGGCACGAGGATGTGCTTGAAAGTGCGGTCCTGGTAACGGGCATCGACCCGAAGATTGCGATGAGTGTCGCCGGGAACCTGCCGGGCGCAGAGCTTGTAAAGAGCGGCGTACATCTGCTCCTCATTGCTGATGGCGGCCTGTCTGAGGTCGATCTGGTAGCGTTCCACCGTCCAGCCCCGGACAAAGGCGGGGTCGTAGGCCTTGAGTTCCTTGAGCGTGGGGAACGGCTCGACCTTTCGCAATAGCGCAAGGTGAACGCCCACCGTGGCGGGGACCAGGTCGTCATCAAAGAAATGCGACAACGCCCCCCGACTGCGTTCCCAGCGAATCTTCTGCACCTGGCGGGTGGTCATTTTTCCGTCAGAGCCGCGCACCTGTTCGGTGACATAATAGTAATAGCCCGACTCAGCGGTCCATTCGGCGTCGGCGTGCGCGTCGAAGGTCCAGTAGGGGAGGTAGACGCCGCGCACGGTGTCCGTCAGCGCGCTCGTCTTGAGCTTGTTGGGGGCGAACCAGCGGCTCTTGTACCACTGCCGCAAAAGATCCCGAACCTTTGTCGCGGGAATGACGGCGGGCAGCAGGCTTTCCGGGGTGATGAGGTCCTGAAGATTGTCCACCGGGATGATGGAGGGCGAGCCGCAGAATTCGCAACGCTGCGCGGCGCGATCGGGGTCGAAGAGGCTGATGGCGTGGCAGCTTTCGCATTTGACCGAGCGCGTCTCCTTGCGCATGCCGTGGCCGTTGCGGCCCATCTCGCGCAGGACCTCGTCGAGATCGTGCTCAACAAAGGCCGCCCCGAACGGCTCCTCGCCTTTCGACCACGGGACGAGGGTGCCGCAATAGGGGCAGGCAAGCGCCTGTTTCGAGGCGTTCCATTCCGCATCCCCGCCGCACTCCGGGCAGGGATGCTTGCGCAAGGCGTTGACTTCGCCCATGGAGACGTAAATCCGCTAGTCGGCGAGGAAGGCTTCCAGCGCCGTCCGGGTGATGCGATAGGCGGAGCCGATCTTCTTGCCTTTGAGATCGCCCGCTTCGAGAGACGCGATCACGTCCGCCTCGGTCACGCCAAGCGCGTCGGCGGCCTGCGCCGGGGTGAGCAGTTCGGGCAGCCCGTTGGATGCGGCGGAAGAGCCGGAGGCTGCGGCAGTCGCCGTGGAGCCCTGCATCTGCTTCATCATTTCCTGCGCCATGCCGAACCCCATCGCCATCTGCGCGGGGAGCGCCGCAGCGGAGCCGCCCTCGCCGCCCTTGGTCATCGACTCGGCCATCTGGAATTTCACATAGTCGTTGAGATTGCCGATGACCGACATGCTGGAGCGCTTGTCAATGGCGGCCTCCACCTCCGGCGGAACGGAGATGTTCTCGACGATGAAGCTGGCGATCTCGATGCCGTACTTGGCAACCACCTGCGGGTTGATGAGCGGCAGGAGCGCGTCGCCCAGTTCCATATAGCGCGTGGCGACGTCGAGCGCGGGGACGCCGCTGGAGGCGAGCGCGTCGCTGAAGACGCTGACGATGCGGGAGCGCATGGTGTCCGCGAATTCATCGAGCCGGAAATGGTGATCCGTTCCCGCCACTTCGCGGAGGAAAACCGGAATATCGACCACGCGGAAGTCGAACGTGCCGAAGGCGCGCAGCCGCACCGCGCCGAAATCGGCGTCCCGCATCATGATCGGGTTGGCCGTCCCCCACTTGTTGCCGGTGAAGAGCCGGGTAGTGACGAAATAAACGTCCGCCTTGAACGGCGATTGGAACCCGTATTTCCACCCCTTCAGCCGGGTGAGAATTGGAATGTTGTCGGTCGTCAGCGTATGTTTGCCCGGCGCGAACAGGTCGCCGTATTGGCCGAGGTAGACCATCTGCGCCGCCTGGCTCTCGCGGACGATCAACTGGGCGCCGTTCTTGATGGCTTTGTCCTCGTCGGGAAAGCGCCATGACAAGGTATCGCGGGAGTCGTCGGTAAACTCGATGATCTCCAGCAGTTCGCCTTTGATGAAGTTGAATAGGCTCATAGGGATGGGGAAGGATTGGTGCTGCGATTTTCGAGCCGCTCCAGCGCGGCGTCAATCTGCCGTTGGTAGAATTCCAGCGGTTCCAGAAGTTCATCGCTGGCTGGGTCGGGAATGACGGTGATCGATTTTCCGTCGAAGACAACCGGCCCGTAGCGCGCCGGTTTTCCGGTGCCCGCGATGGTCTCCGCATAGGAGTCCCCGCCGGAGAAGTGCCAGAACTCGTAAGGGTAGGCAAACCATCCATGGCGGCGCATGATCGCCTCAATCTCCACGCGGTGCCGGTGCTGCTCCGGTGTGATGAACGGCGAGGCCATCGGCGTTTTTTCAGAAAGTTCGATGTAGGGACCTCCCCGGTCGATCTCCTCCCCGGTGGCACGGTCGAAGACGGAAATATCGATGGCGGAGCCTGAGACGTGAGTGCCGATGCGGCAACGGGTCGCGATTAACGCGGAAAGGCGCCGGAGCATCAACTCCGGGCTGGGAACCGCGCCGTTCAGCTCCCAGATGACCTTTTGCAGAATCACGTCGAAGTGGAGCGGGTTATGAGACTGGGCCCGCTGCATTTCGGGAGAGCGGTAGCCATCCTCGACCTTGAGCACCCACCCGCGCTCGTTCATCTCGCGGGCCGCCCCCTGGAATCCTTCGATCAACCCCGAGCGGATAAAATAGACGCGGGGGTGCCGGCGGTTGATGAGGGTGGTTGAAAACTGCACCTCCAATCCCTCCGCCGCATCGCGCAGGGAAACCAGCGGTTCTCCGCATTCCACAATCGGATAAACGCGCATCGCTTCCATGAAGACGAAGGCCTCGTCCATCTGGCTGGTCCAGTAGTCGCGCTTTGGTGAATCGGAGGGTGCATCCATCGAGGAAAGAGAATGCGGAAATTCTGAGGGAAACGCAACTGGCACGTCGCCAAATGCAGGAACAGGAACATTTCGCGCCAAGGACGGAAAAGTCCCTGAAACTTGGCGCGAAATTTTGCCGACGGTCACGAAAAGGAAAAATGGTGCGGCAGCACCGGTAGCCCGTCGAGCGCGGGGTTCGCCTCCCGTAGCCTCGTGAAGGCTGCATCCCAACACGCGGGCCCGTCCTGCGGGGATCGACGCCATGCGCGACTCGGGAACCCATCCCGCGCTCTCGGCGAGAGCGGGCTACCTTGCCGGTACCGCGAACCGGACGCTTTGCCGTTAGTCACCCCTGCCGCCGTCGGGCGTGTTTTCGCTAGTGAGCCCGAAACAAATCTGCTAACGGGTGTTAATGACCTCCTCCCGAATGTTGTCACGCTCCCTTTCCGCCGCGCTCATTCTTTCCGGGTTTGCCGCCTGCCAGAAGGCTCCCGAGAAAGGCTCGACCGCTTCGGCCCCTGCTCCTGCCGACGCGAAGACGGTCTCGGCGGAACCAAGCAGTTTTGACGCCGTGGCCCGGCACCTCGACAAGGGAGGCGGCCTCTATGCTTATTTTTCGGCGGAAGGGGTGCTCTCGGCCTGTTCCGAAGTCCTCAGAAACGCGGAGACGGCCCTCTTCTCTCAGCATCTACTGCCGGATGAGCAGAAGGCTCAGTATCAGGCGGTTTGGAAAACGATGAAGCCGATCCTTGCCAATAGCGGGATTGGTGAGATCAGCGGGTTTGGGATCAGTTCGCTGGCGCTCCGGCCCGGGTATTACCGGACCAAGACGATCCTTCATCACTATGCCGGAAAGGGAAACGGGTTTTTCTGGAAACTGACCGGCGATCAGGCTCGCGCCCTTGAGCTGGTAAACTGGCTGCCGGAGGGAACCGCTGCGGCGGCGAGCTTCGACATCACCCTCGAACCGCTCTGGGCGGAACTGAACAAGCAGGCGGCCGGGTCCGAACTGCTCCGCGCGTGGCTTGATCAGGCCACGCAGCAACTTCTGGCTTCCTCGGGGCTGGAGCTTCCCAAGCTGCTGGCCGGGCTGGGGCCGAACTATTCCTATGTCATCGCGCTGGATGAGAGCAAACCGTTCACCATCCCGGCACCCGGGAGTCAGGTGGCCATCCCCGAACCGCGCGCCGCCTTGATGATCCAGATTCGGGATGAGGCGCTCATCCAACGGTTGGAGAGCGAGCTTGCGAAGCTGCCCAACCTTTCCGCAGCCGATCAAGGCGACCTGAAAGTGCGGAAGATCGGCGTTCCCATTCCGTTGCCCTTCCTTACGCCGGTCATCGCCTGGAAACAGGGCCTGGTGATTCTCAGCAGCAACGAGGCGCTGGTTCACGAAATGCTGGAGGTCAAAGGCGGCAAGAAGCCGGGCCTCGCCGCCACCGCCGCCTTCAAGCAGGCGATGGAAGGGCTTCCTTCTCCGGCGGCGAGCTTTGCCTACGTTGCCCCGATCTTCGGGAAAACGATGGCGGAGATTCAGACGATGTCTCTCAACCAGCCCGGAAATCCCGCCGACCCGGCGATCAAGAAGATGATCCAATCCTTGATGGGCATGCAATCCACGGAGCCCGCCGCGACCGTGGGGCAGACGATCGAAGAGGGGTGCCTGACCGTTGGGAACGGCGGCGTCGGTCCGCGCCAGATGGCCTCGATGGTCATGGCGGTGCCTCTCGGGGCTTTTGCGGGTGCCGCGACTGCCGCAAAACCCAACTTCGCGCGGGCCAAAGACCGCTCGGAGGCTACGCGGACCTTGGAATCGCTTCGTCTTCTCGAAGCTTCCATCGAGCAGTGGGCGTTGGAGAATGATAAACAAGCTGGCGATCAGCCGACGACCGATGAAATCAAGGTTTACCTGAAGCCGGGCACCGCGTTGTTCAAGGCTTGCGAGAGCAACCCTGGAGGCACCGTGGTCGAGTTGATTCCCGGCCTTCCCGGCGTGACTCTCCCGCCCAGGGACGGAAAGATGCTGGTCCCCGAAGCCGTCATTGAAAAATTCAGCGGGACGGTTCCCAAGGGCTTCTGGGGACCTTACGGAGTCAGGTAGGGATAGGCAGCGGTCAGGTAACTATCCAGTCGCGGCGTGGATGCGTTGCATCTCGTGGGCTTTGCGGTAATCCCGTGGAGCCATCTGCATTTCCTTCCGGAACCGGCGGGAAAAGTAGAGTTCGTCGTCGAACCCCACCGAGTGCGCGATCTCATGGATCGGCTGCCTCGTTTCCACCAGTCGTCGGCAGGCCTCGCGCATCCGGAGCTGTTGCAAAAAGCGGGCGGGCGGGATTTCGTTGACCGCCGCCCAACGCCGCCGGAACGTCGATAGTGACATCCCGTGACGGCTGGCCGCCTCTTCGAAGTCGACAAAGCTGCGAAAGTCGCGCCGAACGTCGGCGATCAAATCGGAAATCGCCCGTTCGTCTTCGGTGGTATTTCGGGGAGTTTGAAGGGTCTCCAGCAGCATGCGTTCGCAGATCCGGTCGATGCGATCCACGACGTTTTCCGGGGCGGAGGAGTGCGTGAGGCGGGCGAGTTCGGCCATCTGTTCCTGGACCGCCGGGAGGTCTGAAATGGGCCACATCGGCTTTTCCGGGTCGATGAAATGGCATTGCCGGAAGCGGGGCATCGTCTTGGCGGGGTAGATGATGTAGAGTTCCATCCAGCTTTCGGGGTGAAACGGGCCGTATTCCACCAGTTCGCCCGGCCATTGGGTGATCACGCAGGGGGCTTTCACAGGCCATATTTTTCCCTTTCGGCGGAATTCTCCGTTGCCGCTCAGAATGAGCGAGAAGTTACAGGTGCCGAATTTGTGAAAGACCCACTTTTTCTTTTCCGGAATGAGGTTGCAGGCGTTCACGGGGAAGGGCGAGGGAAACCGCCTGGGGAAAGGGGCCCAGTGCTTGACCAAAAAGTCCATATATTTGGAAATGGTATCCATTCAAAGAGCGGGTTGGGTCAACTAGATTCCCTAGCCAATGAAACGCGTGCTTCTGCTCTGGGGCGGATGGGAAGGGCATCACCCCGAAAGGACAGTCAATCTCTTCGCGGATGAGCTTCGCAAGAAAGGCTTCGAGCCTCAGGTGGAGTCCTCCCTCGGCTGCCTTGCCCGGCAGGAGGAACTCAAAAATTATTCACTCATCTTTCCCTGTTGGACGATGGGTAAACTCTCCGAGGAAGAAAGCGCCGGTTTGCTGGGTGCCGTGAACTCGGGGGTCGGGCTGGGGGGGATTC
>JBBCKI010000056.1:0-43328 GCA_037190965.1 Chthoniobacteraceae bacterium
GGGATCGATGAAGAGCCGCGTTTGACGCCCATCCCCGCAAGACAGGCTGCTGGGATTGGGATGAGGCTTCGTGAAGCACGGGAGCCGAACCCCGCGCTCGACGGCGCGAGCGGGCTACCGGTGCTACCGCACCATGGTGATCCAGCATCGAACCTACATCTCTACTTCAAAACTAGGGCAGAGCGCTTTTGATCGGGATCTGAACCGTGGCGGGAGCCTCTGCGGGCGGGGTGATGGGAATCGGGATCAATCTTGGGGATCCGCTGGCGGGCAACTCGTAAGCGCCGGTTTCAGCAAGGAATTGTTTGACCGGTTTCGGATCCCTCATGGTGCCATCGACCAGGAAGATCATCAGAACAAGCATCACGACCATGGTCGCGAGGCTGCGCGCTTTTTTCAGTCCAAAGGCGACGATGTAAGGGAGGAGAAGCTGAAAGAGAGTGAGCGCGGAAAGATTCAGGAAGTAAAGCGGGGTGTAGGGGCTCTCTCCTCTCTTATCCAGAAGAAAGGCCGAGGTGACGATGGCAAGCACCAGAAAGAGAAGGGCATGGTCGACGGCAACCTCATCGGGAGGCGCCTCATCGGGCTTTTTGGGACCGGCAGGGCGCAAGGTCACATAGGCGGCAAAAGAACCTCCCAGCGCGAGGAGCGGCCACAGCGGGTAACCATGATCCCGAAAGTCGAACGCATAGCCGACCAACGCCTGGAGTGCGAATCTTACGCAGGCCAGGAGCAGGATCACTCTGAGGATAAGGTTCACGAGATTGGGGCGAACGGTTAAAGATGGGCCGTCGGCAGGGTGCGTTGCGTGGTTTGCCGGGGGGGAGCGGGAAAAATTTCTTTGACGGGCGCAGGGGGACGGATGAGATCGGCCACACTGCAACAACCAAGATCCGAGCCTTTCCAGAGGAGGCCGAGAAGAAGGAAGGCCGCAATCGCGGTGACCGATGCCTGCGCCCGCGCAAAGGGGCGGCCTGCGAGGTAGGGGACCAGCAGTTGAAAGAAGGTGAGCACCGCCATGTGAAGAAACCAAACCGGTGTCCAGGCTTGCTCTCCCCGACCATGGAGGACCACAGCGGATCCTGTCACTGCAAGCGCAAGGAAAAGAGTCGATTCGAGGCTTTGCCCATCGTAAACGACCGGCTTTGGCTGGGAATAGTCGGGGCGAAGCCGGGTGTAAGCCCAGAAACAGCCTGCGAGCCCGAGAAGCGGCCAGAGCGGGTAGCCCTGTTTAAACCGGCAGGCATAGGCGACGATGGCTTCGAGGGCCAGCCACACCATCGCCAGGAGCAGAGGAATGCGGAGGAAAAGTTTCACAGCTCTTCTTCTAATTAGCAATTCCCAGGCCATCAGGAAAAAGACGCAGGCGGGAGGGCTCTGCATCGTCGGGCGAAGGGTGGTTGTTAGGCTGAAACGATGGAGTCTTTTGCAGAAAGTCCGAAAATCCGGAAAAGTGTTGTCAAAAATAAGAATTCTCTCGTTTGCGAAACCGAGGGCGCAAAACAGGGAACCGATGCCGTGGTTTCCATCGCGAGCAGCGCCGCTCTCTGGTTTGCCACGTGTGGAAGGATTCTTACTAAGGACCAGCGATTGGTGCGGCCTGATCCGAATGTCTACCAGCTTCGCATTCTGGAGGCGTATGAATGGTGCATGACGCACGGGGTTCCGTGTCGCATCCTGGCGCTGAAGCCGAGGCAGAAAGGGAGTAGCACCGTTAGCGCGGCCATTGTTTACCATCATTGCCGCCGGTTTCGATCCCGCGCGGTTCAGATTGCGGATCGGTACAAGAACTCCGATAACCTCTTTGCGATCACCGGCAGGTACGCCGAGAACGACGACTTCCCTTGGGGGACTCGTTGGCAGGCGACCGCGGCGACGGCGAGCCTGACGCAGAATGGAAAGCTCTGGAGCCGGCTCGACAAAGACACCGCGGAGAATCCGCGCGCCGGGCGTTCCGGAACCTTGCAGGTATTGCACGTTTCTGAAGCGGCCCATTTTCCCAACGATGGGGAGAAATGCGCGGAAAAGACCATGCTCTCGCTGCTCAATTCGCTGGCCGACGTGCCGCAGAGCGTCGCAATCGTGGAGACGACTGCCAACGGTGCGGCGGGTTGGTTCTACGAGCATTGGCTCGGCGCGGCCGATTTTGAAAAATTTGCGGCGGGCGAGCGGGGCAACGGCTGGATTAGGATTTTCGCTCCGTGGTTCGCCTTCGAGGATGGCCGCGTCGCCTTGACGACCGAAGAGTCGGCGGCGGTGGAAATGAGCTTAAGCGGTCCCGAGCAGCAGGGGCGGACTCTTTACGGCTGGACTCCGGAGCAGATCGCATGGCGACGCTGGACTCTCGCGCAAAAATGCGGGGGCCGGGAGGATCTCTTCAATCAGGAGTATCCCGAAAGTGATCGCTCCGCCTTTTTGACCAGCGGCCGCCCCCGGTTTTCGATGCCCGGCATGACGCGGCTGCGCGCCACGGCACGGGTGCGACAGCCCCAGGCCGGGTTTCTACATCGGCGGGCCGGAGAGGAGATTGTCTTTGAGCCGCATGACGCGGGGTGGGCGCAGATCTGGGAGCCGCCACGGGAAGGAGGGCGTTACCTGCTCTGGTGCGACACCGCGACGGGGCGGGAGCAGACCCGCGAGAGTCGCAACCCCGACCGCCACTCGGTGCTCGTCTTGCGTGGGCCGTTTGCGGAACCCGATGGCACGAACGGCAACGCGATGCTGGTGGCTCGTCTTCGCCCTCCGTGCTTTGACGACTGGCATGTGCTGGAGGAAAAAGTGGTCGCGCTCTGCCTCTACTTCGGGCGCTGCCTTGTGGGGGTGGAAGTTCCCATGGGGCTGACGTTGCTGGAAGGATTGAGACGGGCGGGGATGCCGCTCTTCAAGCGGCGTTCGGCCGCCGGAAGCGGGGAGGCGATGGAGCGTCTCGGGTTTCAGACCAACTCGGCGACCAAGCCGCTCGTGATTGCCTCGCTGAGCCGCGCCATCGATGGCGATCCGCCCCTCGATCTTTACGATCCTCACCTGATCGATGAACTGGGCAGCTTTGTGGTGCACGACGATGGCCGCGAGGCGGCCCTGCCCGGGCGGCACGACGATGACGTCATGGCCCTCGCCATGGCGGTGCATCATCTTGGTAAGGCGACCTCCTTTCGTCCCGCCAGAGCCGCCCGGCTGACGAAACCGGCGGATTTGCACAAATGGCGTCCGCTGCATCGATAGCCCAGTCCGCTAATGGCTCGAAACCTTCCTGATGCGTTTTGCCAACTGGCGGCGGGCTTCCTCGGAAAGCCGTGGCGTGTAGGTGACGGAATAGTGAATGGAACTGCGATTGGGCGAGGATGGCTGCGGCAAGGTCTCTGCAAAGGAAGCGCGGACATTCTTGGATTCACCGACCTCGATGACGTCCCATTGGGAGCCCGTCTGCCGCCAGATGACCCAAATGCCTTTGCGCTGCTTTAAGATGCTTGTATCCGGCCACGGTCCGTCGAACTCGCAGCCCCATCGTTTGAAAGCCATCCGTGTAAGTTCCAGAGGAATTTGGTTGTGGTTTCGGAAGACCGCCACTCAGCAGCCCCTCTGCCTGACGAAAGATAATAATATTTTAACCGATTTGAACATGGGGGGAAATACGTACGTCCTGGAATGGGAGAGCCTGATCAGAAAGTCGTGCACTCGCGCACGGGAGTTGCTAGAAATCTCCCGCTTATTTTCACCTTATCCTATGGCCCGCATTGACACGTTCTTCCGGTTCATGCTTGAGCAGAAGGCATCCGACCTTCACCTCTCTTCCGGCAACCAACCCATCCTCCGTATCAACGGCGACCTGGTGAGGGTGGATTCGCCACTGCTTGATAACGACGATCTCAAGGCGCTTGTTTACGAGATCGCCCCGGAGATCAAGATCAAGCAGTTCGAGGAAACCGGCGATGTCGATTTCGGGTACGAATACCCGGGGGTCGCCCGCTTCCGTGCAAACTTTTTCAACCAGAAGTACGGCATTGCGGCGGTGTTCCGTCTGATTCCGAGCAAGGTGTTCACCATGGAAGACCTCGGGCTTCCTCCCGTGCTCAAGAAATTTGCCTCGCTTAAAAAGGGGATGGTGCTCGTCACCGGGCCAACCGGCTCGGGTAAATCGACCACCCTGGCGGCGATGGTCGATTACGCCAACCTGCACCGCAAGGATCACATCCTCACGGTGGAAGACCCGATCGAGTTCGTTCACCGCTCCCAGAACTCACTGGTCAACCACCGCGAAGTCGGCGTTCACACCAAGTCGTTTGCCGCCGCGTTGAGGGGAGCGCTGCGTGAAGACCCGGACATCATTCTCGTGGGTGAAATGCGCGACATCGAAACCATCGAGCTGGCGTTGACCGCCGCCGCCACCGGTCACCTTGTGTTCGGCACGCTGCACACCTCCAGCGCTCCGAAGACGATCGACCGTATTATCGACGTCTTTCCCACCAACCAGCAGAACCAGGTGCGCGCCACGCTTTCGGAATCGCTCAAAGGCGTCATTGCGCAGAACCTGTTCAAGCGTATCGACAAGCCCGGGCGCGTCGCGGGCCTGGAGATCCTCGTGGTCGACAGCCCCATTGCCAACCTGATCCGCGAGGCCAAGACGCACCAGATCCCCGGGATGATGCAGGTTGGCAAAAAGAAGGGCAACCAGCCGCTGGATGACGCCATCATGGATCACCTGCGCGCCGCCCGTATTTCGCCGGAAGAGGCCTATGAAAAGGCGATCGACAAGAAGAAGTTCCGCGCCCTGCTTCAGAACCCGCCGGACGACTGGGACGAATAGCATCCTTTCCTCAACCTCCCCGATCTCATGAGAAGACCCGAACTTGACGCGATTCTCGGCGGAATGATCGACTCCCACGATGGGATCTCCGATCTCGTTTTTGCCGTGGGCCGCCCTTTGCAGGTGGAAGCCCAGGGGGTGCTCCGCCCCGTCCGCACGCAACCTAACATTCCCTCGCTCACCGCTTACCAGATCGAGAAGATCGCGCTCGTGCTGTTGGGGGAGGATCGCCGCCTCATCGGCGAGCTCCTTCGCACCGGTTCGTGCGATTGCGGCTACGGCCTGAGCGATCAGGTCCGCTTCCGCGTCAATATCTTCCGGCAGCGAGGCAACTGGGCCATCGTCATGCGGCGCTTGCAGACCGAGATGCCGACGCTGTCGAGCTTGAATCTGCCGACGATTTTCGAGGATCTCGTCAACCAGAAGAACGGGCTCATCCTCGTCACCGGAGCCACCGGCAGCGGCAAGACGACTACGCTCGCCGCCGTGCTCAATGAGCTCAATCTCACCAAGGCCGTCCACGTCGTGACGCTGGAAGACCCGATCGAGTTCATCCACAAGCACAAGAAGGCCACCTTCAACCAACGCGAACTGGGCTCAGATTTCGACTCGTACCCGAGCGGCCTGCGCGCCGCGCTGCGGCAGGCCCCCAAAGTCATTCTCGTGGGGGAAATGCGTGACCGTGAAACCGTGGAGATCGCGCTGACGGCCGCCGAGACCGGCCACCTTGTCTTGAGCACCATTCACACCATCGACGCCGGGCAGTCGATCAACCGCATCATCGGCATGTTTCCGCGCGACGCGGAGAAGCAGCTCCGGCCCCGGCTGGCGGAAACGCTCCGCTACGTCGTCAGCCAGCGCCTCGCGCCCCGGGAAGGGGGAGGGCGCACGTTGTTGCTTGAGATGATGGGGAGCAACCTTCGGACCCGGGAGGCCATCACGCTGGGTGAAGGTGAAAACCGCGACTTTTACGACATCATCTCCGACAGCGCCTCCTTCGGCTGGACGACCTTCGACCAGTCGATAACCCGCGCTTACGACATGGGCCTGATCAGCGAGGAGACCGCGCTCCTCTACAGCACCCGCAAGGGGATCGTCCAGCGGAACATCGACACGATCAAGAAACAGCGCGGTCTCGGGATCGAGATGAGCAGCGGGTTGCGGCTCGACGGCGCCCCCGCCCCGGCTTCCGATTCACCCGCCCCAACCAAACGCGGCCTCTTCGGATTTTAGGTATGAGCACTCTTCAGACCCGCAACGATTCCTTTGAGCATGGCGATCTCGCCGCGCTGCTCTGTGTCGATGACCCGGAATTGCAAAGCCTGGTCATTGACCAGCTTTCCCAACTGGGGTTCGCCTTCCATACCGCCCTTTTTCCCGAGGAGGTTGCCGTCCGGCTCCGGGCGCGGACTTACGATTTGGTGGTGGTGTCCGAGAATTTCGCCGGATCGGCGGACGCCGAAGCCAACCCCGTCTTGCATGAGCTGGCCCAGTTGCCGCTGGATCAACGCCGCGTTTCGTATGTGATCCTCATCGGGCCCACGATGGAGAGCCGATCCGACATGCAGGCGTTTGTCCACAATGTCGATCTTACCTTGCGGCTGGATGAAGCGCCCAATCTGAAGGCGGTTGCGGGACGCGGAATTGTCCGGCAGGAGGAGTTTTATTCCGCGTTTAAAGGGGTGTCGCAGGCCCTTCGGTCTGGCGGGTAATCTCCCGTAAACGCTTCGATGGCGTGGGTTGCGGAAATTTTTCGTAGCCGCGCTAAAGCATTGATTTTCGGGCCGCGCTCTCTAGAGTCTGCCGCCATGAAATGGACCCGCTGGACGCGTTTCGCCTGGGATCTGACGAGGCTTGCCCCCGCCTATCCCGCCGTCGATTCGCGTTATCAAATACGACAAGTCACCGCCGAAGACGAGAAGGCGGTCCGGACGGTCGTGCTCAGCGCGTTCACGCTCGATTCCAATTGGGCCTTCATGATGAACGTGCTTCGGGCCCAGCTTGAGGCAGCGCTCGATAGCCTTTTCGACGAAAAACGGAGCAACGACGCCGATGGGCCACGCCCCACCGGGCTCGTTGTGACGCACGGCTCCCGGATCATCGGCGTCTCGGTATTGACCACCCGCCGCGATGCGGAAAATCACTTGCTGACGGGCCCGTGCATCCTGATGGAGTATCACAACCGTGGCTTGGCGACCGCGCTTCTCGCCCAGTCGCTCCTCGTATTGAGGGATGCCGGCATCAAGACCGCCTATGGGATGACGGTGCAGAACGCTCCGACGGGGCAGTTCGTCTACTCCAAGTTCGATTCGACGAGCGCCCTCTACCCGCAATCCGCCCCCGATCTCGTCGCGAGTTAGAATGGTGCGGCAGCACCGGTAGCCCGCTCGCGCCGCGAGCGCGGGATGGGTGAAGAGTCGCGTTTGATGCCCATCCCCGCAGGGAGGGCTGTTATTGTTGGGATGCAGCCCTCGTGAAGCCAAGAGCGTCGATACCCGCGCTCGACGGCGCGAGCGGGCTACCGCTCTTTAAAACGCTCCTTGCGGCGGTACGAGGAACTGCCAGTACCAATTGAGAATCGCCGGGCCGGCGAAGATCCACACCAGCGCCCCGAGCGCGAGATACGGCCCGAAGGGGATACGGCCCGAAGCCTCGCGCCTGCCGGTGAGCATGAGCGCCACTCCCACAAGGGAGCCGAACACCGAGGCGGCCACCACGGTAAAGAGAACGGCCTTCCAGCCGAGAAACGCCCCGATGCAGGCGATGAATTTCACATCGCCAAAGCCCATTGCCTCGCGCGGGATGACGATCTTGGCCACCTTGCCGGTGATCTTGCCGAGGGTTTCCAGCATCACGTCGCCTTCCGGAAGCGCCAGCCGGTTGTAGAAAAACCGGAGCGTGTCCTGCCCGGCCGGTTTTTCGTCGAGCCGCACTTCCTTGGCCTCCATGATCATGAGGTCCTTCTCCCGGGAGAAAATATCGCTCCACATGAGTTTGTCATCGCCCACGGCGAACTCCGCGTCATCATCCTTGCGCGTCCAGACGAACTCGGCGGGTGGGTCGAAGGTTTGCTTTGTCTTTCCGAAAGCCAGTTTCCCCATTTCAACCACGCCCCAGAGCAGTCCGTACCCGAGTGCCGCCCCCGCGAGCGAGAGGAGGAGGCTCATCCAATGAGAGTCCACCCCCATCAAGGACGGAATCGCGAGGCTGAAGACGACGCCCGCCGCAGTCCCGCCGAGAGTAATCTCATCGGGGATGATGAAGTGATCGAAATCGATAAACGTCGCCGAGATCAGGAGGCCCGTCAGCACCCAGAGCGGCAGGACCAGTGCCAGCGCGTCCCCTCGTTCGCAGAGATTCCAGACGGCCAGAAAAAGGCAGGCCGTCAGCAGTTCCACCCCGAAGTAGCGGAACGGAATCTTCTCTTTGCAGCGTGCACATTTTGCCCGCAGCACCAGCCAGGAGATCAGCGGGATGTTCTGGTAAAATGGGATCTGCGTTTTGCAATGCGGGCAGAACGACCGGCGCGGTTTGTTGACGCTCAGGTTGAGCGGCAGCCGGTAGATGACGACGTTGAGGAACGAGCCGACCATGGAGCCGATGACGAAGGCCACGATTTGAAAGAGCGTGAGGGAGAACTCAGGAGTCACGTCCGCGATAAACGCCCGGCTCGCGGCGCAAGTCAACGGCAAGATGCGCGAAATGGGGGAAACTTGGGCGGAACTACCTGCCGCCGCGCACTTCGAAGTAGGTGTGCGGATCTCCCGCCTTGCTTCCCGCGCGCGGCTCAAGATCGAGTTCCTGATAAGCGGCCTCCAGGG
Source organism: Chthoniobacteraceae bacterium (assembly GCA_037190965.1). GTDB lineage: Bacteria > Verrucomicrobiota > Verrucomicrobiia > Chthoniobacterales > Chthoniobacteraceae > DATMFV01. The sequence continues at coordinate 8,626 of JBBCKI010000056.1, forward strand.
CGCGGGGATCGTCGCGCAGCTCGGGGTAGATCGAGGCCAGCCGCCGTTTGATCCATTCTTTTGCCAGCCTGCGATCAAGGGGATGCACCGGCGGCGCGGCTTTCAAAGCGCGCCGGAAGAGGGAAAAGGGGCCGGTTTTCATGGAGCTGTTGGTCGTTGGAGTCTAGCGCAACAAATGGACGGCAAGAAAGACCGCGTTCATCAGCCCAAGCACCAGCACCGGCTTAAGAGGGAATGAAGACCGGGAGGGCGAAGGGCTCCGGAGGAGCAGCGTAAGCAGAAACGCCGCCACAAACCAGGCGATAAAATTCTGCACGGGCGGCCACGCGGGGGCGAGTTGGGGATCCACTGCCGGGAACCATCTCCAGTAGTAACGCACCTTCCATGCCACGGATTCCAGATTAAGGTCCGTCAGCAGCACGAGGGTGGCCGTCCCGAGGGCCAGAAATCCCCCGCGCGCTTTGGGGAAAACGGCGAGCACCGCGTACCGGCTGGCGGTGATGATTGTAAACCAAAGGAGCGGGACCGTCAGCGAGAGCGCCTCCCCAAAACGAAGCCCCAGGCGGCCCGTAAAGTAAAACGGGCCGAAGGGAAACCCGGTTGCAGCTCCCGTCCATGTGAGGAGCGCCGTGGCAATCAGCAGCGCCCCCGCCCAGCGGCGGGCGACCGCCTGCCCCTCGGCGGCAACAGTGTAGAAATAGACGTTTGCCGCCGCGAGAACGAACCAGACCGTATCGAACCATTTCAGGAGAAAGCCGAGCGTCTCCTGCAACCCCGCGTTGGAAACCCACTCCTGGATGTGATGCCCGCCGATTCCGAAGGGCATCAGCACGAAGGCGATTACCGTCCAGACGAGGAACCAGGGCCAAAAGAGCGATGAAGCAATGGCAAACGCCAGTTTGGTCTGGGAGGCGGGCGGATGAGGCATTACGTTCCTGAGGGGTGGGCCGTTCTGTTTATACTTTCTGTCGCACTCTAGCCAGAGGCATCTTTGCACTCCTTGGGCCGATCCGCGTTTTGCATGCCGAGCGCTCGGACTGCAAAGGGGCGTGCCTTTTTGTTTCCAACCACATTAGTCATTTCGATCCGCCATTGCTCGAGGTGGCCGCCTACCGGCAGATCGATTTCATGGCGATGACGGAACTCTTCCGTAACCCGATTTCAGCCGCTTTCTTTCGGGCGACGGGGGCGTTTCCTGCGGATCGGTCGAGGGTCGATCGGGCCGCCGTCCGCACCGCCCTTCGCCGTCTGGAGAGCGGGCGTGCGGTAGGGGTTTTTCCCGAAGGAGGCATTCGAGTGAGAGCGGCAAGTGTCCTCGAAGGCGGGCCGATGCGCCCCGGAGCGGTCACCCTGGCTCATCTTGCCGATGTGCCGGTGATCCCTTGTGTGGTGCTGGGGAGTGACGCGCTTTACAATTGGCGACGCTGGCTTCCCTGGCGCCGCGCCCGGTTCTGGGTGGCATTCGGCGAGCCGTTGCGGGTGCGGCACTATCTTCCCGGCAAAGAGGCGCGCGCCCGGCTGGAGCAGGAACTGACCGCCTCCTTCCAGGCGCTTTGCGTGGAGATCATGGAAACCTACGGCCTTGGCCCTGATGTATTGCCTCGCACGCCGGAAGAGCACCGGAAGTAATCATTTTTCCGTCGCATGAGGCGGCGGGCTCATTATCTTATTCGTCAATGCAAGATACCGTCGCCGCCATTTCGACCCCCTTTGGAGAAGGGGCCATTGCTGTGCTTCGGCTGAGCGGCCCCGAGGCCATCGTCATCGCGCAGAGGGTGTTCCAATGTGCCCGCCCGGGCCTGAGCGTGCCGGAGCTCCCGGCTCGCGTGCAGCACCTGGGGAAGATCGTGGACGGAGCGGGTTGTGTGATCGACGAAGTGCTGCTTTCGGTCTTTCGCGCTCCCGCCAGCTACACGGGGCAGGAGATGGTGGAGATCGCCTGTCACGGCGGCATCCTTGTCACGCGGCGGTTGCTGGGGCTCCTGCTGGAAAACGGCGCGCGCGCCGCGGGGCCGGGCGAATTCAGCCAACGCGCCTTCCTCAACGGCAAGATGGATCTGACGCAGGCCGAGGCGGTCATGGACCTGATCAAGGCGCAAACCGATCTCGCATTGCGGGCCGCCACGGAGCAACTCGAAGGGCGGCTCGGTCACCGCGTCCGCGAGATTCGCGACGGTTTGCTGGAGCTTCTCGCGCATGTCGAGGCGTTCATCGACTTTCCCGACGAAGACATCGACCCGGAGACGGGCGAAGCCCTGCTGGGCAGGCTTGAGCGCGCGCGGGAGCAGATCGGGCTTCTGCTTCGTACCGCCGATCAGGGGCGGGTGCTTCGCGAAGGGGTGCGGACGGTCATCTACGGCGCGCCGAACGTCGGCAAATCGAGCCTGCTCAATGTGCTGCTCGGCTATGAACGCGCCATCGTCAGCGACATCCCCGGCACCACGCGCGATTCCATCGAGGAGGTCATCAACCTCCGGGGGATTCCGCTACGGCTTGTCGACACCGCGGGCATTCGCGAATCGAGCGATACCATCGAGCGCGAAGGAATCGCGCGCACCTTGCGCCATCTGGAGCGGGCCGATCTCGTTTTGCATGTCGCCGACGCTTCGCAGCCTCCCGGTGAATTGCCCACGCCCGGGCATCTTCTCGTATTGAACAAGATCGATCTCGGCGAGCATCCGGGCTGGGCCGGGATCCCCGGGGTGCGGCTTTCCTGCCGGGAGGAGGGAGGCGGGGGAAACGGAGGAATGAGCGCCCTAGGCGACGCGGTCTTTAGCCGCGTGATGGGGAAGGGGCTGGCGGGAGGCGATTGCACCGTCGCGATCAATGCACGGCATCAGGCTTGTCTTAAAGAGGCAGATCGTTTTGCGCTGGCCGCGCGGCAATCGCTGGAAAACGGGCTCTCCGTGGAATTCGCCGCCATCGAAATCCGTAGCGCCCTCGACGCGGTTGGCGATGTCGTCGGGCGCGTCGATACGGAAGATTTGCTGGGAAAGATTTTCTCGACGTTCTGTTTGGGGAAATAGGGAAAGGAAGAATGGTGCGGCAGCACCGGTAGCCCGCTCGCGCCGTCGAGCGCGGAGTTTGGCTCTCGTGGCTTCATGGGGGCCGCATCCAACACCAGATAGCCCGTCCTGCGGGGATGGGCGTCAAACGCGAGTCGTCACCCATCCCGCGCTCGCGGCGCGAGCGGACTACCTTGTATGCACACACTCGATCACACGAGAGTGGCCGCGTGTTGCGTTTCGGACAGCACCATCTCCAGATAGCGGCGGTATTCGTTTTTGGGCAGGCTTTCCACGCGGGTCTGCAACTCGTCTCTCGTCAGAAATCCCCGGTTGAAGCCGATCTCCTCCAGGCAGGCCACCATCAGTCCCTGCCGGTGCTGGATGGCGGCGACGTAGTTGGCTGCCTCCAGCAGGCTTTCATGCGTGCCGGTGTCCAGCCACGCCATGCCGCGACCGAGCAACTGCACATCGAGCTGCCCGCGACGCAGGTATTCCAAATTGACGTCGGTGATCTCGAGTTCGCCGCGCGGCGACGGCTTCAGGTTTCGGCAGATCTCCACGACCTGGTTGTCGTAAATATAAAGGCCGGGGACGGCAAAATGGCTTTTCGGCTTCGCCGGTTTCTCCTCCAGGCTGATGGCGTTGCCGGAAGCGTCGAACTCGACGACGGCGTACCGCTCCGGGTCCCGCACCTGATAACCGAAGATTCTGGCGCCCCGGGTCAGCGCCAGCGCCTCCCGAAAGAAATCGAGCGGGCCATAGAAGACGTTGTCTCCAAGAATGAGGCTTACCCCGGAGTCGCCGATGAAATCCGCGCCGACAAGAAATGCCTGCGCAATTCCCTCCGGGCGTTCCTGCACGGCATATTCAATGTGAATTCCGAAGGCTGAGCCATCCCCGAGGATCTCGCGAAACCGGGGGATGTCCGCCGGGGTGGAGATGAGCAGAATCTCACGGATGCCCCCCAGCATCAGCGTCGCCAGCGGGTAGTAGATCATCGGCTTGTCGTAGACCGGCAGCAGTTGCTTGCAAACCAGCCGCGTCAGCGGGTGAAGCCGCGATCCGGACCCTCCGGCGAGGACGATACCTTTTTCGATTTTCATAGGGCAGAAGTCACGTCGTTGCGTTGACCTCGCCACCCTTTCTCCATCCGCATTGGAAGGAAAGCAGAATCAGGGCATCTGGGTGCCTCGGAAGCGTTAGTTTGCTTTTCGAGCCTGTTTGTTGAGAGCCTCGAACCGGGGGCTGGCAAATTCCACTTTCTTGTCGCCCCGGTCGATGACCACTTTCCACGCCACAAACTGATCGACATGCATCTCTGAAGTGCCGTGCATATGCCCGTTGATCGAGAATTCTCCAAGGAAAAGGCCGGCTTTGTTGGCAGCCCGGAGTGCTTCGAGTGGTACGGAGCCTTCGAATCGTTGATAATCCGCCTTTTCGGAGGTCCACCGTTGGATCAGAACGGCATAGGTGACCTCTCCGGCGGGGATGTCCCTCATTGATTTGTTGGTCACATCCAGCTTGAGCGACATTGTCCTGTCGACCTCAAGCGTCCCTGCGCTGTAATACGAGGCGGCACGATCATTCCTTCGGATAATGCGCTTTTGAATGTCCACCAGCAGACCGTCCTTTTCGGCGGCATCAACCGCGGGCATGGTTGTCATCGCAACCGCCAATCCCATCAGCGCACACAACCAATTTGGACGAATGACGACCCCTTCGATGAGCTTGAGAAATTTCATAATCCGTGAACAGGTTGGCGGAGGGTGTCAAACCGAAGACGGCATGGCAAGCCAAAGGGAAGGAGTTTCTAATTCCGCTCGCACCAACGTCGGTTTTCGGATAACCCGAATCCCGTAAATGGCTGTATTACCGGATAGATCCCTGGTCCTCTCCTATGCGCTTTTCATTTTATTGATCGTGCTGGTGGGATGGTTGCAGTTGGCAACCATTATCGTCGCCGCTCTTTTCTCGTTCCTTGCGCTTCGGGTGCTCTGCTTCGGCGGTTACAAACGGTCGGCGGTCGCCCTGTTTCTGGTGCTGCTCGCGGCAGTGTTCTATGGGTTTGTCCTTTTCATCAACCACGCCATCGTGGCGTTGCCGGAGATCGCCTCCACTTCGATTCCCATCATCGTCCGGTATGCGACGGAGCGGGGGATCGAGCTTCCCTTTAGCGACACGGAAAGCCTGAAATCGCTCGCGCTCGACAGTGTCCGCACGACGGTCGGTTTCGTGGGCAATTTTGCCAAAATCGCCACCAAGGAGTTCGTCTTTCTGGTGGTGGGAGTCTGCGTCGCTGTCGGGATCTTTATGAAACCGGAGCTTGAGCACAATGGGGAGCCGCAGCCGCTCAATCTCTACACGCTCCATTTCGGCCGGATCGCGCAGTTTTTCTTCTCGCTCTATCACAGCTTCGAGAGGGTCATGGGGGCGCAGGTAATCATCTCGGCCATCAATACGGGGCTCACGGCGATCTTTCTCTATTCTTTTTCGCTCCGTTACGCCCCGGTGCTCGTCGCGATCACCTTCCTGTGCGGGCTCCTGCCGGTGATCGGGAATATCGTCAGCAACACCATCATCGTCAGTGTGGCGTTTACCGTCTCCCCGCAGTTCGCCGGGTGGGCGCTCCTCTTTCTGGTTTCCATCCATAAACTGGAGTATTTTCTCAACAGCAAAATCATCGGCAAACGAATCCAGCAGCCGATGTGGCTGACTTTGATCGCCCTGGTGCTCGGCGAACGTCTCTTCGGAATCTCCGGGGTGATCCTTGCGCCGGTCGTTCTCAATTTCATCAAGGTGGAAGCTTCCCAATATGAGCCTTAATCATCCCAGCGAACCCGCTCCCTCCACTCCCCGTGTGGAGACGGAGGTGGAAGTAATGTTCTTCGACACCGACTGCGCGGCGGTTGTCCACAACATCGCCTATCTGCGGTTTATCGAAACCGCCCGCACGCATCTCGCCGCGCAGTTGGGGATGGGACTGCGGGAGATGGCGCAAACCGGCGTCTACCCGGTGGTGGTGCGGACGGAGATCGATTACAAGCGCCCCGCTGCGCTGGGTGACAAATTGGTCATCCATGGAGAACTCGCCAGCGTGGAGCGGAGCCGGTTCTGGTGCGCCTTTCGCGTCGTGCGCCCCTCCGATGGGACGTTGATCGCGCAGTCGCGCCAGATGCTGGCGGTGGTGCAGATGCCGCAGGGGAAAGCGATCCGGCTGCCGGAGGATTGGGCTCGCCGTTACCCGCATCTCGTGGTCACCGGCAGGCAAGGCTGATCGAGTCTCTGCCGACGAAGTTCTTTAAACTGTTCCGATGCCTGCGGAGACGCTCCCACTCGACGATGCGCCGATGCTTCCCCCGCTGGTACTGCGCCCTCCGTTGGGGCCGAGGGTGCTACGGGGGATGGTGCTTGCCCTGGCGGCGATTTTCCATGTGCTCACCGCGGGATGGAACCAGATCGCCAACGGGCGGGAGGGAGATATCGCGGGGGCAGCGCGTCTCCTGTCGCTGGAGCGGGGGTGGTTCCCTTCGTTTTCCTCAGGGATTGAGTCGCCCTCGGGGCCGCTGGCGGTTTGGCTCTCCAAGGGATCGATGAACCTTTTAGGGATCGATGAATTCGGCGCGCGGCTACCCGCGGCGCTCGGGGCGGTGGCCATGATTTGGGTGGTAATGCGCCTTGGAGAATGCTTCGGGGGAACCTGGCGCGGTTTTGTGGCGGGGATGCTTTTGCTTTGCACCCCGGGGATGTTCACGCTGGGGAGAACGCTCTCCGCAGCGCCTCTGGAAGCCGCTTTCGTGGCGACGGTCTTCCTTTGCCTCGTGCGCGGATACCAACACCGCTCGGGTCGCCGGCAATGGTTTTTCCTGGGCTGGCTGGCTTTGGCGTGCGCCTTTTTTACAGGGGGCGTGATCCCGGTCGTGATGGTCGTCTCCACCGTCTTGGTGCTGGCGGTGTTTTACCGGAAGGCACGGCTCCGGTTCCGCTCCGCGTTGTCGTGGGAGGCGGCTCTTGTCATCGCCCTTGCGGCGGCAGGCGCGGCGGCCTGTGGGTTTGTGGACGTGACTTCCACGATTCCGACCCCTGACGCGGGCAGGATTATCGCCGGGCAGGCGGCGTTGCTCTTTCCCTGGTCGTTGTTACTGCTTCCGTCGGCGGGGGTGGTGATCGTGCGGTTGGCGTTGGGGCGGCCCCTGGAGTGGGGGGAGGCCTTTCCGCTCGTCTGGCTGGGCGTGGGCTTGGCGGTGATTCTTCTTTTCCCGACGGGAAGCCTGTTTGACACCCTCATGATCTGGCCTGCGGTGGCGCTTTGGGGGGCGCGGGCGCTTGAGATCCTGAGCCGCCGCAGCTTTCTGCGCGGTTGCGCCGCGGTGTTTGCGCTGGCGGGGTCGAGCCTCGTGTTGACCGGGCGCATCAAGGAGGGGCTGGTCGGAATGTTCCCCGCGATTGCCGATTTCATCAACGGCATCCCGGCTTTTTTCTGGCCCTCCGTCGCCTCCGTGGTGTTCATCGCGCTGCTCGCCTTCGCATTGTTTGCCGCCGTGGCGTTTGCGCTGGATCTTTCCCATCACCGCCGGTTCGCCGTGATCGCCCTCTTTGGGGCGATGCTTCCCTCCGGGTACGCCTTTGTGGACATCGCGGCGAAGCTCGCGCCTTATTTCTCCTACGCGGAGATCGCCCGGTGCGTAAACGATTCGCACGCCGAGAAACAGGATATCGCTGTGGATGGGACCCGGTTCGGCGCCAGCAGCCTTCTTTTTTATCTCGATCCGTCGTCCTTGCCTTTCGAGATCGCTCCCGATCCCGCCAACCGCAATGCGGTGGCCGCGCTCTTGGCCGAGAACAGGAAAACCGTTTTGATCACGCGGCGCACCCGGCTGGCGCTTTGGGATAAGGCGTCAGATCCTCGAAAACTGCAAATCGAGTGCGAATCGGGGGGGAGCCTGCTTCTGAAGCCCTCCGTCACTCCCCCGTAAATGACGTAAAAACGCGATAAACATCGCGTTTTTTCCGGTGGTCACCCGCAACCGCCGAATTCAGGTTGATAAATCCTCCAACCCCCTTCTTAATTCCCGGCACGTTTTTCCGCATGCCTAAGAATACCGACCTCAAAAAGATTCTTCTCATCGGCTCCGGCCCTATCGTTATCGGTCAGGGTTGCGAATTCGATTACTCTGGAGTGCAAGCCTGCAAGGCGCTTGCCGAGGAAGGTTACGAAGTGGTGCTGGTCAACTCCAACCCGGCCACCATCATGACCGACCCGGAGTTCGCCTCACGCACCTACATCGAGCCGATCACCGCAGAGATTGTCGAAAAGATCATCGAGAAAGAGAAACCCGACGCCCTGCTCCCCACGCTCGGCGGCCAGACCGCGCTGAACACCGCCATGGAGCTGGTGAAGAACGGCGCGCTGGAACGGCACAACGTGAAGCTCATCGGCGCCAACGCCGAAGCAATCGAGAAAGGCGAAGACCGCCTCAAGTTCAAGGAGGCGATGATCAAGATCGGCCTCGACGTGCCCCAGTCGGGCATCGCGCACACGATGGAGGAAGCGCGCAAGGTGGCGAGCACCATCGGCTCCTACCCGCTCATCATCCGCCCCGCGTTCACCCTGGGCGGCACCGGCGGCGGCATCGCCTACAACCGCGAGGAGTACGAGGAAATCGTCGCGCGCGGGCTCGATCTCTCCCCCGTGAGCGAGATTCTCATCGAAGAATCGCTGCTGGGCTGGAAAGAGTACGAGATGGAGGTGATGCGCGATCACGCCGACAACTGCGTCATCATCTGTTCCATCGAAAACTTTGACCCGATGGGCGTCCATACCGGCGACTCCATCACCGTCGCCCCGGCGCAGACGCTCAGTGACAAGGAATACCAGTTGATGCGCGACGCTTCGTTCGCCGTCATCCGGGAGATCGGCGTGGAAACAGGCGGCTCCAACATCCAGTTCTCCATCAACCCGGAGAACGGGCGGATGATCGTCATCGAGATGAACCCGCGCGTCTCGCGCAGTTCCGCCCTCGCCTCCAAGGCGACCGGCTTCCCGATTGCCAAGATCGCCGCCAAGCTGGCCGTCGGTTACACGCTCGACGAGGTGAAGAACGACATCACCCGCGAGACGCCCGCCAGCTTCGAGCCGACCATCGACTATTGCGTCGTCAAGATCCCCCGGTTTGCGTTCGAGAAGTTCCCGCAGGCCGACCAGACGCTCACCACGCAGATGAAGAGCGTCGGCGAGGCGATGTCGATCGGGCGCACCTTCAAGGAGGCGCTCCAGAAGTGCCTTCGTTCGCTGGAGATCGGCCGTTTCGGCCTCGGCGGCGACGGCAAGCGGCTTTCCTCGTTGCTGCCCGATGGCACGTGGGATAACGACCTCATCACCCGCAAGCTGGTCACGCCGAACTGCGAGCGCATTTTCTACCTCCGCTATGCCTTCCTGGCCGGATTCGACGTGGAGAAGATTTTCGATCTGACAAAGATCGATCGGTGGTTCCTCCATCAGATCCGCCAACTCGTCAACGAAGAGGTGATCTACGACAACAACCCGACCGACATTCCCCTCTGGCGCGCGAAGAAGCTCGGCTTCTCGGATCGCCAGTTGGCGCATTTTGCGGGGATCTCCGAGGACGAAATCCGCGCCCAGCGGAAAGCGGCGGGCATCCTGCCGACCTACCGGCTTGTGGATACCTGCGCGGCGGAGTTCGAAGCGTATACGCCGTATTATTATTCCACCTACGGCGACGAGAACGAGACGAGGCGCAGCGACGGCCGCAAGAAGGTCATGATCCTGGGCGGCGGCCCGAACCGGATCGGTCAGGGGATCGAGTTCGACTATTGCTGCGTCCACGCTTCCTTCGCCCTCAAGGCCGACGGGTTCGAGACGATCATGGTCAACTCCAACCCGGAGACCGTGTCCACCGACTACGACACCAGCGACCGCCTCTACTTCGAGCCGCTGACGCTCGAAGACGTGCTCAATATCTATGAGCAGGAAGAGTGCTGGGGGGTCATTGTCCAGTTCGGCGGCCAGACTCCGCTGAACCTCGCCGCCGGGCTCAAGCGCCACGGCGTGAACATTCTCGGCACCCAGCCCGAGAGCATCGAGACCGCCGAGGACCGCAAGAAGTTCTCCGCGATGATCGACAAGCTCGCGCTCCTCTCCCCGCCCAACGGCACCGCCACCAACGAAGAGGAGGCCGTCGAAGCGGCTGCCCGCATCGGATACCCCGTGGTCGTCCGGCCCTCGTTCGTCCTCGGCGGGCGCGCGATGGAGATCGTCTATAACGAAGCCGACCTGCGCCGTTACATCCGCACCGCCGTCGAGGCGAGCCCGGAACGGCCCGTGTTGGTGGATCGCTTCCTCGAAGACGCGCTGGAAGTTGATGTCGACTGCATCTCCGACGGCGAAACCGTCGTGATCGGCGCGATCATGGAGCACATCGAGTACGCGGGCATCCACAGCGGCGACAGCGCCTGCGTCATTCCGCCGTTCTCGCTCTCCGAGTTCGTGAAGGAGACCATCGCCGACGCCACCCGTTCGATGGCTCTGGAACTGGGCGTGCGCGGTTTGATGAACGTGCAGTTCGCCGTAAAGAACGAGGTTGTCTATGTTCTGGAGGTCAATCCCCGCGCCTCGCGCACGGTGCCATTTGTCTCCAAATCGATCGGCGTGCCGCTGGCAAAACTCGCCGCGCGGGTCATGGCCGGCTCGACGCTCAAGGAGCTCGGCTTCACCAAGGAAGTCATCCCCGGGCATTACGCGGTCAAGGAGGCCGTCTTCCCGTTCATCAAGTTCCCGAACGTCGATATCGCCCTCGGGCCAGAAATGAAATCAACCGGCGAGGTGATGGGGATCGACGACGATCTCGGTCTCGCCTACGCCAAGGCGCAGATGGCCGCGCAGCCGCCATTGCCGCAGTGCGGGAACATCTTCATCAGCGTTCGCGATTCGGACAAGGCCGAGGTCGCCGCGCTGGCCCGTGAGTTTGCGGAACTCGGCTTCAAGCTGCACGCCACGGCGGGCACCGCCGCCGCGCTCATCGCCGCCGGGGTCGCTGTCAACAAGCTCTATAAGGTGACCGAAGGGCGTCCGAACGTGCTCGACATGATCAAGAACGGCGAGATCCACTTCGTCATCAACACCCCGAGCGGCAAGATCCCGCGCGAGGACGAGGTCAAGATCCGGAGCGCCGCCGTGGGGAACCGCATCCCGATCATGACGACCTTGAGCGGCGCGAAAGCGAGTCTTCGCGGCATCGCGTCGGTCCGTGAGAAGGGAATCAACGTCCGCCCGATCCAGGACTTCCACGAGGCGTTCAAAGCCAATACATCAAAGGCCAAAGCCGGGGAAACGACTGCGTGATCTCCGGCGCCGAAGAGTCTGCCGAACGGGAGCGGAACGCCGATGGCGGCGCGATGCTCCCCGGCGGTCTCGCGGTGCTGAACGCGGGAGGGAGCGATCCCGACCAATCCTTTGCAGACCGCGCGGGAGAACCCTGCGCGGGGCGAGCGCACGCCCCGGTCAATTACCATGCCTACGCGGCATGCACGGCGGGGAGCTTCCTTCGCAAGCCGGAGAGCATCCGGCCTGAGCAGAACGCGGTGCTCTTGTTGTTGCGCCGCGATCTGAAGCTCGCGCTCAAGACACTGGTGAGGTTGCAGGCGCTAGGAAGGAAAGTGGCGGTTTCGCTCAAGGAATCGGGCTGTCATCAAGTCGCCGCTGTGTTGAACGACCCCAAGCGGGTCGCTCTGTTCCGGCAGATTTGCGCGCGCGCCGACTTCGCCCTCTCCAGCACGCCGGATCTTGTCCCGGTCTATCTCGGGGCGGGTGCACCCCGGGCCGAGTTCGTGCCGACGCCGTATCCGGTCGATGCAGCAGCCTGGGATTTTTCGCGCCCTGAGGAAGAACGCCGGGGGATTATGATCGGCACGCGGGAGTTCGAGGTGCCGACTCGTAACCATCTCGGGGCTTTGCTGGCGCTTCGGTCGCTGGGAGAGCCGGTGACGGTGATCAACGCCGACGGACGGAAAGGCCGGAAAATATTGGCGGCGCTGGAGTTCCCCAATCTCCGCGTGGTGGAAGGCCGCCTCGGATACTCCGACTATCTTCAATTAATGGCCGGGCACCGCCTGGTGTTTCAGCTCGACCGGAGCGCCGTGCCGGGGCAGGTCGCGGGTGATGCTTTGCTCTGCCGGGTGCCTTGCGTCGGCGGCGACGGCGCGGTGGAACGGATCGCGTTTCCTTCGCTCTGCGGATTCGGGGCCGACACGCCCGCGCTGCTCAGCCGCCTCAAAGCGTTGATGAGGGACGATGCGGTTTACGGCAAGGCCGTTGAGGATTCCCAGCGTCTGGCGAGTGAGAAACTATCGTTTGCGACGGTGGCGAAGCAGTTGGGGGCAGTTTTCGGATAGCCGTCCAGTTCGACTGCATGACGGCAAAGTTACCGGAGGACTCGGCAAGGTAGTCCGCTCGCGCCGTCGAGCGCGGGATGGATGAAGAGTCGCGTTTGGCGTCCATCCCCGCAGGACGGGCTGCTGGCATTGGGATGTGGCCTCCGCGAACCACGGAGCCGATACCCGCGCTCGGCGGCGCGAGCGTGCTACCGGTGCTGCCGCACCATTTTTTCTTTTTGGTGCTTTCTCGTCATGCCCCGTTTAGTTCCTACCGTTGCCGCCTTGGCACGGCTTCCCTGGCGAGGAGATCGCACCGTTCATTGAGGTCGTGCCCGGCGTGGCCCTTGACCCAGCGCCAGTCAATCTCATGGCAGGTCTGCGCGTGGTCGAGAGCCTTCCAGAGATCGTCGTTCTTTACGGGTTGCTTCTCGCGCGTGATCCACCCTTTGGCCTTCCATCCCTTGAGCCATTGGGTGATCCCTTTGCGGAGGTACTCGGAGTCGGTGTAAAATTCGATCCGGCACGGTTCCTTCAACACGCGGAGCGCCTCGATGGCGGCCTGAAGCTCCATCCGGTTGTTGGTCGTCGCGGGATCGCCGCCGCTGACCTCCTTGATGCGCCCGTTCCAGAGAAGGACGGCCGCCCAGCCGCCGGGTCCCGGGTTGCCCTGGCACGCGCCGTCGGTATAGATGATCACATTTTTCAAGGGGGGAGAGGAATAGCCTCAAAACTCACGGCTTGCCAAACCGAAAGGTGCGGCGACAGTGTGCGTCGTTGTGAATTTTTCTGTCCTGAAACGATTGTTGTTTCCGGTGCTCGCTCTTTTGCTGATGCCGAATTCATCCGCCCTCTCCGAAGTCTCCGCTGACCTCAACGCGTTGGTGCTCGCGCAGGTGAAAGCCATGCCGCGAGGCGGGCAATACGCCGTGACGCGGATCGCCACCAGCCGATTGCAGGAGGCCGCTTCTTTCGAGAAGGGGAAGTTGCAAGTCGCGGCGGATACCGCGACGCCGAGTTACTGCTCCGGGGCCACCTACCTTGTCTTCCTCAAGACCCTTGATGCCCTCCATCGGCAGGGACGTCTCGATCTGGACCCTGCGACGGCCAATGCGCTGATGGTGCGGGGGCAGCCCGATGGAAGGGGAATCTGGGGGCGCTGGAATGCGAACGGCCCGGGCACCGCCCGGCTCTTCCATGAACTCAAGCTGGGGCGCAATTTCGACAGCTACGAGCAGGCACGCCCGGGTGACTTCATGAAGATCTTCTGGACGAAGGAGGTCGGCAAGCACGAGCGAGGGCATTCGGTGATCTATCTGGGGCGTGAGACGGTCAACGGCGTGGAGAGCGTCCGCTTCTGGTCGAGCAACCAGCCCGACGGCTACGGAGAAAAGACGGTGCCCCGCGCCAAGATTGCTTACGCGATTTTTTCGCGGTTGGAAAACCCCGGTCTCCTGAGCCACTGGGCGGGGCTTCCCGGCTCCGACCCCTACCTGGCCAGCCTCCTTTCCACCCGGTCCTCCATTCCTGAGGCGCGTTCCAAGAGCGGTTTCTAGGACTAGAAGAGGCCGGGCTTGCAATTCCCCCCGGCATCGCCTCAAAAATGGGTTGTTCATGAAAATTATCGACCGTTACGTCGGCAAGGAAATCCTCGTTGCTTCGTTTTTTGGCGTGGCGGTCCTCAGTCTCGTCCTGGTGCTGGGCAACGTCTTCAAGCAGTTGCTCGACCTCCTGGTGAACCATGATGTCCCGGTCGAGTACATCCTGAGCTTCATCGGCTACATCCTCCCGTTTTCGCTGACCTTCACCATCCCGTGGGGATTTCTCACCGCCGTGCTGCTGGTCTTCGGGAAGCTCTCGGCGGAGAACGAGTTGATCGCGTTCCGTTCCAGCGGCGTCAGCATGTCGCGGCTTTGCGCCTCGGTGGGCGTCATCGCGGTGGCGTTCTGCGCGATCTGCCTCTACATCAACGTCCGCGTGGCCCCGGCGGCGCAGGAGAAAATGAAGGCGACGCTTTTCCATATCGCCACCAGCAACCCCCTGGCGATGTTCGGGAGCGACCAGGTGATCGACGAATTCCCCGGGAAGAAGATTTACGTCGAACGGAAAGAGGGGACGTCGCTTTTCAATATTCTCGTCTACAACCTCGGGGATAAAGGGGAGCCGGTGAGGGTCGTGCATGCGCATCGCGGCGAGCTTCAGACCGATCTTGTCAACAAGCAGGTGCTGATGCGTCTGATCGACGCACGTTACGAGGAGCGGGACGAATCCGCCCCCAATGACCTCACCAAAATCCGGCAGGGCATCACGATCAAGGAGGGAACCTTCCCGATTTCATTGCAGGAGCTTTACGAGAAGAACAAGCGCCGCCGGAATGTGGGGCAGCGGACGCTCGAGGAATTGCTCAAGCTAGATGAGACCACCAGCACCGAGCAGGAGCGCACCGCCGCGCTTACCGAGGTCAACAAGCGGTTCTCGTTTTCGTTTGCCTCCCTCGCTTTTGCGTTGGTCGGGGTGCCTCTGGCGATTACCGCGCACCGCAAGGAGACCTCCATCGGGTTTTTGTTCTCCCTGATGGTGGCGTTCGTCTACTTCTTCTTCATCATTCTGGCGAACACCGTCCGCGACAATCCCAAGTTCCATCCCGAATTGCTTATCTGGTCGCCCAACGTGATTTTCATCGGGCTGGGGATCTGGCTTTTCCGGCGGCTCTCGAAGAAATAAGCCGGCAAGGTAGCCCGCTCGCGCCGTCGAGCGCGGGTATCGGCTCCCGTGGCTTCATAAGGGGCCTCCCCGTCCTGCGGGGATGGGCGCCAAACGCGACTCTTCATCCATCCCGCGCTCGACGGCGCGAGCGGACTACCGGGAAGGGTCGCATTCGCGTGAATTTCAGACCGCGTGACAGAATCTTTGATTCCCGGTGGCTTTGAGGTAAAGTGGTCGCTCGTGGTCAACCCTTTTGACAAGCTCCGTGACGCGGCAAAGAAGCGTTTTCCCAAAGCGGAAAAGGCTTCTTCCGGTGCGAAAAGTCCTTCCGGCCCCAAAAAGGAGGGAGCGCAAACCAAGCTGATTTTGCCCGGGGATGCCAAACAGGTGGGTCTCAAGCCGTCGACCGGATGGCACAAGCGGAATTTCCTGACAAAGGTTCTCATCCCTTCGCTTTTCATGCCCCGGTCGGGCGAGCAATTCAGCCCGCTTTATCCGGCTTTGAAGGAGGAGGAGATCGGCGTCACCTGGATCGGTCACGCCTCCTTCCTGATCCAGACCTCAGGCGGGAATCTTCTGGTGGACCCAAACTGGGCGAAGTGGCTCAAGGTCATCAAGCGCATCCGGCACCCCGGGATGCCGATCCATGATCTCCCCGCCATTGATCTGGTGCTCGTGACTCATGCTCATTTCGACCATCTTGATCGGCGTTCGCTCCGGTTGGTCGCCGAGGATCAGCCGATTGTCGTTCCCTTCGAGGTGGGCAATCTTGTTCATGATCTCGGCTTTCGGAGTGTTCATGAGCTTCATTACTGGCAACAGTTCCAGCACGGGCCCGCGAGGATCACCCTGACCCCCTGTCACCATTGGGGCGCACGGATTCTGCACGATTCACACCGGGGCTTCGGCGGGTACATCATCGAGATTGGTGGGCGCACCATTTACCATTGCGGTGACACCGCGTTTTTCGACGGCTTCAAGGAAATCGGGCAACGGTTTAACATTGATCTCGCTCTTCTCCCCATCGGCGCTTACGACCCGCCGAGCGGACGCGAGGTGCATATGAATCCTGAGGAGGCGGTCAAGGCGTTCCTTGATCTGGGCGCGCGCCAGATGGTGCCGATGCACTACGGCTCCTTTCGACTCAGCTACGAACCGCCGGATGAGCCTCTTGCCCGCCTGCACGCAGCCGCGCGCGATCACGGCATTGCGGACCGCATCGCGGTCATGACCGAGGGGCAGCCCCTGGTTTTTTAATTTTACCTCTCATTCCAGCCTCGCCGGGTTATTGGGCAATACTTGGTCAAGTAAGGGTATTTTTAGACAATTTGGATTGCCATTGATCAAGGGTTGGATCAGTCTCGCTGCATTCTTTCAGATTCCGGGAATGATCTCGGCTTCAGATGAACGAGAATTCTTCATCCAGAAAACCTTCAGAGAAGGTTCGTCAATTCCTGGTCAAAAAGGGAAATATTGGCGAATTGACGCCCGGTACACGTTTGCCCACGGCTGAGGAACTCGCCGCTTTACTCAACGTAAGCGCGGGGACGGTCAAGAACGTCTATCGGGCATTGTCCCAGGAAGGGCGGGTCAAGACTCAGGTTGGAGTCGGCTCGTTTTGGATGGAATCTCCCGGCACCGCTCCGAAGTCCTATCGGATCGGGTTTGTCATGGTTGGCAATGGCTTGCCTGTCAGCGATGATTGGTGGACTCGGAACCGCTGGAGCGGAGATATCTTCGGCGGGATTCTTAAGCGAAAGCTGGAGTGCGGTCTCAATCTCTCGTTGGAGCTATGTGAGGCGCGCGAGAATCAGCAGGAAGAAGGCGGGTTCGACGCGATGATCGACCTCACTTTGAGACCGAACCGGCCTGAGAGCAATAATGGCGACGGCCGGATCGAGCGAGGCAGGCTACCGCTGGTCGTTCATTTGAATCCGCCCTACGATCAGGCGTGCGTGAATTTTGTTTCGCCCGATTACTTCGTTTGCAGCCGGGTACTCGGCGAGGCTTGGCGTCAAACGGGGCGTCGCCGCATCCTTTATGTGACCACCGGCCCATTGGATAATTCGGTCTCCTCGCGGGTGCGCTACAGCGGACTCCTTTGCGGGCTGGGAGAGGCCATCGGAGAGGGAGTCGAGGTCAAAATTTTCCATGCACGGAATAGTGGGGTGGACGGTGGGATGGGAATCGCCGGAATGATGGAAGAAACCGGGTGGATTCCCGACGCGGTTTATTGCGGGGGCGACATCCTTGCACGGGGCGTGGTGCAGGCGCTTTCTGCCCGTGGGCTTTCGATTCCCGATGAAGTCAGCGTCGTGGGCGGGTGTAAAACGGAATCCGTTTCCGCGGATCTGTTACCGATGACCAGCATGGCTCATCCCCTCCGAAACGTCGGTTCTGCGCTGCTGGATATGGTTCTTCTCCGTCTGGAACGGGGTGGCCAGGACGTGCCCGGCGTCATCCAGCCGGTGCCATTTTCCATCGGAATGACCACGCGCGCCGAGGAGAACGAGATCCTCGCCAAGCATTCGCGCCAAGTCCTTGCCAACGCGCCCTCGGGCGCGGAGTTGCTGCTTTGATACTCCTTTAATCGACATTCCTATGACCACTAGCCAATCCCCAATTCCTGTTGCCATCGTCGCGCTTGGCCGCGCCGGCTGGCATTTGCATCTGGAGCCGATTTCGAAGATTTCGGGTTTCAAGATCGTTGCCGTTGCCGATCCCGTCGCCGAGCGTCGGGAAGAAGCCGCCAAGCTCACCGGCTGCCGCACGTTTGAAAACATCGATGACTTGCTGAAGGAAACCGAAGCGCAAGTCGTCGTCGTGGCCACCCCATCTTCGCTGCATTATGCGGAGGCGCTTAAAGTTCTCAATTCGGGCAGGCACTGCATTCTCGAAAAGCCGATCGCCATGAACGCCTGCGAGGCCAATGAGATCGTGGAACTCGCCCGGCAAAAGAATCTCAAGCTTTTCGTTAACCACTCCTTCCTCCATAAGGCCGAGATTCATCATTTCCAGAAGATCATCGAGAGCAACATTCTGGGGCCGATCTTCGAGGTTCGCGCTTTTTGGACGAATTATGCGCGGCGGTGGGATTGGCAGACTCTCAAGAAAAACGGCGGTGGCCAGTTGAATAATACCTGCCCGCACGTTCTGTCAGTGGTCCTTCCGCTGCTGGGCGCGCCGGTGGAGCATGTCCATGCCGATCTCCGCAACATCAAGGATGCCGGGGATGCCGAAGACCATGTGCATCTCGTTCTGCGCGCACAGAACGGGACGACGGCGGATATCGTCGTTACGAGCGCCATCGCCTACACGGGCGGGCCGCGCTGGATGCTTTGCGGCCGCTACGGAACGCTGACCAGCGACGGTACGGTGAGCAAGGTGCGTTACTACGATCCCGCAAAAGCCACGCCGCTGGAGGTGCTCGACACCGCCGCGCCCGGGCGCCAGTACCTCAGTGAGACGCTCCCCTGGGAGGAGAAGGAAATCCCGGTGGAACCCGCACCCGTCAAGGCGTTTCACGAGAACATCTACGACGTTCTTGCCTCCGGGGCCCCTCAGGTCATCACGCCGGAAAGCGCCGCCGAAGTTGTCCGCATCACGGAACTGGCTCACACCGCAGCGGCCCGCGCCTGATTTTGCGCCAATTCTTTCACCATCCAATCAACGCCCGTAACCTCTAAAAAACCTGCAATGAATCCATTGAGAATCGCCATGGTCGGTCTGGATACCTCCCATGTCGTTGCCTTCGCCAAGATATTCCATGATACCTCCAACCCTTATCACGTGCCGGGCGTTCGCGTCGTAGCCGCCTATCCGGGCGGTTCGCCCGATTTTGACCTGAGCATCAACCGTGTTGAAGGTTTCACCAATGACCTGCGGGACAATCACGGCGTCAAGATTGTCGACAGCATCGCCCAGCTCAAAGGCGAGAGCGATGTGATCTTCCTGGAATCCGTGGATGGCCGGGTGCATCTCGAACAGTTCCGGGAGATTGCGGAATGGGGGCTGCCGGTGTTCATCGACAAGCCGCTTTCCGCGTCTTCCGCCGATGCCAGAGCCATCGCGGAGCTTGCCGCGCGTCACAACGTTCGTGTCTTGACCTCGTCGGCCGTACGCTTCGGCGAGTCGCTCCAGAATGCGTTGAAAGACGAAGAGGGAGGCGCGATTACCGGGGGCGACTTCTACGGGCCCATGGCCTTGGTGGACAAGCTGCCGGGCTACTATTGGTACGGCATTCACGCCGCCGAGATGCTCTACGCCACGCTCGGCGCAGGGTGCCGCGAAGTGCAGGCTTTCCGGCAGGGAGACTACGATGTCATCATCGGCAAATGGGCCGATGGCCGCATCGGCACGATTCGCGGCAACCGCACCGGCAATAATGGTTTTGGCGGGATCGTCCACCGCGAGAAGAAGAGCCGCGAGGTTATCCTCGCCGCCGACGCGAAGCCCTTTTATGCGGGGCTTCTTGAGGCGGTCCTTCGCTTTATCAACGGCGAAGTGGTGATCGCATTGGATGAATCGGTGGAGTTGATGCGCTTTCTCGAAGCCGCTAACGAAAGCGTGGCGTGCGGTGGTAAGAGCGTTGCTCTGTAGCCTGATTTTCAGGTCATAAAAAAACGGCGCGGTTTCCCGCGCCGTTTTTTTTGCAAAAAGAAGCTTACTTCATCTTGGCGTTGAACTCCGCGATGCGGTCCGCCTTGGCGGCGAAGAGTTCGTCCACGGAGTCGAGGATTTCCACGCCCTCGATCTTGTCGCCCTTGGCAATGGAATCGACGACGTCCTGACCCTTGGTCACCACGCCGAAGATCGTGTGCCTGCCATTAAGGTGAGGGGTGGGGACATGGGTGATGAAGAACTGCGAGCCGTTGGTGCCGGGGCCCGCGTTGGCCATGGCGAGGTAGCCCGGCTTGTCGAAGCGAAGCTCCGGCACGCACTCATCTTCAAACTTGTAGCCACGATCCCCCATGCCGGTGCCCGTGGGATCACCGCCCTGGATCATGAAGCCCGCGATCACGCGATGGAAAACGACACCGTCGTATTTTCCTTTTTGGGAGAGGTTCAGAAAGCTGGCAACGGTGACGGGAGCCTTGCTCGGGAGGAGCGTCAGGTCGATGTTCCCTTTGGTGGTTTTAAGGACGATGCGGATGTCTTTCATGTTCGGGTTGTTTTCTGTTTTAACTGACGTGGTTGGCGTATTGTCGCAGGCTGGCAATGCGAGAGCGAGAGCCATCGCAACAAGCCTGCCTAATTGACGAAGGATCATGGTGCGCGAAACGTAGAGGCCGCTGCGCAAATTGTCCACTCCCGGAAAAAAATGAATCGCTTTCGCCCATGAAACAGAGAAAGAAAACGCGCAAGCAAAATACGTAAAATTAAGTCGCGAAAATTGAGGCAAAAAAGTTGTCCTGCGTCGCTTTTGAGGCCACTAATTCCGTGCAACACACTCATGGCAACTCCACCGACCACCGTAAAACTTGGCCTCATCCAGATGAGATGCTCGGCTAATCCGGATGAAAACCTCGCCAAAGCCGTCGGCAAGATTGGCGAGGCGGCCCGTCTTGGGGCCAACATCGTCTGTCTGCAGGAACTCTTCCGCTCCGTCTATTTCTGCCAGGTGGAAGACCACGACTACTTCAAGCTCGCGGAGTCGATTCCCGGCCCTTCCACGGACGCGATCTGCGCCGCGGCCAAAGAGCACGGCGTGGTGGTGATTGCCTCGTTGTTCGAAAAACGCGCCCCGGGGGTTTACCACAACACCGCCGTGATCATCGACGCCGACGGCACCATGCTCGGCAAGTATCGGAAGATGCACATCCCCGACGATCCGCTTTTCCTGGAGAAGTTTTACTTCACCCCGGGGGACCTCGGCTTTCGCGCGTGGGAAACCCGCTTTGGAAAAATCGGCGTCTGTGTCTGCTGGGACCAATGGTATCCCGAGGCTGCCCGGCTCACCGCCCTGCGTGGCGCACAGATTCTATTTTACCCCACGGCGATCGGCTGGCATCCCGCCGAGAAGGCCGAGTATGGCGAACGCCAGCACGATTCCTGGGAGACGATCCAGCGTTCGCACGCCATCGCCAACGGCTGCTATGTCGCGGTTCCCAATCGTGTCGGCCATGAGGCACCCGATGGAGGCCCCGGCATCGAATTCTGGGGACAAAGTTTTGTCGCCGATCCGAGCGGACGCATCATGGCCAAGGCCAGTGTCTCTGATGAAGAAATTTTGATAACCCAAGTCGATCTCGCAATGCTTGACCAACAAAGGACGCATTGGCCATTTTTGAGGGATCGCCGTATTGACGCCTACCAGGGATTGGAGCAGCGTTTTATTGATTAGTCTGCCGCCCCCTATGACCTCGTCTGCCAACTCACCAGAACTACCGGTATCTCCCGAGCCCGGATCCGTCACTCCCCAAACACCTGCTCAACTCGGGTATCGAATGCCCGCAGAATGGGAGCCGCACGAAGCCACCTGGCTCTCGTGGCCACGCCGCGACGGGATCAGCTTCCCCGGCGCGTTCGACACCATCCCGCCCGTGCTGGCCAAGATGGTCGACGCTCTTGCCGACTCCGAGCGTGTTTGCATCAACGTCGGCGGGCCGGAGCACGAACGCGAAGTGCGCGACGCGCTACGGAAACACCGCGCCCGGTCGCAGCATGTCAGCTTTTACCACATCCCGACCAACGAACCGTGGTGCCGCGATCACGGGCCGATCTTCCTAACGCGCCCGAACGATCCCAAGCCGGTCATCGTCGATTGGGATTACAACGCGTGGGGCTGGAAGTACCCGCCCTTCGATCTCGATGACGTCGTGCCGACCGAGATAGGGCGCATCCTCGGGCTGGAAGTTTTCAACCCCGGCATCGTCATGGAGGGCGGCTCCATCGACGTCAACGGCGCGGGGTCGATGCTCACCACGCGCTCCTGCCTTCTCAACCCGAACCGCAACCCCGATCTCTCCATCAAGGAGATCGAGCAGAAGTTGCGCGACTACTTCGGAGTCACCAACATCCTGTGGCTGGGCGACGGGATCGAAGGCGATGACACCGACGGCCATGTCGACGACATCACCCGTTTCGTTAGCCGCACCGCCGTGGTGACCTGCGTGGAGGATCAGGAGGACGATCCCAACTACGAGCCGTTGCAGGAGAATCTTGCGAAGCTCCGCGAGATGGACGCCGAAGACGGCACACCGCTCGAAGTCCATGCGCTCCCGATGCCCGGCAAGATTGTCCGCGACGGCCAGCGGCTCCCCGCCAGCTATGCGAACTTCTACATCGCCAACAAAGTCGTGCTCCTGCCGACCTTTGGCGACAGCGCGGACGGTTGGGCGTCGTCGGTTCTGCAAACCGTTTTTCCAACCCGGAAGGTGATCGGGATCGACTGCCGTGATCTGATCTGGGGCTTGGGGGCGTTTCACTGCCTCACCCAGCAGCAGCCCAAAGTTCAGGGTTGATCCCGGGGCGATTGAGGATGATGGCCCCCGGCGCGTTATTACGCCCGGGGCGGGTTCTCTTGTGGGAACGATTCAAGTCACGTAGAGTCGCGGATGGGTGCTCAAATTCATGTCCCGGACGCCCAGACTTTCGGATTTGGAATAGTGGTTCTTCTTTGTTTCAGTGGAATCCAAGGTGTCGAGCAATAGCCCAATGGAGGATCACACGGAATGTATGGGAGAAAGTTATCAAAAGAAAAATGGTGCGGCAGCATCGGTAGCACGCTCGCGCCGTCGAGCGCGGGGTCCGGCTGCCGTGGCTTCATAGAACCTCATCCCAACACCAGCAGCCCGTCCTGCGGGGAATGGGCGCCGAACGCGACTCTTCACCGATCCCGCGCTCGGCGGCGCGAGCGGACTACCTATCCTCCACTGTCGATTTTCAGCGTTCCTCCGGGCTCGCAAATCCATTGGAAATAGCGAGGAACGATTTGAAGCATCGGCGTACGTCCTTGCAAGCCGTCCGGCCGTTCTATAGGCTGGGCGGCCTTATGAAGGTGCTGAAAAAGATCAAGGCGATCAGGAGGATCGCATTCGCTTCATTGCTCGGGGCGTCGATGGCCGGTTCTCTTGCCTTTGCGGAAGGGGTGACTCCTTTGCCGCTGGACGCCAGCATCGCTCCCGACACTTTGTGGGAGACGTCGGGAGATCAATTTGTGGAAGCCGGTAAGGAACTGGGCTTCCGGTGGATCTCCAACGCGAAGGACACCGCGCAAACCACCCGGAAGGGGGCGACTCTCTTTGGGCTGCCGGTTTGCCAAACGCTCGTGAGGGTAAAGGACGGAAAGGTGGATCACGTCACCGCGCTTTTTTACAATCGCGGCGATAGCGGCGAGATCAAAAAGGCGGATTATGACGCGCTGATTGCCAACGTGATCGAGGCGATTAACGTTGCCACCGAAACGAAAGGAGTTTCACGCGGCAAAGACGCCTCCAGCGCGGTTAAGGCCGAGGGTATTATTTGGAATACGCCGAAAGCGACCTACCTTCTGGAGTCGTCATTCACCCGCGAGGCGAATGGCCAGGGGATACCTTTCCGAGGCGAATTTGTGCGCCTGGAGATCACTCCGCGCGAGCAGCCCAAGTCGATCCTCGCCGAAGCGCAGGCCGCCCGGGAAAAGGCGGCACCGTTTCGGGGGGCGGATCATGTGACCCGCGACACGGCGAATGGAGATGTCGCCATTAAGGACATCCCGATGGTCGACCAAGGGCAGAAAGGGTATTGCGTCGTTGCCAGCGCCGAACGGGTATTCCGTTATTATGGCGTGCGCGTGGACGCCAACGAACTTGCCCAACTGGCCAACAGCTCCGCCAGCGAGGGAACCAGCACTTCCGCGATGACCGAATCGCTCAAGAAGCTAACCGCGCGGCTCAGGATCCGCGTTCGTACGCAGATGGAGTTCGATTACAACAGCTTCGTCGCTCTCGTTAGTGAGTACAACCGGGTGGCCAAGCGCGCGAAGGAGGACAGTATCTCAGTCCCCGGCGGCAGAGTCGATATATCCGATATTTACGCGCGCATGAAACCCGACATCCTCCGCGAAGCGCGCAACAAGAGCAAAGGGGCCTTCACCACTTTCGAGCGCCACGTCAAAACGAATATCGACAAAGGGGTGCCTGTGCTCTGGTCCGTCATGCTGGGGGTGGTCCCCGAGGGAGAAAAAAAGCAATCCACCGGCGGGCACATGCGCCTTATCATTGGCTATAACGACAAGAACCAGGAGATCATCTACTCGGATTCGTGGGGGAACGGCCATGAATTCAAACGGATGCCCAAGGCCGATGCCTGGGCGATCACGACGAACATGGCAACGGTGGAGCCGTTGTAAGCGCCTACCTAGTCAACCGCAGTTAACTCAAGGGGCTTGGCTCTTTCATGGGACGACGTGAGCCCGCGAGGTAGCCCGCTCGCGCCGTCGAGCGCGGGATGGGCGAAGAGTCGCGTTTGACGTTTATCCTTGCAGGATGGGCTGCTGGGGATTGGGATGCGACCCCCATGAATCCACGGAGGCCGATACCCGCGCTCGACGGCGCGAGCGGGCTACCAGTGCTACCGCACCAGTCTTCATCCCGCGCGGGTTGCCGCAGGCTCTTACTTCTTGTTCATCGCAGCGGTGAACCAGTCGAAACCGCCTCCTCCACCGCCGCCTGAATTGCGGTTCTGGCTGCCCGGGCGATTGCCACCCTGCTGGGGCCGTCCACCGCCGCCGGGGCGGGGGCCTCCTCCTCCGGATGAGCGCGTGGTCATGTCGGGCTTGCTCTTCATCGAGAGGGCGATACGGCTGCGTTCCAAGTCAACCTCCAGCACCGTCACGGTCACCTTCTGCTGCACTTTGACGACATCGGCCGGGTCTTTCACGAAGTTGTCGGAAAGCTGGCTGACGTGAATAAGGCCGTCCTGGTGGACGCCAATATCCACAAACGCGCCGAATGCCGCCACGTTGGTGACAATGCCCGGAAGCTTCATGCCGACCTGGAGATCGCTGATCTTGTTGACCCCTTCGGTAAACGAGAACGCCTCGAACTGCTGGCGCGGGTCGCGGCCCGGTTTGGCAAGTTCGCTCAGAATGTCGTTGAGTGTGGGGAGGCCGACTTTGTCGGAGACGTATTTCTGAAGGACGATCTTCTTGCGGAGGAGTTCGTTTTTGATGAGATCCTGCACGGAGCAGCCAAGGTCCTGCGCCATGGTATCGACGATCGGGTAACTCTCCGGGTGCACCGCGCTGGTGTCGAGCGGGTTTGACGCGTCGCGGATGCGGAGAAAGCCCGCCGCCTGTTCGAACGCCTTCGGCCCGAGGCGCGGAACTTTGAGGAGATCCTGCCGCGATTTGAAAGCGCCGTTCTCGTTGCGGTAGGCGACGATGTTTTCGGCGATGCCCGGCCCGATGCCGGAGACATAGGCGAGGAGCTGCTTGGAGGCGGTGTTGAGTTCCACGCCGACGCGGTTCACCGAACTGATGACCACGTCGTCGAGGCTCTTCTTGAGCGCCGTTTGATCCACGTCGTGCTGGTATTGGCCGACGCCGATCGATTTCGGGTCGATCTTCACGAGTTCCGCCAGCGGGTCCATGAGGCGGCGGCCAATGGAAACCGCGCCGCGCACGGTGATGTCGTGGTCGGGGAATTCCTCGCGGGCCACCTCGGAGGCCGAGTAGATCGACGCGCCGCTTTCGTTGACCATGACGATCGGCATGGCTGCCGGAAGGTTCAGCTTGCGGACGAAGGCTTCGGTTTCGCGCCCCGCCGTGCCGTTGCCGATGGCGACGGCTTCCACTTTGAAGTGCTTGACGAAGGCGAGCACCTTTTCCGCCGCGTCGGCGGCGGAGCGGTTTCCCTGCTCGGGGTAGATGACGTCGTTGTGGAGGAGCTTGCCCTGAGCGTCGAGCAACACCACCTTGCAACCGGTACGGAAGCCGGGGTCGATGGCGAGGACCGTCCTTTGCCCGAGCGGCGAACTGAGCAGCAACTCGCGGAGGTTATCCGCAAAGACGCGGATGGCCTCTTCGTCGGCGCGGCGCTTGAGTTCAAGACGCATCTCCGTCTCCATGGCCGGGCCGAGGAGGCGCTTGTAGCTTTCCTGAACCGCGAGACGAACTTGGTTGGAGGCTGGGGTGCTGCCTTTGACATAAATCGGCTCCAGCGTGCCAAGGGCGGAGACTTCCGACGGATGCACGCGCATCATCAGGAATCCTTCCTTTTCCCCACGGCGAACGGCGAGAATCCGGTGCGAGGGAGCCTTGGAGGCCGGCTCGCTCCAGTCGAAATAGTCTTTGAACTTCGCGCCTTCGGTCTCCTTGCCGGGGAAAACCTTGGAGATCATGGTCGATTCGCTCTGGTAGACGGCGCGGAGCTTGGCGCGGGCATCCTTGTCGTCGTTGAAACGCTCCGCGAGGATGTCGCGCGCTCCTGCGA
This sequence comes from Chthoniobacteraceae bacterium, assembly GCA_037190965.1. Classification (GTDB taxonomy): domain Bacteria; phylum Verrucomicrobiota; class Verrucomicrobiia; order Chthoniobacterales; family Chthoniobacteraceae; genus DATMFV01. Next base: position 35,141 of record JBBCKI010000056.1, read on the forward strand.
GCGCCTGTTCGACCGTGGCCAGCAGCGGCTCCACGGGCGGCTGCGCGGCTTTGGCGGCTTCGAAGAACGGCGTGGCGGCCTGCACCGGATTGATGTCGGCGGCTTGCGTAAAGAGGAGATCGGCCAGAGGCTCCAGCCCCTGCTCCCTGGCGACCGTGGCGCGGGTGCGCTTTTTCGGACGGTAGGGGAGGTAGATGTCTTCTAGCGCGGTGAGGGTCTCCGCCCCGGCGATGGCTTTCTTGAGGTCGTCGGTGAGGAGCTTGCGTTCCTCCAGCGATTTGACGATCGAATCGCGGCGGCCATCGAGTTCCACGAGTTTCTCCATCCGGTCGCGAATGGCGGTGATCGCCACTTCATCAAGGCTGCCGGTGACTTCCTTGCGGTAACGGGCGATAAACGGAACCGTGGCTCCCTCCTTGAAGAGGAGCGCCGTCGCCATGACCTGACGCGGTTGCAGCGAAAGCTCGCGGGTGATGGTGTCGAGGTGCTTCTGGGAAAGCGGAGCGGCGGCGGGGAGGGTCGTGGTATCCATTCAGTGGTGGAGCGGCGTCTTTTACACCACAGGGGGTTGTGGGTTCAACCCGAAATCCCAAAAGCCGGTGCGGCAGTACCGGTAGCCCGCTCGCGCCGTCGAGCGCGGGTATCGGCTCCCGTGACTTCATGAGGCCGCATCCCCATACCGGCAGCCTGTCCTGTGGGGATGGACGCCAAATGCGACTCTCCACCCATCCCGCGCTCGCGGCGCGAGCGGGCTACCACTGAGGTTCAAGCGGGAGGGCGTACGCGCGATGCCCGGGCTGGAACTCCAAAATCACAACTTCGCGTTGCGTTCCTTCGCGCGCGCGCCTATTTCAAACGGATGAAAACCGTGCTCGAAGTGCTTAACGCGACGAAGGATTACTTCGCCAAGCATGGCGTGGAGAGCCCGCGTCTCAATGCGGAGCACCTCATCGCGCACGCGTTGGGGATGAAACGGCTCGATCTTTATCTGGAGTTCGACCGCCCCCTCGGCGAGCGGGAACTCGAACCGCTGCGGGAGAAGGTGCGCCAGCGGGCGACGGGGGTGCCGCTTCAACATCTTCTCGGGACAGTGGAGTTTCATGGCCGGGAGTTTCTCACCGATGCGCGCGGTCTCATTCCACGGCCCGAAACCGAATTACTGATGGAACTCGTTTTGCGCGAGCCGCTACCGGAAAATCCCCGTGTGCTGGATGTGGGAACCGGCAGCGGGGTGATCGCGTTGACTCTCGCGGCGGAACTGCCCGGCGCGCGAGTGGAGGCCGTGGACGTTTCGCCCGAGGCGCTCAGCCTTGCCGGGGAAAACGCGGCACGGCTCGGCCTTGCGGAGCGGGTGCATTTTTTGCAAAGCGATCTGCTTTCTGGCGTGGAAGGCGCTTACGACCTGATCGTGGCCAATCTTCCTTACATCGCGGCGGATGAGATCGCCTCGCTTTCGCGCGAGGTGCAGCATGACCCGCGCCTTGCCCTCGACGGCGGCGTCGTGGGAAGCGAGATCATTGAGCGGCTGATTACGCAGATCCGGGAGGGCGGACGCCTTAAAGCGGGCGAGTCCGGCGGTCTCCTTGTGCTGGAGATCGGTCATGACCAGTCGGCCCGTCTCGCCGCCGAACTGGAACGGCAGAATTATCGGGACATTCGCCCCGTGGCCGATTATCAAGGCGCGCTTCGTTTTCTGTTCGCAAAGTATGGATAAAATTCTGGTGCATGGGGGTCATAACCTCAACGGCTCGGTTCGGATCAGCGGTTCCAAGAACTCCGCGCTTCCGATTCTTGCCGCCTGCCTGCTCACCAAGGAACCGTGCGTCATCAAGCACGTTCCGGACCTGAGCGACGTTCACTATATGCTCCAGATCCTGAGCCACCTCGGCGCGGAAGTGGAGCGGGCCAGTGGCACCGTCACCATCCGGGCCGAAAAGGTAAAGACCATCGCACCTTACGAGATCGTCCGCAAAATGCGCGCGTCGGTCTGCGTGCTCGGGCCTTTGCTCGGGCGCGAGAAAGAGGCGACGGTTTCCCTGCCCGGGGGGTGCGTCATCGGCGACCGCCCGATCGATATTCATCTGCGCGGCTTCGAGACGCTCGGTGCGGCGGTTCGCGTGGAGGCAGGCAACGTCAAAGTTTTTGCGGCGGCGCTCAACGGCCGCACCATTGACCTCGGGGGAAAATTTGGTTCCACCGTCCTCGGCACCGACAACGTGATGATGGCGGCAGTGCTCGCCAACGGAACGACCGTGATCGAAAACGCGGCGGCAGAGCCCGAGGTGGTCGATCTTGCCAATTTTCTGAACGCCATGGGCGCGAAGATCGAAGGCGCGGGCACGCGGCGGATCGTCATCGAGGGGGTCAAGGAACTCTCCGGGGCGGAGCACTCCGTGATTCCCGACCGGATCGAGGCGGGGACTTTTCTCGTGGCCGCCGCAATCGCGGGCAATCGCGTCACGCTGCGCCGTGTGGTGCCCGAGCATCTTCTGGCTGTCACCGACTGTCTGCGCACGGCGGGGTTTGGCATTGAATCAACCCGCGACACGTTGACGGTCATTGGCAACGGAGGGCCGCAACCCCTGACTCTCAGGACGGAGCCGTACCCCGGTTTTCCCACCGATATGCAGGCGCAAATGTGCGCGTTGCTGTGCAGTCGCACCAAGGGGACGAGTTTCATTACCGAGGCGATCTTCCCGCAGCGATTCATGCACGTCTCCGAACTCAAGCGGATGGGCGCGCAGATCTCGCTGGAGGGAGCGACCGCCCGGATCGACGGCGTGGAGTGTCTGAGCGCCGCGCCGGTGATGGCGAGCGACCTCCGGGCCTCCGCCGCGCTCGTGCTTGCCGGGCTGAGGGCCGACGGCATCACCGAGGTAAACCGCGTCTATCACATTGACCGGGGCTACGAGTCGATTGACGAGAAGCTCAACGGCCTGGGCGCGCAGATCGAGCGGGTGAAGGCGTAGGGTTGCGCCTTATTGATTGCGACTCCATCGTCGCAATCCGAAGGGGAAACATCGAAATACGATGCCCGTTCCCCATTCCGGATTTCCTCGTTTTTGCAAGGGTCTCCAGTAAATTGTGGGTCCGATGTTTACGAGCCGCCATTTTAAGCCTGGAAGCGCTCCCGCAACGCTGATTCCTCGAGGAGACACTCCGCCGCTTATCACGCTCATTCAGTACGACGCCGAAACCTACGAGGAACATCGGGTTGAGCGGATCGAGGAAGTCTTCGCCTGTCGCGATAACTCCAAGGTGAGTTGGATCAATATCGACGGATTGAGTGATGTAGAAATGCTGAGCCAATTGGGCAAGCATTTCGGACTTCATCCGCTCGCCCTCGAAGACGTGTTGCACACTCCGCAACGCCCAAAAATTGAGGCCTTCGAGAATCATTTTTTCGTGGTGATGGAGATGGCTTATGCCGACGGGCCTTTCAACGTCATCTTCGAGCAAATCAGCATTTTCTTCGGCGCAAACTTCCTGATTACGATTCAGGAGGAAGCGTTGCATGACGTCTTCGATCCCGTGCGGGTCCGGCTTCGCAATGGCAGGGGATATGCACGGACGCGTGGGCACGATTACCTCGCCTATTCGTTGATTGATGCGGGCGTGGACCACTTTTTTCCGGTGCTCGAACTGCTTGGCGACGCGGTCGAAGAACTTGAAGACGAACTGCTCGAACACCCCTCGCGGGAATCCCTGATCAAGCTGCAAGAGCTGAAGCGCGCCTTGCTCTTTCTGCGCCGGAATGCCTGGCCGGTGCGCGAGCTGGTCACCTCCTTAACCCGTGACGAATCGGGCTTGATCAAGCCGGAAACCAAGATCTTCCTGCGCGATTGTTACGATCATACCATTCAGATCATGGATGTGATCGAGGGATATCGCGATATCGCCACCGGGATGATGGATATCTATCTTTCAAGTCTAGGCATGCGAACCAATGAAGTGATGCGCGTGCTGACCGTGGTGAGCACGATCTTCATTCCGCTCACCTTCATTGTCGGTCTTTACGGAATGAATTTTGAATACATGCCGGAACTTAAAACGCGCTATGGCTATCCTGTCACGGTGGGCGTCATGGTCCTTCTTGCCATCGGGATGCTGGCTGTTTTTCGGAAAAAGAAATGGTTGTGAAGGGGGAAACCCTAATTCACAAAAAGAGCCGCCCCCGAAATCGAGGGCGGCTTGAAAGCGGGAGATCGAGATCTTCGCTCTAGTTCCGCGAGAGGTAAGCGGCGACTCCTTCGAAGTCGGCCTTCATTCCTTCTTTCCCCGCGGCCCAGTTGGCGGGGCAGACTTCGCCGTGCTGCTCGAAGAATTGAAGCGCGTCGATAATGCGGAGCGTCTCTTCCACACTGCGGCCCAGCGGGAGGTCGTTGACGAGTTGATGGCGGACAACGCCTTCGCGGTCGATCAGGAAGAGGCCACGGAAGGCGATCAGTTCGCTCGTCGCCGTCAGGTTGCCTTCTTCATCCACGCCGTATTCGCCATTGAGCACTCCGTAGGCGGAAGCGATGGTTTTGTTGGTGTCGGCAACCAGCGGGTACTCCACGCCGCCGATACCGCCCCGCTCTTTCGGAAGCTGCAGCCAGCCCCAGTGGGACTCGGCGGTGTCGGTGGAGGCGCCGATGACTTCGACGTTCCGCTTGTGAAATTCGCTCAGCTTTTCCTGGAACGCGTGAAGCTCGGTGGGGCAGACAAAGGTGAAATCTTTCGGGTAGAAGAAAAGAACAACGTACTTTTTGTCCCGGAACTGCTTGAGCGTGAAGTTCTCCACGATCCGTCCTTTAACGACGGCGCTGGCACTGAAATCCGGGGCTTTTTTTCCGACAAGAACGGGCATAAGTCTTTTGAGATGGGATGTTTTGGTTCACATGCCCTGGGGAGACAGGGGCCGTTAGTAACTTCCCTGCCGGGATCGTGCAATCCTAAAACTGAAACCTGAACCGGATGAGGGTGCCCGATTTGGAGAACCGGCGAGGTAGCCCGCTCTCGCCGAGAGCGCGGGATGAGTGAGGAGTCGCGTTTGGCATCCATCCCCGCCGGATGGGCTGCGATGGTTGGGACGCAGCCTTTATGAAGCCATGGAGTCGATGCCCGCGCTCGACGGCGCGAGCGGGCTACGGTGCTCCCGCACTCATTAAACGGGCTAAAACCGGAAGTCGCCCAAACGTTGCTTCCAGTCCGTGAGCGAAGGAAGGCTGACCGGAATCTCGTTGTGCCCTTTATAGGTGAGGTTCCCGAGGATGCCGAAGAGAAGGAAATCGGCATAGACCGGTTCGTCACCGAGGAGGAAAGGGGTGCTCGAGAGCATCTTTTCGTAAGGGGTCAGAACTTTGAGCGCGGCTTCCATCAGCGCGGGGCGTTCCGCGCCGCGCCACTGCTCCACGCAACCCCGGCCAAACTTGCGCTCCTTGTGACGGATGATCATCGTCCTTTCCTGCGCGTCTTTGACGGAATCGATGTAAAACGGATCGCTCAGCCGGAAGGTGATGCCCTCGACTTCGTTCTCCAAATGCTGGATGACGAGGCTTTGCAACCCCTCTAGCCGAAGCGGGAAGAGGCGGCCGTCCGCGTAATGCTCGTCGAGATAACGGGCGACGTCCTGGCTTTCCGGCGTGGATTCGTAGATCACACGCCTGCCGTCGGTTTCATCCACCAGCACCGGCACCTGATAGTAAGCGCCCCCGGTCAGTTCGATGATCTCGCGGCGATCGCCATTATTGACATTGACGGTTTCAAACGGCACCCCCAGGGAGCGAAGGAGGGTGGTGACGGGGATGCAGAAGGGGCTGTGTTCGAGCTGATAAACGGTAATCATATCGTCGAAATCTCCGTGAGCGTTCTGTGGACGCATTCGTCCAACAGCGCCATTTGTACACGAACGCGCAGGTCGAGTGCAAACTCGCTCGGAGTTTCGATGGTAAAGGTCCGCTTCGAGTGGTTCTTGTGAAGGTAAAGCGCCTCGGGGATCATCGGGAACCGGCGCAGGTTGAGCTTTCGCCGTACCAGCCCGGCCTTCGAGGCCCGCCGCCCGTCGATCGTGGTGCGGCCTTCGATGGGAATCATGGAGCGGACCCGATCCAGCAGCGCTTCGCCCCAGAAGGGCGTGGCCCGCTCGATCTCGTAGAGGTAAAGCCCCTGGCCGTCGTAGTCTTCGTGCAACGTCATCGAAAGCGCGAAACGATACGGCTGGATAAGCGCTTTTAATGCCTGAATCTGCGGCACTTCGTCGTGATGAAAGGTGCGGTTGAGATCACGGCCTTGCTCGTCGAGCCGGGAGTTGTTGACGAGGCCCCAGGGGTTGAGGCACGGGAAGATGACGAACGGGAGATTCCGCAGAATGCCCGGGTTTTCCTCCGCCCAGCGGAGCAGTCCCTCCGTGGCGGCCGGTTCGTCGCCGTGGATCCCTGCGGAGAGATAAACGCCCCCTTCCGGTGAGCGCCGGGAGGCGAGCACGAACAATTCATGTCCGCTGGCTTCGGCAAACGGGCGCAGGGTCAAACCCGCCGCGCGGGCTGCCTTGCGCCAGCGCTGGATGAGGAATTTGTAATCGTGACAACGGAACAGCGTCGAATCCATGGCAATCGCCTTCCTGACCTCACTTTTGCTTCTATAACTCTCTTAAGAGCCGGGCGTGGATGCCATCGAAGCCACCATTGCTGAATACGGCGATGACGTCTCCTTCGCGCGCCAGCGGACGGACGCGCGCGATGATGCCGTTCACATCGGGTTCGTAGAATGCCGGTTTGCCGGTCGCGGCGATGTCGGCGATCACCCGTTCTGGGTTAAGTCGTTCGTTTTCCGGGATTTGCTCCAGCCGGGCGACCTGCGAGAAGAGGACGCCGTCGGCCTGCTCGAACGCCTGCGGAAGCTGGTGCTGGAAGACGGCGCGGCGGGTCGTGTTCGAGCGCGGTTCAAAAATCGCCCAGAGCCTTGCGCCCGGGTATTGATGCCGCAACCCGGCCAGCGCCTGCCGGATGGCCGTGGGGTGATGGCCGAAGTCGTCGACGATTTTGACGCCCCGCGCTTCGCCGCGAAGCTCCTGTCGGCGCATGACCCCTTCAAAGGTGGCCACGGCCTTCCGGATCGTCTCCAGCGGCACCCCGTAGAAGCGGGCGGCGGAGATCGCCATGGCCGCGTTGCGGACGTTGTATTCGCCCGACATCGGCAGGGAGAAACGGGTCTCAAAGAGCGTGAATTCCGAGCCTTCGGGATGATAATGGACGTCGCGAATCTGGTTGGCTGCGTTGGCCGAGAAGCCGACCTCCACAATCGGTGCTGGGCAGGTGCTGGCGGCGTCGAGGCAGTTGGGGTCGTCCGCGTTGAGGAGCACCATCCCGTTGCCGGGAACGATGTTGAGCATCCGGCGGAAGCTCAGCTTGATCTCGTCGAGGTTGTTGAAGATGTCGGCGTGATCGAACTCGATGTTGTTCACGATCACCAGTTCCGGCATGTAGTGGACGAACTTGGAGCGTTTGTCGAAAAACGCCGTGTCGTACTCGTCGCCTTCCAGCACGACGTACTTCGAGTCGCGGAAGCGCGCGCCCTGCCCGAGATTCTTGGGGATGCCGCCGATCAGATAGCTCGGCTCCATTCCGGCGGATTCGAGAATCCAGGTGAGGAGGGAGGTCGTCGTGGTCTTGCCGTGGGTGCCGGTGACGACGAGGTTGTGCCGCCCCCGCAGGAAGAATTCCTTGAGGGTTTCCGGCAGCGAGAGGTAGTAGAGCTTCCGGTTGAGAACGGCTTCCACCTCCGGGTTGCCGCGCTTCATGGCGTTGCCGATGACGATCAGATCGGCCTCGGCGGGGAGATTTTCCTCACGATACCCGGCGGTCAACGCGATCCCTTTTTCCTCAAGGAAGGTGGACATGGGCGGGTAGACATTTTCGTCAGAGCCCGTGACCGTGAAGCCCCGTTCCCGCAAGGCGGCGGCCACGGAGCCCATGGCGGTGCCGCAGATGCCCAGAAAGTGGATGTGTCGGATGCCGAGATTCATGCTGGGAGCATGAAAGCGCAGGTTGGGGGAAAGCGCTAGAGGAAAACCGGAAAGCGGAGAGTGGAAAGGGGAGAAGAAGAAATAGAGGGCTTATGGCCAAAGGCGGCGTCGCGGAGCTCCGCCCTCCCTCTACCGCGCGGCAAGCGCGCGCAGGGCGATTTGGCAACGGAGGGCGGAGCTCCG
>JBBCKI010000057.1:0-14993 GCA_037190965.1 Chthoniobacteraceae bacterium
AATCCTCAAGGCTCTCCGGCAGAAGCTGGCGTTGCGAGCGGTCTACTCCGGCAATGAATCTCATCGCCCTTCATCCTGATCTCCCTCTCTCAGGCTTTCAATGACGTAGGTGTGTTTTCACACAGTCTCTCTGTTTGGGAATGCCTATGTCTTCGAAACTCCAGTTTCGCAGCCCTGTTCGTTCCGGCACCCTGCACGAGATACCAAGGCTTTCGAATCAGAGATTCGGGGACAATAGCATTACTAATCTGGAGATTGCTAACAAGGAACGAGGACAAGCATGATTCGTCGTTCCTTGGTGGTGACGATTCTTTTCTACTCTTGGGTCAGGTTGTTCCAAATGTGAATGACGGCGTAGCTTCGCCACGGGCGCCAAGCCTGCGACATTTCTTCAACCTGCTTTGCGTTCACACCCCCAAGATTATTACGCACGGCAATGTCTTCTTTTGGGAAGGCATCCGGCCAGCGCAAAGACCGCATGGCAATATAATGTGCCGTCCATTGGCCGATGCCCGGAAGAGCGACCAACTGTTGGATGGCGAGCTCCGGGCTGGCTCCTGAATCGAGTTTTAAGGAACCGGAACTGAAAGCCTGCGCCAGCGCGATAATGCACCTGGAACGGGCGCTGACAATGCCGAGCCCGGCAACCTTATCGACATCGGCCTTTCCGACCTGTTCTGCAAGCGGTGATAGCCGCGTCAATTCAGGAAACGGTGTTTCAATTTCCTCTCCGAAAGCCTCTGCAAAACGACAGGCGACCGTCGTTGCTGCCTTGACGGTGATCTGCTGCCCGAGAATCGCCCGCACCGCCATCTCGAAACCATCGAACGCCCCTGGCACACGCAGCCCGGGATTCTTTATGACGCTGGCTTTCAAGGTTTTGTCCTTCATCAGATGACCTGCAATCAGGTCGGGCCGCGCAGTGAGATCGAACAGATTGCGCAACCGCCCCAATAGCGCCGGCAAAACCGGGGTGAGCGAGTGGGTGAATTCCACCATCAGGGCGTGCTTCTCCGGCGCATGCGTGACCCGAATCCAGCCTGTGCATTTGCCCAATCGCACGGTGCGCGAGTAGCTCCCATCCGTGACGAATTCAACGCCCTTCATCATCCTGGCGCTCAGGAACTCCAAGATCGCCTGCCAGGCGTACGGGGGGCGATAGCTCAATTGTAATGTCGACGTATCGCCGAAGGTGATCGCCTTATGAGGCTCCGCGCCCTCTCTCCGCAAACGCGTCGGCGACATGCGGTAACAGCGGCTGAATGCGTCGTTGAATCGGCGCAAGCTGGAAAAACCGCTCGCAAATGCAATCTCGGTAATTGGGAGTTTTGTCTCAGTCAGCAATTGCTTCGCCAGAAGCAAACGACGTGTTTGCATCAACTCGATCGGCGACACCCCGAGTTCTTTCTGCACGATCCTTCGCAACTGACGGGAACTGATCTGAAACTGCGCGGCAATCTCGTCGAGGCCGACTCCGTCATCGGCAAACCCTTCATTAATCCGCTGGACCATCAGATGCACGATGCGATGCGCGTTATCGACCGGTGCATTGCCCGGAGCCAATTCCGGCCGGCAACGAAGACATGGGCGGAACGACGCCTTTTCCGCCGCTTCGGCGCTCCCAAAAAAACGGCAGTTCTCTTGCCTGGGTACTTTCGCCGGGCATACTGGCCGACAGTAGATGCCCGTGGAGGTCACGCCGACAAAAAACACCCCGTCAAAGCGCGGATCATGGGAAGCCAGGGCGCTGTACGCGGCGTTATCGTCAATCATCGTCCTCTCCTTTCAATCTTTTACTCACCCACCATAGACGATCCGCCGACCCAACGCTCGCCGTTTTCGGACATCGAAGCATTTGACTTTCATGTCCGAAAATGGCCAGCAGTTCTCTCGAAAAGCGTTATGCTGAGTTTGGCTGAAGAACAAAACACCCGATGAAACATTCGCAAAAGACCTATTTTTACAAAACGATGAAATCGCCTGTCGGCTTGCTGAGACTGGTGGCGAGTCATCATGGTTTGGCGGCGATTCTTTGGGAGAATGATGATCCCAAGCGCGTTCGACTGGGTCACCCCGAGGAGGATAAGAGCCATCCGGTGCTTCTGGAAACGGAGCGCCAGTTAAACGGCTATTTCGCAGGCGAACTCCAAAAATTTTCCCTCAAATTCAATTTCTCCGGAACCGATTTTCAGAAAAAGGTCTGGGAAGCGTTGACGACCATCCCTTTCGGTGAAACCCGAAGCTATGGAGAAATCGCCAGGCAAATCGGAAGCCCGGCAGCCGTGCGCGCCGTGGGTGCCGCGAATGGCAAAAATCCCATTTCCATCGTCGTCCCGTGCCATCGCGTCATAGGTGCCAACGGGAAACTGACGGGGTTTGCAGGCGGGCTGGAGACCAAGGCATTCCTGCTGGAACTTGAATCGAGAGGCGGGCTTTTTGAGTCCGTGGGATCTGGTGTCGTGAAAGATTAGATTATCGCCGGTATTCGAATGAAGGGCAGACCTGCACGCCCCTGCGGACGAAAGCGGGCGGAAAACCGCCGCACTCCAAGACGCTGACGCGAGTCTTGGCGCGCTTTATTGCGCGGAATCGTCTTGGAGTGCGGCGGCTCGACACCGCTTTGGAATTGCGGCACAAGCCTAGGAGTGCGCCCTGTCGGACGCACTCCTGAAAAGCGAAGCAATCGCGAGCCCGGGGCCTACCCGAAGATCGGCTTGATGTGCCGTTCCAGCAGGTTTTCCGTCACGTTCTTCCCCACGATCTCGGCGTTCTTCTTGAGCGCGTCAGTGTAGCGGGTGCCCATTTCCGCGGCCACCTTGAAGGCGACGTGCAGCAACTGGCGAAAATGAAGGTTGTAGTGCGGGGATGACTGGACGTGACGCAGGCTCTCTGCAAAGCGCTGGCAACTCCATCCATCCACTTCCTCGGGCGACGGCAGTTTGGCCTTGTCAATGTCAATGACGGTCGCATAAGGCGCGGCGAGTTCGTCGTAGCGGGAGAATGCGCCCCGGTAGATTTCTTTGACGAGCGCCTCTTCGCCCGCTTCCGCGAGGCCGACGAGTTCCTCAAGCCAAGTCGTTCCCGCCGTTTTGACGTGCAGGCCCGCGCCGTGCTTTTTGACGAGGCGATTGATGATCGGGTAAATGGAAAATTTGTCGCTGCCGGAGTGGACGCTCAACTTGAGCGAGGCAGGAAGGCCGAATTCGCGGATGGCGAAGGCGACCACGCAGAGGTCTTCGTCGAACTCTTTCTCGAACTGCGCCAGGTTCCCGACATAATCGACCCCCTTGTTGAAGCGGCCCGTGAACTTCGGCGCGATGGTCTGCACCGGCACCCCTTCCTGCGCCAGCATGGCGAGGATCAGGAAAAGCTCGGCGGGATTTTGCGGCGTGTCGGTTTCATCCACGGAGACCTCCGTGACGAACGAGGCCTTGGCCGCCGCGATATGCCGGTAGATGCGGCCCGCTTCCTGCATCGCAAAGAGGAACTTGGCGGCGGAACAGCGAAGGAGTTCTTCGGTCACCTCCAGAGGCTCGGCAATCCCCTCGATGGCGAGCTTGCCGACGTACTTGCGGTGCCCGTCCACAAAGCGCTCGATTTCCTCCTGGGGGGCGGGTTTGGCCACGAAGTCGGCGACATCGAGAGTGAAGAAGTCGCTTGCCCCGATGAACGCGTCCACCGTGGCAAGACCGATATGATCCGCATCGACATGATACGAACCCTTCCATCCCAGGGCGGCCACGGCGGCGTCGGCTTCGGCCCGCACGCTCTGCGGCTCGGACTTGACGATCTTGTGCTCGCGGTTGGACTTGTTCCAGACCGGCGCAAGGTTAAGCCCCAGCTCGCTCGCGCGTACGACTGCCCGCAGTTGCGCCTGGCCCTGATGGGCAAAGCGGTCACCCATCCCGATGGAGAATTTTTCGATGATCATAAACGTAGGCGGATAGAATGGAGAACTATCACGCGATAAATCGAGAAAAATCGCATGCCATCCGGTCATCAGAATCCCCATCGACGTTTGAACCCGCTTACCGGCGAATGGGTGCTCGTCTCGCCACACCGGACGCGGCGTCCGTGGCTGGGGCATCGGGAATCACCCCCGGCGGGAGCCCTTCCGGCCTACGATCCTCACTGCTATCTTTGTCCCGGCAATGAACGCTCGGGAGGCACTCGCAACCCGGTCTATACCGGCACCCTCGTTTTCGATAACGATTTCCCCGCGCTCCTGCCGGACGCCCCGGCGATGCCAGAACCCGGGCAATCCCTTTTGCGGAGCGAACCCGCCTCCGGCCTTTGCCGTGTGCTTTGTTTTTCGCCCCGGCACGATTGGACGCTCCCCGACATGCCGGTGGAAGCCATCAGACACGTCGTGGATGCCTGGGCCCAACAGACGGCGGAGCTTGGCGGGCGTTACCGATGGATTCAGATCTTCGAAAACAAAGGGGAGATCATGGGATGCTCGAACCCCCACCCTCATGGCCAGATCTGGGCCAGCGACCATCTCCCAATGGAGCCCGCCAAGGAGGACCGGCGGCAAAGGGCGCACTGGCAATCGGCCGGTTCGCCGTTGCTCCTCGACGTGCTGGAACTTGAGCTTCGTCATGGCGAGCGGCTGGTCACCGAAAACGCGCATTGGGTGGCGCTGGTGCCGTTTTGGGCGGTCTGGCCTTACGAAACGCTTCTCCTCCCCCGTCGGCATGTCTCCCGATTGCCGGATCTGAACGACCAGGAACGCAATGCGCTGGCAGACATCCTCAAGCGGCTCCTCACCCGTTACGATCATCTCTTCGGCATCCCCTTCCCTTACTCGATGGGCTGGCACGGCGCGCCCGGCGACGATCCCGACGCGGGCCACTGGCAGTTGCACGCGCACTTCTACCCGCCATTGCTCCGCTCGGCAACGGTCAAGAAATTCATGGTCGGCTACGAAATGCTGGCCGAACCGCAGCGAGACCTCACCGCGGAACGGGCTGCGGAAACCCTGCGATTGCTCCCCGAGATCAAGCCATGAAAATCGTCATCGGATCAGACCACGCCGGATTCCGTTACAAGGCAATCATCAAGGCGCATCTCCTCGCGCAGGGGCACGAAATCGTCGATCTCGGCACCTCCTCGCTGGAGCCGGTGGATTACCCGGTCTTCATCCGTCCCGTGGCCGAGGCGGTGGCGCGCGGCGAGTTCGAACGCGGCATCATTCTGGGGGGCTCCGGCAATGGCGAAGCGATCGTCGCCAACCGCGTGCCCGGAATCCGCTGCGCCGTTTGCTGGAACGCGGAATCCGCCCGGCTTGCCCGCGCGCACAACGCGTCCAACATCATCTCCCTCGGCGAACGAATGATCCCCGAGGGCGATCTGCCCATGATCATTGACCTTTGGATGAACACCGCCTTTGAAGGCGGACGCCACCTTCGACGGATCGAGATGATCGATCCGGGGTTGCGTGAAGATGAGGTTAGATAGCTTGCAAAGAAGCGCATTCCCGCTTGGAATGACGCGCCATGGACTTTTTGACGGAAGATTTCCTCTTACATAACGAGGTCGCCCGCGAACTCTATCACAGCCACGCCGCCGAGGAGCCGATCCTCGATTATCACTGTCACCTCCCCCCGGACCAGATCGCCTGCAACAAGCAGTTCCGCAATCTCCATGAAGTCTGGCTGGCGGGAGACCACTATAAATGGCGGGCGATGCGCGCCAACGGCGTACCTGAGCGCTTCATCACCGGCGACGCCAGCGACTGGGAGAAATTCCTCGCGTATGCAAAAACCGTCCCGCGCACGATCCGCAACCCGCTCTACCACTGGACGCATCTGGAGTTGAAGCGGTTCTTCGGGATCACCAAGCTTCTCAACGAGGAGACGGCGAAGGCGATCTGGGACGAGGCCAACGCGCAACTCGCCACGCCGGAGCTCTCCACGCACGGCATCCTCAAAAGCAACCGGATCGCCGCCGTCTGCACCACCGACGATCCGGCCGATCCCCTGCCCCATCACGAGGCGATTGCAAAGAGCGGGCTTTCCACGCGCGTCTATCCCACCTTTCGCCCGGACGGCGCGCTGATCCCCGATCAGCCCGAGAAATTCGCCGAATGGATCGGCAGGCTCGAGAACTCCAGCGGCATTGCCTGCGGCGACTACGCAGGGTTCTGTAATGCCCTCGACGCGCGTCACGACGCGTTTCACCAGATCGGCGGGCGACTTTCCGATCATGGCATGGAGACAATCGCCGCCGAGCCTTGCAGCGATGAGGAAGCCGCCCGCATCTACGCGAAAGCCCGGTTGGGCGAAGCCGCCACTCCGCAGGAGACCGCGCGGTTTGTCTCCCATATCATGCTCTTTCTTGGACGGCTCGACGCCAAACGCGGCTGGACGAAACAGCTCCACCTCGGCGCGCTCCGCAACGTGAACCGCCGCATGGCGGGCCTGCTTGGCAAGGACTCCGGCTTCGACACGATCGGCAGTTACCACCATGCCACGCCGCTGGCGCGCTATCTCGACGCGCTCGACGCGACGGACGAACTGCCCAGGACGATCCTCTACAACCTCAACCCGGCGGACAACTATGTCTTCGCCTGCATGATCGGCAATTTTCAGGATGGCTCCGTGGCCGGGAAGATCCAGTTCGGCAGCGGCTGGTGGTTTCTCGACCAGAAGGAGGCGATGGAGTGGCAGATCAACGCCCTCTCCAATCTTGGGCTGCTAAGCCGGTTTGTCGGGATGCTGACCGATTCGCGCAGTTTCCTGAGCTATTCGCGCCATGAGTATTTCCGCCGAATTCTCTGCAACCTGCTGGGCCGCGACGTCGAGAACGGCGAGTTGCCGCGCGACCTTCCGCTCCTGAGCGGCATCGTGCGCGACATCTGCTTCCGCAACGCGCAAGTCTACTTCCGCCTGCCTGGTGTGTAGGGTGCAGGTCTTTGCCCCCTGGCGCGCGCACGCTCGAAAAAGGAGTCGATCCCCATTTACAACCCCGGCATGGCTTTCCCTCGGCGGCCGGTGTTGCAAATGAAAGGAATCACTCATCATGAAAGCCATTACTCTCGGCTGCCTGGCGGCAGCCGTCCTCTGCGCCATCCCCGAAGTCGCGGAAGCGCGGCGAACCGTTGTACGAAGAGGCCCGGGAAATGTTGTCGTTGTTGAACGAGGCCCCCACGGCAGGCGTGTTCATCGGCGGGTGGTCCGCCCCCACGCGCGAGCTGTTTGGGTGGAGGGCCACTGGACCTGGCGTCGCGGCAGGCGAGTCTGGGTTCCCGCCCATTGGCGGTGAAGTAAACGAGGTAGCCCGCTCTCGCCGAGAGCGCCGGATCGGTGAAGAGTCGCATTAGACGCCCATCCCCGCAAGACAGGCTGCTGGTGCTGGGATGTAGCCTTTATAATGCCACGGGAGCCGTACCCCGCGCTCGACGGCGCGAGCGGGCTACCGGTGCTGCCGCACTATTCTGATACGCGTAACTGATCTCCTTGTGATTGTTTTCACAATTTGCGCTTGCCCGGAAAAACGGGGCCCGTAGAGTCTCTGTATGGCTTCTCAGACTCCGGTTGCTTACGACTCCAAGATCGAAGGCAACGTGATCTTTACTCAAACCGACGCCGCCATCAACTGGATGCGAAAAAACTCGCTCTGGCCGATGCCGATGGGCTTGGCCTGCTGCGCGATCGAACTGATGGCGACGGCTTCGTCGCGGTTTGATATTTCTCGTTTCGGCGCGGAAGTAATGCGCTTTTCCCCTCGCCAGAGCGACCTCATGATTGTCGCCGGAACGGTGACCTACAAGATGGCGCTGGCGGTGAAACGCATTTACGACCAGATGACCGAGCCGAAGTGGGTGATCGCCATGGGGGCGTGCGCTTCCAGCGGCGGCATGTACCGCAGCTACGCGGTGCTCCAGGGGGTCGACCAGATCATCCCGGTGGACGTGTATGTTTCCGGCTGCCCCCCCCGCCCCGAAGCCCTTCTGGAAGGGCTGATGCGCCTCCAGAAGAAAATTGAGACTGAAAAGTCGCTCCTCGATCAGAAACGCGAATTGCTTGCCTCCCTTCCGTGACCCCATGACTCTCTTAGAAGCCGTTGCCGCCCTTGAGGCCAAATTCACCGTTCTTTCCAAAAACGAGTTCCGGGGAGAAACCACGCTCGTTGTGGAAACCGCCCGCATTGCGGAGATCGCCGCCGCCGCGAAGAATCTCGGGTTCGACACTCTCTCCGATATCTCCAGCGTGGACAATTTTGGCGACGAGCCGCGCTTCGAGATGGTCTATGAACTTTATTCGCTGACCGACAACCATTACCTCCGGCTGAAGTCCACCGTCTCCGAAGACGACTTGGAAGTGCCAACGGTCACGGGCGTCTGGAGCACCGCCAACTGGCATGAGCGGGAAGTCTATGACATGATGGGGATCAAGTTCACCGGGCATCCCGATCTCCGCCGTATTTTGATGTGGGACGGGTATCCCTTCTTCCCGCTCCGGAAGGATTTCCCGCTCGCCGGGCGTCCCAGCGAAATGCCCGATGTGGCGTTCACGAAAATCGCCCCGCTGGAGGGCGGCCCTTTTGTGACGGTGCCAAGCAGCGCGACTGCGAAGGACCGGGAGCCCCGTGCCCGTCGCGTGGAATAACGCTGTTTTTCTTCGCTTTTTGAATGCCGCCGGTGAAAACCGGCGGCTTTTTTTATTTCGACTGAAAAAATTTTCGGTTTCGCAAATATTTGCGAATCAGCGGGTTACCCATACATCGTGCAGTATTACCGCCGAGGATCGGTACGGAAAGTTGAACAAGACCGTCTTTAGCTTCGTCCAACACGTAGTAAATTAAGGAGAGATACTATCATCGCCATGAACAAGGCCCACCGT
The DNA here is from genome assembly GCA_037190965.1 of Chthoniobacteraceae bacterium. GTDB lineage: Bacteria > Verrucomicrobiota > Verrucomicrobiia > Chthoniobacterales > Chthoniobacteraceae > DATMFV01. Next base: position 8,847 of record JBBCKI010000057.1, read on the forward strand.
TGTTACCTGCATCTCGCCTGCATCGCGGTAAAGCTGCCCCGGGGCAAAAATATCCGGTGGCACTGGCAGCACTTGATTCGGGAATTTGGCTTCGGTGTTTATTGTGAGGGGCGGTCACTGTATCGACCCGAGTTGGAGAAACTCCATGCTGTATCTCACCCATAAATCCCAAACACAGGCCCCGGAATTGGAACGCTCCCTCGTGGCAGCCGACGGTTACCTCTACCTTGGAATGCCGGAGGAGGCGCTGAAGGAATTGGCGGGAATCCCCGCAGACCAGCACCAAAACTCATCCGTGCTCCGGGCGAGAATCCGCATTTTGCTGCACTTACGGCAATGGAGGCGTGCGGAAAAGCTCTCCCGCGCGGGCTCGCGCCTTTACCCGGATGAAAACGAGTTCATGGTTCAGAGGGCTTTTGCGCTGCACCAGCAGGAGAAAGGCCCGGAGGCGATCGAGGTGATCCGGAGCGCTCCCGAATGGATCCGGCGTACCGGGATCCTGCAGTACAACCTGGCCTGCTACGAAGCGCAACTGGGCGATCTCGGGATTGCCCGGCAATGCATCCGCGCGGCCATCGAGATCAACTCGTCCTTCAAGAAAAACGCCAAGACCGATCCGGACCTTGCGCGGCTCTGGAACTAGCGTGTAGAGCGCCTATGCTTTCCTCGCTCCCAAACTCTCTGTTTGGGAACGAGGATGTCTTCGAAACTCCAGTTTGGCACCCCTGTCCGTTCCGGCACCCTGCACGCGATAACACGGCTTTCGAATCAGAGATTCGGGGACATTGGCATTACCAATCTGGAGGTTGGTAACGAGAATAAACGGAGGGAAACCCCCGCGCTCGCGGCGCGAACGCCGCTACCTTTAGTTCCTATGCTTTTGCATACCCGCACCGCAGCCCCGTGTGCAGGATCTCCCGGGCGCAATCCGAACCGCGCCGCGCTTTGTGCACTCGCCACCCTTTGGCGGTGAGGAGCTCTTCGATCTCGTCGAGTTGTGCGGGATGAATCTCTTCGACCGCCTCGATCCGCCGTCGTGACGCGATGGCGACGGCGACTAGGCATTCACTGCCGACAACGCCCACCAGACGCGATGCAATAGCCGCTCCGGCAAAGGCGGGGGAGTCGAGCAGCACGATGGCGTGAAGCGGCGCGCCGCTGTCAGTGCAGGTTCCGGGAATCGACCCGAAACCGAATACGTCCCCCTCGGTGGGGCCGCAATGGATCGTCTCCAAAATGACATTAAGGTGTCCGTAGGAATCAAAGGGGCCAAGTTCAAGGAAGGGGTTCATCGCAATCCTTAAACGGATGTCAATGCCCCGGCGGATGTAAGAGTATGCGTGACAATCCTCTCAATTTACGCATCTCTGCGCCGCGGCCCTACCGCCCCGCCTGAACCGGCTCCGCCTTCTTGCGGGCTTCCGTGGCGATCGCAAAGTATTGCGAGACGAACGGGAGCCCCCCCAGCGCCGGAAGCAGGTAACGCCCGGTGCAAAGCACCCCGAGGGCGGCCGCCGTGGCTTCCGGGAAGTAAGGAGCATAGAACACGACCAAAGCGGCGTCACGGGTTCCAACGCCGGCGAAGGTCAGCGGGAGAAGCCCGGCGAGAATCGCCAGCGGCGACAAAGCCAGGTTCGAAAGGAACGGGCAGGTCGCCTTGAGCGCCAGGATGAACATCCAGATTTGCAGCAGGTGCAGGAACCAGATGAAGACGGAGGTGGCGGCGACCTTGAAGAGCTGGCGTTTGCTCGCCCAGAAGTAGCCGTGCATTTCGTTCCACGACTCCTTGAGCTTGCCCAGCTTCGCGGCGATCTTGCCGGGAGCAAAGCGGCTCGCCGTATTGAAGAAGAAATTGGCAAATCCGGCCGAACCGAGCATCAGGAGGCCGAAGGTCAAGCAACCGACGACACCGACGGTCATCACCAGAAAGAGAGCGTCTTTCTGCTTGTACATCAGCAACCCGAAGACGCACCAAATCAAAAGCGAGAGCATGTCGCACGCCTTCTCGAAGACGACCAGCGACAGGGCGAGGCTGCCGCTCATTTCGCCTTTGTCGCGCATGAAGTAAGCCTTGGCGATATCCCCCATTTTGGATGGGAGGACGAGATTGAGCACGCTGGCGACGAGGATCAGCTTGTTGGCCTCGCCAAACCCGAGTTGCCCGCGCCGGGGCATGAGCTGCTGGAGCCGCCACGATGTGAAGAGCGTCAACGGCACAACCATCCCCAGGCTGGCGGCGAGCCATAGCGGGTCGGTATTACGGAACGCCTCCAGCAGTTTGGCGATGTCGATCCGGTAATAGATCGCGGCGAGGATCCCGAGACTGACGACGAGGGAGATGAGCTTTTTCACGGATCGGGTAGGAGAGATTTGGAGGGGTTAGAGCACGCGTTCCACGCGAAGGGTCGCACCGGGCGCGAGTCCCCTCGCCTGTTCGGTCAAATCAAGCCAAGGCTGCATTTGCCCCGGCTGGAAAGTACGGCTCATGACGACGTAAATGGAAGTTTGCGAACAGCCGATCCCCGCGGCGCGCACGCGGCTCCAGTCTTCGGCGGTGACTTCGTCGATCACGCGGAGTTTCCCGCCCTCCCAACGGATCTGGCGGCGGAAGGCAAACGGGGCTTCGCTTTTCCCGGTGATGAGGAGCTTTTGGAGAAGCTTGCGAACGAGATCGGGCTGCAACCGGCCACCGCAGAACATGATGAGACGCAGCACCATGAGGTTAAACGTGGTCATCCCCTTGTTCTTCGCCCATCCCATCTTGCCGGAAAGGGTGACCCCGGAATCCGACGATTCCACGGCGTAATTGCCGACAAGGTGGGCCACCGCCGTGCGCGTCTTCTTTTCCTGCACCTGAAGAGAGACCTGGGTGTCGGAGGCGACGAGCTTCCCATCCCGGAAAAACTTGAACACGCCGCCCTTGTTCAGGGCGAGGTAAAGCTCCGTGCCGTCGCGGCGATCAATAACGATACCGGCGTTCTTGAAATGGACGCGGCCATCCGGGCGCGGGCAAACGGCGGGGCGCTCCGCGATGAAATGCCGATGCGCAAGGAGGTAGCTCCAGGTATGATGGCCGATGATGTGGTCGTCGGCATAGCACGGAGCGAGGCCGTTCTCCAGCCCGGCGAGGAAACGGCTGTTGATCTCCAGGGCTTTGGGGAACCACTTCCCGGCGATCTCGAAACCATGTGGGAAAAAATTGTAGGTATTGCGGCTGGTGTATTCGCCGCCCGACGAACCGTCGCTGTGAACGAACTCCGAGGCGAAGTGGATCGCCTTTTCCAGCGCGGCGTAGATCTCCGGCCGGGAGGTGAGATCGTAAAGCTGAGCGAGAAGCGCGATGGTCAGGGTATGATAGCCGGGGTCGGCACCTTCGTACTCCTGAAACCACCCCTCCTCGTTCTGCCAGGAAAGCAGCGTGGTCAGACGGCGCTCTTTGAGGGTATCCCATTGGTTGGTCGCAAGCAGACGGCCTGCGAGTTCGAGGCAAAGGACGATCAGCGCGGCATGATTGGAGAGCCTGCCGCTTTCAAAATGCCCCGCCAGCCAACCGGCGCGCAGGGCGAAGAACTCCCGCATGGCGGGGGCGTTCGCGCTGCGACCAAGATCAAGCAGGCGGTAGCTCTCCATGCAGGCCAGTAGGGAAAACGCAGCGGCTCCGGCGGCCTTTTCGAAAGGAAAATAGTCGTCGCACGATCCGTCGGGATGCGCCGCGCGCGCCGCGTAAAGAATGCCTGCCTCCACCCATTCCGCAATGGCTGGCTGCCGATGATACGGATTGGGCTCGAGATCCGTCGGCTCCAACGTATAAGCCAGCGCCAGCGGCCAGACGAACTCCTGCGCCATGCCGCTCGGGAAATCGATGATCTTGTAATGCCAGAAATTGCGATCGAAACAGCCGTAGGTGGAGCTGTGCGCGTTCCGGTCGAGCAAAGTCAGGATCTTCGGAATTTGCGCCAGCGCATTCTGCGCGAAGAGATGTTTCATACTTTCAAAAAACCGTGAGCGATTGAGGTCATCGGAGGGGCGGCGGGGCGGCAGGTCTGGAGAGTCTCCCGCCGCGAAGCTTGCCTTTAGCCCGCTATTTTCTCTGCTGCCGCTACGGGCAGAGCGGAGGAGAGCGATGGCGAGGACGATGATGCAGGGGCTCCGTTCCCCTTCCCGTACTCCTGACGCCGCCCGCGCAACTGGATGTCCTCCAACAACGCACGATTGACGGCGATGAGATCGGCCACCAGCCCAAAGATCCAGAGCTGCACGCTGATAAGCAGCATTACCGCCGCAAGGATCAGGCTGGGCACATGGGAGCGAGTCGGATCTTCAAGATAACAGAAGATCCATCGCACCCCGAGGGCGAAGCCGATCAGGAACGGTGGCACCGCCAGCACGTTGAAAAATCGCATCGGGCGATAGGTCATCAGGATGCGGAGAATCGTCAGGATCGACCGCTGGACATAGGCCCGCATGCTCTTCATGAGCCGCGAAGGGCGCAGAAAGCCATTCGTCCGGATCGGCACCGAGCGGATCGAGAGATTCTTGCGGCCCGCCTGGATGATCGTCTCCAGAGTGTAGGTGTACTTGCTGAAAACATTGAGCTGCATCGCGGCATCGCGCGTGATGGCCCGGAACCCGCTCGGTGCGTCGGCGACATCCGTGCCGCTCGCGATCCGCACCACCAGGCTGCCCAGCTTTTGGAGCATCTTCTTGAGCGGAGAAAAGTGCGCCGTCTCGGAGATCGGCCGTTCGCCGACGACGATCTGCGCTTCACCGCGAAGAATCGGCTCAATCAGCTTCGGAATATCGTCCGCGCAATACTGGTTATCGGCGTCGGTATTGACGATGATGTCCGCGCCAAGCTTGAGGCACGCGTCCAGCCCGGCCATGAAGCCGCGAGCCAGCCCAAGGTGCCCACCGAGATCCACGACATGATGAACGCCATGCTGCCGGGCCACCTCGATCGTCCGGTCTTCGGAGCCGTCATTGATGATCAGCCATTCGACCGTGTCGATTCCGGGCAGAGACTTGGGGAGCGCCGCAAGGGCAATTCCCAGCGTCTGCTCCTCATTGTAACACGGAATTTGGATGATCAGCTTCATTCGGAAAGGGAACAATTATTCGCATTCAGCCACGGTTTGAAAGTCTTTTTGGGGCAGCAACCGCGCTCTCTGATTCTCCATCCCATTCCCAGAAAGGCAAATGGGCAATCCGGCAACCCCGAAACGCCCCGTTCGTTCCCTTCTCAAACAACCGCCCTTTCTACTGCTCCCCTCTTTGTCGGAAGCCGGAACGAGATCGGCCAAATCCAAAAAAAGTAAAAAAACGCCCCATCGCGCGTATTCTTCTTGCGAAGAATCCCAAAACAAGCGACACATCACCTCCCTGCTCGCCGCAGGAACAGGTTACGGGCTGTGGCTCAGCTTGGTAGAGCGCTTCGTTCGGGACGAAGAGGCCGCGGGTTCGAATCCCGCCAGCCCGACCATTCTTAAGGTCTTGAGGAGAAAGGTGTTACGAGCGTAACGCCATGTCGGAAAAAATGCGCAGAAGGTACCCCCCTACCCCGTTTTTCCCTGCCCGAAGGTGACTGAAGATGACCGAAATTCCCTCCGTCAGGGGGGCAAATTAGGGGGGATGGGCATTTTCGGCTGGAATCGTGTAGGGAGAGCTCAGAAGCGTACAGCCTCGTTTTCCCCATCTCCATTATCGACTCCAATCCACCCTTTTAGGCTGTCCGTTAGGGATATTCCCCAATCATACTGCGACTTTGCAAGCGTAGAGGCATTGACCTTTTCCGCAAATTTCAGGACTATTGGGTTGCTGGGCGTCGCTAAACATTCTCCCTAAACCACACTATTATGGCCTGTCTCGGAGTTCACTTCGCCCTCACCTCTGATGATGTTCGGCAACTTCGTTCGATTCGTGACGAGAGCGAGCGACTCAACCATCTTCAGTCAGTCATCGAGGAGACTTACTTGTCCGATAATCCACAGTTCGCTGCCGAGAGCGACAAGGCATGGGACGCCATGCACCGCGCCCTCACAGACGGACAGCTTACCTGGGATGGCGGCACTTACCCCCTTAATCATACCGTGCTTGCGGGCGAACCTCTCTACACGCAGCCCGATTACGTCATGTCGCTTAAGACACCTC
>JBBCKI010000058.1:0-26752 GCA_037190965.1 Chthoniobacteraceae bacterium
CGGCGTCGCGGAGCTCCGCCCTCCCTCTACCGCGCGGCAAGCGCGCGCAGGATGAAAGCTTCTTGACCGATGTGGCAACACCCTCCAACGGAGGGCGGAGCTCCGCGACGCCGCACCCCTTGCAGCCGAAGGCTTCAGCGCATTTCCCGATGCTCCTGGGCGGCTTGCTCGGAGTCGATCAAGGCCAGGAAGATGCGTTCCAGGCCGCCGGATTCTTCCGCCTGTTTGCGAAGGTCGTCCACGGAGCCACCCGCGATCAGCCGCCCGCGGTGGATGATGCCGATCCGGTCGGCGATTTCCTCGGCGATGTTCAAGGTGTGCGTTGAGAGGAAAATGGTGGTTCCGGCGCGGCTCCGGGCCTTGAGCTCGTTCTTGACGATGCGCGCGTGTTGCGGGTCGAGCCCCACCATCGGCTCGTCGATGATGATGACGCGCGGTTCGTGCAACAGGGCGGAGGAGATGACGAGCCGCTGGCGGGTGCCGTGGCTCAGGTTCTCGGTCAGCTCGTTGCGGTAATCGTCGAGATGGAATTTTTCAAACAGGGCATCGGTTCGCCGGGCGGCTTCGCGCGGTTCGATGCCGAAGAGATCACCGGTGAACTGCATGAACTCGCGCGAGGTGAGCTTGTCGTAGAGGAAGGGGAAATCGGGCACATACGCCATCTGCGCCTTGGCGGCCTCGGGCTGGTTTTGCACATGGCACCCGCCGACGATGCAATGGCCCGATGTCGGGCGCAGCAGCCCCGCGAGCATTTTGATGGTGGTCGTCTTCCCTGCGGCGTTGGGGCCCAGAAACGCGAAGAACTCCCCCTGTTTGATGTCGAGGTTCAGGTTGTTGACCGCGCGCAGGTCGCCGAAGTGCTTGCAGAGAGAATGGGTCTGGATCACGGGCTTTAATCGTCGGGGGAAAAGGTGAAACCGAAAATGGTCTTGATGCTCAGGATCTGGCCGAGATGGCTGATGTCGGCCTCGACCATCGGCGAACTGCTCTGGCGCGCAGAGAGCCGGTAGGTCTGAACCCGTTCGCCCTGGATCTGGGTTTCGGACTGGCGCGCGGTAAAGGTCAGGGAACCGCTGGAATCGGCGGCGCTCTTGGCGCTGAGCGCGACCTGGGTCAGAATCGAGGGGTCGAGGCCGAGCCCTTCGAGGGCGTCCTGCGCGCCTTTCCGGTCGAGCGTGAGCGTGGTTTCCACGGGGTCCTCGTCCTCGTGCCGGATGGTGTAGATTGCCTTGTTTTGCCCAGGGTCGATCTCGATATCGGTCGAGATCTTCGGGCCAAGGGCGTCGATGTGAACTTTCAGGTTTCGCAGCGCGAAGGAGCGGTCCATCTCCGCCGTGCCTCGCCAACTGAAGGGTTGTTCCGCCATGAACGGGAGTTCCACCAAGATGTTGCCAGTGAAATCAACCATGCAAATGCCGTCGGAATCGAAACGGCGGGGTTGAAGCGACAAGGCGCCGATCCGTTTATTGCCCTGAAAGACCGCGAGGTTCGAGGTCTGCTCGTGCGTGAACATCTGCCGGACGACATGCACCACCGGGACTGCCAGAATCTCACTGGTAGCCGGGTTGACCCAGAGCTGGACGAGCGCGCCGGTCATCAACAACCAGAAGAAGACGACCCCGGCGATGAGCAAGCGTTGGAACATGGTGTCAGGGCGTGGCAGGCCGTCGCCTTATGAAGCGCGGCTCTTTTCCAGCATGGCGTACGCGTTGTGGTTGTGGATCGACTCGAAGTTCTCCGCTTCCACCTTGTACCACCGGATGTTGGGCTCCCTGTCGGACCGGGCCGCGACATTGCGCACGAGGTCTTCCACGAATACCGGGTTCTGATAGGCGCGTTCGGTCACTTCCTTTTCATCGGGACGTTTGAGGAGCGAGTAAAGCTCGCTGCTCGCGCAGCTTTCTACAAGCTGGATGAGGTCTTCGATCCAGATCGGCTTATGAAAACGCACGGAATACGTCACCTGCCCCCGCTGGTTATGCGCCCCAAACTGGCTGATCGCCTTGGAGCAGGGGCAGAGAGTGGTTACCGGGACAATCACAGTCAAAATGAAATCGGAGCCATTCGCATTGCTGGTTGCGGAGAAGCGGACGGTATAGTCCATCAACCCCACGGCCTTGGTCGCGGGAGCCTTTTTTTCCAGAAAGAAGGGAAACTCGAAATCGACGTGGGCGGTGTCGGAGTGGAGTTTCTTGCGCAGGTTCACCAGAATTTCGTGGATGTTGTCCACATGCAGCACCGGGCCATGTTCGTTGAGCACCTCGATGAAGCGGCTCATGTGAGTCCCTTTGTAGTGGTGCGGGAGGTCCACGGTCAGGGCGACATTGGCCACCGTGCTCTGGAGCGCATGGGCCTTGTCACGAATCTGGATCGGGAACCGGAGGTTCTTTACCCCCACGCGATCGATCGCGATCTGGCGGTGATCCGGTTCGTTTTGGGTATCTTTAAGGTGTTGAATCGGCTGAGGCTCCATTGAACAGGTTCTCTGGATAGCACAGAAAACGGGGGTTCGGCAAAAGAGATGCGCTCTTTTTCGCAAAGTAACGCCGAATGGAGCCTCAAGCCAGGCGGCGGAGCGCCCTGGTAGCACGCTCGCGCCGTCGAGCGCGAGGTTCGGCCCAGTGACTTCATGAGGGCCGCATCCAAATACCGGTAAGCCGTCCTGCGGGGATGGGCGCCAAACGCGACTCTTCATCCATCCCGCGCTCGACGGCGCGAGCGGACTACCTCGCTTGCTCCAGGCCTTTGCGCAATCCTGAACGAAAAATGGCTCTCCGATTGTCACGGAGAGCCATCTTTTATGAGCGTGGGTTAAACGCCGCACGATTCCACCCAGCCTCCGCTTGCGGCGGAACGGTAGGCGGCTTCCATGATCGTGACGGCATCGAGGGTCGCCTCGAGATCGGCGCGACGTTCCTCGTGGCCGATTTCCCCCTGGATAATTTTTACGAGGCGGTCCACGCGGTTGGCGATCTCGTTGGCGGGGACAATTTTCTCGGGAGCGGAGCCCGGCGCGCCGATCACGTACCCCTCCGGCGTGTTCCAGAGGGACGCCTTGCTGCCGATAATGGCCAGACCGCCGATTCCGCCGGTTTGGGTCCACCCGGCTTCCACGCTCCCCACGACTCCGGAGGCGAACCGAAGGTGCGCCACGCCGTAATCGTCCACTTTCGGATAGATGCCCGCGTGATTGCCGATGTCGGCCCAAACCTGCCGCACCGGGCCGAACAGGGTTCGCAACAGGTGGACGGCGTGCGTTCCCATGTCCATGAATGCGCCGCCGCCGGAAAGCTCCGGCTGGCAGAACCAGGCCAGGTCGGGGTGGTCAAACCAACGGGCATAAACGCCGTGATGCGCGTTGACGAAGCTCACGCGGGTGATTTCGCCAAACGCCTCTTCCTTCAGGAGCCGGGTGATCGCCTGCATTTCGGCGGTGAACGGCAGGAAGTAACCGCAGAACAGGGGGGCGGATCCCGTCAGCAGCGCGCGAACGGCGGCGAGTTCCTCCGAGTTGGTCACCAGCGGTTTCTCGCAAAAGACCGGTTTGCCCACCGGGAGCGCCTTTTGGAGAAGCGGCAGGTGCCGGGCGTTCTCCGCGCAAATGATGAACCCATCCACCCCGGGGTCCCCGAGGACCTCATCGAGCTGATCGACGAAGGGAGCCTGCGCGAGGGCGGCATATCTCCGGCCGCGTTCGCGAACGTCGTCCCAGACGGCGGCGACTCGCCGCCCGTCGTTACCGGCGAGGATGTTCTCGATGAAGCTCTTGGTATGGATGTGAGCCGTGGAAAGAATGGCGATGTTTGGCATAGGGCTTACAGGGAGATCTCCACTTCGCGGCCCAGCTTTGACGAGGTTTCGATGGCCTCCAGGGTGGCAATGACGCGGATGGTTTCCGTCCACGGCACGGGCGAGGGCTCATTGTCGGCCACGCATTTGAAAAACGCGCGGAGTTCCTCGTGGTGCGCTACGACGTCGTTCCTTGCCGGGGCAAGCGAGCCCTGGCAGAAAACGCCGTTGACGGCGGAGGCATACTGTCCGGAAGGCCATTGAACCCCCGCGCCTTTGCCAAAGAGCTGGAAGCTGACATCCTCGTCTTCTTCCTGATGCCCGAGCCACGAGGCTTCAAGCGTCATCGTCGCTCCGTTTTCAAAATGAATGAATCCGGCGGCGAAGTCTTCCACGTCGAAGCGCGCGCGGTCCCACTCTCCCCACTTGCCGGGAATGGTGTGGCCTTTCGCAAAATTGGTTTTCATCGTGCCGGTCACCCGGACCGGTTTCGGGAATTCCATGATCCAGAGGCAGGTATCGAGCGCGTGCACGCCGATATCCATGCACGGGCCGCCGCCGGAGAGTCGGCTGTCGATGAACCCCGGCGATGGGGGGAGCCACGCGCGGCGCATCGCGCGCACACGGGCGTGGTAAACTTCCCCGAGCGCGCCAGTTGCCACCCATTGTTTGATGGCGGTGGAGTCTGGCCGAAAACGCTGATGTTGGGCGGTCATCAGTTTGAGCCCCTTGCGATCCGCCAGTTCGCCCATTTGGCGGACTTCCGCGGTCGTCACGGCGAGCGGCTTTTCGCAAATGACATGGCGGCCGGTTTCCAGCGCGGCGAGTGTCACCGGAGTGTGTTGCAGGTTGGGAATGCAAATGTCGACGATGTCGATCTCCTCTCGCTTCAGCATCTCGCGGTAATCGGTGTAAACCTGCGGAATGCAGAACTGGGTCGCGGCGGCCTTGGCGGCGTCCAGGTTGATATCTGTAATGGCAACAACTTCCGCCTCAGTGATATTTTTCCAGCCAGGAAGGTGCACGGCTTTGGAGATTCCGCCGGCGCCGACAACGGCGACTTTCAGTTTTTTGGAGTTCATATGATGAAACAAGCGATAGCAGAGCCTTCCCGGAATATCTTGCGGCCGGCTGACAAATTATTACGGTGGATTGATGCCGTGCCTGCATCTCAATCTTCCCCCCGAGGCATGTTGTTCGCTGGTGGTCTGGAACTACCGCTCTCCTAAAGAACCGTCCGCGCCTCATACCCATACCTTTTATGAACTCTTTTGGGTGGAGAGCGGGGAGGGGTGTCACTGGATTTTTGGCGAACGGCGGGTGATGAAGCCCGGCTTTCTGGCGCTGGTGCGGCCCGAGGATTCCCATGCGTTTTCGGTGCTCGAGGAGGGCGGGGAGGTCAGCTTCAGCAATTTCGCCTGTTATCCTTCCACCTGGGAGCGTGTGCGGAGGCGGTTTTTTGGGAATCAGCCTGTCTTTTTCGCCGAGCCGGATTATCGGCGGCGCGAGTGGATGCTGGATGGAGCGGAGTTGGAACGGGTGCGACTGCTTGCCGCCGATCTCCACACCGGCTCCAGCGACTCCCTGACGGCGGAGGCGTTTCTCGTGGGCCTTTTCTCTTTACTGGAGAACCGGAAGAAACGCCTGAGCCGGGCGTTAACGGCCCCCGCATGGCTGGCCGCGGCGTGCGAGTCGATCCGCGTTTATCCGCATTTCAAGGAGGGAGTCGACGCCTTCGTGAAACGCGCCGGTCGTTCCCCCGAGCATGTCGCGCGGGAATGCAGGAGGCATTTTGGAAAGACGCCGCGCGATTTCGTCAACGAAGCCCGGCTTGAATACGCCGCCGCGCAACTCTGCACTTCCAACCACCCCATCCTCGACATCGTTTTTGAGGCGGGTTTCGAAAACGTCGGCCATTTCTACCAACTCTTTCGCCGCCGCTATGGACAATCCCCCCGGCAATACCGGCTGCACTATGCGGCGAAGGAAAGAGCCAAACCTGGCGAGGAGCCCTGAATCCTGAGTTGACCTCGATTGCTGATTGCCTTCGGCCGAACATGCAGTTCAATGGACGTTCAGCTCAAATTCTCCATGCAAAAAGAGAAAATCACCGCGCTGTTTGATCAGCAGGCGTCATCGTACGATCAAAAATGGAGCGAGTTGGCTCCCATCAACGCTTGCTTGCATTTGCTTGCGGCTACGGTGCTTTCGGAACTTCCCTCGAAGGCTAATATTCTTTGCGTTGGAGCCGGAACCGGCACTGAAATTCTTTACCTGGCCAAAAGATTTCCTGATTGGCGCTTCACGGCCGTAGAGCCGTCCAGCGCGATGTTGGACATTTGTCGACGCCGGGCCATGGAGCATGGAATTTCTGCGCGATGTGTCTTTCATCTCGGCTATCTCGAATCTCTTCCATCTTTTCCTTTAGGCAGATCATTTGATGCCGCGACTGTCTTCCTGGTCTCTCAGTTCATACAGGATCGCACCCTTCGTTCCCGGTTCTTCAAAGACATTGCCGACCGTCTTTGCCCGGAAGGTCTCTTAATCAGCTCCGACTTGGCGGGCGACCTGGCGGCTGCGGATCAGAGTTTGCTGAGGGTTTGGTTTCATCTGATGAAAGGCATTGGCATTTCTCTCGAGGAGATGGAGAGGATGCGCGAAGCCTACGTCCGGGACGTCGCCGTCTTACCGCCTCAAGACGTCCGCGATATTATCCTGCTCGGGGGCTTTGCGTCGCCCGTTCATTTTTTCCAAGCCGGATTGATTCATGCTTGGTATGCGAAACGCTCCTCTCAGTCTCAGGCGGCGGGTGGCTAAACCTTGAACAGCGCCCCCATCTTCCTTCCGAGGATGCGGCTTGCACCGAAGAGGGTGATGCCGAGGAAGACCATCGCCCAGACGCCAAGGGCTGCGGCGATAAAACGGCCTTCGCCCAGTAGCTGGAAGAGTTCGTAAATCGCCTTGGTAATCGGGAAGTCGGCCCGGCGCTGCGCGAGGATGAGCGAGTCGGAGACCTCCAGCATGGCGAAGGAGAAGGCGAGGAGCCCTCCGGCGATGAGGTTCGCGCCGATCAACGGCAGGGTGATGCGGCGCAGGGCGCGCAGCGGCGTCGCGCCGAGGTTCTGCGCGGCTTCCTCCAGCGTGACGCTGGTTTGCTGCAACCCGGCGACCGCCGAGCGGACCACATACGGCAGCCGCCGGACGGAATAGGCGATCACCAGCAGCGCGGTGGGATCGTGTAACGGGTTGAGGAACGCGAAAACGCGACCCTCCTGGGTCATCGCAAGGTAGCCGAAGGCGAGGACGAGGCCCGGAACGGCAAGGGGCAGCATCGAGAGGGTGTCGAGCAGCGCGCGGCCCGGCAGCGTGGTGCGGACCACCACATAGGCGATGCCGATGCCCAGCAGAAGATCCACCCCGGTGGCCAGCCCCGCGTATTTGACGCTGTTCATGATGGCGGGAACCGTCAATTCATGGCTCAGCGCGGCTTGATAGTGGGCGAGCGTCCATGTCTCCGGGAGCACGGAGGCATACCAATCCTTGGCAAAGGAGACAAGGATCACCCCCGCGTGAGGCAGCAGCGCGACGGCGATCACTCCCGCGAACAGCGCCGAGCAGAGCAACCCACGTCCCCAGCCGAGCGGACGGGCGGTGGCGGCGCGGGTCGCCTTCGGAAGAATGGCGAAGGCGCGCCCGCCGAAACCCCATTTGCCGAGGGCATAGAGAAGCAGGGTCGCCACGAGAGTCACTACCACCAGTGCGTAGGGGAAGGGATTGCCCGAGAGCTCCCGCAGGCCTCGGAAGATTTGGACGGGGGTGACGCGGGAATAGTCGAACATGAGCGGCACGCCGAGTTCCGTGAACGCCCAGATGAAGACCAGCGTACCGCCCGCGAAGATGCCGGGAGCCGCCAGCGGCAGGGTGATACGGCGGAATTTTCGCCAGCCGGTGCAGCCGAGGTTTTCCGCGGCCTCATCCATGGCGGGGTCGAGGTTTGCCAATGCCGCCGAGACGTTGAGGTAAAAAATCGGGTAAAGGTGCAGAGCGTTCATCAGGACGATTCCCCAGAATCGCCCGCCGGGGAAGCCGCCAAGCCAGTCAATCGTCTCGCCGCCGGAGAGCAGGCCCAGATGCGTCAGGAGCGCGTTGAACGCGCCGTATTGCCCGAGTATCTGCTTCATCCCGATGGCTCCGACGAACGGGGGAAGCACCATCGGGACGAGAAGAAGCGCGAGGAGCGCCGGCTTGCCGGGGAAGGTGTAGCGTCCGCCTACCCAGGCCAGCGGGATGGCGATGCAGGCGGTCAGAGCGGTGCTCGCCACGGCGAGGCGGAAGGCGTTCCAGAGCCCCTCCAGATAAACGCGGTTGCGAAAGACCTCCGCGATGTAGTCGAAGGTCCAGTTCCCGGAGGCGTCGATGAACGCCCCCTGCACTGTCTGCGCGACCGGCCACGCCAGGAACGCGGCGAAGAAGAGCGCGGTGAGAAGGGCAACCAGCGTGGCGAAGGCGCGGGACATTGGTTTTTGCCGGTTACGAGGTGCGGCTCTCCATAACCATCTCGTTGACCATCTCGTTACCAATCTCCAGATTGGTAACGCCCTTGTCTGCGAATCTTCGATTCGTCATCGTGCGAGTTCTTTCTCCAGCGTTGGAGAAAGAAAAGGGGCGCGAGCACTGAGTCTGCCGGGGGTGTGCGCGCGACGGGAGGCTGCGAAACTGGAGTTTCGAAGACAGGGGCATTCCCAATCTGGAGATTGGGAACGAGAGGCAAAACGCCGCGAAAAAAAGGCCTTCCGACGTTTCAGTGCGCAACGCCCAAGCGGCGCTGTTCCGCCGCTTTGAAGTTGCGCCTGGCTGCCTCAAGACGAATCCATTTCGAACCCCTCTTGAAGGCTCGCAATGCATGGCTCTTACTCCGCCAGCTTCTTCGCCAGGACGTCGCCCACGAGCGCCGGGTTGGCCTTCCCCTGCGAGAGCCGGATGACCTGGCCCTTGAGGAAGTTGATCGAGCCGAGCTTGCCGCCTTTGTACTCGGCAACCGCCTTCGGGTTCGCGGCGATGGCCTGGTCGCAAAGCGCTTCGATGGCGCCGAGGTCACTTTCC
Organism: Chthoniobacteraceae bacterium; assembly: GCA_037190965.1. Taxonomy (GTDB): domain Bacteria; phylum Verrucomicrobiota; class Verrucomicrobiia; order Chthoniobacterales; family Chthoniobacteraceae; genus DATMFV01. Next base: position 8,893 of record JBBCKI010000058.1, read on the forward strand.
TGTTTAAGCCCTTTCTCTTCGACGATGACGCCTGCGGCTTTGCCGGTGGCGAACATCTCCGTGAAGACCTCCTTGCCCTGCTTGCCGCTGATGGTTCCGGCGTCAATCAGGTTGACCAGTTCATCGAGGCTGCTCGAGGAGACGGGGCATTCCTCGATGCTGAGGCTGGCCGCGCCCAGCGCGCTGGAGAGATCGTTCAAAATCCAGTTGGCCACGTTTTTGGGCTTCTTCGCGTTGGCGGCGGCCTCCTCGAAGTAACGGGCAAGGGCGAGGTCGTTCGCCAGCACCCCGGCATCGTAGGCGCTGACGCCGTATTGCTCCATGAAGCGGGCGCGCTTTTGCGTGGGAAGCTCCGGCACGCGGTTGCGGACTTCCGCCACGATGTCGCCGGTCTGCACGGGGAGGAGGTCGGGATCGGGGAAATAGCGGTAGTCGTGCGCGCTCTCCTTGATGCGCATGAGCGAGGTCTGCCCGGTCACGTCGTCCCAACGGCGGGTTTCCTGAAGCAGCGTCACGCCTTTATCCACCAATTCGATCTGCCGGGCGATCTCGTAGGTCAGCGCGCGGCGCACGCCGGAGATCGTGTTCATGTTCTTGATCTCGATCTTGGTGCCGAATTCCGCCTGCCCCTCGGGCCGGACGGAGACGTTGCAGTCGCAACGGAGCTGCCCTTTTTCCATGTCGGCATCGCTGACGCCGCCATAGACGAGGATCTGTTTGAGCGCCGTAAGGTAGGCGAAGGCCTCTTCCGGCGAGCCGATCTCGGGTTCGCTCACGATCTCCATCAACGGGGTGCCTGCGCGGTTGAAGTCGATGCCGCTGCTGGTCTCGAAGTGAAAGCTCTTGGCGACGTCCTCCTCCAGGTGAATACGGGTGAGGTGGACCGTCTTGTCAGGGTGCTCGATCGACTTCTGGTGGTCCTTCGGGTAGGCGAGATCGTGCAGCAACACGCCGCCGCCGAGGCAGAGGGGGAGGTCGTACTGCGAGATCTGGTAGTTCTTCGGCATGTCCGGGTAGAAGTACTGCTTGCGGTCGAACTTGCAGACCTCCGGGATCTCGCACCCGAGCATCAGGCCGGTGAGGGCCGTCATCTTGAGCGCCCCGTGGTTCATCACCGGCATGGCGCCCGGCAGGCCGAGGCAGACGGGGCAGGTGTGCGTGTTGGGCTCCGCACCGAACTCGACGGGGCAGCCGCAGAACATCTTGCTGCGCGTCTTGAGCTGGACGTGAACTTCAAGGCCGATGGTGACGAGATACTTCTTCATGTGGAAAAAACGGGAATCGGAGATTGAGAAGGGAGGAAGCCGGGTTGAAAAGGATTAAATTTCGCGGTCCGCCCGCCATGGGGTCAACTCCGGAAAATGAAATAAACCGCCCCCACTAGACAGAGCCCGGCGTAAAGGTAGTCCATCTTCAGGGGCTCGTTCATGTAAAAGACGGCAAACGGAACGAAAACTGTCAGGGTGATCACCTCCTGCATGATCTTGAGCTGCGCAAGGCTCATCACGGTATAACCGATCCGGTTGCCGGGAACCTGGAAGGCATACTCCGCCCCCGCGATCAGCCAACTGATCAGCGCGGCGATGTACCACGGTTTGGCGGAGAGATTCTTCAGGTGGCCGTACCAGGCAAACGTCATGAAGAGGTTGGAGCAGACCAGAAGGAGCGGGCTGAGAATCAGCGGTTTCATTCAGAGAAGATGCGCGAAAGATGGGCGTGAGAATACCGGCAAACCGGGGCGGCGCAAGAACGACCGTGATGGTCGAAGGGTTTCGCGCCAAGCACGCCAGGGACGCCAAGTTATCGATTTGGAGGGCTGGCAGGTAGACCGCTCTCGCCGAGAGCGCGGGATCGGTGAAAGGATCGAGTTTGGCGTTCATCCCCGCAGGACGGATTTCCGGTATTGGGCTGCAGCCGTGATGAAGCCACGGGAGCCGAACCCCGCGCTCGACGGCGCGAGCGGTCTACCGGTGCTGCCGCCACCCTTCGGGCCTTTCCCTCGCTGTTTCGCCTTGCGAAAAAACCCGGGAGGCTTCCTCTTTAGGACTGTGTTGACCACTCTCAAACTCCGCGATTTCCGCTGTTTCCCGATTTGGGAAGGCGAGTTCGCGCCCGGGGTCAACGCCATCGTTGGGCCAAACGCACAGGGGAAGACCTCGTTGCTGGAAGCGGCGTGCGTTCTCCTGCGGCTGCAATCCCCGCGTGCGGCTTCGCTTGCCCCGCTGGTGCGGATCGGCGCGCTGGGGTTTGTGGTGGACGGGTTCTATTCCGGCACGCACCTTCAATTTTATTTCTCCCCCCGTCGCAAGAAACTGGCGCTCGACTCCGTAGTACAGAGTACGGCGGCCCAATATCTGGAAGTGGGGCGTGTCGTTTGGTTTTCCAACGGCGACATGGTGATCGCCAACGGCCCTGCGGACGAGCGGCGGCGGTATCTCGATTTTGTGGCGGCGCAGATCGACGCATCCTATCGGCGACACCTTCGCGCTTATGAGAAGGCGCTTCGTTCCCGGAATTATCTGCTCAAGGCGGCCACCGTGCGCTGGCGGGAGGTGGCGGCGTTCGACGAACCGCTGCTCGCGGCGGGCAACGCCTTGAGCGCGGCTCGCGCCGCGTTGGTCATTGCGCTCCAGCCTTATGCGGCGGAAGCCCACAAGGCCATCAGCGCGGCGGCGGGCGAGGCGCTTTCTTTGGACTATGAACCGGGGGCGGGGGAAGACTTCGCGCAACGCCTTGCCGACACGCGGGACGAAAGCCTTCGGCTGCGGCAGACGCTGGTGGGGCCGCACCGCGATGAGCTCGCGCTCCAGTTGAATGGCCGCCCGCTTAATCTAGCGAGCGAAGGACAGCAGCGCACCGTCGCGCTGGCGTTGCGGCTTGCTCAGGCGCGATTGATTGCGGCGCAAGGGGGACGGCTCCCGCTGCTGCTGCTCGACGATATCTTCGGCGAACTCGACCCTGCCCGGCGCAATGCGCTCCTGCGGCACCTGCCCGAGGGCGCGCAGCAGATCTTCACTACCACGCATCTCGACTGGATGGATCGCGAGGTCGGGCAGGTGTTTCGATTGGGGAACGGATAAATGGCTGGCATCGGTCTACCTTTTGTATTCAGGCTCTAACTCGAATTCCGAACTTGGACGCAGCGATCCCCTCTGCGCCTACGATCTTTAAAGCCCCCATCCTATCCAAAATTAACACCCACAGAATCAAGCTGTTGAAGATGACAACGGAAAATGGAAATTTGTTTGACAGCCTCCGAAGGCGACCTTTATTTTTTGCCGGAACAAGGCGGGCGCTGTCAAAGGCAATTAAGAAATAAAGGAATTTAGAAAGGCATGAATAACCGAAAAGCATTAGTGGGACTAGGAGTATTTGTGATTTGTCTTTGGGTCGTGGTCGTGACGACGTATGCCGCACAAATCGCGCGAAAAGGCGACGGAATCGAGCCAATGAATGCACCGGTAGGCTGTTCATCAACGTCTAGCGATCCGGGTGGTGGCGCCTAGAGATTCTTCGATTACCAAGGATGATGCTGTTGGTTCCGATTCTAAACCGGAAGCTCAGGATGGCGACGAGAAGGTGTATAGCCAGCAGAGTTAGTGCCCTATCCATTGTTGCGGCGATCTGCGCATCTGTTTTACTTGCGACGGAACAGGGGCAAGCCTGTGGTATGTCTTGGAGCGAGCCTAGGAGCCATTTTGAGGGGGTTGATTATCAAGGCAATGTCATGCTGGTGGAGCGATTTGGGGAGATCGATGCTGGCGAAGGCTTAAAGTTTCCTTTTTTTGCCGTCTTCGGCTCCAATAGCGGCAACAATTCGCCTTATGCGGGCTACGGATGGACCGTGCCGCTTTTGGAGGCGAAGATCACTCAGGTGAACGAAAACACGTTCAAGCTCGACCAGCCTGATGGGTGGTTTCGAATGTTCTGGCGGAGTAAAAATAACCCGAACACTCTTGAAGGTCAAGGGGGATGGAAAGCCGAAATCCGCGGTGATGCCATTACGGCATGGGCAGATTGCGGCAGTAAGCTTGTTTTCAGCAAGGGAAGGCTCATTTTGATGCAGCTCCAAGAGCGGAAATTCGATTTCGTCTATGACCTGAGCCGAGTTGTCGAAATCAAAGAAAACGGCGCAGTCATTTTGAAAATTGAGCAGGATGCAATTAAGAGAGAGGTAACGGGATTTCGGTTTTCAAATAATCGGCGGATTGGACTCGAGCGAGCCAAGCGTCCACGAGTGCAAGTCATTAATAATCAGAATCTGATCGCCGGGATGGATCAGAGTCTAAGCAAGATTTTTCTGGATGGCCGGACTATTTGCTCAATTGCGTACGCAGTCGACTCGAATTGCAACCCAATGTTGAATGAGGACAATAGACAGATCGTTTGGAGTGCGGCAACCAAGAAGGTAATCAAGGATAGGGGGTGGACCTACAGCGTGACGCCAGGTTCAAACGAATATGCTAGCGCAGCTATTGGTCGTAAAGGCGCCCAGGGTCAAAGTGAGTTCTGGCATAATGATTCCTCAAGGGGAACAGAAACAATTCAGCAGAAAGATGGAGCAAGGAGAACAATTTCACGCTTTACAAGCGGAGCATTGAACGGACGGATACGCAAAATCGAGGAAGTTCAGGGTGGTAGATCTAAGCTTATTTACCAAGCCTTTTACGACGAAAACGGAAAATTAATTCGCGAGATTGATAATAATGGATGTTTAACAGAGTTTTTGATGGAGAATTCCGAAGCCGGAACGGTTTTACGTGCAATCAAAGAGGGGAAAGAGCTATGGTCTGAGATTTCCAATCGTGATGGGAAAGTTGTGAAAAAAACATATGCTTCGGGCCTGATTACAGAGACGATAAAAGAAAACAATGGAAATGTAATAATTCATACGAAACAACCCAGTGGGCTTGACCAAAAAGTCGAAATATTTCCAAACAGGGAGCGCAAAGTGACCTCGAATGGATCTGGAATTGAATGTTACGACCATGAAAATAAGCTGATTCGACGAATCGATCGTGACGGTGTTGTTACAAAGTTTTCTTACGATTTAGCTGCAGGTCGGATTGAAATAAAGAATGCCTTCAGAGGTGAACGCCTTATCTTTCGCGAGATTGCAAGGAAGGATAAAAGTCTCCATCTTAGGGCAAAGTACTCCCTGGATGGCGCTCTTAATCTGATTGACGATATCACACAGGGCGTTTCGATTGACGTCGACGTGCTCCCAAGGGAAATTGTGGAGCTTTTATTATTGCGTGACGGTGGGTTGTAAGAAGAGCTTGAGTTGCGCAAACCTGAATTTTACAAAGATAGCTATAGTTTATTATGTATAATGCATTCCAAAGGATTTGTGGATTCTATATTGCCCTGATTGCCGCTGCTTACACAGCGTCGGGAGATATTTCCGTTAGTGTTTCAGCCGATAAAACGGATATATGGAAGGGGAAGGAGGTGGAGTTTACAGCGAGTGTTACCGGGCAGGATGGAACTGTGGAATACAAATGGACGCTCCCTGACGGGGCTACAAGCCCCACCGATACAGATTCTACCGTGAAAGTCACCTTTAATAAAGAAGGTGAAGCGCAAAGCTGTTCTGTTTCGGTGAAAGATAAATGCGGTCAAGCAGACGACTCGAAAAGCGTGAATGTCTTTACCTTGAGTTATAATCCCAATTCAATAAAGGTAGGCGTGGGAGGTAGCGAGGCCTTGATAGCAACAGTTAAACCGGAGAGTCTGAAGAGTAGTGTCACTTTTACTTCCGAGAATGATGCCGTGGCAACCGTGAGTGGAAATGCGCCAAATCTCTCGGTGGGGGGGGTAAGTGTCGGCTCAACGAGCATAGTTGGAGAACTCAATCAGGTGAAGGGAGCCAAGGTCCCGGTGACGGCAGAATGTAAATTGGTGCACAAGATATTGAAACATATATGTACAGCTCCGTTGAAATATTCGAATCGATACGTCGAAAGCCCTGTTAATCTTGCTAAAGTTTGGTTTGTTCAGGCGCCGTGCGGATATAATTATGGCAAATTTCAAAATGTGTCAGTGCTCAAAATAACTATAGATTACATTGACGGCAGCCAAAGTCACTGTGTTTCGACTGGCCGCCTTCGAGATATCTATACTCAAACTGAAGATAATCCTCCACCCTCTCATGTGATTGAGATAACTAGTGGTGGGTGGGTGCGGGTTCCGAATACACAATGGGAGTACTTTGAGCATGATGACCCTCCCGGTTTCCCTCTGGGGAGAAACGAAGTTACTAAAATATCTAAATACACAGAAGAATGTGAATATAAATTTTATTTCCTTTCAAAGCCAGCGCAAGCTCCGGAGTCGGATTGGGAAACTGCATTGATCGGAGTGTGGGGATACACGAACGTGTTGGTTCGCAAGGAATTGAAGGATCCAAGTACGGGGGAGGTGACGGGGTATGACTTAGAAGTTGACACTGCTAACAGTACTGCTAACCCTGCATTTGGTGACGCGACAGGGGTTGCTGGTACTCCCGGATCGGAGCTTCCGCTTCTGACGGGGCAGGTTGCGATTCCCTTCATGAATTTTCATTGGACAGTTGTAACAGGTGGCACAAATAGTTATGCGGTAGAATTTCTTCGGAAACGCTAAATTAAATGAAAAAATTTAAAATTTCATTATCTATATTTGCACTATTGATTGCTTGTTGCGCAGGCGCTCAGATGGATATTGCTGTCAGTTCGATCGAGGAATATGATGCGCTTCCTGAAAAGGACCAAGCTAGAGTTGATCTCTTAAAGAGTGCAAGCTCGGTTAGGAAGATAGTGCGGGAACGGTTCTTAAGCGAAATGGAGATCAAGAACAAGGAATGGTTCGAAAAAAAGGTTAGGCGGCACGAGTTGATTCAACAAGGTGAAGCAAAACTAAGGGTTTACTTCTTGATGCGGAAAATGTTTCTCGACAAGGCTGTCAGTTTGAAATTTCCGGACCTTAAAGCTCCAGAACTCCAGAGGCTCATGGATATGAATCCCGATAGCACTAAAGTGCTTGATCAAGTGCCACCTGAAGAGAGTGTTCGACTATGGAAAAAGTACAAATCCACCCTTGAAGATTTGGTCGGCAAATTTTCATTGGACAGCGCTGATTTGAAAGCCATTTCTGATATGGAAGCTGCTTTTGCGCCACTGCTTCTTGAAATCGAGGAGGTCCGAGCTGTGCAGACAAAGAAAACGATAGATTAGGAGAGAGTGGCTTCTAAACGCCATTCGAGTCAGTCATCAGTTCTAGATAAGATGGCCAGTTGAAACATCCAGTTCAGGAAAGGCGTGGCTCGCTCGGTATATTTGTCCCTAATGAGGGCCGGTAAAATTTGAGAGCGGTTTTTCCGAGATACTCCAAATAGCACTGGCAGAAAGCTGATTCCATCATTCTTCTGCAACTGCGATTGAAACTTTGGCATTAGCCGGTGGGGCGCTACATTTCTAGGGGGTTAGATCGTTGATCCCTCCGAATTGGTGACCAAACGTAAGCTTCTGTGAGCGCCGTGAGATGGGCCTAATCTCTCTCCGCGCCCGTCGATTTCGCGGGAACTGCCACCGCGTCCACGATTCGAAGTTGGGTGCAGAGTGTGTATCTCTCCCCGTTTCCGCCATTGGACTCGTATTCAAGCGCTGCGTAAAAGGCGATGGACCCGGTTGCGGGGCGATCCACAAGACCGAGGATCGCTTCTCCTTCCTGGCTCACCGGGCGTTTTTCCCACTTCGCTTCCCGGAAGTCATGCGTGGGGGATGCTGCGACCCAGAGGCTGGCCTCTTTCGGAGCGGGGGAGGAAACAACGGAAAGGCGCGCGTTGCCCTCGGGTGTGTCCTCATGTTTCCAGGTGATCTTGGGGAAGGTCTTCCCGTTCAGTTCGGCGCGGACAAACGCGGCGATCGCGCCGATGGCGGCGTAAGGCGGCATTTTGGGTCCGTCGCCGAGTTGGACCAAATTATGGCCCGCATTGGGGACATAGTGAATCCACTTATCGCCTTTCAAGCCGTCCCAATACAGGTTAAGCGCGTCGGAGGCCCAGAAGGGGTCGTTGTTTCCGAGGACGATCAGTTTGGGCTGCGTGGTTTTTTCACGCAGCGAATAGGGATCGATCATTCTGAAAAGGTTCGATCTCTCTTCACTGGGCGGCAGGCTCAGGAGGGCGTGATAGTCTTTGGTGGCTGCACTCCAGCCGCCGCTTAGCGCGGTCTTCTGGTGCTTCATCTGGGCCTCGGTGTTGAGAATATCGATCACCATCGGCGCCAGCGCGACAACGCGGGAGTCGCTTCCCGCCGTAAGCCAGGTTGTCCATCCTCGCTTGGAGGCCCCGGTGACCACGAACTTGTCGATGCGGCCTCCCAGCTTTTGTTCGGAAAATTCGCCGACGGCGTCCATGGCCCGGACGGCGGCCTTCGTCATCGGGAAAAGGAGCGGCCAGGTGGCATCCTTGGTTTCCAAAAAGCGGTGGAGCGTATGAGCAATGAGCGCGTCCTCCCTGCGACCCTCCATGAGCGGCTGGTTGGGGACTTGCTTGAGAATGACGCATGGAACGCCGACGCTCTGCGCGAGCATTGTGCTGTAGAGAAGAGTGGCCGTTCCCGGTTTCTTGTCGAGGCTCCCCTGGCTTCCTCCGTCAATCAAAAGCAGCGCTGCGCCCGCCGGGGAGGGATTGGCCGGAGTGACAATGTAGAGGTTATGCTGCCATTGGACGCCCTGCCAGGTTTGCGAATGAAGCCGCAGTTCGTAAAGGGTGGCATCGGTCAGCTTGGTTTCGCCGAGCAGTTCCCAGCGATAGGAGGAATCCGGCTGCGCGAGGTACGCGGGCAAGTCGGCCCGCAAATGCGGGGCGACCCCCGAAAATAGCATGATAAGAAGAAAAGCCAGGAAGAGGGGGCGCATGGTTCTCATATAAGGAAAATCGATCTTAAATTCAATCATGTCGGGCTTCCATTATACGCATGATTTGGGATGAAAGGTGGCATGGGATGAAGGACCCCGTTCCAGACGGCTCGAGGAGATGTAAAATCCTCGCTTTCCGGGAGTTCCGCTGTTAGAGCCTCGATTTATGCGATTGTTGATTACAGGGGGCTGCGGCTTCATCGGTTCCAATTTCATCCGTTACATCCTGGAGCATTACGGCCCTGCATTTGTGACAAACGTGGACGCCCTGACCTACGCGGGTTCTCTTTCGAATGTGACGGGTCTCGCGGAGAAGTACGGGGAGCGGTACGAGTTCTTCCATGCGGACATTGCCAGCGCCCAGCAGATGGAGGCGCTCATGCAGAAGCACCAGTTCTACGCGGTCGTCAATTTTGCCGCCGAGAGTCATGTGGATCGCTCGATCAACTCGCCGCAGAACTTCATCCACTCCAACGTCGCCGGGATGAGCGTGATCCTCGATCTGGCCCGTCGCCATGGCATCAAGCGCTTTGTGCAGATCTCCACCGACGAGGTCTATGGATCGCTGGGGCCGGAGGGGCGTTTCACCGAAACGACGACGCTCGACCCGAGTTCCCCATATTCGGCCAGCAAGGCCGGGGCCGATCTTCTCGCCCTCGCGTTCCAGAGAACGTTCGGGCAGGAGGTGGTCATCGTTCGCTCGTCCAATAACTACGGCCCATACCAGTTCCCGGAGAAATTGATCCCCCTGATGATCATCAAGGCGCTGCGCGGGGAACGCCTGCCGGTTTACGGGGATGGGCTCAACGTGCGCGACTGGATTCACGTGGAGGATTTCTGCCGCGCCGTCTTCGCAGTGCTGCTGGAGGGAAAACCGGGCGAAATTTATAACGTCGGCGGCGATGGCGAGATGCGAAATATCGACGTCGTGAAAATGATTCTCGCGCATTTGAAGCAGCCGGAGAGTTTGATCGAGTATGTCCCCGATCGTCCCGGGCATGACCGGCGCTATGCCATGGACTGGGGCAAGATTCACCGCGAACTCGGCTGGAAGCCGCTGCACCGGCCCGCGGGAGGGATTGGCTCGACCATCGACTGGTATGTGCGCAATCAGGCGTGGTGGGAGGCGCTTCTGAAACCGGGAAGCGGAGACCGAAGACCGGAGAGAAAGGAGACCGATCTTTGAGGCTGGTGGTTCTCGGGAGTGGCGGCCGGGTGGGCGCGGCGATGGCGCGCGTCTATGCCGGGGAGATGGAGGTCTTCGCGTTCAGCCGGCAACAGCTTGATCTTGCTTCGGAGGCTGCCTTGGAAACGACGCTGGGCGAGCTTGAATTTGAGGCACTGGTCAATTGCGCGGCCTCGACCAGCCCGGACTATTGCGAGACGCACGAAGAGGAGGCCTTCGCCGTCAACGCCCGCGCCGTTCGCAGGATCGCCGAAATTTGCAGCCGCAAGCGGGCCCGATGCATTCATTTGAGCACCGATTACGTTTTCGACGGAATCAAGTCGTGCGACTATACCGAGGAGGATGCCGCCACGCCGATCAATGTCTACGGACGGTCCAAACGGCAGGGCGAACTGGAGCTTTTGTCGGTCTCCGAAGATCATCTGGCGGTGCGCGTTTCGTGGGTCTTCGGCCCGGATCGCCCCGGGTTTGTGGAGCAGTTGCTCAAGCGCGCCATTGAGGGAACTGGGGGTGCGGGGCCTCTTGCCGCCGTGGGGGACAAATGGTCGGTGCCGACCTCCGTTTTCGACATAATCGCGGGGGTGCGCCCGTTCCTGCGGGAAATTCCTGTCGGTGGCGTGTTGCACCTGACACAAGGCGGTGGCGCGTGTACCTGGCAGGAATACGGGCAATTTGCGCTCGACTGCGCCGCGCGCGCCGGAGTGCCGTTAAAGGCGGACAAGGTCGCCAGGCAGTCCCTTGACGAGATCGCCGCGTTTGTCGCCAAGCGGCCTGTCTATACGGCGATGGCGACGAATCGGATCACGGCTCTCACGGGACGCCCCATGCGCTCGTGGCAGGAGGCGTTGGAAGAATACGTGCGCCGGTATTACGGAGCGGCTTACGCCTGATTGGGCGCCGGATTGCCTGTTTTTTCCTCCGGCAGCGGCAGGCGGGGAGCATCGCCCCAGAAGTTTTCCAGGCTGTAGAACTCCCGCTTCGACTGGTGGAAGATGTGGACCACGACGCTGCCGTAGTCGATCACGATCCATTGGCTCAGCGGGCGGCCATCCACGGCATTGGGCCGGACATCCTTCTCCTTGCGGACGGTGTCCTCGATCTCCCCGGCAATCGCCTTGAGTTGCGGCTCCGAAGTGGCCGAGCAGATGACGAAAAAGTCGGTGAATGTCGAGATGCCACGCATGTCGAGCGCCACAATGTCCACGGCTTGTTTCGAGGCGGCGGCTTTGGCGCAAAGCGCTGCTAATTCTTCGGAGGTCATGATTGATAAAGTTGGTGGCGGATCAACAGGTCGTGGACTTGCTCCGGGACGAAATAACGGATCGAAGAGCCGTTGGCAATGCGGTTGCGTACCTCCGTGGCGGAAATGTCGACGCGCCGCCGGAGCGTGATGTAGGGCAGGGGGGCCTCCTGCTCATGCCGCGCGAGGACGACGAAGGTGACGAGGTGGTGCAACTCGTCGATGCGCCGCCAGGTGTGCAGTTCCTGCACGTTGTCCTGGCCGATCAGGTAATAAAACGCGGTGCCCGCGCCGTAGCGCTCCCGCATCGCGAGGATGGTGTCGATGGTGTAGGAGGTGCCCGAACGCTCAAGCTCGGACTCCTCGATGTCGAAGCGGGGCTCATCCGCGATGGCGGCCCGGATCATCTCCGCGCGAAGGCGCGGCGGCGCGGGCTGCGTGGCGATTTTGTGCGGGGAGATGGCGTTGGGGATGAAGAAAAGACGATCCAGCCCGAGCGACTCCACGGCATCCCGCGCGAGGATCAGGTGCCCGTTGTGAATCGGGTCGAAGGTGCCTCCGTAAAATCCGAGCTTCATGAGATGGGGGATGGTGCGGTCAGTAGAGAAGGAACGGCTTCCGTTCAGCCGAGAACCGGGTGTTATGGATCGCCCAGGCCCCGATGATCCGGCTTGGCGGGGTGCCCTTTTCGATGGCCGCGCGGATCGAATCGCTCCCGTAGCATTTGTAGAAGATGTCGTACCGGGCCGGGGGATGGGCGAAAAGGCTGCGCGGGGCGGCCTTCTGGGCGGCGGACAGGACGTAAACGTTCAAGGCGCTCAGCGGGGTGACATGGTTGGGCTCAATGTGGAAGGTGGCTCCCTGGAAGCCATCTTTGGCATACGGCGAGAACGTCACGCCGGGCAGGTCGAGCGAGGTGAGGTAATTCGTGAAGCCCGCGGCTCGCAAATGCTTTGTCGCCGCATACTGGAACGGCTTGGGACCGCCGCAACCGAGATCGAACCCGGGAATCGCCCCGGCAAGCCCGGTGGCCGCGTAGTAGAAGGGCGAGTTTGAATAGGGAATGTTGGGAGAGGTGGCGATCCAGCGCAGCCCCGTCTGGTTCCAGGTCATGTTGCGCCGCCAGCCGCGCATGTTGACCACCGTGAGCCGGCAACGCGGCTGCGTCCACCCTTTGGCGTTGGCCATCTGGGCCAGTTCCCCCGCCGTCATGCCGTGGCAGTACGGCACGGGGAGTTGCCCGACAAAGGAAATCCAGCGGTTTTCAATGGGAGGGCCTTCCACGCGGAGACCGCCGAGCGGGTTGGGGCGGTCGAGCACGACGAACGCGATGCCGTTCTCCCCGGCGGCTTCCATGCACTTGGCCATGGTGGAGATGTAGGTGTAGGAACGGCTGCCGATATCCTGCATGTCGTAGACAAGAGTATCGATGCCCTGAAGCATTTCGGGCGTCGGCTTGCGGGTGGGGCCGTAGAGGGAGTGGACCGTCAACCCGGTCAGCGGGTCTTTGCGGCTGGGGACGTATTTCCCGGCAAGGATGGTGCCGTCGAGCCCGTGTTCAGGGGCGAAAAGGGCGACCAGGCGGACGTTTTTGGCGTCGTGCAGGAGCTTGCGGGTCTTGATCCCCCGGGAGTTGATGCCGGTGTGATTGGTCACCAGCCCCACCCGTTTCCCCTTGAGAATTGCGAAGCCGTCGCGTTCGAGCACGTCGATCCCGAGTTCCACCTGGGCTTTGGCCACTGGGGACACCAGGGCTGTGAACACGAAAAGGAGCAGCGCAAGAAGAGCGGAGGATTTCATGGAATTCGTTAATTTCGTTTGATTCAAAGGCGCAAAATCTTAGCGTATCGATGGTATGGAGCCATCAACTATCGGTCAACTCCTGCTCTCGGGCGTTCCCGGCCCGGAGCTGGACTCGGAGAGCGCAGCCCTGTTTCGGCGGGTGCAACCGGGCGGGTTTATTTTGTTCGGGCGCAACATTAAATCGCCCGCGCAACTTCGCAAGTTGATCGATGATTTGCGGGATCTTTCCCCTATGGAGCCGATCATCACCATCGACCAGGAGGGAGGGCGCGTTTCCCGGCTCCGGGAGATCGGCTCCGAACCGCCCAACGCCCAGCAGCTTCGGGACAAGGGGGATCGCGAGTTGATTCTTCGCCACGGGCACATCACCGGGCGGCTGCTACGGCTCTTTGGCTTCAATCTCGACCTCTGCCCCGTGCTCGACATCTCCTTCGACGATGAGGCCGACAATTCCCTGCGGGGCCGCTGCTACGGGAAGAACGTGGCGCAGGTGATCGACTTTGCCGGGGCCTTCAACGAAGGGCTGCGCGCGGAGGGGATCGCCAGTTGCGGCAAGCACTTCCCCGGCTATTCGCGTTGCCCGGTGGACGCCCACCATGAGCTTCCGCAGGTCAACCTCACCCGCGCCGAACTCGATGAGCACGAACTCGCCGTCTTCCGCCATTTTGCCGACAAGGTCGACAGCATGATGATCGGTCATGCATTTTACCCGTCTCTGGTCAGCGAACGTATCCCGACGTCTCTCTCCCCACGGATCATCTCCGGCATCCTGCGCGAGGAATTCAAGTTCCGCGGCCTTGTCATGACCGACGACCTCGACATGGGCGCGATCCTCAACGACTTCGGGCTTGAAGAGACGATCCGCATGGCGATCACCGCCGGGAACGATCTCGCCATGATTTGTCACCGCCTCCAGTGCGTGGAGGAAGCGCACGGGTATCTCGGGAAATTGCCGAAAGCCGATCTCGACCGCGCGCTGGAATCGGTCGCACGATTCAAGTCACGCCTCACGCCGCCGGATGCATTCAGCGAAGAGGAATTCCGGAAGCGCGATGCGGAGGTGTATCAACTGCGTGTTGATACTCTCGGGGAAGAAGAGGCCAAAAAGCGCAGCCCGGAGAACGGGAAACGGTCGCCGGTGGAGACGTATTAGGCGGTGATAGCTTCTCGGGGGCTGTTTGGTTCCTCGCTGTTTCCAGTGGATAGGTCCGAGCTGGAAATTTGACTAACCACCGACTGTGGACGCCCGGGGTAGACCGCTCTCGCCGAGAGCGCGGGATCGGTGACGAGTCGCATTCGGCGTCCATCCCCGCAGGACGACGGGCTGCTTGTATTGGGATGAGGCCTTCATGAAGCTACGGGAGTCTAACCCCGCGCTCGACGGCGCGAGCGTGCTACCGGTGCTGCCGCACCATTCTTCGTTTTGTAACTTCCCCGTCATGCACCCCGTGTGATCCACCATCGAGCTATTGCTGACGCCCTTGGATTCCACCGAGAACAGCGAAGAACCGTTGCCGATTTGACCGGTGATCTCTGACTCCCATTTTTCTGCTTGTTGACGAAAAGCGCTCGTTTATATCGTATCGCGATATTTCTACGCTTCTCTCGGCACTCCCGCCTTGAGTTTGGTGGGACATTTGCATGAGAAAAAATTCTTCTTCATCGCGCCTCCGTAAGGAGGACTACGAGCTCCTGGCGGAGTTCCGCTATACCTTGCGCCGTTTTCTACGGTTCAGCGAACAGGCGGCTGCGGAGCATGATCTGACGCCGCAACAATATCAGGCGCTCCTTGCCATCGAGGGGTTTCCCGGTCGCAATCACGTCACGGTGGGCGAACTGGCGGAGCGCTTGCAGGTTGAGCATCATAGCACCGTGGGGCTGGTGGACCGGCTGGAGAATGCGGGGCTGGTGCGCCGCACGCCGTCCCCTGAGGACGGGCGGAAGGTATCGGTATCGCTTCTGCCGCGAGGGCTTCGCCTGCTGGAGAAGGTCTACCGCCTGCATCGCAATGAGTTGAAATCTGTCGGCCCGCATCTTACCACGCTCCTCCGCAAGGCTGCCGAAGCAATTCCAGGAGAAACAGAATCGGAGGAAGAATGAGCCGAGGCCAAACACAACGGTTGATCCTCATTTCCCTGGCTGCCATTCCTCTGGGAGTGGCGATGTCGGGTGTGGCGGTGCTGTTAACGCACTTGATCGACTTTTTTACCAACCTGTTCTTCTTCGGGAAGCTCTCGCTCACGCCTGCTTCCCCGGCCGCCAACCAGCTTGGTCCGTGGGTTGTTTTTATCCCGGCGGTGGGCGGGTTAATCGTGGGAGTGATGGCCCGGTTCGGTTCCAAGGCGATCCGGGGGCACGGCATCCCGGAGGCGATGGAGCAGATTCTTGAAAACAAAAGCCGGATTCCGGCTCGCATGACCTGGCTCAAGCCGCTTTCCGCCGCTGTTTCCATCGGGACGGGCGGTCCCTTCGGCGCGGAGGGACCGATCATCGCGACCGGTGGGGCGGGCGGGTCGCTGCTTGGGCAACTCTTCAGCACAACGGCATCGGAGCGGAAAACGCTCCTGGCCGTTGGGGCGGCGGCGGGAATGTCGGCGACTTTCAACTGCCCGGTAGCCTCCGTGCTGCTGGCAATCGAGTTATTGCTCTTCGAGTTCAAACCGCGCTCGTTCATTCCCGTGGCGTTGGCGAGTGTAGTGGCCGCCAGCAGCCGAAGCTTTTGGGGCCTTTCCCAGACGGTTTTTGCCATGCCACCCATTGCGCCCGTGAGCCTCGGGGAACTCTCCTTTTATCTCGGGTTGGGGGTGGCCGTGGGAGCGCTCGCGGTGGCGATCACCAAGGCGGTTTACTATGTCGAGGACAAGTTCGAACATCTCCCTGTTCACTGGATGTGGTGGCCCGCCATCGGTGCGTTGGGGGTTGGGGCTGTCGGGTTTTTCGAGCCACGCACGCTCGGTGTCGGCTATTCGAACATTGGCGATATCCTCAATGTTTCGCTTCCGCTGGCGGTCGTCGCCGCGCTCTGCACTTTGAAGTTTCTCTCCTGGTCAATCGCCCTGGGAAGCGGCACGTCAGGCGGCACGCTGGCGCCGCTTCTGACCTTCGGGAGCGGAACGGGCTTGCTTCTGGGCGCTGCGGCCTCCGGCGTGATGCCGTTCCTGCATATCCAGCCACATCTCGCCGCTCTTGTCGGGATGGCCGCTCTTTTTGCGGGCGCTTCCCAGGCATTGCTCGCTTCTGTCGTGTTTGCCTGCGAAACGACGGGTCATGTGCAGGCGCTCCTGCCATTGTTGGGAGGCTGCTCCGTGGCATTGATGACGGCGCGGTTGCTTTCGAAGAACTCCATCATGTCGGAAAAAATCGTCCGGCGCGGAGTCTCCGTTCCTTCCCAGTATGAGGCGGATGTCTATGCGCACATGACGGTCGGCCAGGTGATGGAAACCGACGCGCAGGTGATTTCCGCCGAAACGCCCGCGAGGGAACTGCTGGCGAGAATTGCCGCCCACGATCCCACGGTCTCTCGCCGCCATGCTTATCTTTTGACTGACGCCGCCGGAAACCTGACAGGAATTGTCACCCGGGGCGATCTTATCAAGGCGGCGGAATCCCTGGCGTTGGATGGGGCGGTGCTTGCGCTTGGAAATGCAAACCTCGTCGTGACGTATCCCGATGAAACGCTGCACACCGCCATCGAGAAGCTCTTGCAGCATGAAATCGGACGTCTTCCCGTGGTTCGACGCGATGCGCCGACCCGTTTGATCGGCTATTTAAGCCGGGCTGCGATTCTCTCTGCCCGTGGAAAGGTGATCCGGGAGGAATCGCATCGGGAGCCGGGGTGGCTGGAATCCAAATTTGAGGAGACTGCAAAGTCTGGATAACTTATGGAGAATATGATGCTGACTACCTATCGGTATGGTTCCCCAAGATCCCGGGACGAACTGTTACGAATCGGAGTTGCCCGCCAGGTTCCCCGAGGCGTTCGGCGCGAGGAGTGGCAGTGTCGGGGACACTTCGATGTCTGGATGCCGCTCCTGGCTCCCAGCGCGGAGCTTGTTGCGGAATACCGGCACGGAAAGATCTCCTTCGCGAGTTTTACCAAACGCTACAAGACAGAGATGAAGTGTCGCGAAAGCCGTCAGGTGATTGAACTGCTGGCTGCGATGCTTCCTTTTCAACCGATCAGCATAGGCTGTTATTGCGAGGATGAGACGCATTGCCACCGTTCGCTTCTGCGCGAGTTGATTGAAGAGGAAGCGAAAGCGCGGGGAATGGCTTTTGCGGCTGAGGGGAAAGAAAGCGAAGAAGCGATTCGGTATGCAAGCCCGGTCTGTTATCTGAATCAGATCAGCGAAGCAGGTTCTGAAGACGCTTGAGTATCGCCCCTCCGGGCTTTCTTTGCCCATAGAAGATAACCAATGGCAATGATGAGTCCCACGAGTCCGCAGAGATAACCGGCGTTATGGATGTGGGCAACTTGGACGAATACTCCGGCGAAATGGAGTAGGTGATTTGATCGTGAAGAATCCCGTAAACACCTGCGATCAAAGCTCCGAGTAAAATATACCCGGTGATGAGGCCGTATTTTTGCACGATGTTTGGTTTCAAAGAACTGACTTCAGCCATCGTGGGGTTGATTGGATTTTTCCAAACTGGTGCGGGAGCACCGGTAGTCCGCTCGCGCTGCCGAGCGCGGGTATCGGCTCCCGTTTCTCTTTCAGGTCGCATCCCAT
>JBBCKI010000059.1:0-57694 GCA_037190965.1 Chthoniobacteraceae bacterium
CAAGGCTCTCCGGCAGAAGCTGGCGTTGCGAGCGGTCTACTCCGGCAATGAATCTCATCGCCCTTCATCCTGATCTCCCTCTCTCAGGCTTTCAATGACGTAGGTGTGTTTTCACACAGTCTCAGAGTTTGGGAACGAGGAGGGGGTGAGGCGGGGAGCAAAGCCAAATCGGATACGACAACAAGAAATCCTAGGTTTTCCCAATGTTTTGCCGTTGAAAACCATCATTCAAGGGAGGAGAAAAGCAGCTTGTCTTGTTTTTCAACATTTCACCAATAATCGATAACTTACCCTTCCATGAGCCACACTCTTAAATTCGGCGTCCAGAGCTATTGCTTCCGCCAGTTTCGCGATAACACGGTCGTCGCCCAGAAAATCCGCGGGATCGGGCTCGACCAGGTGGAGATTTGCGCCATCCACGGCGACTTCAGCAACCCGGAGGCTTTCGTCCGCGACGTGGCCCCTTATCAGAACGCGGGGATCTCGATCATCTCTCTGGGGGTTCAGACCTTCGAGGGCAAAGAGACCGAGCGCGCCTGGTTTGAGTGCGCCGCCGCCGTGGGCGCGAAGCATATTTCGGCTCACTTCAAGCCGGACAGCTATCTGACGGCCATCCCCAAGGTCCGTAAATGGAGCCGGGAGTTTGGAATCCGCGTGGGCATCCACTGCCATGGCGGTTATACCTTCGGCGGTTCACCCGACGTGATCGACCACCTGATCGGCCTTGGCGGGCCGGAGATCGGCATTTGCATCGATACCGCCTGGGTCACCCAGATCGGGCCATATCTCGGAAAGCCCGTCGAGTGGGCCAAGCGTTACGCGGGCAGCATCTATGGGGTCCACTTCAAGGACTTCACCTATGCCCGCAATGGTCAGTGGGAAGACGTCATCGTCGGCACCGGGAACGTCGATCTGCCCGCCTTTGTGCAGGCGCTCAATGAGGGCGGATTCGACGGCATGGCCGTGGTCGAATACGAAGGCGACGCGGAGAACCCCGACCCCGCGCTCAAGAAGTGCGTGGAGTCGATGCGCGCGGCGATCGGGTAAGGCTTCCTTTACTCCACGAGGCGGAGGACCTTCCCTCCGCCGTAGTCGAGCACGTAAAGCTCTCCCTCCCTGTCTTCGCCAAAGGCGCTGATGTTGAAGGGGACGGAGAGCAGCTCGGCGTCAAAAGTCACGGGCTTTCCGTTGCCCTCGCAGCGGAGAGCCCAGATTTTGCGGCTGGCAAAATCGCCGTAAATGTAGAGCCCTTCGAGTGCCGGGAATTTCCGGCCACGATAGACATAGCCGCCCGTCACGCATTGGCCGATATCGCGACCGTAGTCTTTGATCGGGTCGATCATCGGCCCCTTTGCGGGTTCCGCCCGTTCGGGCTTGAAATCGTGCGCGCCTTCCCGGGCGCTCCACCCGTAGTTCCCGCCTTTTTCAACAAGGTCGATCTCCTCCCATTTGTTCTGGCCGACATCCGCCGCCCAAAGCTGGCCGGTCTTGCGATCGAAGGAGAATCTCCACGGGTTGCGCAACCCGAAGGCCCAGATTTCCGGCTTGGCGTCCGCCTTGCCGACAAATGGATTGTCTGCGGGGACGCGATAAGGCGCGTCGGAGTCGACATCGATGCGGAGAATCTTACCCAACCACGTGTTCAGATTCGGCCCGTTCTGGTGGGGATCGCCGCCTGAACCGCCATCGCCCACGGCAATGTAGAGCATGCCGTCCGGGCCAAACGCCAACTGACCGCCGTTGTGATTGGCGTAAGGCTGGCGAAACCGGAGGATTTCTTTTTCCGTGGTCGGGTCGGCTTTCATCGCCGTGGGCCGGGCGTGAAATTCGGAGACAACCGTTTCCAGAGGACCATTCTTGACCGTGGTGTAGTTGACAAAGAAACGCCCGTTCTCCGCAAAGCGCGGGTGGAATACGATGCAGAGCAAGCCGCATTCGCCGCCCTCTTTCACCCGCTCGACGATGTCGAGATAAGGTTCCCGTCGTAGCTGCTCAACGACGGCGATCCGCACCTTGCCTGCCTGTTCCGTAACAAAGAGCCGCCCAGTGCCGTCGTCTGCAAAGGAGGTCGGTTGCTCCATTCCCGAGAGAAACGAAACGGCCCGCAGGGAAGGGGTTGCGCTTTGCGCGAAAGCAACGGGAAGCATCGCCAGCACGAGAACGGAAACCAGGGGGAGCCTGCGCATGGCGGCGATCTTAGGAGCCTCGTTGCTTTGGGCAATGCGGAAGTATCATCCCGGACTCCGGCCAGCGGCGGATAGGCGAGGTAGTCCGCTCGCGCCGTCGAGCGCGGGTATCAATGAAGAGTCGCATTGGGCGCTCATTCCCGCGGGACGGCCTACCGGGTTTGGGACGCGGCCCTTATGAAGCCACGGGAGCCGAACCCCGCGCTCGACGGCGCGAGCGGGCTACCGGTGCTACCGCACCATTTTCCTTTATCCTTCCATAAACCCAGTGATCCACCATCGAGCTACCACTGAAACACCGAAGAACCTGGTGATCTGAAGCAATTTGTTGGGCCGGGAGCGCCTTTTGTCAGAGACTCAGGGTATCTAAAAATACAAAAACGCTTTGCCGCACAAGAGGGGCCGCTTATAACGAATCGCACACTCCCACCCCAATGAGTTCCAAATCCTCCGGCGCACGTACCTCCCGCAACAAAGTTCTTCCTCCATCCCCAGAGCCCGAGTCTTCCCAAACCAAGACGAAGAAACTGCTCGTCGCCAACCGCAGCGAAATCGCGATTCGCGTTTTTCGGGCCGCCTCGGAGCTGGATTTGCGGACGGTGGCAATCTACGCGCAGGAGGACAAGCTCTCCGTGCATCGCTTTAAGGCCGATGAAGCCTACGCGGTGGGCGAGGGGAAAGGGCCGGTGGGCGCTTATCTCGACATCGACGGAATCGTCGCGCTGGCAAAAGAGCGCGGGGTGGAATTGATCCATCCCGGGTATGGCTTTCTCTCCGAAAACGCGCAGTTCGCCCGCGCCTGCGCGGCGGCGGGGATCACCTTCGTCGGGCCGAAGCCCGAATTGCTCGAACTGATGGGCGACAAAGTGGCGGCCCGCGCGCTTTGCCAGAAACTGAATGTCCCCACGCTTCCCGGCACCGAAGATCCGGTGACCGACCGGGCAGTGGCTCTCAAAGTCGCAAAGAAAATCGGTTTCCCGCTCATCATCAAGGCGGCGTTCGGCGGCGGCGGACGCGGGATGCGCGTGGTGCACAAGGCGGAGGATCTCGCATCGCTGCTCGATGAAGCCCAAGGCGAAGCCGAACGCGCGTTTGGCAATCCGGCGGTGTTTCTGGAAAAATATATCCCCCGTGCGAAGCACCTGGAGGTGCAGATCCTCGGCGATAAGCACGGCAATGTGATGCACCTGCACGAGCGCGATTGCTCCGTGCAGCGCCGCCACCAGAAGGTAGTGGAGATCGCCCCCTCTGTGGGTCTCGAGGACCGGGTGCGCGAAGAACTTTGCGACGCGGCCGTCCGTGTGGCGAAAGAGATCGGGTATGACAATGCAGGAACCGTGGAGTTCCTTCTCGATCTCGACACCAACGACTGGTTCTTCATCGAGATGAACCCGCGCATTCAGGTCGAGCATACGGTGACGGAGGTGATCACCGGAATCGACATCGTGCGGTCGCAGATTCTGATCGCGCAAGGGGCGGAGCTTCACGGCCCCGAGGTCGCGCTACCCCGGCAGAAGGACGTCCCGCGCAACGGGTACGCCGTGCAATGCCGCATCACCACGGAGGACCCGGAGAACAAGTTTATGCCCGACTACGGCAGGCTCGTGGCCTATCGCTCGGCGGCCGGGTTCGGGATCCGGCTCGACGGCGGCATGGGCGACGCGGGGAGCGTCATCACGCCGTTCTACGATTCGCTGTTGGTGAAAGTCACCGCCTCCGGGCGCTCGTTCCCCATCGCGCTGCAGCGGATGGACCGCGCCTTGCGCGAGTTCCGCATTCGCGGGGTAAAGACGAACATTCCGTTTTTGGAAAACGTGATCGCCAACGACACGTTCCGTAGCGGCTGCGCCACCACCACGCTCATCGACACCACCCCGGCGCTTTTCGAGTTCAAGCCGCGCCGCGACCGCGCCACCAAGCTCCTCAACTTCCTGGGCGATGTCGTCGTCAACGGCAACCCGCAGGCCAAGGGCCACAAGCCGAAAGGCGCGCTGCCCGCTCCGGCTCCGCTGGCGTATGATTCGAAGGCCCAGCCGCCCGATGGGACGCGGCAGCTTCTGCTCAAGCTGGGGCAGAAGAAATTCGCCAAATGGGTGATGGAGCAGGAGCGCCTCCTCATCACCGACACCACCTTCCGCGATGCCCACCAGTCGCTGCTGGCCACGCGCGTCCGCAGTTTCGACATGCTGGAGGCGGCCTCCGCCGTGGCGCACCGCACGCCTGGGCTCTTCTCCATGGAGATGTGGGGCGGGGCAACCTTCGACACCAGCATGCGCTTCCTGCGCGAAGATCCGTGGCTGCGGTTGCGCGAGCTGCGCGAGAAGATTCCCAATATCTGTTTCCAGATGCTCTTCCGGGGCTCGAATGCCGTCGGTTATTCGAACTACCCCAACAACGTCGTCGCGGGGTTTGTGAAACATTCCGCGGAGTCCGGCATCGATATCTTCCGCATCTTCGATTCGCTCAACTACACGCCAAACCTCAAGGTGGCGATGGAAGCGGTGCAGGATACCCACGCGATCTGCGAAGCGGCCATCTGCTACACGGGCGACATTCTCGACCCGGCGCGCAGCAAGTATTCGCTCAAGTACTATGTCAAGATGGCGAAGGAGCTCGTCAAGATGGGCGCGCACATGCTCGCCATCAAAGACATGGCGGGCCTCTGCCGTCCTTATGCCGCGCACGCGCTCGTCAAGGCGCTAAAGGAGGAAGTCGGCATTCCCGTCCACTTCCATACGCATGATACCAGCGGCGTGAATTCGGCTTCCATCCTCCAGGCATCGGACGCCGGGGTCGACGTCGTCGATCTTGCGCTGGCTTCGATGAGCGGTTCCACCAGCCAGCCGAACCTCAATTCCATCGTGGCCGCGCTCCAGCACACGCCGCGCGAGACGGGTCTTGACCTTGGCGCGCTCAACGAATTTTCGGATTATTGGGAGCAGGTCCGCGAGTACTACCAGCCCTTCGACACCTCGCCCAAGGCGGGCAGCGCGGAGGTCTATCTTCACGAAATGCCCGGCGGGCAGTTCACCAACCTCAAGGAACAGGCTGCCTCAATGGGGCTCGGGCATCGCTGGCCCGAGATCGCGCGCTGCTATGCGGAGGTAAACCTCCTCTTCGGCGACATCGTGAAGGTGACGCCGTCGAGCAAAGTGGTTGGCGATCTGGCGCTTTTCCTGTTCACACGCGGCATCAAACCGGCGGATGTGGTCAACCTCCCGCCCGGCACGCCGTTCCCGGAATCGGTCATCGACATGCTCTCGGGCGGTCTCGGTGAGCCGCTGGGCGGTTGGCCGAAGAAGCTCGTGCAAGTTGTCGTCGGCGCAGGCAAGAAGGGGGCCACCGCGCCGAAGATCAACCTCGCCGAAACCCGCTCGCAGCTTGCCACCAAACTCAAGCGCGAGGCCAGCGATGACGATCTCTACAGCCATCTCATGTATCCCGAGGTGTTTGCGGAGTTCGCGAAATTCTCCCGCGAATACGGCAACGTCTCAGTGCTTCCGACGCCCGCATTCTTCTACGGGCTGAAGACGGGCGAAGAAATCAGCGTCGATATCGAGGAAGGCAAAACACTCTTCATCAAGCTGATCAACCTCGGCTCGCCTGACAAAGACGGCCAGCGGACGATCACCTTCGAACTCAATGGCGTCCCGCGTCAGGTGGTCATTACCGACAAAGCGGTCGGCGGCAAGCCGAAGCAGCGCCTGAAGGCCGACCCCGCAGATCCTCTCCAGGTCGGCGCTCCGATCCCCGGCATGGTGACCGCCGTCAACGCCAGCGTCGGCAGCCGCGTGGCCAAGGGCGACAAGCTGGTAACGCTGGAGGCGATGAAAATGCAAACCACCCTCTACGCGCCGCAGGATGGCGTGGTGCTGGAGATTCTCGCCGGGGTCGGTGAGTCGGTGGAGAGCAAAGACCTGCTTGTGAAAATGAAGAAGTAGGAAATCAGAGGGGCGTGGGCAATGGTCGTAGCCGCCGGAGGATTTGGGGTGCGGCAGCACCGGTAGTTCGCTCGCGCCGTCGAGCGCGGGTATCGGCTCCCGCGCCTCCCTTCCAATCGCATCCCAACAAAACCAGCCCCTCCGACGGGGATGGACGCGAAACGCGCCATAACGTCTTTTCCCGCGCTCTCGGCGAGAGCGGACTACCGGTTTAAAACTATTGCGGGCCTGCACCCAGGAGGCGCAGGCCCGGTTGTTCGGAGGGGGAAATCTCGAAACGTTTCTTTTTACCGATCCGCAACCGCCCCGCGACTCCATGGCGACTTGTGGCGGTAGGAGCCCTTGCTGTCGTAGGAGTAAAACACGAGGTATTCGTCACGGCTAACCGACGCGGCGGGGATCGGCGTTGGGTTGTTGGTCGGGTCGAGGATCCACCATTTGCCGTTGTTCTGCCACATGAGCCACGCGTGGCTGATCTTCGAGGTGCGGCGAGCCTTGCCGATGACGTAGCGAACCGAAGGATCGTTCATCTCGTGGGCGAGCCAGAGCGACTTCGCCTTGCAGTCGCCGGCGCGCTTGGCGGCGGTGACATGGGGCAGCGGGGCGACGTAGGGCGTATCGTAGACGTAACGGAAGTTGTAGCCCTGCTTGGTAAGAGCGGCTACTTTCTGGTAGCTGGGAGCGCTTCCGTTAAGCTTCCTGAGGACCTGACGGACCGATCCCATGTATTGGTCGTAAGGCGTCGAGGCGGGGCGTGCAGGTGGGAGACCTGGCGCGGCGAGCAGGAAGGAGCTGCTGAGCGCAAGGATCAGTGCAGAGGTGATCAGTCTTTTCATTAAGCGGCGGTGGGCTGTCTTGGGTTGGGACAAAGGGGGATCAGATAAACCCCGATGGCCGAGTCGGGGGTAACGTCTGTTAAAACAAGGGAAGCGCAAGGTACAAAAAACATTTTTTTGCACCGGGAGGATTTTCCCACCTCGGAGCGCCTGAAGGCCCGTTGACAAACGGGCGTGAAGGGGTAGGGGTATCAAGCCGGGGCCACCGGCATTTCCCCCATGCGGCGCTACCTCGTTTTCACCTACTATTCCGGCCGCCCGCTGGGCGGATTTCACGATTTCCTCGACTCGTTCTCAACCCTTCCCGAGGCGCTTGACAATCTTCTGGACGAACCGGGGCGGTATTATCAAGTGCTGGACCGCAATTCGATGAAGGTCGTCAAGCAAGGGTTGACGGTGTTCAAGAACTACCATCCGTCGCAGTTCCGGCGGAGCGATCAGCCGCCGCCGTAGCGCGTGCTCGAAGCTGCTCGACGGCCCAGCGGGCATGTTCCGCGATGAGCGGCTCGGGATCGACCGCCGCTCGTTCGAGCGCGGGAATGTCTTCCTCCGTTCCGATATTCCCCAACGCGACGCAAACATTGCGGAGGAAACCGCGCCGCTTGATTCGCTTGATGGGCGAGCCCCGAAAGAGCGCGCGAAAACCGTCGTCATCCAGTTCCAGATACTCACGGAGAGCGAGTTTGACGCCGGAGCGCGCGGCAAACGCGGCTTCGTGGGAGGCTTGCGCAAAGCGGTTCCACGGGCAGGCGGCGAGGCAATCGTCGCAGCCATAAATGCGGTCACCGATGAGCGGGCGCAATTCGGCGGGGATGCTCCCTTTGAGTTCGATGGTCAGGTAGGAAACGCAACGCCGTGCATCGAGCTGCCGCGGCGCGGTGATCGCCCCCGTGGGACAGGCGTTGATGCAGCGGGTGCAGCGGCCGCAACGGTCGGCGAGGGGCGCATCGGGCGGCAACTCCAGCGTCGTGAGCACTTCGGCCAGGAAAAACCAGGTGCCGAGTTCCGGGTGGATCAGCATCGTGCTTTTGCCGTGCCAGCCTGCTCCCGCCAGCGCGGCAAAATCGCGTTCCAACACAGGGCCCGTATCGACGTAGAAACGCTGGCGACCCCCATGCTGTTGGAGAAACTCGTCGATCGCCCGAAGCTTCGGTTCGATGAGGTCGTGATAGTCATCATTCCACGCATACCGGGCAATGCGTCCGCGGGGGCGGGCATCCGGTTTGGGTTCCTCCGGCCCCTGCCAGTAGTTCATGGCGAGGACGACGACGCTCTTGATGCCCGGCAGGACCAGTTCGGGATCGGTGCGGCGATCCTGGTTGCGTTCCAGCCATGCCATTTCGCCCGCGCGTCCGTCCGCAAGCCATTCGCGAAACGCCTCAGCGTGAGGCGGCAGCCCGGCCGGGGCCACGCGGCAGAGGGCAAAACCGAGCGAGCGGGCGAATTCCTCCAGGCTGCTCTTTACCGTGCTGCCGTCGGTGTTCATCCCGGACTTAGCTTTTGAACCGGCGGAAGGCCTCCTCAAGGATTTCCCCGGCGACCTCCGCGTGTGTTTTGGTACTGGTGTCCACCTGATGCTGTGCGGCAGCCGCGTAGAGCGGGGCACGCGTTGCCAGCAGGTCGGTGATCGTCTGGCGCGGGTTGGGCGTCTGCAAAAGCGGTCGACGGGTATTGCGCGAGACGCGCTCGAAAATCGTCGCCTCGTCCGCCATCAGGCCAAGGGTAAAGCCGAGTTGATGGAGCAGGGGAATGTTCTTCTCGCGGGTGACGATGCCGCCGCCGGTCGCGACGACGAGAGACTCTTTGCCAAGGAGAGAGGCGAGGGCCGCGGATTCCATGTCGCGAAAGGCCTCTTCGCCATGTCGCTCAAAGATTTCCGTGATGGGCATTCCTGCCGATTGCACGACCATGGCGTCGGTGTCGACGAACTGGAAGCCGAGATGAGTCGCCAGCAGGCGGCCGACGGATGATTTCCCGCTGCCCATGAAGCCTACGAGGACAAGGTTGGTGGATAAAGTTTGCTCACTCATGGGGTTGGCGAACGTAGGCGGCGAGGCTGGATGCGTCAATGGCTTCATTCGCTGACCTTTCCGCGCAGTTTCTTCACGGAGCCCCGCTTCTTCTTGGAATCAAGGATGCGCCGTTGAACTCCGCGAGGCCTCGGGCGGTTTTGGCGGCGAATCTTCTCCCGCTCGGCCTGCCGCTCCATGCGCAGCGCCCGACGTTTTTCTTCAAGGGCTTCCACGAGACGCTCACGGGCGAGTTGGCGGTTCATCGCCTGTGAGCGGGAGTCCTGGACCGTTACGGCGGTGCCGCTGGGCGCGTGCCTGAGCGTGACGGCGGTGGAGACTTTGTTGACATGCTGCCCGCCGGGGCCGGAGGAACGAGCAAAGCTCTCCTCGATCTCCTCCATGGCGATCCCAAGGCGCGCCAGTCGCGAGGCAAAGTCGGGGCGGGAGGCAGTCATGGGCCGAGTTTACCGGCGGATGCGATAAAATGGCACCCATAAATTATAGGGGCCATGTTCGCGAATTTTCCTCGTTACCAATCTCCAGATTGGTAATGCCATTGTCCTCGAATCTCTGATTCGAAAGCCTTGTCATTTCATGCAGGGTGCAGGAACGGATAAGGGTTGCGAAACTGGAGTTTCGAAGACATGGGCGTTCCCAAACAGAGTTTGGGAACGAGGAAATATGATGAGATTTTTCTGACTCGAAACACTAGAACTGAACCTTCACCCCGCCGCTGATCATCTGGCTCTTAAAATCGCCCCGGCCAAAATCGGCATTGTAGTAAACGTTGGCGTTCCAGCGTTGGCCGACCTGCAAGTTCAAGCCGACTCCCGCGAAGACGGCATCGCGCTCCGGTGTCATCGTAACGACGTTGAAGCCGGGGCCGCTTCCACCGTCAAGCGCGGCTCCGATATCCCGGGAATCCTGAAGAAACTCATGCTGCCAGGTAATCCTGCCTTCCGGGACCA
This sequence comes from Chthoniobacteraceae bacterium, assembly GCA_037190965.1. Lineage (GTDB taxonomy): Bacteria > Verrucomicrobiota > Verrucomicrobiia > Chthoniobacterales > Chthoniobacteraceae > DATMFV01. The sequence goes on from JBBCKI010000059.1 coordinate 9,944, forward strand.
GCGCGACGTTCTCGTTGATCAGCCAGGAGAAGGCCACCCGGGCACCGAGGGTCGAGCGCAGGCTATGGGTCTCCTGTTCGTTGATCCTCAAGTTCAGGCTCCTTGCGCCTTCTTCGGTGAAGTCGTTGATATTCACGTAGGTGTATTGGCCGGAGGCGACCGGTCCGAACGTGAAGTTGCCCGCCTTCCAGTCGTAGCCGGTGCCAAGCATCGCGCTGAACTCGCCACCCTGAGGATTGCTCCGGGCGGTGCGGTCGATGCTGCCGAAGTCGATCCTGCGCCGGACTTCGTAGTCAGAGAAACCGCCACCCAGCAACGCGTTTCCGTAGAAACCGTTCCCGGTATCAAGTGTCGCATAAGCCCCGAAGCGCGCGGCATTGACTCGGGTTTTGCTGCCTCCATCGTAGCGGGCGTCGATGCGCTGATAGCCCGCATAGATCCCCGTCGCGAGGGTGTCGTTCCAGCGATAATCGGCCCCAAGGAGGAACCCGCCATTGTCGAAGCGGAAGTTGGGGATGCCGTTAAGCCCGGAGTTCTTTGCAAAGAGGCCGTTGCCCTGAACCCAGACTCCCCACGGATTATCCGCCGCCGGTTCCATGATACTGCGGGTTTCCTTGAACTCCTTGAATCCTTTGCCTTCCACCCTGCGACTCTCCGTAATGATCGGCGCGTCAAGGCCGATCTGCCTGAACCCGCCGATGCCAAGCCGCAACGCGCCGAAACGCTGCTGAAGCATCTGCCCCTGCGCATTGCTTTGTTCGATGGTGATGCGTCCCAGCGTTTCGTAGAAGGCTGGGGAGATCTGATCGAAGGCGTTGGGAAATTCCGACGCCTCAAGTTCGTCGAGGGCAATGCTGACGGTCTCCCGGTCGCCGCCTTCTGCGTTGATGTAGTGATCGAGTGCCTTGGCGGTAGCCGTCTGGTTGGGAGTCTGCGCGACCTGCATGTAGCTCTCGGGCGCGACGAGCAAGGTTGCTTTCTGGGAGCCGGTCACGACGCGCCCACGGAACCCGGCGAGGATCTCTACGTCGTCAAATTCGCCGACAATTTTGCCCGCCTTCACAAACGTGAACTTTTGGCCATAATCAAAGCGATGGCCATCGTACGGAATGGCCACGACCGAGCCTGCCAGCGAAGCGGTTCCCGAGACGTGCAGCCGGTCGAAGTCGTTCTTCCCGGCGATCTCCAGCAGGAAGACGCTGCTGTCAGTCTGAGCATGGTTGCCGGTAACAGTGAGCGTTCCAGGCGAATTACCGGGGCTCAGGATGCCGTAGTTGACGACAGTGCCGCCAATGACGCCGCTCCCGCCGAGGAACGCGTCCGGATTAACCACCAGCCCGTCATCCGTGGTAAATCGCCCGTTCACGATGAGACCGCCATCCTCGATGACGGCTTCGCCATCGACATTCAAGTTCGCACCGTTGATGAGGATCCCTCTCCCGAGTTTGTGGAAGTCGCCAGGCGTCTCCACAAAATCCCCGGTCAACGCCGCGCTGCCATCGATAACGGTGAAGTTGCCGCTGGTGACGAAGAGGGTGTTGCTGACTTCAAGGGAACTCTTGTCCTCGAAGAGGAGGGAGTTGACGGTATTGCTTTCCAGGGGCCCCTGGGTCGTGACGGTGCCGGAGACGAGAAAATTCGCATCCAGCGGAGTAAAGACTGGGGCAGAGTTTTGCAGTACCGGGCCCGAAGTTGCCCCCGTATAGTGAATCGTGAGTGTATTGTCCTCAAACGCGAACACCGGCGTGATTCCGTAGAAGGTATCGGCCTGGAAGTCCGATAGCGCGAAGCCGATGTTGTCGCAGAAGCTCAGGAGTGTATAGGTCTTGTTGATTTGGAAGCCTGTACCGGCGAGGCTGAAGACAAACGTCTCCGCATCGGTCCCCTTGATCAAATCACCCGTGATTTCGAGGGTGTCGACGTTCCCCTGCGAAAAGGCGATAACGCCGCCGTTCCAGGTGAAGCTGGAGATTGTCAACTTACCGATGGGGGCGAGTGTGGCATCGGCATTCAGGCTTACGGAACCGCTTCCCAGTGCCTGCGTGTTCCCGGTTTGCACGGTGCCCGCGTTGATCACGGTGCCGCCGCTGTAGGTATTGCTCCCCAGCAGTTTTAAGGTGCCCGTGCCGCTCTTGGTCAATCCACCGGTTCCGCTCGCAATGATGCTGGAGATTGTCAGATCGCCGTCGGTGTCGACTGTGAACCCCAATTCCGAGGCAAGCTTCCCGTCCAGGATGGCGGCGTTGCCGGTTCCGGTGGTGATCGCTCCGGAACCAAGTTGGAGGGTGTTGTGAACGGTGATCGACCCGCCGCCATCGGCAAAGATGAGCGAGAGGACTTCGTTGCTTTCGCTCTCCTTTCCGGTCTCCACCGCGCCATCGACGGTAAACGGTCGATCTAGCGGAGTATTGATATCCGGGCTGTTCTGCAGGATTGGGCCGGTCATCGCCCCCAGATAGATGATTTGCAGAGTGTTTCCCGAGTTAATGAGACGGAACTCGGAAGTCAGGCCGTCGAACGATGTGGCGATAAGCCCATCCAGAGTGAAAGCGGTGCCGTCGCCGAAGGTCAGGAGTGTGTAGGCCGTGTTGGCGGCAAAGCCGGTGCCCGTGCTGATGGAGAACTCACGCCCCCCGCCGGAGTTATCAAACGCGCCGGTGACATGAATCGTCGTCGTTGCACCGCCAATCGTCTGGCGGATCACGCCCGCTTCCCAAATGAAGTCGCCACCGATGGTCAGTTCGCTCGAGAGATCCAGCGTGCCCAGGCTCTGGAGAGTGACGCTGCCCGTCCCGAGAGCGTGTTCATTCTCCGTGTGCACCGTGCCGTTGGCAATGACCGTGCCGCCGCTATAGCTGTTGGAAGCGGACAGTGTCAGCGCTCCCGCGCCGGTTTTCCGCAGGGCGCTCGTGCCGGTGATGGAGGCGGCAACCTCGGTGCCGACATCCTCGGCAATCCAAAGCTCGGAGAAAGAGCCACTGGTGACCAATGATCCGCCGCCGCTCGCGAGTTGGTAGCCGTCCGTGTCGAACTGAAGCTGCGAGAAGGTCACATCATCGGCCACCGAAACGGTGCCCCCCGTACCACCGAAAACGCCGACGACACCTTGCCATTCGGTATTGAGTGAGGCGTTGCTGTTGGTCCAGTTCTTCCCATCGTTGCTCCAGGTGCCGTTGCCGCCGGAGATGGAACCGTCGGCCGAGGTTTGGCTGCCGTCCCAATATTGAATGGTGACGGTATTGTCCACCGTCAGCTTCACGGCCCCGGCGGTGGAGAGATCGACAACGAAATTCGCGCGGTTCCAGCCCGTGGGGACGAGATTGAGTTCGAAATAGTTGTTGGTCAGCGCTCCTCCGTAGGTGAAGAGGGTATAGCTGGTGTTGGAAAAGCCGCCGCTGTTGGAGAGATTCAGAACGCCGCCGATCGTCAGATTGCCCGTGACCGCGATAAGATCACTGGATGTCCCAAGCTCGAAAGTCGAGACCGCGCCGGAATTCAGAGTCAGCGAGCCGAGCGTCAAGGTTCCGGGGCTGTTGCCCGCGGAGATCCCGCCGCCACTAAGTACATTGACCGCACCGGCGATGGTGCCCGAGCCGGCGAGCGTTCCGCCGTTGTGGATAGTCACTAGCGTGCTGCTGGTCAGCGCTCCGTTGACGCGGAGTGTCCCCGCCTTCACATCGGTCGCGCCTGTATAGGTATTCGTCGCGGTGAGAATCGTCGTGCCGCTGCCGGATTGAGTCAGGCTGCCACTGCCGCTGATGACATTGTTTACCGTGAGGGAATCCGAACGATTGAACGCCAGGGCTCCGCTGTTCAGGACTGCGCCCGAACCAAGGGTGCCTGAAGTGCCGCCGCTCCCGACCTGGAGCGTGCCGGACTGGATCCTCGTGTTCCCCGCATAGCTGTTGCTGCCGGTAAGAATGAGCGTCCCGGTGCCCGATTGGGTGAGCGATCCGGTCCCGCTGACTGCCCCACTATAGGTTAGCGAGTCTGAACGCTTGAAGACGAGCGCGCCGCTGTTTATCACATTCCCCGTCAGGCTGCCGGTCGTGCCGCTGTTTCCGATCTGGAGCGTACCGCTGCCGACGGTCGTTACTCCTGTAAAGGTATTGCTGCCCGTGAGGATCAGCGTGGCCGTCCCGCTCTTGATTAGCGAACCCGTCCCGCTGATGGCCCCGGCAAAGGTGAGATCGTTCGAGCGGTTGAAGACGAGCGTGCCGTTATCGACCACGTTGCCCGTCAGGCTGCCGATCGTGCCGCCATTGCCGATTTGCAGCGTGCCGGAATTGATTGTCGTGCCGCCGCTGTAGGTATTGGTGCCCGTGAGAATCAACGTGCCGCTGCCCGATTGGACAAGCTTTCCCGTGCCGCTGATCGCGGTGGAGGATGTCGTCGTGTCCGAGCGATTAAAATCAAGGGTTCCGGCATTGGAGACGCTTCCGCCGATGGCCCCGGTGGTGCCGCTGTTGCCGATCTGCAACGTTCCCCCGGTAATGGTGACCGCCCGGGTTGTGGAGAGATTGTTGTCGATGATCCAGGTGCCCGCATCTTGTTTGGTGAGCGTGCCGCTTGTAGTCGTCGTCCCGGTTACGGCGGTGGAATAGAGTTGGCTGCCGGTCGTTCCGCCGAGAATCAGGCGGGAACTACTTGATGTGCCCATCAACAGGTTGCCGTTGATGACGGAGCCGGTCTTAAGCGTAACGCTATTGGCGTAATTATCCATGCGCACCCCACCATTGATGGTGCCGGTATTCACCAGCGTTCCCGGGTCTCCCGCGAAGCGAACCCCCATGGCGGTCGTCCCCGTGGTCAATGTTTTGCTGATGATGCCATCGTTGGTGACGCTCCCGCCGCCGGACAGATAGACGCCATACGTCCGGCCAATAATGGTGGAGTCCACCCCGTTGTTGACCGTCCCCGGCGCTGAGGCCATGGTGCTATCCATGTAAATCCCCGCGACGCCCGAAGAGGTGGTGCTCGACGTGATGATGCTTCCGCCGGTGTTATTAATAACCGCCCTCGACATCATCCAACTATTGGTGGCCCAGATACCGTACTCACCCCCACGAATGACACTGGAGCCGGAGTTGGTCACGGAGGGATCGGAGACGTACTTTCCTCCCACGTCGATCATGACTGCCGTGTCATACGGGTCGGTGACCGCGATCGTGCTGCCGCCGGTGTTGGTCAGCGCGCCGGAGGCGAACGAAACGCTGCCGTTGATCGTGCTGGAACCGGTGTTGAGGATTTTGGTCATGCCGGGCAGCCCTTCACCTGCATGAACGTTTCCGTTGATGATGCCCCCGGCTTCATTGGTCACATCACCGTGAGTATTGAGATAAATGGCCAGGCCCCAGGGGTCGGTAGTTGTGATAACCCCTCCCGTATTACGCACTTTGTTGCCCGTCGTATCGTCGGCATCGCTATAGATGACGTACTCTCCGCCGCTGATCGTCCCCGTGTTGACGACGTTGAGATTCGTATTGAAGGAATAGATGAGATATGAAGTGGTGCCGCTGATAACCCCCGCGTTGTTGACAGTGCCGCTGTTTTCCACCTGAACCGCTTTGGTCAGGTTGATGCCGCTGTTCACTTTCAGAGTGGCGTTGCTTCCGTCCACAAGGACTGAGGCGGGATAGGCATACGGCCCCAGCGCGTGATCATCGGCCATCACAAGCGTCCCGTTCGAGATGGTCGTCTTTCCCGTGTAGCTGTTGCTGCCGGTCAGCGTGAGCGTACCGCTGCCAAGCATCTTCAACTGCCCGGTGCCGCTGATGACATTGCTGACCGTAATGGCATCGGAACGGTTGAACGCCAGTGTGCCGCTGTTCACGACAGCGCCGCTCCCGAGGGTTCCCGACGTACCGCCGTTGCCGATCTGGAGGGTGCCCGCATTGATCGTAGTAATGCCGGTATAGGTGTTTGTGCCGGTGAGAATCGTGGTGCCGGTGGCGGAATGAGTCAGCTTCAGCGAACCCTCGAGGTTGGGCGCAAAGGTGTAAGAGGAATCGGTCTGGCTGAAGATCACCTCCGCGGTGCCAGTTCCTCCTGAAACCGATGGAGCGACGATGGTGCCGGCGGTCAAGCCATCGCCGATCTTCAAGGTGCCTTTTGAACCGGCTTCATCCCCCAGGACAATGCCAGTGGCGACATCGAGAGTCCCTCCTTCGCGGACCGTCACAGAACCCTGGCCTACGCTTCCGATGTCCAGCGCGAACAGACTCGTCACCGTCCACTTGGATCCGGAGCCTGAAATGAGGACACTGCCTGTCGCGGCAGTGCCGCTGGCGATGGTGGCGCTGCGGCTCCAAACCGAAGCGCCATCGAGGATGTCCAGAGCTCCGGTACCGCGGAGGCCGATGTAACTGTAGGTGTTGGAGTTTAGCGACAGGCTTGAATTCGATCCCGTGACCGTCATAAAGCCGGCGGTGCCTGCCGATGTCCCCAGGCTGAAATCCATTGCTGTCAGCGTGCCGCCATTCTCTATGGTCAGGGTGCCGTTACTGCTACTGATTCCGACATGGAGATTGCCCGCCTCTCCCTGCGCGTTACTGAGGGAGACAATTCCGCCGTTATTGATGGCGGCCAATTGTCCGGCGACAGGAATCCCGTTGGTCCAGTTCGCGCCGTTGGTCCAATCGCCCGTCCCTGAATTCCAATAGGTCTGCGCGCCAAGTGGCGTTGTGGTGGCGAGAAGAAGGGGAAAAAACCACCTCACAGGACGAAGGGCTGGATGACGGGACGGCATATCCCAATGATAGGCAATGATTTGCCCCCCCAATGGCAATTAAACTGTGACGAACGGCATGAAAAAGCTGACCAACGGTATAAAAGACGTGGAAAGAGGCCTCGGTAAAAGGATGATCCAGGGGACGGGAGAATCGAAAGGAAACGTGTAATTAGAATCGGAGGTTCAGCCCGCCGCTGATCATCTGGCTCCTGAAGTCGCCCCGGCCGAAGTCGGCGTTGTAGTAGACGTTGGCATTCCAGCGTTCGCCGACCTGCAAGTTCAACCCGACGCCCGCGAAGACGGCATCGCGTTCCGGTGTCGTCGTTACGACATTGAAGCCAGGGCCTCTGCCGCCATCCAGCGCGGCTCCGATGTCGCGCGAATCCTGGAGGAACTCGTGCTGCCACGTGACCCGACCTTCGGGAACCAGCGCAACCCCTTCATTGATCTGCCAGCAATAGGCTATCCTGGCTCCCAAGGTGGAGCGCAGGCTGTGGGCTTCCTGATCGTTGACCTTCAGGTTCAAACTGCGTGCACCCTCTTCAGTGACACCGTCAATATTCACGTAGGTGTACTGCCCCGAGGCAACCGGCCCAAACGTGAGGTTACCTGCTTTCCAGTCATAGCCGGTGCCGAGCATCGCGCTGAATTCACCGCCATGCGGGTTGCTCCGGGCCGTGCGGTCGATGCTGCCGAAGTCGATCGTGCGCCGGACTTCGTAGTCCGAGTAGCCGCCGCCCACCAGCGCGTTTCCGTAGAAGCCGTTGCCCGAATCGAGGGTCGCATAAGCCCCGAAACGCGCGGCATTGACGTTGGTCCTGCTGCCGCCGTCGTAACGGGCGTCGATGCGCTGGTAGCCCGCGTAGATCCCCGTCGCGAGGGCACTGTTCCAGCGATAATCGGCCCCAAGAAGGAAACCGCCACTGTCGAAGCGGAAGTTGGGAACCCCGTTGAGCCCCGAGTTCTTCGCAAAGAGACCGTTGCCCTGAACCCAGATTCCCCACGGATTGTCCGCCGCCGGTTCCATGATGTTGCGGGTTTCCTTGAGTTCCTTGAACTGCTTGCCCTCGGTGATGATGGGGGCATCGAGGCCGACCTGCCTGAAGCCGCCACCGCCCAGCCGTAGCGCGCCGAAACGCTGTTGGAGCATCTGCCCCTGCGCGTTGCTTTGCTCGATAGTGATGCGGGCAAGACTTTCGTAGAAGGTGGGAGCGATCTGATCAAAAGCGTCAGGGAATTCCGATGCCTTAAGTTCGTCGAGCGCGATGCTCACCGTCTCGCGATCGCCTTCGTCGGCGTCGATAAAGGAATCGAGCGCCTTGGCGGTGGTCTTCTGATTCGGAGTCTGCGCGACTTGAGTGTAGCTCTCGGGAGCCACGAGAAGCGTTGCTTTCCGCGGCTTCAACAAGACGCGGCCACGGAGGCCGGAGGAGAGGTCCACATCGTCAAACTCGCCGACAATCTTGCCGGCATTTACAACGGTGAACTTCTGGCCGTATTCGAGCTTGTAACCATCGTACGGAGTAACAGCTAGCGATCCTGCAAGGGTGGCGGTGCCCGAAACCAGCAGTCGGTCGAAGTCGTTCTTCCCGGCGATCTCCATGAGGAAGACGCTGCTTGAGGTTTGCGTATGGTTTCCAATGACAGTGAGCGTTCCCGGTGAGTTGCCGGGAGAGAGGATGCCGTGGTTGACGACGTTGCCGTCAATGACACCGCTGCCGCCGAGCAGCGCGTTCTGATAAACGACAAGGCCGCTGCCGGTGGCGAGTTCACCGTTCACGATGAGGCCGCCGGCCTCGATGGTGCCTTCGCCATCGACGTTCAGGTTCACATCGGTAACGAGAATGCCTTCGCCAAGTTTGTGAAAATCACCCGGCGTTTTAACTTCATCTCCGGTCAACGTCGCGCGGCCGTCGATGACGGTGAAGTTGCCGCTGGTGACTGTCAGGGTATTGCTCACGTCAAGCGAGCTCTCATCCTCAAAGAGGAGGGAGTTGACGGTGTTGCTTTCCAGCGGCCCCTGGGTCGTTACGGTTCCGGAGACGAGGAAATTCGCATCCAGCGGGGTGAAAATCGGGCCGGAGTTTTGCAGCACCGAGCCTGATGTCGCACCGGTATAGTGAATCGTAAGGGTGTTGTCCACAAAAGCGAACAGCGGCATGATTCCATAGAAGGCGGTGGCCGAAAAGTCCGAAAAGTCGAAACCGACGTAGTCGTCAAAAGTCAACAGCGTGTAGGTCTGGTTGATATTGAACCCACTGCTGGCGAGACTGAATACAAACGGTTCGCTGTTGCTTCCCTTAATGAAATTCCCGGCAATCTCGATCCGGTCAGTGTCACCCTGCGAGATGGAGATGACGCCGCCATCCCAAACGAAGTCGCCACCCACGGAGAGTTTCCCGGCGAGCTCGAGCGTACCCAGGCTTTGGAGCGTAACGTCTCCGGTTCCAAAGGCGTTGCTGTTCTCCGTTCGCACCGTGCCGTTGGCGATGGTGGTACCGCCGCTGTAGGAATTGGAGCTGGTGAGCACGAGTGTTCCTTCGCCCGTCTTCCGCAGGCCGCTGGTGCCGGTGATGGAGGCAGCGATCTCCGCACTGACATCCGTTCCCGTCCATAGTTCCGAGAAGCTGCCGCCGGTAACCAGAGACCCGCCGCCGTTCGTGAGCTGGTAACCGTCGGTCTCAAACTGAAGCTGCGAGAAACTCACATCGTCCGCGACGGCGACTGTTCCCGCTGTTCCGCCGAACACACCAACGACGCCTTGCCAATTGGTATTGAGCGAGCCGTTACTATTGGTCCAGTTGATCCCGGTGCTGCTCCAGGTCCCATTGCCGCCGGACATTGAGCCGTCGAGATTGGATGAGCCATCCCAATATTGGATGGTCACCGTGTTATCGACCAGCAGCTTCACCGAACCGGCAGTGGAGAGATCGATCGCGAAATTCGCGCGGTTCCAGCCACCGGGAACGAGGTTGAGTTCGAAGTAATTGTTGGTCAGCGTACCGCCATAGGTAAAGAGGCTATAGCTGGTGTTGGCGAACCCTCCGCTATTGGAGAGGTTCAAGATACCGCCAATGGTCAGATTGCCGCTGACGGCGATCAGATCGCTGGAACTCCCGAGTTCGAAGTTCGAGACCGATCCGGAGTTCAGCGTCAGGGAGCCGACTGTCAATGTTCCCGGACTGTTGCCTGCGGAAAGGTTGCCACCGCTCAGGACGTTCACGGCCCCGGTAATCGTGCCCGAGCCGCCGAGCGTTCCGCCGTCATGGACGGTGAGAAGTGTGCTGCTGGTCAGTGCGCCATTGACCCGGAGCGTTCCGGCCTTCACATCGGTCGCGCCGGTATAGGTATTGGTCGCGGTGAGGATCGTCGTGCCGCTGCCGGATTGAACCAACCCTCCGCTACCGCTGATGATGTTATCGAAGGTGAAGGAATCCGAGCGATTGAACGCCAGCGTTCCATCGTTCGCGACCCCGCCCGAGCCGAGCGTTCCCATTGTGCCGCCGTTGCCAACCTGGAGCGTGCCGGATTGAATGATCGTGTTTCCCGCGCAGGAGTTGCTTCCGGTCAGGATGAGCGTTCCACTGCCCGATTGGGTGAGCGATCCGGTTCCGCTGACTGCTCCGCCGTAGATTGACGAGTCGGAACGCTTGAAAACCAGCGCGCCGCTGTTCGTCACGTCTCCCGTGAGGGTGCCGTTCGTACCGCCGGTACCGATCTGGAGCGTACCGCTGTTGAGGGTTGTGACGCCGGTGTAGCTATTGCTTCCGCCAAGAATCAACGTGCCTGTCCCGCTCTTGGTCAGGCCGCCTGTTCCCGTGATCGACCCGGAGTAGATTTCCCCGTTGGAAGCGAAGACCGTAAGCGTGCCTGAACCAAGCTTTATGACAACGTCATCGCCTCCGATAAGACTGCGCACTGAGAGATTATTCCCATCAAGATCGAGCGTTCCTTCCAGCACTGAAAGCGACGTGTTGCTTCCCAAAGAGCCGCCCGCGCCGATTTTGACGGTTCCCCCCGCGACCGCGAACATGCTGAGCGAGTTGCTTCCCGTCAGCGTCGTGGTGCCGGTTCCCTGTTTGGTGACGAGGAAGCCGTTGGCGATCGTGCCCGCCCAAACGGTGTCTGTATTGTCGCTCCCCCAGGAGAATCCCTGGAGCGTTTCGCTGGCATCGATATAGCCGCTCCCTGCAATGGAACCGACGGAGACAACTCGCATCATTCCCTTGAGGTCGAGCACTGCACCCGCATCCACCGTGACAGCCGTGGTTCGGGAGAGGGCATAATTGTTGTCGAGAACGAGCGTCCCGGTAGCGACCCGGGTTGTCCCGATATAGCTGTTGGAACCAGTAAGGACGAGACTGGCGTCCCCCAACTTGACGAACGCTCCCGTCCCGCTAATAGCTCCCCCAAAAAATACCGTATCCGCGCGATTGAAGACGAGTGCGCCGTTGTTGACTACGTCACCTGCGATGATGCCGGTATAGCCACCATTCCCGAGTTGAAGGGTGCCTGAACTGATCGTGGTACCACCGCTATGGGTGTTGTTCCCGGTGAGGATCAACGTTCCGCTGCCGGATTGCACCAAGCTGCCCGTACCGCTGATCGCGCCGGAGAACGTTACCGCATCCGAGCGGTTGAAGGCAATTGCGCTCCCGTTGGCAACGTCTCCGACAATGGAGCCGGTGGTGTCGCCGTTGCCGATCTGCAAGGTGCCGGAGTTGATCGTCGTGCCGCCGGAATAGGAATTGGTGCCGGTGAGAATGAGGGTGCCGGAGCCGGACTGTACGAGCTGGCCCGTGCCGCTGATCAGGTTATCGATCGTGATGGAATCGGAGCGATTGAACGTCAGAACGCTGTTGTTCACCACGTTGCCGCTCCCGAGCGTTCCCGATGTGCCGCCGTTGCCAATCTGGAGGGTGCCCGCGTCGATATTGGTCGTGCCGGTATAGGTGTTCGCGCCCGTGAGAATCGTGGTGCCGGTGGAGGAATGGGTCACCTTCAGCGAGCCCCGAAGGTTCGGCGCAAAGGTATAGGAGGCGTCGGTCTGGCTGAAGATCACCTCCGCGGTGCCGTCGCCTCCCGTGAATGATGGAGCAAGGATGGTACCGGCTTCAGCACCGTCGCCAATTTCCAGGGTGCCTTTCGCGGTGTTCAGCGTCGCCAGTGAAATGTCATAGACGCTTTCGAGAATCCCCCCCGCGCTCACCGTGAGCGTGCCTGTTCCACGATATCCTAGGTTCGCAATTCCCGTCACTGTCCATTTCGATCCCGAGCCCGAGAGGAGGACATCGCCTATAGAGTCCTCACGGTCGGCAACGGAAAAATTTCTGCCCGTGACCATGGCTCCATCCAGAATATTCAATGTTCCCGAACCGGCGTTTGCTATGTTGGAGGAGATCGTTGAAGTTAACGATAAAATCGAGTTCGCTCCCGTGACCGTGAGGACGCCCACGTCGGTGTTAGAATTATAGCCCAAATAGAAATATTCTGTCGTGAGGCTGCCGCCATTCTCGATTTTCAGAGTCCCGGTGCCTGCTGCTCCAAGCGTGAGATCGCTCGCTTCCCCGTGGGCGTTGTTAAGGGTGGCGGTTCCACTGTTGGAGATGACGGCCCATACGCCCGAGTTGGGAACCCCGTTATGCCAGTTGCCTGCCACGTTCCAGTCGCCCTCCCCAAGGTTGGTCCAGCCGGTATATTGTGCGCACAGAGGGGAAGTGGCGGCGGCTAGAATTGGGAAAAGCAACCAGGCGGGACGATGAGCGCGTTTACGGGGCATAACCCTGCAATAGGCAGGGATTTTCCCCTGAGAAGGCAATCGAACTGTGACGAACAGTATGAAATAAATGACGAACGGTATCTACCCACGCTCCAGTAGAACCTTTATGCCGGTCCAAAAGGCCCGCCCCACCGGAATCAACTGCCCGTCGGCTAGAATCATCTGCCGCCGGTTCTCTCCCAGGTTTTGAATCTCGCGGATCGCATTGAGGCGAACCAGGGCTTTTCGATGCACCTGGAGGAATTCGCCAGCCGGGGCAAGGTCCAGCCATTCTTTCAACGGGCGCAGCATGAGAAGGGAAGGGGCGTTCTCCAAAAAGAGCCGGGTGTAGTTTCCCTCCGAAATGATGGACTGCACCTCGCCCCACTGGACGAACCGGGCGCTGGAACCTGTTTTTACAAAGACGGCGTCGTTGCTCGTCGCCCGTTGGAAGAAGGGGGCGCGGCTGCGGACGCGCCGCAGAGTTTCAGCCAGACGTTCCGGCTGCACCGGCTTGAGGAGATAATCGAGCGCGTTGCATTCAAACCCGCGTACGGCATAGCGATCGAACGCGGTGACAAACACAAGATGCGGCAACGGTTCCTGCAAACGCCCCACATAGTCGAACCCGGTTTCGCCACGCAGTTTCACATCGACGAAGGCGACCTCCGGCTGGTGCTTCGCGGTCAGCTCCAGTGCGGTCTCCACGTCGGCGGCTTCCCCGACGATCTCCACCTCCGTGTCCGACGAAAGCAGCCGGCGCAGCTCAAGGCGGGCCGGGGCTTCATCGTCGAGGATCAGGCAGCGCATCGGTTTTTGGTTAAATCAGTCGGGGGATTTTAATACGAAGCCGCACCCAGCCGTCAGCGGAAATCTGCTCGAAGGTTGCCGAAGCGCCGTAGAGTAACTGAAGCCGCCGCCGAATATTATTGAGGCCCAGCCCTTTGCCCGGGCCCGGCGCGGCGGTTTTCCAGAGGCCGGTGTTGGCCACCTCGATCGTCAGGTGCGATCCGTCGCCGATGGCGGCTTCTACTTTGAGGCAGAACGGCCCCCGCGAGGATTCCAACCCGTGTCGGATCGCATTCTCCACCAGCGGCTGGAGCAGAAACACCGGCACCTGTCGGGTCTCTGCGTCCGCGGCAATGGCGATATGGATCTGCAATGCCTCGCCGAATCGCTTCTTTTCGATGAAGAGGTAGTTTTTGATGGAGGCTATTTCCTCCCTGAGCGACGCGAAATCCTCGTCAGGATGTTCCAGCGTCGAGCGAAGATACCCGGCAAGTTCGGTCACCATCTCCCGTGGTACTTTTGCGTCGAGAGGTAGCGTGGCGCGGAGGGAGTTGAGGGCGTTGAATAGAAAATGAGGGTTGATCTGGTAGCGCAAGGCGTCGAGCCGGGCGCGTTCTTCGCGAAGGGAGGCTTCCAGCCTGTGGCTCTGTTCCGCAAAGACCAGCTGTTCCGCCCGGCGTCGCTCGGCAACGAGGGCGGCCACCACCAGCCCCGTGGCGGCCAGCACCCAGAGAAACGCCTGGATGAACCAGAGAGTGGGGGAGGCCGTCTCCGGGTTGAGATCAGACGCATGGCGCATCAACGCCGCATAGATGGAGGCCATGACAAGCAGCAACGCCGCCGAGGTTTCTTCCGGCCCAAACCGAACCGCCGCAAAGATGATGAAAGGGAAGATCAGGAACGTGAAGTTCAGCCCCCGTTCAAGGAAAACCGCATCGAAGACGATCGCGCCACAGAGAAGTCCCGCGCCGATCCAAAGCGCCGCTTCCCGAGGAAACCGGACGGAGATCCAGGAACCGTTGCGTAGCGCGACCAACAATGGGGTGAGCACAAGAATGGCCGAGCCATTGGCGAGGTTCCAGTTTCCCACCGCCATCCAGAACTCTTGGCGGGAGAAGCGACCTTCCAGCACCAGGTAAGCCGGGACCAGGAGTGAGGCCACGATGGGAGCCGCCCCGGCTGCGAACAGGAGCGACAACACCGGGCGTGTTCGATCGAAACGCCCCTCAAAACGACCGAGCCGATGCAAGATCCAATAGGCGAGGAGCGCCTCGACGCAGTTCCCGCCAGCCCCGAGCAGGCATTGCTCGAGCGATTGCCCGAAGATAAACCAGGCAGGGAGAACGCCGGCGAGGATCATCGGCCAGTACTTCCAGCCAAGAATCAGGAGTGCCCCGACGTTCACCCCGGAGGCAAGCCAGAAGATAAACTCCGCCCCGCCGCTCAGCCCCTCGGGCCAGAGCAACCTGCCCAGGCTTAGCGGAAGGCAAACCGCCAGAGACGAAGCAACGGCAAAAGCCATTGCCTGAAGAATCACCCGTTGGATGGGGCTGGTGGCATTGGTCATGGAGGAATGCGGAACAACGCCCGGTACGCTATGCATTCGGGTCTTTCAAAAACTGGATGCCGAACTCATCGCAAATGGCCGCAACTTTCCCAAAATCAGGTGGATTCGGTAAGGTCGCGAGTCGAGTGAACATTTCATCCAGGCCTCCCGGCGTGACAGTGACGTTCAAGGTTGCCGGTTCGGATCCAACCACCCGGTAAGCATGGGCAACCTTGCGCGGAGCAAAAACCGCCTCGCCTTCGTTGGCGACAATGATCTTGCCGGGCAGACTGAACTCCACGCTTCCTTTGAGGATATGAAATGTTTCGTCTTCGTTGGCATGAACGTGCCAAGGGACTCCGCAACCAACCGACGAGGTGATCTGGATGAGCGTCACCCCGGAGTCGGTCTCCTTGCCCTGAAGTAGAATCCGGACGGCATCGCCCAAGACGGAGAGAGGGGCAACCTGTGCGGGGGAAATGCGCAATGGCATCATCTGTTCTTTGTTTGGATGTCAAGCGGCTGAATGCCACTCAAGCCCTGGTGGAAGCGTGAAGGCGGCGTACTCGATGTGTAAAATGCGGCGGTGTCTTGGATTTGTGGAGCGGCCAGAGGCGTGAAGAAGCAGGGGACGCATGAGTAATGCGTCTCCTTTGGAGGCAGGGCAGAGGACGTCGGACTTTTCTGCGCGGAGTTCCTGAATATGGCTGGCTGAAAGACGTCCAAGCCGATGGGAACCTGGCAGGACACGCAATGCGCCGTTGGATTCGTCGGTGTCGTCAAAATGGAGCCGGATTGTCAGCATCTTTTCGAGATATTCGACCGGAGGCTGAACGTGGGGAACTCCGTCTTTGACG
This sequence comes from Chthoniobacteraceae bacterium, assembly GCA_037190965.1. GTDB lineage: Bacteria > Verrucomicrobiota > Verrucomicrobiia > Chthoniobacterales > Chthoniobacteraceae > DATMFV01. The sequence continues at coordinate 25,624 of JBBCKI010000059.1, forward strand.
CTCCATGGGCCGAACCCTGGCACCTCTTCGCGATTACGGAGAGCCAGAGTCAGATCCTGATGCCAGGGGACCAACCAGTTCGCCTCCGGAGATTTGTCAAAATAAATGGCGCGAACGGGGACGGGGTCAATAGGAAGGTGTGGACGTATCAGATCGAGAACCCGAGGCGATTTGGCGATAGAGGTAACGTCGGCATTTCGAAGAAGGTCGCGACGCCCCGCACCGGAAACCGGCCCCAGTGCGGCAATCCATGCCTGGCACTCATGACACGTCATCACTCCAGGGATGATCGAAAAACCGTGTTGCTGAAGATCAAAATTCATAAAAGGTCAACGAGGTCGATAAAAGGTCACCCCAAGGGAGTACCCCGAATCCCCAATAAGCCTCACGAGCGGGTGGGGGATTGAGGCTTCCATCGGATCATCGCGATCCAGGCCATAGCCGAAGTTGAATTCCCGCTTCAGCGCTTTGGCGAGATCCTTCTTTGCCTCTTCGGAGATGCGGGAGAGCGTCTCCAAAAAGCTCCTGATGATTTCTTCTTCCGAGTAGCCTACGGAGAAAACTTCGAGCACCAGCAGAAAAAGGTCTCCTTTCCGCCCGGCAAAAAGAACCGTGAAAGCTTCCTGAACTTCCGACAGAAGCGCGTAAGGCTCGTTCGAAAAGGTGATTTCGAGATCGATGTTATGGAGCTCCATGTCGGCGCCACGAGTTTCTCAGGAAGCATGGAAGAAACCAATTCGAAACTAGGGCGTGCTTCTTCTCACACCGGCTTTGCAGAGCGCCGTTGGGAACGAGGGAAATCAGCTCAAGGAATGTCACACCCTGGTCTTGCAGAATCCCCACGGTAGGGGCCACAATGTGGGGATATTTTGCAACCCAGGAACCTCTGATGAACTCCATACTTTTCAAGAATGCGCGGCTGATCTTCCCTGACCGGATCGAGCCCAAGGGCGATCTCAGGGTGGAGAACGGGCGGATCGCGGTCATCGCTCCGGCGTTGTCGCCCAACCCGGGCGAGACGGTTTTGGACCTCGGCGGGCGTTATCTTTCACCCGGGTTCATCGACATGCACATCCACGGAGCGATGGGACATGACACGATGGAGGCGACCCCGGAGGCGTTCGAGACGATCTGCCGGTTCCACGCTTCCGGTGGGACCACGGCGCTTGCGCTCACGACCATCACCGCCCCCATACCGGAGATTGTCGCCGTGCTGCAAGCGGCGGAGGCTTATCGAAAAGAGGAGCCTAAAGAGGGGCCCAAAGGAGCGCGGCTGCTCGGCCTTCATATTGAAGGGCCTTATTTTTCCAAGGAGAAGCCAGGGGCGCACCTCCCTGAGTTGATTTCCGATCCGACCCCTGAGCATTACAAGCCGCTCCTCGAATGGGCGACGGGCAAGGATAACGTCATGATCCAGATGACTCTCGCCCCGGAACTTCCGGGCGCGCTCGGGTTGATCGACGCGTTGAGGGAGCGGGGTGTCCGCGTGAGCGGCGGCCACAGCAACGCTTGGGACGACGAAGCGTGTGCCGGGTTTGTCCATGGGATGGAAGGGGCGACGCATACCTTCAATTGCATGTCCACCGCCCGGCGGCGCGGGCCCTATCGTGACGCGGGGTTGCTGGAGTTTGCCTTGAGTGAGCCGGGCATCGTCTGCGAGTTGATCGCCGATGGGCGGCATGTTTCGACCACGTTGATCCGGATGCTCTACTTCGCCAAGGGGCCCGATGGGATCTGCCTGATTACGGACGCCACCTCCGGGGCGGGCCTCGCCGAAGGGACGACCTTCCGGTTGGGGGAAATCGACTGCGTCGTACGCGATGGCGTGGGGATTCTCGCCGATGGAAGCGCGCTGGCGGGAAGCACCTCGACGATGATCCGGGGGGTGAAGACCATGGTGGAAGACGCCCATGTTTCGCTGGTGGAAGCCATTCGGATGGCGACACTCAACCCGGCCCGAGCCCTCAAGCTCGCAGGAAAAGGTGTCCTGGAAAAAGGAGCTGATGCGGATCTTGTGATTCTGAGTGATGATCTGGAAGTGGAAGCCACCTATGTCCACGGAAGGCCGGTTTATACTCGCCCCTGATTCGATAACACCCTGCTTTTTATGAAGTCGCTCTCTTTTGCTGTCGCCTTTCTTACCTGCCTGCTCCCGATCGCCAGCCAGGCCCAAACCAAGAAGCTCAATGTGCTCACCACGTTCGCGCCGATCTCTTCGATGACGAAGAACGTCGCGGGCGACGCCGCAGTGGTGGAGCAATTGCTGCCGCCGGACGCGGAGCCGCATCATTTCGCGCTCTCCCCCGGGGATCTCAAAAAAATAGCCAAGGCGGACGTGCTGGTGGAGAACGGCCTCGGGGCGGAAGAATGGGTGGATGGCGCGCTCAAGAGCAGTAAAGCGACGCGGATCGTCTCCAGCAAGGGGATCAAGCCTGACGACGGGAACCCGCACATCTGGCTCGACCCGGTGCTGGCCATCGTTCAGGTGGAGAACATCCGCAAGGGGCTCGTGGAGCGCGATCCCGCCAACGCGGAGAGCTACAATCGCAACGCCGCCGCCTACACGGAGAAGCTCAAGCAGCTTGACCGGGATATTCGCGCGACGGCCGATCAACTTGCCGACAAACGGCTGATGACCTCTCACGGCGCGTTTCATTATTTTGCGAAGCGTTATCAGTTCGAAGTGGTCGGGGTGTTTGAGGAATTCCCCGGCCGGGAGCCGTCTCCCCGTGCCTTGAAGGCGCTACGCGATACGATCGCCAAAAAGCAGGTAAAGGTTCTTTTCACCGAACCGGGGCAGCCGCGCCGGGTGCTGCGCAATCTTTCCAAGGAGTTGAATCTCCCGGTGGTGGAGATCGATCCGATGGAGTATGGCAAACCCGATGCGGCCTTGTATGAAAAGGTGATGCGCTCCAACCTCAGGAATCTCAAGGAGGCTCTGGGTGGAGGCCGGTAGGAATCACTCCTGCGGAGCCGGATGCAGTCATCACCATCCGCCCCCGGATTCAGGAAGACCGTCCCCGGCATTGCTGGAGGTACGCGATGTCTCCGTCGACTACGAAGACAGGGCGGTCCTGACTGATATTTCATTCAATCTCCACAAGGGCGACTTCGGTTGCCTTATCGGGCCCAACGGCGCGGGCAAAAGTACGCTGCTCAAGACCATGATGGGGCTGGTGACTCCCACGCGCGGCAAGGTCATCTCCCATGCGCGACAAATCGGTTATGTGCCGCAGCAATTGCCGCTCGACCCCGGGCTGCCTCTGACCGTCGCGGAGTTCCTTTCGCTCAAGCTCACGCAATCGCGCTTTTGGTTCGGTGCGCCCAAACGGGGAGCCCAGCGCGCGCGGATCGAGGCGCAGCTTGACGAGATCGGCGCGGCCCATTTGATCGACCGCCGCCTGGGGCGACTCTCCGGCGGGGAGTTCCAGCGGGTCCTGGTGGCTTACTCCTTGCTGAACGACCCCGATCTTCTGCTGCTCGACGAACCGTTGACCGGCGTGGATATCCGGGGCGGGTTTTCCTTCGACGGCCTGCTGCATCACCTCCACGAACATCGCGGCATCACGATCCTGATGGTGTCGCATGACCTTCATCTCGTGGAGCACTTGAGCGATGTCGTCTTCTGCATCAACCGGGATCTCTGTTGCCACGGCCGCCCGGACGTCGTGCTGCGCCCCGACAACCTTGCCAAAGCTTACGGGCACATGCCCGGCATGGTTCCCGACGCGGGCGGCACGGCTTTCATCCCCATCCGCAATATTCGCTAAATGGACTGGTTTCTTGAATTTCTGGACCTGCCGCAAATGCGGTATGCTTTTCTGGTCGCGCTGATCGCCGGGCCGTTGGGCGGGTTGCTCGGGTCGTTCATTACGCTACGCGGCATGTCGTTTTTCTCCGACGCGATCTCTCACGGCGCGATGACCGGGGTGACGCTCGGGTTCGCTCTCAACCTCGCACGGGATGTCGGCGACCCCGCGATGCAACTCACGCTTGTAGTTTTTTGCGTGGGGATGGCGCTCTTCATGGCATGGGTGCTGGAGCGGACGACGCTTCATGCCGATACGGTGATCGCGTTTACCTACACCGGCAGCGTGGCGCTTGGCGTGGTCCTGATCTCGCGCCTTCGGGGTTACCGGGTGCTGGAAGGGGCGCTCTTTGGAGATATTCTGGCCTCCACGGCGATGGATGTCTGGATCATGGGGGGCCTTGCCGTTCTGACCGCGGGATTCCTGGCCTTCAACCTCAGGCCTTTGACGCTGGCGGTGGTGCAGGAGAACCTGGCGAAGATCGAGGGGTACAACACCCGCCGCCTCAACTACGCCTTCGTGGTGCTCATCGCGCTGGTGATCGCGCTGCTGCTCCGCCAGCTTGGCGCGTTGCTCATCAGCGGGTTGATCGTCGTTCCGGCGGCGGCGGCCCGAGTGGTCGCGGGCAACTTCCGGGGGATGCTGACGATCAGCGCCGTCTTCGGGTTGATCGGCGCGGCGGTGGGTATTTTCAGCTCCTACCATCTTGACTCCCCGACAGGGCCGACGATTGTGCTGGCCGATGTCGTGATCCTGACGCTCTGCCTCATTGGTTCCTCGGTTGCCTCGATCCGGGCGGCGAGGTCGGCCCAACTTGCGAGGCAAGGGCGAACGGGCCTGATCGAATAACGGAGCCCATCTTTCCTCCCATTCCGATGAACTGGTTCTCCTTTCACTTTGCGGATTTCTCGTTCTCCTTCCTGAGTATCCTGTTTGAAGGGGTGCCGTTTTTGCTGCTTGGGGCGTTGATCGCGGGAATCGTGGATGTGTTCGTCCCGGCGCGATGGATCGCCCGGATGCTCCCCCAAAACCCGACGGCGGCGGTATTGTTGAGTGGCCTTCTGGGCGGGATTTTCCCGATGTGCGAGTGTGGGAGCGTGATCGTCATCCGACGGTTTCTGGCCAAAGGGTTGCCCGTCTCGTGCGCGATTTCCTATATGCTGGCCGCGCCGGTCGTGAGCCCGCTGGTGGCATTGAGCACTTTTGCGGCGTTTCAGGGGCAGGGCCCCTGGGTAATGACGTTCATGCGGCTTCTGCTCGGCTACGGGGTGGCGGTCGGGGCTGCATTGGTGGTGCAGCGGATGCGATTGGAGAACGTGCTCCAGCCAAAACTGATCGCTTCTCTCCCCAAGGCGGGGAAGACTGGGGAAAGAGAGCGCAGTGAAGACGCCGCTGAAACCAGGTTGGAGCGCGGCGGGCTAAAGATCGCGGCGCTTCCCGCCGCGGCTTGGAAGACGGAGGGCCTTATTGCGAAGTTGCTGCGGGTTGTTCGTTCGGCAACGGCGGATTTCCTCGATGTGGCGCTCTTTTTCGTCATCGGCACAGCCCTGACGGCGATCTTCAACACGGCTGTCGATCAGTCGATTATCCTGCCGCTGGCCACCAACGGCCCCCTTGCGACGGTGTCAATGATGGGGCTGGCGGGCATTCTTGCGCTTTGTTCCAGCACAGACGCCTTTATCGCGGCAAGCTTCGTGGCCTTTCCCTTCACGGCCAAGTTGGCGTTTCTGGTGTTTGGCCCCGTCTTCGACCTGAAGCTGTTTTTTCTCTATGGGGTGATCTTCCGGCGACGGTTTGTCGTGCTCCTGGCGGTTGGACTATTCATCGCGATTGCGCTAATCTGCATGCGGCTTGCCATTCTCGACGTCTGACACAGCCTTTCCTCCCATGACCAGAACCCTCAACCGCTGGCTGCCCGCGCTGACGCTCGTCGTCTGGGGCTTCATTCTCCTCTATTTTTATGGCAGCGGACGGCTTGCGGCGTTTCTGCACCCGCTTTTTCGCCCGGGGGTCCTGATCGCCGGGGTGGGCTTGCTTTTGCTCGCCGCCGGTTCGGCGGTGGGGGGAGGGGAGGAATGCTGCGAGGAAGACGCCTGCGGCCACGGGATCAGCCGTTTGACCGTGGGCAAGATTTTGACCTTTGTGGTTCTGTTGCTCCCGGTCACTCTCGCCTTTTTTTCCACGCGCGACGGATTCAGTCTCAACGCCATTGAAAATCGGGGCGTGGTCATGGACGCGTCGGAGCTTGCCGGACGGTCCGGCGCGCTGGAGGTGCCCCAGGATGTCGATCACCTGACCATTTCCGTGATCGACCTTCTCTATGCCGCGCAGGACGAGCGGTTGCAGGAGGAGTTTTCAGGAAAGACCATCGAGGTCGTGGGGCAGTTGATGGCCGAGAAAACCGCCAACCCTCGTGGCAACCGGATGCGTGTGGTGCGGATGTTCATGAACTGCTGCGCCGCCGACGCCAAGCCGGTCGGCGCGCTGATTGAGTTTCAGGCGCTCCCGGAGGCGCAGGTTCCGGAGCTTTCCTGGGTCCGCGTGGTGGGGAAACCGTCGTTCCCAATGGAAGGGGGGCGCAAAATTGCGGTGCTGAAGGTCGACTCCATCGACGTTACCGATCCCCCCGATGAATCGATGCTGTACTGAGGAAGGAAGCGTTCTCTTCTGCCTCGCTCATGACCACCACCTCTTCCTCGCCAACATAACGCACCAGCGCTACCTGGGTTTTTGTGGCCTTGGATGGGGGTGAGAAGACGCTCAGAGGAAGTAAGGAGGCGGCAGCCAGCAATGCAAAGAGCAACCGCCCGGGCATGACATTCAATATCCAGTTCACGCCGGCAAGGATGCCAAGACACGGATCCCCGCGGTATCGGGGCAACTCCCCGATTCTATCTTCCCCGGTGCGGAAGCACCGGTAGTCCGCTCGCGCCGTCGAGCGCGGGTATAGGCTCCATGGCTTTATGAGGGCCATATCCCAATACTAAAAGCCCGCCCTGCGGAGATGGGTGCCCAATGCGACTCTTCACTGATCCCGCGCTCTCGGCGAGAGCGGACTACCTTACCCGATCACACGAGACGTTTCTTTAATGCGGCACGTTATCCGGATGGTTCGGTTTGCGCTGGTGGAGCGCCAGAGTGTTACCGTCAGGATCAGAGATCAACGCCAGCCGACAGATCGGATACTCTTGGATTCCCGCGACAATGCGAACCTGATGGGCCTTCAGATGAGCGACGGCCTTATCGAGATCTTCGACCTCCAGACAGGCTCCACCTCCATTGGCGTTAGGCTGCCATTGCTCGGATGCCCTTGCCAAAGCAAGGGTCTGACCGGCGAGATCATACTCCAGCCAATGAAGCTCCCCCTCATGCTCTAAAACCAGTCCCTCTTGAAGCCCCAGGATTTCTCCGTAAAATTTTCTGGCTTTGGTGAAGTCGGTCACTGGGTAGCCGACAAATGCGAGTTCTTTAAGTCCGATGCCCTTCATATGCTTTATGGCAAAAGTACCGGAAACCTCGCGGTTTACCACCCGCGAGTGTGCGTAAGTGGCGGATTCTCAGAAATGGTGCGCGATACAGGGTTCGAACCTGTGACCCCTACCGTGTCAAGGTAGTGCTCTACCACTGAGCTAACCGCGCTTTTCTTTCTCTCGTTAGTCCCGCCGGGCTCACCCGGCGCGTTGGAGAGTGGGGAAGGTGAGGCAACCGGTCTGGAAACGCAAGTGGAAAAATGAAAGTTTTTTCAATTTGCCGTCAGGGCTGCCCGATCGTCGGCTGCGCCTGACTTTTCCAGGAAATAATCGTAGCCGCCGGGGTAGGGGGAGACCTTCCCATCGGTGACGTGGAGCACCTTGGTGGCCAGCTTGCGGATGAAGTGAACGTCGTGCGAGATGAAGACGAGGGTTCCTTCGTAGTTCTCCAGCGCAAGGATCAGCGATTCGACGGTGTGGATGTCGAGGTGCGTGGTCGGTTCGTCCATCAGGAGGAGGTTGGGCGGGTCCACGAGGAACTTGATGAGATTCAACCGGCTCTTTTCGCCGCCGCTCAGAACCTCCGTTTTTTTGTAAATCTCGTCTTTCCGGAAGAGGAAGGTGCCGAGGATGGCGCGGGCGTCGTCTTCGCGGATGTTGGGAGCGGCATCCATCACTTCCTCCAGCACGGTTTTCTTGGGGTCGAGGGAGTCGGCCCGGTGCTGGCTGAAATAGCCGATCTTGGCGTTGTGCCCCTCTTTACGCTGCCCCTTCTGAAACTCGACGACTCCGGCAAGGATCTTTAGAAGGGTCGATTTCCCGGCGCCGTTCGGGCCCACCAGCACGGTCCGCTCGCCGCGTTCCACGGTCAGGTCGAGCCCCGTGTAGACGGTGTGGGTCCCGTAAGCCATGTCGATTCGTTCCAGCGTGATCGCCCGCTGTCCACCGCGTTGCGGCTGGGGAATCTGGAAACGGAACGGTTTACGGGGAGGGAGCGGCTTTTCGATCAACTCCATCCGCTCGATCTGCTTGAGCTTGCTCATCGCCTGCGAAGCCTTTGAAGCGACGGAACGGAACCGCTCGGCAAACTCCTGGAGCGCCTTGATCTCCTTCTGCTGGTTTTTGTAGGCGGCGATCTGCTGTTCGTAGTTCGCCTCCCGCAGCCGCAGGAAATCGGTGTAGTTGCCCTTGTAGGGAAGGAGCTTCTGATCGGAGATTTCGAAGACCTGCTCCACGATTTCGTCCATAAACTGGCGGTCGTGCGAGATCATCAGCACGGCTCCCGAGTACGTTTTGAGATAGTCCTGCAGCCAGAGGAGGGAAAGGAGGTCGAGGTGATTGGTCGGCTCGTCGAGAAGCAACAGGTCGGGCTCCATCACCAGGAGACGCGCGAGGTGCGCCCGCATCACCCAGCCGCCGCTCATCTCGCGGGCCGGACGGAGAAAATCGGTTTCCCGGTAGCCGAGGCCGCGCAGCATCTTCTTGGCTTTCGCGTCGGCCTGCGGATTGCTGAGGGCATCGTACTTGGCATGGGCCTCCATGTATTCCGCACCGTCCACCTTGCCGGCTGCTTCCAGCTCCTTGAGTTGCTTTTCCAGGGCCGGCAATTCGCCCGCGCGCCCCGTGGCGATGTCGAGCACCGTTTCGCTGCCGACCGCTTCCGCTTCCTGAGGGAGATAACCGACCATGGTCCACTCATCGCGCTCCACGGCACCGGAGTCGGGTTCATCCTTTTTCAGGATGATGGAGAAGAGAGTCGATTTCCCGGCCCCATTGGGGCCAACAAGGGCGACGCGCTCTCCGTAGTTTACCTGCATTGAGGCGTTTTCGAAGAGGGTGCGGCCACCGTGGCTTTTTTTGAGTTCGCGAATCGTAAGCATGACAAAAATACGGGGGGATAGGAATTAAACGCACTTTTCAGAAAAGGCGAGGGAATCACGCGACGATTTCCGAGGAGAGGCGCGGGAGGAGAAGCAATTTCCCGATTGGCATCGGTGTTTCCATGGTGCATTGGTAAGGAAATGCCCTTTCGCACCCCTCTTGTTCTGGCATTTCTGGCCAGTGTTCTGTTTTCTGGCTGCGCCGAAAATCAGGCGTATTATCGGTACCGTTACGTTCCGGGAAAAACCGCCATCGCCCGCTGGGACGGCCTGGCTGTCGCGCCTCCTTCGGCCCCGCCGGCTGTGCATGCGATGATTGCCGCCGGGAATAAAATTAACGGGCTTCCTTATCGGCGCGGTGGAGGGCATGGCGGCGGCTTGGATACGGCCTACGATTGCTCGGGTGCCGTGTCCTATCTGTTGCAGGCGGCAGGGAGGTTGAAGTCCCCGATGGCTTCGAAATCGTTCCGCAGCTATGGAGCGCCGGGGGCAGGGGAGTGGGTCAGCGTTTATGCCCGGGAAGACCACGTCTTTCTGGTCGTTGCCGGATTGAGATTCGATACCGGGTGGACCAATGCGCCCGAGGGCCCGAGGTGGACCGAGATGGACCGACCGCTTAAAAGTGCGGTGGTGCGGCATCCTGCCGGGCTTTGATGCATCAACTTATTTTTCGTAAAAATCCACGTAAGTAATTGTGTGTTAGTTAATTAGGTTTGTTTTTACTTTTCATCGAAATCTAATTGGCGAGGTTGACCGCTCGCGCCGTCGAGCGCGGGATCGATGAAGTGTCGCGTTTGGCACCCACCCCCGCAGGACGGGTTACTGGGGACCGGGATGTGGCCTCATGGCGCCACGGGAGCCGACATCCGCGCTCGACGGCGCGAGCGTACTGCGGTGCTTCCGCACCGGCTAGCTTCTGATGACCTAAATAAACAAAGACTTCAGCCGAGAAGCCAGAGGTCTTGCCATGCCTTTCCGCTCGCAATTGAAGCCTTACGGAGGCATCGTAACCATATGGAAAGGGAGAGGCCACCGCTGGATGTGCTGGTGGTTGGTGCCGGGCCTGTCGGGTTGACTGCGGCTTGCGAACTCGCAAGGCGCGGCGTAACGGTTCGGATCATCGACAAAGCCCCAGCCATTCCGGCGACCTCCCGGGCGCTCGCGATCTTCCCGCGCACCCTGGAGGTTTTTACCTTCATGGGGATGGCCTCTCGAATCATCGAAGCGGGGCGTCGATTGGAAGGGATATCGATTTCCAATGAACGAGGGCCGCTGGCCCAACTCGATCTGGGCGGACTCTCGACTCCTTACCCTTTTGCGCTCAGCCTTGCGCAAAGCGAAACGGAGCGCCTTCTCGCCGCGCATTTGACCGATCTGGGCGTTGAAGTGCAGCGCGGGGTGGAACTGGTCGGGTTCGCGCAGGACGAAAACGGAGTGCGCGCGATCCTGCGGAATGCCGGGGGCGCTCCCAACACGGAGAAGAGCGTCAGGGCTTCCTGGCTGCTCGGCTGCGATGGTGCGCACAGCACGGTGCGGCATATCCTGGGGGCGGCGTTCGAGGGGGCACAGTACCGCGAAGCCTTTGTGCTTGCCGACGTCAAACTGACGGGGGCGCTTTCGCTCGATTTGGCGCACCTTTTCTTTTCGAAGGATGGCTTCCTGGGCATTGTGCCTTTTGGCACCGGGGAGGCCCGCATTATCGTGAATCTTCCAGTTCTCCCTCCGGAAAAATCCGGCCCCGAGCCGACGCTCGCCGATTTTCAGGCTTTCGTCCGGCAGCGCGGCGCTCATCAGGCGCGGCTAAGCGATGCCACCTGGATTTCGCGTTTCAATATCGCCTATCGAAAGGTGAAGCAATTTCAGCATGGGCGCGTGTTCCTGGCAGGCGACGCCGCGCATATTCACAGCCCGGCGGGCGGGCAGGGGATGAATACCGGGATTCAGGACGCCTACAATCTTGCCTGGAAACTCGCCCTCGTCATGCACGGGCAATCCCCCGCAGGGTTGCTGGAAAGCTACGGTGCCGAGCGCGAACCGGTCGCCCGGGGCGTCTTGCATTTCACAGACCGCCTGACCCGCATGGCAACGGCGCGGAGTGTGCTGGGGCGGCAGCTCCGCGATTTTGCGCTGCCGTGGCTTTTTCGATTAAAAGGGGTGACCGATCGCGCCGCCCGCCGGATTGCCGAGTTGGATATTCATTACCCGGATAGCAGCCTGAGCGAGGATTATAGCGGAGAGCCGCTTCGCGCGGGTGACCGCGCCCCGGACGCCATGTTGATCGATCAAGGCAGCGGCAAGCCGGTGCAACTCTTCGAGCTGTTTCGGGATTCTCGCCATGTGTTGCTGGCCTTCGAGGGACTGCATTCCCGGCCTGAATCACGCGGGGAAATCGAGGGACTTCTTCGCGAGCTTGAAACGCCGTATTCGGAAGTCATCGCAATCCATCCCGTTGTTCGTGGTTTTGCCTTCCGTGATGCCGCCACCCTCATTGATCGCAGCGGAGCGGTGCATCTGCTTTACGATACCGACGCCGGGGGAGTCGTCCTTGTGCGTCCGGATGGCTATATCGGCTTTCGAAGCGATTGGGCGCGCGCGGGGAAGTTGCGGAGCTATCTAAGCAGGCTGTTTGTCGAGCCGCCCAGGATGTCTTCAGCATCGGCATAGTCTTCGTTCGAGGAGCGCTCTTATCGAATTCAAAAAATCTTGGGTTTACCATTGACATCTTTATTCATTCGTATGAATATCGCTTCATTCCAATGAGCCACCCCCGGCAAAATTCATTCGGCCCGACCCAGAAAGACATTGGCGAAGCCTTGACGCTCTCGCAATCGACGGTCGCGCTGGCGTTGAATCCCAAGCATCAGCACAAGCTGCCACCGGAGACCGTTGCCTTGATCCAGGCAAAGGCTCAGGAACTGGGTTATCGTCCGCAACGCATGGCCCGAATTTTGCGGAACGGGCGCAGCCATACCATTGGGGCCGTCTATCGTTCCGGCGTTTATCACGCTCCGCAGGAGCGGGTAAAATTTCTTGCCCAAAGCGCCATCAAAGCCGGGTATCAACTGGTCGCGCTGGATCTGGATTGGTTTGGTACGGACCAACGCGCCGCGCAAGATTACCTTTTGGGAGCCGCGGTGGAAGGGATTGTTCTCTGCAATATCCACCAGGGCTTTCATTCCAGTTGGTTGGAGTTTTTCCAGGAACGTTCGCTGCCATTCGTATCCCTCGGCAGTTCCAATCCGGGTTTGGAAGACAGCATGCAGGCCGACATAAGGGGAGCGCTCCGGCACTTGACCGAGCACCACCTCAGCATGGGCAGCCAACACCTCGTCCTGCTGTTGCCGTTTCATAATGCAGGCTATAAAGGGCCATTGGGGGAAACGGTAACGCAGCGCCTGGAAGGCTTTACGGAGGCTATTCGCGCTGCGGGTGGCGAGGTTTTCACCGACAGTTCCCGCCGGAAAATCGACGGAATTCCCGCGCGTCCTTCCAAAGCCAGGCGTCCGGCCATTACAGGTGAAATTGTTTACCCTGAGAAGACCGACGAGTTTGAGAACGCCTTTGAGCTTGGGCACTTCCAGGCCGGGGTCATCATCCGATCCAATCTGCCGGCCGATTCTTTGATCTGTTCCAACGATCAGGTGGCCGCAGGCGCTCTCGCCGCCTGTCTTGAGCAGGGGATTGCCGTTCCGAAGACGATGCGTATCTCCGGGCTCGATGATGCTCCATTTTCACGTTTTTGCGGAGTTCCGTTGACGACCGCCCAGCAACCGTCGCTGGCAATGGCGCAATGGAGCATCGAGCGAATTGTCCAACTGATTGAAGATCCAGCCGAAAGGCGCAAGCCACAAACCCGGATCCTTCCCTGCAAAATTCTGCTGCGGCAATCAACCTGCGGCAGTTCTTTGGCGGGATGAAAAACCCGAGTTGACGCTGATCAAAGCCGCGTGGAGATATCCACGCAAGTTCCCTGCCGTGATGTCAAAGCAAGCGGCAGAAGATCGCTCCCGGCTGGCCTGCCTGCGGCGATTCCATCACCGATTTCACAACTTACTTTCCGCACAGCCATGCCTTTCAAACCAAACCGGGATCGGACAGGAAGCGACGCGTTTACTCTTGTTGAGTTATTGATCGCAATCGCAATCGTAGCGGCTTTGGCGGCGCTCCTGTTTGGGGCTTCGAAATCGGCGCAAGCCTCTGCTCAGAACGGCAAGTGCCTGAACAATCTGCGCGCCTCCGGCCAGGCGATGATCCTCTATTTCACGGAGCGGAACGGCAATCTTTTCGCGAACAGGAACTGGTATCAATACCCAAGCTGGAAAAGCGGCGTCAACAACGGGATGCGGGAGTATTTTGGCATTCAATCGAATAATAACGATATTTCAGATCCCGAGTTCCTTCATGACTCCGTGCTGACATGCCCCGCGATGAAGAGCAAGTATCCCACCCTTTATCCGCAGGCTCTCAACCGCGGAGTTGCCATCAATTATTATCTCAATCAGAAAGATCCTTCGTCGTCTTATGATAGCGGCCCCTCTGCAAACCGACCGCTTCTGGCGGGGAGCCCGCAGCGGATATCAGGCGTGCCCAAGCTTTCTGCCATGTGGATTCTGACCGACGCGGCCGTCAACGGCGGTGTGCTTGGTTCCATCAATGAGAATACGGCAGAGCATTCCAAAGACTTCCTCTCTGCTCCCCACAATGGACGCCAGAATGTTCTTTTCTTCGACGGACACACTGAATCTCTGACCAAGGAGCAATTTAGGAACCCAAAAAACAAACGAGAATTTTGGGGCAATCTCACTCTTCCGGAAACGCCGCAATAGTAAACGCGGGAAATAGAAAAAACCAACCCTCCCTCATGAATCATTCCACTCAAAATAAAGACAGAGCCGCCAATATCTCAATGGTAAACCGCGCCTGCCAGCGTGGTGCTTTGGCGGCTTTCGCCGTTATTCTCTTGAGCGCCGCAACCTCGTATGGAGCCGCTGCCACCTGGAAGGGGCTGAATGGATTGGGGGGCGATGGCACGTGGGTGAACAGCAACTTTGATCCGACGGGCACCCCCGGATCCACGACGGATGTTTTCTTTACCATCAGCGATACCTACACCGCCCCAACGGCACAGGTGACCATCAGCGGTACAACCCCGAAAGCGAGGTCGATTGTCGTGACGAATGGGAAAAGAGTGGTTTTGAGCCTGAGCAGCGGAGCAATGCTTACGGTCGGCACCGGTGTCATCGGAGTAGGTGCAAACACACCGGCGCCTCCGGCTCTGCCTCCTGCTGCCAGTTCGCCAAGCTTGACCATCGAAGGCCCCGCATCGGGCTCTGCGACGCTCAATGCAGCCCGGCTTTTCTCTGCAAATAACACCTCAAACGTAGGCACATCTCATCAAAATGAGCTGATTCTCTCCGGCAGCAATCTGACGGTAAATCTCAATGGTGGCTTTAACAATTTCAATGGGCGCAGCTCGGTCACCTTTAATAACGGAGTTACGGTCAACACAACTTCGCCGGACGTCAATGCGCCCAAGAACGGTGCTGGCGCATTCTATGCCCGCGCGGGCAAGGTTGGGTCAGTTTACGATAACTACATTGCCATTATCAATGGCAGCAGCCTGGCCGCAGGCTATATCGAGATCGGAGGTCTCCTACAACTCGGGCACGGTGCAGTGTTGAAAACATCCGCCACTGCCACGGCCACAAGTCTGAAGACCGAAATCTTGAGCGGGGGGCGATTTGAATTGGAAGGAAGTGGTCTGGGTGCCGATACGGTGACAAACGTTGCAATAAACGGAACCTTGGCGGTGGGGTTATCCAATCCGGTAACCGGTGTCCGGACGGCAGCCGGTTCGCTTACGTTGAACTCCCAAGTTAAACTTCAGGAGGGGAGCTTCCTGGAACTCGGCATCTTCGGCCCCGGGGCGAATGGGGCCGATAAGATCACTCTTGGTGAGACCGGGTGGATCGAAAATTTCGGGAAAGGCGCATTGCTTGTCCTGACCCTGCAGGGCGGCTTTACTCCCGAAGCCGGCCAATCTTATACGCTCTTCGACATTGATCCTCTCAATGCTCAAGGCATTGTCGGTAATTTTGACCTAAGCGGAATCGACACAACGATTTGGGATCTCTCCAATTTCAATGAAGCTGGAGGCTGGGCGGTCACTTCGATCCCTGAGCCCGGAACGAACGCGCTCCTTGGCATCTTGGCCATAGCGGGATGTTGCTGGAAGTTGACCTGCCGGAACTCAAAAGCACGTTGCTAAAGGATTTGCCATTTTGAAGTCGAAATCTTTCTCATCCATCGGCAAGCGTGTTTCCATCGCTGGAAGCGGCATCTTGTGCCTCTTTGCACTGAGTGCCTGCAATCCTCCCTCTGCCCGAAAGGCAGCTCCCGCAAAGGCGATTTCGCTCGTGCGGGATGGCAAGGCGGTCAGCGTCATCGTGCTGGCGCCGGATGCCGATGCACCGCTTCGCGAGGCGGCTCAGTACTTTGCCGGGATCGTTGAAAAATCGACCGGTGCAAAGATCCCATTAGTGTCACAGGATGAGGAAACCGCTCTGCCCGGTGAAACTGCCCGTATTTTTATCGGGCCATCGCCCCGCGCCGCCGCCGCAGGATTGGATGCAGGGGCTTTGCCGGCGGAAACCTACCAGATTCTGACCCGCGAAAACGCGGTCTTCTTCATTGGCGACCAAAGCAAATTTGTAGAAATCCCCGCCAATCGCGAAGTTCTTTCACGCCCGACCCGGTGGGCACTCAATCATGTGCTGGAGAAACAGCTCGGCGTGCGGTGGCTTTGGCCGGGAGATCTCGGGACTTTCGTGCCACGGCGCAAAGATCTCTCCATCCCGCCGACCGATCTTACCTATCAGCCCAAGCTGGAGCAGCGTACGCTTCGATTGCTTTTGAGCAGGAAGAACCGGCTCGCTTCAACGAACGCCGTTCTCGACAAAAAGCTGAGGCAGGAAGCGATCGCCTGGGCGGAGAATCACCAGAATGGAGGCCGGGGAGATGTTCGCTTCGGCCACAACTTTGGGGATTGGTGGAGCAAGTATTCCAAGGACCACCCCGACTATTTTGCCGAGCTCCCCCCACACCTGACGCAACCGTATCCAAAACCAGGAGCTGTAAAGCTGAGGCTTTCGAATCCTGCCGTGATCGAGCAGATCGCGCAGGAATACGAAGCAGCGGGGAAACCGCTCTACTGGAACGTCTGTCCGAACGATGGCAGCGGCTTTGATATCAGCGAAGCAACCCGGGCGTGGGATGTGCCGCAGAATCAATCGATCGAAGATATCGTTTCTGCTCGTGGAAATCTTACCGCACGGTACGTAAAATTCTGGAATTTGCTCTACGAGCGGCTCAAGCAGCTCAACCCGGATGTCACGCTGATCACCTACGCCTATTCTTCGTACAAGAGCGCCCCTTCGCCGGATCGGCCACTGACGGCGAAGGCGGTGTTGCAGATTGTCGATGGGGTCGAGGCCTACAAAGCCTGGGAAGGGTGGTCATCTCAAGGGGCCGAGCTTTTCCTTCGGCCCAACTGGTGGCACCAGGGCGCGGATGCTCCCTATCTCACCCTCGAAAAAACCGCCAAGTTCATCAAGTTCGCCTGGCAGAACAGGATGCGCGGCCTTGACATGGATTCCGTGCTCGGGTACTGGGCCACCCAGGGGCCCAATTACTATCTCGTTGCCAGGTTGATGACCCAGCCGGAGTTGACGAAAGAGGAGATTGTCGAGGAATACACGTCGGCCTTCGGCTCCGGTGCTCCCAAGATTCACGAATACCTGGCGTATTGGGAAAAGCTCGCCGGAGAGTACAACTACGCGATCAACGCGGCAGGGAACGATGTGCAGGCGAAGAGCAAATGGCAAGAGTTGGTCCAGGCCAAAAAGATCTCGGGGAGTATTCTCAATGGGAGCAAGTATGCGCTTCCCTACCTCTATACCGATGAGGTCCTTGCGCCAGGGCTCGCCCTACTGGACGAAGCCGACGCGCTGATTGGAGCCAGGGACGAGGAAGCCTCGCAGCGGGTTGCTTTCTTACGCAAGGGGCTTGAATCGCTACGCGCCACCCGCGATCAGGTCATCTTGGGGCAGGAACTCAAGAAGCACCCGACCAAGGAGCGCTTGGCGGCGTTTGAGGAAGGCGATCGCAAGCTAACCGCAGTGCGGGAAGCATTTGCAATCGATCACGTCATCTGGGGAGAATCGGCGAAGATCTATGAGGGCCGATATCATATTCTCCTGCGGCCGTCGGCTCTGGAGTTTAACAACATCAATCTCGATGGGATGTAATAGAAGGATGAAACACTTGTTGCTGGGGCTTTCACTGTTCTCGCTGTGGGCGGCATCGGCATGCGCCTCAGTGGTTTTCGACGAAGATTTTGAGGATTCCTCCATTTACGTTGAAGGCCGGCCGCTCCCTGCCGATAAAGGGGTGATTCACCACGGGCAGTGGAACAGTTTAAGCAAAAGCATCCAGCCGGGCGTCGTGACTCACTTGGAAGGAAACTCGTTCCTGGAGTTGCGTGCTGCAGCAAACCACCGTCTTGGGGCACGGGCGATCGGGCTGTTTGGATACTCCAACGCCGAACCTAGCCTCATCGCCGACGCTCTCCAGTTCCGGCTCTCCTTCAAGATCAGCGCACCTCTCAACGATACGCTGCATATTCAGCTCGGCGGTGGAGACGGCAAGTCCAAGGCCACGGTGGGCATGGATAACGATGGCCGTTTGACCGTCAGCTTCGGCGGGGAACGGGAGATCGTCGACGCGACAATCGAGCCGCATACTTGGTATGTGCTCGAATTCCTGATGCCGGAGAAACCGAAGACGAAGAGCGTCTTTACCTTCAATCTCTACGAAGCGGACGGCAAGACGCTCATCAGTTCAAAAAGAGGCCTCATTTCCCGCAGTATCGAAGAAGGCGGCGCCAATTATTCCTACTTCGACATTCAGCACAAGGTGTTCGGCGAGGCCCTTTATATTGACAATATCAAAGCGGTCATCAATCCCGAGGCTTTGCAGGATTGAATCCGATATCCATGAAAAAATTGGAAAGACTGATTGCCCGATTGCAGGTGGCGGTGGACGCCGAAATGGCGGCCGTGAAAGCTCTTTTTCCGAAGACCATGCCCACTGGGGGGCGGAAAACAAAGCAAGTGGAAAGAGAGGCCGATGACTACATCCGTTTGCTCAATTTTGCCCCGGAGCGCCTTACCAATAAAACCCTAAGAGCCAATCCAGACGGGTTTCAGATTCCGTTGCGGCAAGCGTGGAGTTCTGCTCCGTAGCTTCACGAGGACCTCAGAAGGGCCGGGCACTTTCAGCGCGTCCTGCGGGGAGGATTCGAAACGCGACTCGTAAACCTATCCCGCGCTCGCGGCGCGAGCGGTCTACCTCACCGCTCCTCCAAATCAATCAGCAAACTGATTAACACTCCCTAAACGGCTCCTGCCGTCGAAAAAGACTCGACCGCTGAGTGAAGCGCTTCGAAGCTTACCGGTTTGATCAAATGCTGTTCGAACCCTGCGGCCCGGCTTTCGCGCAGGTCATCGTCGGCTCCGTAGCCGCTGATGGCGATTCCATGGAGACCGTAAAGCCGTTTGACCTGCCGCATGATGTCGAGTCCGCTGCCGTCCGGCAGGCCCAGATCGCTGATGAGAAGATCGAACTTTTCTTTGCTTGCCAGTCTCAACGCTACCTGGAGGCAATCGGCAGGTGTCACCTGATGTCCCCACTTCCGCAGGAGTCGGGACATGATCTGTAAGGTGTCGCGATGATCGTCTACCAGAAGAATTCTGAGTGAATGCTCTTCTCTCGGGGCGGGGACGACGAGCGGGGAAGGGGGCAGCTCGGGTCTGACCGCAATGGCGTTCAATTCGACGGTAAAAGTCGCCCCCTTGTTTCTGCCTTCACTGAATGCCGTAAGGGTGCCCTGATGCAGATCGACCATCGCCTTTGCGATCGTCAGCCCCAAGCCGAGACCGCCGAAGCGCCGGTTTTTGGTCTTTTCGCCCTGTTCAAAAGCATTGAAAACCCGGGGAAGCACCTCGGGATCAATCCCTGCCCCGGTGTCGATAATCTCGATCTTCAGATGCCCGGCTGCAGAAGTGGTGCGGAGGGTGATCTTGCCTCCCTGGGGAGTAAACTTAATGGCATTCTGAAGAAGGTTCCAAAATACCTGGCGCAGGCGTGTCCGGTCGCCTTCGACGAAAAACTCGCTCGCCTGCAGCTCCAGAACGATTTCAAGGTGTTTGGCCGTGATCTCCCTCTGGCGCATTTTCAGGATGCTCAAGAGGCATTCGTGGGCATCCACCGTCTCGAGTTGAAGTTGGAGTTTCCCATAGTTGATTCTCGTCACATCCAACAAGTCGTCGATCAATGCCACTTCGATTTCCACGTTGCGGCGGATTAGCTTCATATCCCCCTGCAACTCCGGGTCTCCCTGCGCTTCCAGAGCCGTGACGGCTGCCAGAACGGGCGTCAGCGGAGTTCGCAATTCATGGCTAAGCATCGCCAAAAATTGATCCTTTGCCCGGTTGGAGGCTTCCGCGATTTCCTTTGCCTGCTTGAGCGCCTCGCTTCGTTTTTGTTCGGTGATATCGATGATGAAGGCGACGCCGTCCCAATCCTTGTGATTCACCAGTACCGATGAGAGCAGAATGGGCACCCGTGAGCCATCTTTACGGATGTAGATCTTTTCGTAGGGGGTATTCTGGCCGCTCGCCCGCAGTTCTGCAATGACCTGAAGATCACGCTCGTGAAATTCCGAGGGCGTCAGTCGAGTCCAGAAAATGCGGCCGGCCCGAAGGTCCTCTCGGTCATACCCGATCATCTCCAGAAAGTAATCATTTGCCTCCACAATAGCGCCATTCATCTTCCAGTGAATGACGCCGATCGGGCTCGCATCGATGACGCGGCGCAAATACTCACGGCTTGCATTCAATGCCTCGTTCGTCTGCTCGCGCTCGGCGGTCAGGACCAGGATTTTCAAGTCGCTTTGGATGATCTGTCCAAACTCCCAAACGAGATCCTGATATCGGAGTACGTCGGGGTTTTCCCGCCGGTCCAGCACGCAGATCGTGCCGAACAGTTCGCCATCGGGCCACAGTAAGGGAAGTCCGAGATAACAGACCATGCCCTGCTCCAGTTCAGGACTGTTCGTCCAAAGTGGGTCTTCCCGCGCATCAGGTATCAGCAAGGGTTTTCGTTCGGCCATGACCGTCTCGCAGTAGAGGCCGGTATCAAGATCGTAGCGTCCCCCTTTGTTGTAAGGATTATCTTCGGAAACGTTGGATGCGACGATCTCGATCTGAGGCTCATCGATCTGTACAATAAGCGCGGAGGGAACCCCAATCGTCCTGGCCGTCAGGTTCATGATTCCCTGCCACTTTTCGAGCATCTCGTCAGGCAGGCATGGTTTTTCCTTTGGATCCTTTAGATCCAACACTCTTCTCCCGACTTTTTCGTTACCTCTCCCCATTGGCGGGCTAAAGTTAGAAGGAAAGCTAGTTCAAGAGGAAGCCAAAGCAAGGTGCAAATCGCCGTCTCAATCTAGCGCTCACTCAATGTGCCCCTCCTTCCCGCTCAAAACTCCGGAAGGCTGGCCTCCTTTTTTGAAGATTCTAGAGCCTTTCAAATAAAGATGTAGCCGTTGATTTTGCGAGCGCCGAGGGTTGATGCGCGGTTCTTCTGGCGAAGCGGCTGTATTTTCAATACTGCCCGAGCTTGAAGGACCGTGCAACGGCCCTCGCCGCCGCAAAGCAGCAGCTATAGAATTATTTGAAAGGCTCTAACTTAACACTAATTGCCGCTCCGCGCCAGTCAGCTCCCGCCATTTCCCCGGCATAAGGCTGCCAAGTTCAAACCGGCCGATCTGCACGCGCATCAACCTTAGCGTCGGGTGCCCTACGGCGGCGGTCATCTTGCGAACCTGCCGATTTTTCCCCTCGGTCAATTCCAGTTCGACCCAGCAATCGGCCACGTTTTTGCGATAACGGATCGGCGGATCACGCGGGGGGACATCCTCCGGTTGCGGATCGAGCATCCGCGCTTTGCAAGGCAACGTTTTGCGCCCCGCGATGATGACGCCGCGCTCCAGTTGGGCGAGAGCATCGGGGGCGGGGATACGCTCCACCTGCGCCCAATAAATCCGCTCATGCCCGTGCCGGGGATGGAGCAGCTTGGCATTGAGCGCGGCTTCGTCGCTCAAGAGCAGCAACCCTTCGCTGTCGGCGTCAAGCCGCCCGATGGGATAGACCCCGGGCGGAAAGCCAAATTCCGCCAGCGGGCGGTTTGGGGAGCCGTCGGGGGTGAATTGAGAAAGGACGCCGTATGGCTTGTTGAAAGCAAGGAGCATGGAGAGAGGGCAGGGAAGAAGCGCCAAGGCGGGGCTCAGGCCGCGGTGGCCGATTCTGTCAGAAACGCCGAGAGCTTATGCCGGAGCTGCGGAGGGATGTGCGCGCGCACAATGGCAAACTCCTCCTCGTAACGAATCTCCAGAACATGGCCCACCCGGTGGATCTCCGCGACGGTCGCGGTATCCGCCAGCGGGATCCGGTAGACGCCCCGGAGCCGCCACGCTGCGAGCTGGTTTTCAAGCTCCTCGATCATCTCGGGGATCCCTTCGCCGGTCTTTGCGGAGATGGCGACGCTGTGCGGGATTCGGGCGAGTTGCATCGCCACCACGTCGGAATCGCCCACCAGGTCGGTCTTGTTGAACACCGTGAAGGTCTGTTTGCCGTGCGCGTCGAGTTCCTTCAGGACGCTCTCCACCGCCGCCATCTGGTCGAGAAAGTGAGGGTGGCTGATATCGACAATGTGGATGAGAAGATCCGCCTCGTGGACCTCCTCCAGCGTCGCCTTGAAGGCCTCGATAAGCGTGTGCGGCAGCTTGCGGATGAACCCGACGGTGTCGGTAAGCAGCATCTTCTGCTTGTTCGGGAGAACGAACTGGCGCGTCGTCGGGTCGAGCGTGGCAAAGAGTTGATCCGCCGCGACCACGTCCGCGCCGGTCATCCGGTTGAGGAATGTCGATTTACCCGCGTTGGTGTACCCGACCACGGCGGCCACCGGCCAATGATGACGGCGGCGGCCCTCGCGTTGGATGCCGCGATGCTTGCGTACTTCCTCGAGTTCGCGTTCCAGCTTGGCGATCCGCTCCTGAACCCGGCGGCGATCGACTTCCAACTGCGTTTCCCCCGGCCCGCGCGTCCCGATTCCGCCGGTCTGGCGGGAAAGGTGATCCCACATGCGCGTCAGGCGCGGCAGGAGGTATTGAAGCTGGGCCAGTTCGATCTGTAAACGCCCCTCGCGACTCCGGGCGCGATGGGCGAAGATATCGAGAATCAACTGCGTCCTGTCGAGAACCTTGCGCTCGGTAAGCTGCTCCAGGTTACGGCTTTGGGCGGGAGAAAGCTCATCGTCAAAAATAACGGAAGTCAACGCGCCCTCCTGGCAGAGCGAGGCGACGTGTTCGGCCTTCCCCTTGCCGATGTAGTAGGGGGCCGTGGGCTGGTCCAGATGCTGGGTGACGACACCCGCCACCTCGGCTCCTGCGGATTCCGCCAATTCGGCGAGTTCATCCAGCGACTCGCGCAAATCCCACTTGGAGACACCTTCGCGCTCGAGGCCTACGAGGAGCGCTTTTTCGGGGCGGGAACGTGCCGGTACGCGAGTTTGGATCATTGGCTTTGCCGAAAAATCGAGACGATCTCAGCGACGACGGCGGTCGTCGTGCGGTCCGGAATGGAAACATCCGGAGAACCAGTGGAATTCTCTGAATTAGGTAATCTCAAAAGATTGAGAGGACTCAAGGAGACTGGAGTTAAGATAGTTTCCCGACGAAACCACGTCAACTGTCGTTTTGCGTACCGTCGCGTGGCCTGCCGGATGGCGGCGATGCACTCTTCCTCGCTGCATTCCCCCCGCAGCAATGCCCCGATCTCCCGCCAGCCGATGACCTGCTCCGCCGTCGGACCGATTGCCATGACCGCGCGCACTTCTTCCACCACGCCTTGCTCGAACATCGCGGTGGTGCGACGATCGATCCGCTCGTAAAGCTCGTCGCGATCGCGCTCCAGGAGGACTCCCGCGCAAGGCGGCGGCATCTGCGGCGTTCCTTCCCATTCCTGGCGGAAACTGGAGAACGGTTTCCCAGTCAGCAGACAAACCTCCACGGCGCGGATCACGCGGCGCGGGTTTTGCCGGTCGATGACGACGGCGGCGACGGGATCGAGGCGGTCCAGCCGTTCGAGAAGTTGCTCAAGCGGCGTTGCGGCGAGTTCCGCCCGCAAGGTTTCATCAGCAGGAGGAATGTCGGCCAGACCGCGCGTCAAAGCCCGCAGGTAAAGGCCCGTGCCTCCTACAATCACCGGCGTCTTCTCCCGGCCCTTGATTTCCGCAATAGCCGCAAGGGCCGCCTCCAGGTAGCGGGCGACATTGAAAGATTCGCCGAGAGGGACGCACCCCACCAGATAGTGCGGCACGCGGGCCAGTTCCTCCGGGGAGGGCTTCGCGCTTAGGAGATCGAGCCCCTCATAGACCTGGAACGCGTCCGCGCCCACAATCTCCCCATCGCACGCCTCGGCCACCGCGAGGGCGATCTCCGTTTTGCCAACGGCAGTCGGGCCCGCGATAAAGAGCGAACCGCGAAGAAGTGCCGCCCGATCCCCGGTCACGGCAGTTACTTGGTGCGGTTGGCCGCCACGTAGGCGTGGATGGAGTTTACCGTCGCCAGGGCGGTGCGCGCCACGTCGGAGTTGGGCACCGTCACCCCGAAGTTTTTTTCCAGGCAGACGACCAGTTCCAGCGCGTCAATGGAATCCAAACCGAGCCCTTCCGGTCCAAAGAGCGGAAGATCGTCGGCAATCTCTTCCTTGGGAGTCTTGAGCATCAGGTTTTCAACCATGATCGATTTAATGGTTTCTTTAAGGTCGTCGTTGGACATGTCGGGTTATTGTTTCGAAAAGAATCGCCCTTCAAGCATTAATTGCCGTGCAAAAAAAGCGGGACCGAGGAAGTTGCCGTACTCTGACGCGGGAGGCACGTCAAAAAGTTGCTTCGCCCCCGGGCGGTTCTTGTTTATTGAAGGGAATCGCTGATTCCAAAGACTACCCGTGAAAGAAAAAGTCCAAAAAATACGCCTCGACGTCCTGCTCGTGGAGCGCGGCCTCTTTGAAAGCCGCGAAAAAGCGCAGCGCGCCATCATGGCCGGAAGCGTAAGGGTGGGGGAGTCCCTTGCGGACAAACCCGGCACCCGGGTGCCGGAGGATGCCGCCCTCTCCGTGCAGGAGAAATGCCGCTATGTCGGGCGCGGTGGCTTGAAGCTTGAGGCGGCATTGAGCCATTTTGCGGTCGATCCCGCCGGGAAGATCTGCCTCGACATCGGCGCCTCCACCGGTGGCTTTACCGACTGCCTGCTTCAGCACGGGGCGGCCAAGGTGCACGCGGTGGATGTCGGCCACAGCCAGTTGGACTGGAAAATTCGCAGCGACCCTCGCGTGGTGGTTCGCGAAAAACTCAACGCCCGGTTTCTCACGCACGAAGAGATTCCGGATACCATCGACCTCTGCGTCATTGACGTCTCGTTCATCTCGCTCACCCTGATTTTGCCCGCCGCGTTTGGTCTTTTGAAACCGGGCGGCGTTATTCTCGCGCTCATCAAACCGCAGTTTGAACTGGGCAAGGAGGAGGTCGACAAGGGACGGGGAGTGGTGCGAGATCCCGAGGCCCAGCGGCGTGCCGTGGAGAAGATCGAGAATTTCGTGCGGGACACGCTGGCAAAAAGCTGTCATGGGGTGATCGAGTCGCCGATCCTCGGTGGCGAAGGAAACCGCGAATTTTTAGCATGTCTCCGCAATTGATCGGGCTTGTTGCCCACGCAGGTAAGCCAAGAGCCGGCGAATTGACCCGTCTGCTTTTGGAGGAATTCCGTGCTCGCGGGGCCGCCGTGCTCCTTGAGTCGGAGACGGCCACGATCATCGGCGAGGCGGACGGCCTGCCGGTCGTCGAGCTTGGGCGGCGCGTCTCCATGCTGGTTGTGCTCGGCGGGGATGGCACGTTGCTGCGCACGGTGCACCAACTCGGCGCGGCGGTTTGCCCGGTATTCGGCATCAATCTCGGTTCCCTCGGCTTCCTGACATGCGTCAATTCGCTCGCGTCCAGCGAGGCGGTCGAGGCGATCTGCTCCGGAAAGTTTGTCCTGAGCCGCAGAACGATGTTGGATGTGCAGGTGGAACGCGGGGGCGAAGTGGTCGCGCGCGCCACCGGCCTCAATGACGCCGTCATTAGCCGCGGGGCTCTTTCCCGGCTCATCAAGCTCGATACCGCCATCGACGGCGAAGAGCTGACCCAGTACAACGCCGACGGATTGATCGTCGCCACTCCCACGGGGTCCACCGCCTATTCGATTTCGGCGGGCGGGCCTGTCATCCTGCCCAACTCAGGCGTTTTCGTCATCACTCCCATCTGTCCGCACGTCCTGACCAACCGCTCCGTCATCGTGGCGGATCAATCCGAAATCACCGTCAGCCCCATTCGGGGGCAACGGGAGGTTTCCCTGGCCGTGGACGGGCAGGAACCCATCAGAATCGAGGAGGGGGACCTCATCCGGATCCGGAAAAGCCCTCATAAGCTGCCTTTGGCGATGCTGCCCGATCTCTCATTTTGCGAGATCCTGCGGCAGAAGCTCAAATGGAGCGGCAGCGCCATATGATTACCATCGGAGACATTCTCACCCCCAAACAAGTTGTCCTGGAACTGACTGCCACCACGCGCGAGTCCGCCATTCTCGAAGTGGCCCAACTCCTGAGGGGAGACGAGCGGGTGCGGGATTGGAACGCCTTCGTCGGCGCGATCAAAACCGGAAGTTCCTGCATGGCCAATGAAAACGGCTATGGAGTCTGCATTCCGCACGCCCGAACCAATCAGGTCTCCACAATGGTCATGGCGGTGGGACGAACGCCCAAAGGGATCTGGTTCGGTGAAGAAGGCGACCCCGCAAGAGTGCTCGCTCATTACATCATCGTCATCGGCGTCCCGGTGGCGTTGGCTGCCGATTACCTCCGGATCATCGGAGCCATCGCGCGCACCTTTCGTTCCACCAAAAGCGAAGCCGCCTTGCGCGCCGCGCAAACGAAGCAGGAATTCATCCGGCTTCTGACGGCCAACGAGACGCCGATTTAGTGAGTATGAGCGGTAGACGCGAACTACAACGCCGCGACCACGAGAACGAGAGGTTCTCCGGAATGACATTCCAGGACGAAGATCTGGAGGGAACCACGTGGGAATCCTGCCTTTTTGAGAAATGCAACCTGAGCGGGTTGAAACTCAAGCAAAGCACCCTGAGTGATTGCACCTTCACGGACTGCGATCTCTCGAACCTGAGCGTTCCGAACTCGCGCTTTAATCGCGTCTCGTTTCTCCGCTGCAAGATGCTCGGCATCAAATGGACCGATGCGGATCAATTGCTGTTTTCCATCTCCGCGAGGGAATGCAACCTGAGCTTCAGCAACTTCTTCGGGATGAAGCTGAAAAAGACGCCATTTACCGACAGCAAGGCGCAGGGGGTTATCTTCACCGACGCGGATCTGACAGAGGCGGATATGCGGAAATCTGATTTCGAAGAGGCGATCTTTCTGAACACGAACCTCTCCAAAGCGGATTTTACCGGTGCCATCAACTACGACATCGACATCCTGAGCAACAAGGTCAAACAGGCCAAATTCAACTTTCCCGAGGCCGCGAGATTACTCCGCTCCTTGGGGATTAAGATCGAAGTCTGAGTCAGGCGCACAAACAGGCAAAAAAAGTGCGGAATTCCGGAAGGGACAAACCAGCAACCCAACCGGAACCCGCAATAGAACTTCCGTTCATTTAACGGAAAGTCAAACGGTTGTTCTGAAGGAATTATGATGACATGCAATCAGAATTCTTCCTGTCCAGTCGCATCGAAACACCGTTGAAAATCTGCCGCATTGGAGGCAATCATCGAATCCGCCACTTTTTCGGCTGAGACCCGGTTGCTGCCTTCTGCCACCGCCTTTTCAACGTAATCACGCTTCCAGGCCTCCGAAAGAAGGCGCGTCACCGTTTCACGCAAAGTCTCATTCTCCCGTTCCGCAATGAGCGAGATGTTGTAATAAAGCCCGGCCGGAAGCTCGACCTGCAACCGCCGCACCCGAAAGCTCCCGCGCTCCCGATGTCGCCGGGCAGCTTGGCGAAGCTGCTTTTTCCGATCGACGCCGCTGGAAGGGCGACCGCGTTTTTTAGGGGCAGGGGATACTTCGGGTTCAGGGATTTCTGATTGCATGTCATCAAAATTATGGGGGATTTTTGATGATATGTAATCAAAAAAGTAAGGCTATCCTCCTCAAGGAAGCGATCCACGTGACGGTCACGATGAGCCCGCGGTTTAACTGGTTGCCATCGAAACTCATCATCCAGACAAGATGTGGCTTTCTGCACGTTCCGGATTTTTGGATTGGGCTTCGGTTGTTTTGACGTGTGCACGATCCACAACAGTAGTCAAAGGCCGCGCGCCGAGCCAAAAGCGGGCAGCAACTTTGCAAATCAACGGTCGCTGGCGAACTCCCAGGGGGGCATCATATTCGGCACCAGGACCGTCACTCGCCAGGATTCACACAGTAGGCGATTTTATATGACGTATATTGTATGATGTTGTAAATAAGGCGCTCTTGCGGAGCAATTTGCCGGGTTGTGAATAAGTTGTGGGAAAACTTTGCCCCACCCCACGATGACCCCTATTTGCCCTCGTTGGCTCGAAGTTGTTCACCGGGTCGCTCTTTCCTTCATCGCTTGGCGGCCTGATTGGCCGCCTTTTCCGCGCCAAATCGGTGCGTTGTTGCGACGTTATTGACGACGTCTTGTGCGCCGAAGTTGATGTCACCTCCGGGTCGCCTGGGCGTCGTCCAAGGCGCTTGAATGCACCTTAAAGCCCCGCCGAGGTCACCCCAAGATCCAGCACCCCGGAGTGCGGCTTTTCGCGAAATTCACACGCCTATTCACATCGAAATCAGGCGCGTCGCACCTCGATCTACCGAAGTTTAGAGCGGGCATCAGATTTACTCTGGCGGTGTTAAAATTTCACCCCTTTTGAGTAATACACCTTTTCAGCTAAAAAGGTGTATTACTCCTTGGGGCGTGAAATAAAAACACCTCTCCACGAGTCGAGCAAGATTTGGCTCTTTTGCCCCTTGCCAAATGAGGGTTATCGGGGGCTCTCTTACCCCCGATAGCGACTTCCTGAGCGCGCCCCTCGAGAGGAATTATGATGACATGCAATCATAATTCCGGTCCGGTTTTTTAACCGGATTTACTCCATCAAAAGCGACTCGATTTCGCCGATGGATAGTCCTTCCATGAGCGGTTCTTCCGTCTCGATGGTGGCGTCGATCATCTCCCGTTTCTTGCGTTGCAGGTTCAGGATTTTCTCCTCCACGGTGCCGCGCGCAATGAGCTTGTACGAGGTCACCACGCTCTGCTGCCCGATTCGGTGGGCGCGGTCGGTGGCTTGCGCTTCAACGGCCGGGTTCCACCATGGATCGAAATGGATGACGGTATCCGCGGCGGTCAGATTCAATCCCGTACCGCCGGCTTTGAGACTGATCAGGAAGACCGGGATATTTCCCGCCTGAAAGCGATCCACCTCCATGGCGCGGTCGCGTGTCTGCCCATCGAGATAACAATAACCGATGTCGGCTTTCTCCAGTTCCTGCTTCAGGAGCGCCAACATCGAGACGAACTGACTGAAAACGAGCACCCTGTGCCCGCCGTCGATGGCTTCGGAAAGCAGTTCGTTGAAAAGCTCCACCTTGCCGGAGACCGACTCCTTGGTGGGATTGGTTCCCTCCTCCTTGTTGAGCAAACGCAAGTCGCACGACGCCTGGCGCAGTCGCAGAAGCGCCGTCAGCATCAACATCCGGGCGCGGCCCGCGTTCTTTTCACCCTGAGCCTGTTCCACCTGCGCGCGCGCCCCCTGGAGTAACGCCGAGTAGGTTTTCCGCTGCGCCTCGTTGAGTTCGCAATAGGCTACCTGCTCCAGCTTTTGCGGCAGATCGGTGGCAACGTCCTGCTTCTTGCGGCGAAGAAGAAACGGCCGCAGACGTTTGGAAAGCCGCGTCATCGCCTCGGTGGAGTTGTGGCGCGAGATCGGGATTTCGTACCGCTCGCGGAAGTCGTCCCTGTCGCCCAGGTACCCCGGCATGACGAAATTCATGAGCGACCAGATGTCGCGCACGGAGTTCTCCACCGGTGTACCGGTGAGGATAAACTTCCGTTCAGCGCGTAAAATTCCCGCCGCCTGGGCGTTCTGCGTGTCGGGGTTTTTGATGTGCTGGGCCTCGTCGAGAACAATGGTCGAAAACTCAAACGAACGGTAGCGCTCCGCGTCGCGACGAAGCAACGGGTAGCTCGTGATGACGAGATCGGCGTTTTGGATTTCCGTAAAAAGGCGCGCGCGGTTGCCGCCTTCGATGACCAATACTTTCCTTTCTGGCGTAAATTTCTCCACCTCTCGCCGCCAGTTAAAGACCAGCGACGAGGGGCAGACTACCAGTGCGGGGCCGGGTCTCGACCGCAGAAACGCCAGCGCCTGAAGTGTTTTTCCGAGACCCATGTCGTCGGCAAGGACACCCCCCAGCCCATTGCTGGCCAGAAAGCCGAGCCACGAAGCGCCGTACTTTTGGTAACTCCGCAGGACGGGTTCAAGATCGCCGAGCG
The DNA here is from genome assembly GCA_037190965.1 of Chthoniobacteraceae bacterium. Lineage (GTDB taxonomy): Bacteria > Verrucomicrobiota > Verrucomicrobiia > Chthoniobacterales > Chthoniobacteraceae > DATMFV01. Next base: position 55,534 of record JBBCKI010000059.1, read on the forward strand.
CCAGGGGTTCAATCTCTTTTTGCCCCCGTTGGGTTTGCGCCCAGGTCCGCCACTTCGGCGGAGCCGCCAGGTTGAAACCGGCCTCCGCCACCGATGCGTCGAGATAACCCGCATGCGCCTGGCCGATCCGGTAGGTGCCCGGTTGCCGTTGCTCGGGGTTGCAATCGCGCAGCACCGTCTTGAAATCATCGAGCAGCGCGGTGCTGAAAACGGCCATCTTTCCGCTCTTGAGCCGGACATGATTCTGACCGAGCTGAAGAAGCCGCTGCACCTCCGCCGCGGAAAAACGCTCGCCGCCGGAAGCCGCCAGATCGAACTGAAGCTCAAACCACTCCTCGCCGGATCCGATGATTTCCACGCGCGGCGTAATCCGCTCGATGTTCTCGGTGATCCGGCCAAATCGCGCCCCCAGTGTCACTTCCCAGTCGCGCTGCAATTGGGGGTATCCTTCCCCGAAAAAAGCGAGGATCGTCCGCTCCCCCCGCAGGATGAAATGCCCCGTGGTGTCGGGCCCGGTGAAACCGTAGCGGGTCAGCTTCGCAAGCGCTTCACGCTCCGCTTCGATGTTGCGGCAGAGAATCCGCGAAGGGTCTTTGGGATCAGGAAACGCCCAGTTCTCCGTCGGGTTGGTCACTCCAATCGTCACGACCCGCTTGGAATAAATCCGCTGGAGTCGCGCTGTAAGATGATTGAGCGAGCCCTCCAACGTCAGCGAAAACGCCCCGGCCTCCGGCGTCAGCTTGGGGGCTTCCCCCGCAACCGCGTTGCCGGTGACCGCGAAATAGGCGCGCAACGTCGGGAGTTCGTTGGCCAGAAAAGTTCCCGCCTGTTCGGCGGGCAGCATGATGTCGCGGCGCAAAAGATCGAGATACGCGGGAGGCAACCCCGGCGCGACCGGCGCCAGCATCGCCCCTTTGAGGGACCAGGCCTGCGTGGTTCCCAAAAGCAATCGCGTCTCCCCGGGCCATTCGACATGGAGAGAGAGCCTCCCCTGCCCGTCCATCTTTGCCTCCAGCTTCGGCAAAACGGCCGTTTTCGAAACCTCAACCGCCGTGGTTTTCCCGAAGGTCACGCGCGGATGACCGCGAAGCCCCTCCAGCAAAATGAGCGCTTTTTCGCATGGCAACGAAAGCATCCCGGCCACCGCGCCGCCATTCAGCTTCCTCAGCGTTTCGACAAGCTGAAGATCCGCGGGCGAGCAGCGAAAGGTTCCGCGTTCATTCAGGGCGTTGACGAGCACCCGGCGGCTCCCGTGCTGCGCCTCCACCCCCACGGTGATATTGCCGCGCTCCCAGGCTGCACCGAATTGGGGAGGAAAAACCACCGACAGGGAAACCGGTTCAGCCGGAGTATCCATCCCGGTGACAAAGTGTGGCCCCCTTTTCACCTCCGACGCGGCCGCTGGGAGAGACTCATTTCGGGTGATTGACGGCGCGGGAGCCACCGTGGCGGGCCGGGGTGCCGACGCAATCTTCGGAGCCAGAAAAGCAAAACCAACCGCGAGCGAATGAGGGCAGATTGTCCCCCACTCCCGCGACTGGCGGCAGGTGCAGATGTTTTCGATGTCACTCTTGGAAGAAATCTTCAACCCGGCACGAAACTCGGAGTCCCCCTCCCTCACTACCCCCTTGAGCAACGGGGGGATATAGGCGGCGCTCACCACCCGCCCGGTTTCATACAGGGCGCGGGCGTGCTTCACGGCTTGCCAGCCGCCAGCGTCCATCAACAGGCGCTCGGTCAATTCAATGGCCATACGAAAGCCTATCGAACGCGTTGCCGCTGCCCAGAGAAATTCGACAGATTTTTACGAGAAATTCTCATCTTCATATGGCGTCGTAAAGGGCGATGTCGGGCGGACTGATTTAAATTTAAAAATTTAAAGTAAAAACATCTGTAAGTTACTTATTTTCAATTTGATGAATAGATTCAAATCACGTTAAAAAATCGAATCATCGAAAATTTATTATCGATTAACCTATTCAAATTGAGACTGTTAGAATTGTTTTTACCATAAATTTGTGAATATAGGAAAATAAGAGATTTCCAACGTGTCGTAACCGCCGTCAAAACAGAATCTTACAGTTGTTTTTCCCGGCAGATCTCGAAAAGTGATCCACTTTGGAAAGCGAGCAAGGTAGCCCGCTCTCGCCGAGAGCGCGGG
>JBBCKI010000060.1:0-36824 GCA_037190965.1 Chthoniobacteraceae bacterium
CCGCGCGGTCGTCGGAGGGCGGAGCTCCGCGACGCCGCCAGGCCTAAAAGGCCCACTCTTCCCTACGACCACCAGGACACAATCCAGGGCCGCGATTTCTCCTCTTCACCGCTCAGCGTCCCCTTCCGGGTGCTGATGATCACCTTCGTGCCCACCTCCACCTGCTTGTAGAGTTCCACGACGTCTTTGGAGCGCATCCGGATGCATCCCCAGCTCACCGGCTTGCCGATCTGTTTCTCCTCCGGCGTGCCATGGATATAAATCCCTCGCCCGCGCGCGTTACGGTTCTGGGTTTCCAACCCTTGGAGACGAATGATGCGGGTTACGATCGGGTCGCGCCCCGGGGCGTTGGGCGGAAGCACTTCTCCGGTAAAACGCCCTCCCTTGAGCACTGCGCCCATCGGAAGATCGGCCCCGACCTTGTCGCAAACCTGAAATGTCCCCACCGGGGTTTTGTAGCTATGAAATGCGTCGCCGAGACCGAAGCGCGAGGTCGAAATCGGGAAGGAAGCCACCGCGAGCCCGCCTTTGACGACCCGCAGCTTTTGTTCGTCCACGTCGATCACAATCTCGGGCTGCTTCGGAATGACTCCCGCAACGGCAGAAGATCGGCCTTCCATCAGCCCCGCCAACAAAATTGCCGAAGCGAAAAACAACCGGGGGTTGATTAAAGGAAACCGTCTCATGCGGCTCCGTTTCTACACGACGCGCGGATTTTCGTGAAGTCCGATTGTGTCACATTTCTGCGACAAACGATCTTTTCCGGGTCAAATTGACGCAAGGGGGTTGATTCCGGCGCAAGCAAACCCGATAGTCGTCATTCGCCACAGGATGAGTTTTCCAATCTTCAACACTGCTCCCGGAAAAGCGCGGCGCGCCTTGAGTTCATGGGCCGCCCTGCCCCAGGCTGTCATTGCAATTTTTCTGGTTCTTCTTCTGACGGGCTGCTCCAACAACCCCAACCCCGCCCCGTTGCATTCCACGCGCCCGGACGGCTCCCCCTGGGTCGTGACCTACCGGGCGCTCGGCGAGGACCCACGCTCGCTCGATCCCCAGTTCAGCTACGACACGCTGAGCAACGTCGTGATCAGCCAGGTCTACGAAAGCCTGCTGCAATACAACCTTTTCAAGACGGACCCCTACGAACTCGAGCCCGGGCTTGCCGAATCGATGCCCCGGCGAATTCAGAACCCCGACGGCACGGAGGCCTACGAAGTGCGCCTCAAACGCGGTATCCGCTTTCATGACAGCCCCGCATTCCCCGGTGGCAAGGGCCGGGAACTGACCTCGGCCGACTTTGTCTACACCTTCCAGCGAATCGCCGATCCGAAAGTGGAGTGCCCCGTTCTCTCCACCTTGCAGGAGTTCATCGTGGGCCTCGCCCCCGCCTACAAGGAGGCGGTTAAGACGGAAAAATTCGATTACTCCAAGCCGACCGGGGCCATTACGGTGATCGATAGTCACACTTTCCGCATCAATCTCATCAAACCCTATCCGCAGTTGCTCTATTGGCTGGCGATGCCGTTCACCGCGCCGGTCGCGCACGAGGCCGTGAAATATTACGACGGCAAAGAGGGGCGCGAGCAGTTCAAGTTCAGTCCCGTGGGCACCGGCCCGTTCCGGATGGCGGAATGGGATCGGGGACGCCTGATCCGGCTGGAGCGCAACCCGCATTACATCACGACGCGCTTCCCTGAGGGCGGCTGGCCCGCCGAAGAGGATGCCCGTTTTCGCCCGCTTGCGGGCGCTGCGCTTCCCTTTATAGATGAAGTGCAGATGGCGATCATCCGGGAGGCGGTGCCGAGATGGCTCATGTTCCGGCAGGGGTATCTCGACCGCTCCGGAGTGAGCAAGGACAACTTCAACTCCGTCGTCACCTCCGGCATGACGCTTTCCAAACAGTTCGAGGAGCGCGGTGTGCAGCTTTACCGCGACGTCGAGCCGACAACGGCCTATCTCTCGTTCAACATGGACGACCCCGTGGTGGGCAAAAACCAGAAGCTCCGGCAGGCGCTTTCAATGGCTTATGACGCTCAGCGCGCCAACGAGATCTTCAGCAACGGCGTTGATCTCAAGGCGGAACAACTGTTGCCGCCCGGCGTGGTCGGTTACGACCCTAACTTCAAGAACCCGTTCCGCGTTTTCAACCTCGATAAAGCGAAGGAACTTCTCGCCGAGGCGGGATATCCCGGGGGCATCGATCCGAAGACGGGCAAGCCGTTGCAATTGACGCTCGACGTAGTCGGCGGCAGCTCCGCAGGCCGCCAACGTGCGGAGTTCGACCAGAAGCAGATCGAGCAGCTTGGCATCCAATGCAAGATCGAGGAGAACACCTGGGCGCGTTTCCAGGATCGGCAAAACCGGGGGCTCTTCCAGATGAACACCGGTTCCGGCTGGCATGCCGATTTCCCCGACGCGGAGAACTTCTTCTTCCTTTTCTACAGCAAGAACATTCCGCCCGAGGGAAATAACAGCAGCCGCTTTTCAAACCCCGAATTCGACCGGCTCTTCGAGAAGATGTCTACCATGGAGAACGGCCCGGAACGCCTTGCGATCATCCGGAAGATGGACCATATCCTCGTCGAGCAATGCCCCATCATCTTCGATTCCCACCAGGTTGTCTTCAGCCTCAGCCAGCCCTGGCTGCCGCGCGTCTCCGACAACTCGATGCTCTCGGGCGGAGGGATGAAGTACGTGCAACTTGACCCCGTTCTGCGCGAGAAAAAACAGGAGGAATGGAACCAATCGCCTATGTGGCCCACCTGGACACTTCTGGGCATCGTTCTGGGCACCATCGGCTATGTCACGGCCTGGGCAAAGAAACATAACGCGTAACCAGCCATGCTGAACTACCTGATCCGCCGCGTCCTCTACATGGTGCCGATTCTCCTAGGCGTCATGATCATCACGTTCATTCTCTTCTACATGGTCAACAAGCCCGAGTCGATGGCCCGGCAGATCCTCGGCCCCAAGGCCTCCCCGCAGGCGATCGAGAACTGGCTGCGCAACCGGGGCTACGACAAGCCGGTCTACCTCAACGTCGACCCACAGAAGAGCCTCCTCCATTGGTTTCTGGTCTTCGGCACCGTCGACCAAAAACCACTCCCCGCCGAGCCGGGACAGGAGAAAGGACAAGAGAAAGACAAGGGGGTGCTCCAGCGTCTCCTGAGTCCGGGCCCGATCGAGCGCAAGCCGGTGCAGATCACCCCGGACTCCGAAAAGAGCTACTTCGACTCGCAGTTTTTCAACAGCATCAAGAACTTCGCGACCTTCAACCTCGGCATCTCCGACGCCACCGATGAGCCGGTCGCCAACATGATCAAACGAGGCATCATCCCCTCCCTGCTGATCACTATCCCCGCTTTTGTCATCGGGTTGACGCTCTCCCTCCTGCTCTCGCTGCTTCTGGTGTTTGTCCGCGAGTCGCTGCTCGACAAGTGGGGCATTGTTTTCTTCGTCGCGACGATGAGCATCCCCATCATCGTCTATGTGATCTTCGGCCAATGGCTGGCGGCCAATGTCTTCGCCTACTTCCCGGCGTTCGGGTTCAACATGGAGGGCTTCTCCACGGCGCGGTTCCTGGCGTTGCCGGTCGCGATCATGGTATTGAGCGGCCTCGGCGGGGATGTCCGTCTTTACCGCGCCATTTTCCTGGAGGAGATCAAGGCCGATTATATCCGCACCGCGCAGGCCAAGGGAGCCTCCCACGCCCGCGTTCTTCTGGTTCACGTGTTGAAGAACGGGATGATCTCCCTCATCACGCTGGTAGTCGCCTCGCTCCCGTTCCTCATTATGGGAACGCTGGTCATCGAAAATTTCTTCGGCATCCCGGGGCTCGGAAACATGACCACCAACGCCATCACCACACTGGATTTCTCGCTCATCCGCGCCAACGTCTATTTCGGCTCGATCCTCTTCCTCTTCGGCCTGTTGCTGACTGACCTCTGCTACGCTGCCGCCGATCCACGCATCCGCCTGCAATGATCTCTCTACCCATCTGGCTTCAAAATACGCTGATCCTGCTCGTTTGCGCCGGCTTCGTGATGCTGGTCCGGGGGTATCTGTTCTCGGAACGCTCCCGCCGGGCCTTGAAGCGCCTGCGCCGCGACCCTATGGGCCTTCTCTGCGCGGGAGTTGTCATTGCCTATCTGCTGGTCGGGCTCATGGACTGCATCCAGGTCAACCCGCAACAAAGCCTGCTCGACTACGCGTTCAAAGGCATCCCGCAGGAGCGCGGCTACAGCGCGCCATTGGCGCGAACCACCTACGACGAGAGAAACCCGGAGCCGCTCAAAGGGCTCCATCTTCTGGGCACCGACATTCTCGGCAAGGATGTCTTCGTCCAGACCCTTAAAGGCTGCCGGACTGCCCTGATCATCGGCGGGCTTACCAGCGTTATCTACCTTCCCGTGGGAGCGCTGCTCGGGATTCTCGCCGGGTATTACCGACGCTGGGTTGACGACGCGATCCAATATATTTACAGCACGGTCGCCTCAATTCCGGGGATCCTGCTTCTTATTGCCGTCCTGATGATCCTCGGCAAGGGGCTTGGCAACATGGCCATCGCGCTGAGCATCACCGCCTGGATCGGCCTCTGCCGCCTCGTCCGGGGCGAAACGCTCCGGCAGGCCTCGCGTCCTTATGTGGAAGCCGCCCGCGCGCTCGGGCAAAGCAACTGGCGCATCATCACCTTCCATATCCTGCCCAACGTGATGCATCTGGTCATCATCAACGCCGTGCTCGGCTTCTCGGGGCTGGTGATGGCCGAATCAATCCTGAGCTACCTCGGCGTCGGCGCTCCCGTGGGAACGGCAAGCTGGGGCGCGATGATCGACTCCGCCCGCATGGAACTGAGCCGCGATCCTGTCGTCTGGTGGACCGTCACCGCCGCCAGCGGCGCGCTTTTCCTTCTGGTCCTCTCGCTCAACATCCTGGGCGACTCGCTACGCCGGGCGTTCGATCCCAAGAGATAGAGCGTTTTTGAGTTAGAGGTTTACAGTAATTTGCGAGCGCCGTGAACTGGTGAGTGACCCTCGGCGTCCCGTTCCAAAGCGGTGCCGAGCACCGCACTCCAAGACGCTGCCGCGCGATAAAACGCTCCAAAACCCGCGCCAGCGTCTTGGAGTGCGGCGGTTCTCCGCCGCTTTCGTTCGCAAAAGGAGCGTCTAGGTCCCCCGATAATTCATTCGAATATCGGCGATAATTGATGAAACGAACCTACCCGTCAGCACGATAAGCTGGTTGTGTCTACGAATCGAGAATCTAGGCCTTATTCCTGGAACGAGCCGCCCAGAGCAGCCCCATCCCCGGCAGCAACAGCCAAGCCAGCGTCGGTTCGGGGATGACTTCCACCTTACCCACCAGGGTGGGTGACTCGCTAACCCAAAGATAGAGACTCTCCTCGCCGAACGACAACAGAAGGCTCTCCAATCCCGGTTCTGATTCAAAGATGGCGTAAGAATAGACCGTTCCGTCTCCCTCAATGTTTAGCGAGAAGGAGACAGGATCTTCTGAGTAATTCCACGCATCTCCGATATACGAATGCACACTGGAAGAATTCACCTGCAAATCGCCGGGATTCATGGGGTAGCAATTGAACCAATCACCCATTTCGGTAACATTTAGTGAGCCGGTACCCGTTGAATTGCTGCCAGCGTATAATATGTATGAACCCGTACCCAGGGAGAGGGAAATTCCCTGCCCTGGGTCGAGGGACAATGAACCGGTGGAATAAGAGCCGAGCCACTGGAAGGTCTTGGTCGCGGAATCGATCCGCAAAACAATTTCCGCTTGAGACGAATGAGCGGAAAGCAGCAGCGCGGTGATTCCCAGAATGGATTTGGATAAGGTTCTTAAAAGGACGGCGGATTCAAACATCGGATTCACATACAATCGTCAAAGGGGAAGCGTCAAAGCTATTCATATTGAATATTCATGATAAGCCCCCTGAATATCCAAACTTGAACATTTGCACCCCCTCTTTTAGCTTGTGTTTATATTCCAGTTGCTACCGATAGCAAAACGGTCCCATTTCAGGCGGCAGTTGCCCGTGCTTGATAAGCAGCTCCCTGAACTTCGCCATGCCCGCTTTCTCCGGATCGCCCAGCCCGAACCGGATGAATTCAGTCAGATAGCGCAGGGCAAACTCCGGGTCGGGATGAGTTGAGGCGATCTCCGGCGTCATGGCCTCGCCCTGACGGGCGATCTCTCGGAACGCCCGGGCCACCCGCGCGGGCTCGCGGACTTCCGGGCGCATCAACCAGACCGCGAAAACGAAGGGGAGCCCGGTACGGCGCAGCCATTCTTCGCCGAAGTCGAGATAGTTGTAGCGGTCGCCGTGCTGTTCGCGAAACTCGATGGCTTGGTTGCCGATCAGCAAGCGGGCCGCGCCGGGCGGCATCGGTTCCGAGGCAGGCAGATAGCAGGGAACCGCCGCTCCCCATTCCGCAAAGAGCACCTTGCAAAGATTGGCGGAGGTGAGCGATGCCGGGTCGAGCACGATCTCGCGAATCGCCGTGAAATCCCCCTGATAGGCGACAAACACGCTCCAGACCGGGCCGCGCGCCGAAATGGAAACTCCATTCACAATCGGAAAACCAGGCGAGCGGAGGGCTTCGAAAACCGGCACCAACGCGACATCAAGCTCGCCCCGCGCCAACATGGCCGCGAGGATGGAGGGGTGTTCGAGCGTCACCGGGCCTCCCACGCGCTCGTAAGGCTCAATCAACGGCCTGGCGTTGAGATAGCGGACGCACCCGATCCGCAGCCCTTGCAGGGCCCCGAAACCCGAACTTAAATCCGCGCTCATGCGGGCTGCATTTCCTGAGTGCCGCGGATTCGCTCGTAATAGGTGTTACGCTGCATCGGCTCCCGGCCTGCCTCACGGATCACCCGCTCCAGCGCGGCCACTGTCTGTTCTTGCGGCGTTTTGGCCCCGGCCATGTGGAAGATCTTTTCCTCCATGATCGTGCCGTGAAGATCATCCACTCCGTAATTGAGCGCGACCTGGGCCAGCGGCAACCCGAGGCTGATCCAGTAGGCGGTGATATGATCGAAGTTATCGAGATAAATGCGCGACACCGCAAGATTGCGAAGCTCCTCGAAACCGCTCGCGGGTTTGATGTGCGAAAGCTCGGTGGTTTCCGGGACGAAGGCAAACGGGACAAACCCGGTGAAGCCGCCGGTCTCGTCCTGCAATTCGCGCAGCCGCCGCAAGTGATCCACACGTTGGCTCGGCGTTTCAATATGCCCGTAGAGCATGGTGCAGGTGGAGCGCCCGCCCATCCCGTGCCAGATCCGATGAACCTCCAGCCATTCGTCGGCATTCTCCTTGCCTCGGCAGATCTGATCCCTCACGGCGTCGTCGAAAATCTCGGCACCGCCCCCGGTCAGGGAACCGAGCCCCGCCTCCCGAAGCAGCGCCAGAGTATCCGGGATCGACTGCTTGAAAACGCGCTCCGCCAGATGCCGGATCTCAATGGCGGTAAAGCACTTCAGGTGCAGATCGGGATCGAGCGCGCGCAACGAACGGAGAAGGTCGAGATACCACTCCCCCTTCAATGTCGGATGCAGGCCACCGACCATGTGGATTTCCGTGATCCCCTTCTCCAGCTCGCTCCGCACCGCTTCGACGACCTCCGGGATTGCCATTTCAAAAGCATGCGCATCCCGCTTTCTCGCGCTGAAAGCGCAAAACTGGCACGAGAGAATGCAAATGTTGGAGTAGTTGATGTACCGGTTGAGGATGTAAGTGGCGACGTTGCCGTTCTTCCGCTCCCGGATGAGATTGGCAATCGCGCCGATGGCGTTGATCTCCGGGCTGGTGTAGAGCGTCAGGGCGTCGCTGTCGGCAATGCGTTCTCCCGCTGCAACCTTATCGTAAATCGGCAGGAGAGACTCGGGAATCAGCACGCGTTTCATGAGGCGTGCTGATTCTACGCATACCGCCGCGCGGGAGTCACCTTTGTTTTCCGTCGGAGTTCGGGGTGAATGCTCCCGCAAGCTCGATTGCGACATCGTTGCCCTTTTTCAGCCGGGCCACCTCAGCCCGCGCCATGGCCTCCTGAACCGGCGTGGTGAAGAAAACCGCCGTGGCCCCGCCTTCCAGCGCGCGCCCGAACAATGTTTTGAAATCATCTGCCGTGACCGTCACTTCGGTTACCGGGCGGCCATCCAGACTTCCGGAAATCCCGTTAAGTCCCTCCAAGCCCTTCAAGCCGGTCTCTCCCGTGGCGAAATAGACCTTATCAGGCCCTTTGGCCCCTTTTTCAAAAAAGGAAAGAGCTCCTGAGTTGATGCAATACCGGAGATTCGTCGGGGCGGGGCCATCGTTGAAGACATGCCCAAGATGCGCTCCACAGCGGGCACAATGGATCTCGGTCCGCACCATCCCGTAACTGCGATCTTCCTTCCTCCCGATGTTTTCGGCCGCAAAAGGCTGGAAAAAACTGGGCCAACCGGTGCCGGAATCGAACTTCGCGTCGGAGCGGAACAGCGGCAAACCGCATCCCGCGCAGGCATAAACCCCGTCCTTATGGTTGTCGTGAAAGACCCCGCAAAACGCGGCTTCCGTCCCATGACCTCGCGTAATCTTAAACTGCTCCCCGGAAAGCCGCGAGCGCCAGACCTCTTCAGGTTTCACAATTTTCGGGACAACGACCGGCTCCGTCGCTTTTCCATCCATGTCGAGCAAGCGCACCGGCAAGGTCTCAGAGGGCAGAGCCGTGGCGATCACCGGAAGCATGGCAAGCATCAGCAGCATCAGCTTCATCCCCTACTTTAGTCCTGCTCATGCCTTATTGGCAAGGAGGCTCAGGATCCCTCTGATTTCCCTGGTTTCCCCGACTTCTGGCCTGGCACCGTCCACCCCAGTCGGGAGCGGTTGCGCGCCACCCACCGGTAGACAAACCGGGCAAGGGGGCGCCCCCCAGGCACTGCAAGATACGCGCGCCCGAGAAGGCGCGGCATCCCCCGGGTATACTCAAGCGCGCGCGATACGGCATCCGCGCCGGAAGTCACCCTGCCACCGGGCTCTACAAACTGCACCGCCTCCTCAAAGGCTTCGCGTGGAATCGCAGGGAAATCGGCCGCCGCATCCTGGAAAGGGCGGTAGACCACCCGATCTCCGGTCAACGCACGGAATCGTTCCACCCAATAACGACAGAAACCGCAGTCGCCGTCGAAAACCATCACCGGGCGAGGCCCCATGAGGTCTCCATTGTCTTGTAAATCGCTGGCGCGTTGCATAAGAACACCATGCTGCGGCGTGATCCCGAAAGATAGCCGCGAGACCCTGAAAAGACCATGGGCAAAGAGTAAACACCTCTTTTCTTCATGCCTTTCGGGGGAAATGACCCTTATCCTGATGGCATAAATTATGCTTTGCATAAAAAAGAGTATGCGCCGCTCCAAATTTTTATCCCCCGCCATGAAACCCGGGGAACCGAGAAAGCGGATACACAGCGGTTTTACCCTCCTGGAAGTCATCGTCGCGATGTGTGTCGCCGCGATTCTGGGGTCGACGACGCTGATCGCGCTGTTGTCGGCGCAGAAGTACGCGACCTCCACCCGCGTTCTGAACAACGCGCGCATCATCGTACAGCGCAACATTCACACGGCCCTCGGCGTAAAGTTCACCGATGTCGACGTTCCGGGGATTCTTCAGTTAACCGACTCCGGCGGAGTCACCTACAATGACCAAGGCGGCGGTTCTTCCCCCACCGTTCCCATCATCGTCTCCAGCGCTTCCAATACCGTCGTCAGCGGCACCTTGACCAGAATCGTCACCGCCCATCCCAATTCTGCCAATGCGGTAATCCGCAGAGTCACCTTCAGGCTCGACTACGAGTTACAGGGCCGGTCGATTTCGTACTCAATGTCCACCATCCGCGCACAGGACAATCAATGAAACTTCCCCCCCTCTCCCATTGTCGTCGCCGCGACGGCTTTTCCCTTTTGGAAGTGCTCGTGGCGGGGACGATTACAATCGCCGTCACCAGCGGAGTCTATCTGTTGACGCAGGCGGGAATGATCGTGGGCGTGAAAGGACTCTCCGCCAACGCAACGGGCTCAGCAGCCCGCTCCAGCGTGGACCGCGCTCAACAGTTCATCCAAATCGCCTATGACACCCCGACGCTGATCAATAGCAATGGCACCACAGTCAGCGGAACGGGACCGGCGCAAGGGGTAAAGTTCTACCGCTACGCGGGCGGTCCCTACGTCATCACCCTGCCCACCGCCGGGCTCTCGGGCACGACGAGAACCCTCACGGTCACCTGCGCCAGAAACGCACACGTCCCTCCCCCCAAACCGGAGCCCAACGATGCGTTTATCATCAATACGACCATCCTGATGAGTGGATCGGCAAACCAGGTTACCGCTTATGTTGCCGAAGGCTCCAGCGCCGTCGTTTCTTCCACCAACGGCAACAAGGTCACGCACACCATCACACTTTCTGACCGACTGACCGGCGCCAACGGCAGCACGGGCAACATCCCGGCGGATACGGGCATCGTCACAGCCATTCTCATCCGGCCCACCGCTCTCGTCGTCACGCCTACCGCCAAATGGCGGGAGCTTCGCCTTTTCGAATCATTCCCCAGGGCGAGTACCGTCGATGTCAACGCGAGACATACGATGCTGACCAACCAGGTGGCTCTGTCGACCTATGATAGCACTCCGTCCGCCAGCGATGCGATGTCGGATGCCAACGCCAAGCCGTTCTCGCTCTCGACCATCAATGGGCGCACCTTTGTGCATACCGATCTGCGCATTCGCGACAGGCGTTATGGCAAGTTTCTTAAAAACAAAGAGACCGATGAGTTCTCCGCCTATTTGAGGCTCACTTCGAGAATTCCCGTCAAATGCAATCCAAACGAATGAAGACAACCGCTTATTCCCGTCAGGGAAACGTGCTATTTACGACGCTGCTGCTTCTCCTGGGGGTTGCCGCGCTCGTCGGGGTCTCTCTTAACGTAACCACCAACACGGCCCGACTCACCAGTCGCAGCCGGGATGTCGCCAAGGCGGAGGCGGCCGCGGAGGGCGCACTGGAATACGCCTACGCGCTCTGGCTCGGAAAGATTCGAGGAGCCCCCATTACCACGGCAGAAGCGAATGCGGACCTGGTGCTGCCGCAGTTCGAAGGAGTCAGCTATGCGTCATCCGGCCCCCAGTTGCGCATTGACGCCCTCGATGAATATGGCGTGCCAATGACCTCCGGCACCCTCCCGCCGCGCGTGACGGGGCGGGTGCCGGGCTATGAGGGATGGGCGGGGCAGACCTTTACCTACGTGGCACAGGCGAGAATGCAGGTCGATAATAACACCGTCATCGGCGTCAAGCGTCTCTTCCAGTACACGGAAGTACCGCTCTTCCAGTCGATGTTCTTCTTCCAGCATGACCTGGAGTTTTATCGGCCTGCCACGATGGTTCTCAACGGTCTCGTCCACAGCAACAGCAACATGTATTTTGCTTTTGACAAAGACTCCATGACCATCGGTGACAACGTGACTTACTCGGGGGAGTTTCTCGGTGAGTCCCCTTCGGCGAAATACTGGCCTGATGGTTACCAGAAGCCGCCGTGGGCGGGTTACGACCCGAAATGGGTCACCTCGAAGGCATCGCAACTTCACAAGGTTCCAGCTATCCAGCCGATGGGCAGCGCTCCCGAGAAGGTCTTCGACACGACGGATAACAACCCCAACAACGATGGATTCCGCGAGCTTATCGAGCCACCCAATCCGAACCATCCCGATCCCGAGGCAATTTCGACCCGCCGTATGATCAATAAGGCGGGAATCGTCATCACGATCACAGGGACATCGAGCGTCACGGTGACCGGCCAAAAAGGCACGACCCTTAACCCGACCGCCGTCTCAAACATCGGAAGCGCCATCTCAAGGGTCGTCACCACTTCCACCAACAAATCTGGCGTCGTGACCGTGACTGCATTGGGCCTCTACGACAGGCGGGAATCAAAGCAAGTCGAAGTTTATGATGTCGACATCGCCAAGCTCAAGACGGCCCTCGCCGTTGGTTCAGGCGTCTCCAACTTCAACAATGTTCTGTATATTCATGATACACTGAACTCCAACATGCCCACGACAATCCGGCTCAAAAATGGAAGCGTGCTGCCCGATGCAGGCTTGACTGTTGCCAGCCAAAACCCGGTCTACATCTGGGGAGATTACAATACTGGCGGAACCGGCAGCAATGTTCCCACCAATTCAGGAACTTCGTCGACCGCGGCACCCACCGCCGGCACTTACGAAAGAAAGCCTTCCGCTGTGATTGGTGACGCAGTCATGTTTCTCTCCAATAACTGGACGGACGCAAAGTCGGCAACGGACACGCTAAGAACGACTCCGAGCAACCTCGATGCCCGGGTTGCGAGCAACACAACCTATAACACCGCGATCATTTCAGGCTTCATGCCGTCCACCAACAACAGCTATTCGGGCGGAGCCAACAACTTCCCCCGCTTTCTTGAGAAGTGGGGCAGCGCCCGCTGCACTTACTACGGCTCCATGGTGGAGCTCTTCGAAAGCAAGACCTTCACGGGAAAATGGAATACGGGAGACATCTATTCTCCCCCTACCCGGTGGTGGAACTTCGACAAGAAATTTTTGCAACGACCGCCTCCCGGCAGCGTCGATGCCATCGTCCTGAGCCGAGGCCCGTGGTCCCGCTTCTAGCCTCGTTATGAGAAGAACGATCTTCCTGCTCTTCCTGCTGGCAAGCGGCTCAATGGGCCTGGCCCTCGACTTCACCCCGCGATACTACGAGAATACCTTCCCCAACGGCGCTTCCCTTAAAAAGCTCTACTTTGCTGACGGCAACAAAAAGTACACCGTCAATTTGGACCATGACATCGAGGTTTCCGGCGACAAGGGCGAAACTCTTTTCCGCTATCGGAGCCTTGAGGGTGCCACCTTCACGCTGAGGGGCTCGCCGAACTCGCTCTCATTCGACGCCGATGGCCTGGATGCTTGTCGCAAGATGGCTGAATCTTTCGCGCCATCGGGGAGCATGGCGGGCGGCGAGTGGGAGGAATTGCCCAATAGCATTCAACGCTCCAACTGGCAAAGCTATCGATTCACCAGAACCTATAGACTTCCCGGTTCAACCATTCGCCAGTCGGTCGCTTTCGTGAATGCCGGGCAAAAACACCAATTCATCCTCGTCACAACGGCGTTCACCGCCCAATTCAAGGAGGCGGCGGAACGCACCGAAGAGATTGCCAGGAGTTGGCGCGAACTCACCGACGAGGATCTGAGCGCCCCGTCGTTTAATTAGTGTCCTATCACGAAAGTTCTTTGGATAAATCAGCGGACATCGCGTGATCCAGCGCAATGCCAAAGCTGTGGAAAACCACAGTACTCCAAGACGCTGCCGCGTAGCCCAGGCGCATGGAGCCTCGCGGTAGCGTCTTGAAGTGCGGCGGTCCCGCCGCTTACGCAGAGTGCTTGGCTTTTCTTGTCGTATCTTCCAAGACAGAATGAAGTTCTATTTATTTATGACACTAGTTTAACTAGTTCAATTAGAGACCCGTCCGTACCGCCGCACTTCAAACTGCGGGTGCACCCGCACGATTCCCTGAAATTCGAACATCGGCTCGAACTCCGGGAACCGGGTGTCTCCTTCCATTTCGACCGGCAGCACCGTCAGAAGCAGTTCCGCGCAACGCGGCAAAAGCTGCGCATAGATCTCCCCTCCGCCAATCACAAAGACATCGCGGCCGGGTTCGGCAAGCGAGGAGGGATCGACCTCCGAGGGATCGCGCAGGATGGTCACCCCTTCGATGGCTGGGCCGCGTGTGATCACGACATTGTGCCGGTTCGGCAGCGGTCGCCCCAGCGACTCATAGGTCTTTCGCCCCATGACGACGGTATGCCCTGTCGTGGCTTCCTTGAACCACCGCAACTCATCGGGAATCCGCCACGGGATTGTCCCCGCCTGGCCGATAACCCGGTTACGCGCCATGGCGGCGATGGCTTTTAACTGTTGGCTCATGACGGATGAAGCTGCTGTCTGAGAGTTGATGGCTAAACGGCCACCGGCGCTTTGATGGCCGGGTGGGGATCATACCCGGTGAGGGTGAAATCCTCGTAGCTGAAGCCGCGAATGTCGCAGATGGCCGGGTTGAGCGTCATCGTGGGGAGCGGTCGTGGCTCCCGGGAGAGTTGTTCGCGGGCCTGCTCCAGATGGTTGGAATAGAGGTGCAGATCACCGAAGGTATGCACAAAATCTCCGGGCTTGAGCCCGCAGACTTGCGCGATCATCTGCGTGAGCAGTGCATACGAGGCGATATTGAAAGGAACGCCCAGAAAGAGATCCGCGCTCCGCTGGTAAAGCTGGCAGGAGAGCTCCCCGTCATGCACGTAGAACTGGAAGAGGAGATGACACGGCGGAAGCTTCATCGTCTCGATCTCGCCCGGGTTCCACGCGGTGACGATCAGACGGCGGCTGTCCGGGTTCCGCTTGATCTGCGTGATCACCTCGTCGATCTGGTTGATCGAACGCCCGTCAGGGGAGCGCCAATCGCACCATTGCGCCCCGTAAACCCGCCCGAGGTTCCCTTCTGCGTCGGCCCATTCGTCCCAAATGGTCACTCCGGCTGCCTGAAGCGAGCGGACGTTGGTTTCCCCCCGCAGGAACCAGAGCAGTTCGTGGATGATCGACTTGAGGTGCAGCTTCTTGGTCGTCAAAAGCGGAAAGCCGTTTCTCAGGTCAAAACGCGCCTGGGCGCCGAACACCGACCACGTTCCCGTGCCGGTGCGGTCGGGTTTAAATTTGCCCTCGGCGAGGACCAGTTTCAAAAGGTCGAGGTAAGCGCGCACGGAGAAAACTCTACGCCAGAGTCGGGTTTCTTCGAAAGCTCAAAGATTGCCCGCCCTCGGTTTGGCCGGTAGTCTCCCCCTCCATGAGCAACGAGCAGATCAAGGACCGGGCGCGCGGCGCGATTTGGGGGCAACTGCTGGCGGACGCCGCCTGTCTGGGCACCCACTGGATTTACGACCTCGACGCTCTGTATTCGACTTACCCGGATCCCAAAGGCTTTGAGGAGCCTCGGGAAGGGCACTACCACGCGGGAAAAAAACCGGGCGATCAAACGCATTATGGCGAGGCCGCGCGGGTCATGCTCGAATCGGTCTCGCGGCTGGGGCAATTCAATGCCGCAGACTTCGGCGCGAAGTTCATCGAATTTTTCGGCACACCGGACTACCGGGGCTATCTCGACAAGGCCACCCGGGGTACGCTGGAAAATTACAGGGCGTTTATGGACCATCAGGCCCTCCATCCCGGCGAACCGTTCGATTACCAGCAGGGAGCCGACGATGACCAGCTCGCCACTGCGTCCCGGCTGGCCCCGGTCGTCGTCGCACACCGGGAAGACCCCGCCTTGCTGACGGTCGTGGAACACGCCACCCGTGTTTGCCAGAACAACGGCCGCGCGGTTGCCACCATGAAGGCCAACGCGTTGATCCTGAAAGCCGCCTTGGAAGGGCGCGATCTCGAGGAGGCGGCAGAAGAAGTCGCCGCAAAAATGCCGGAGATCGACCCGGAATTTGGCCCCGACGTTCGCGACGAAATCAGAGCCGCCGTGGCCGATCCGCGCAGCATCATGGAAGTCACGCTCGACTTCGGCCAATCGTGTCCCCTGCCCCACAGCTTTCCCTCCGCGCTCCACGCCGCCTTGAAGCATCGGCATTCCTTCGAAGATGCCGTCATCGCCACGCTGCACGCCGGGGGCGACAACGCGGGGCGCGCCGCCATGCTGGGAGCCTGGGTGGGCGCGTGCGTCGGCGAACGCGGGATTCCGGCAGTATGGCGCCGGCGCTTGAGTGGCACTGAAGTGGTTCGCGAGCAGATCGAAGCGCTGATTGGGAAAGTAATCTGATCGCGATGGTTCCATCTCCCGAACAGCAGAACGAGTTTCAAAAACGCCATCCCGACTCAGCACCGGGAATCTATTGGATCAACAGCGATCTCTGTCTCGATTGTAACCTTTGCCGCGAACTGGCTCCGACCGTATTTCGTCGCGATGACAGGATGGGCATCAGCTACGTCTACAAACAACCAGCTACCCCGCAGGAACTCGCTCAGGCTAGAGAAGCGGTGGAAGGCTGCTGTGTCGAAACGATCTTTGCCAACGGTCACCTGTTCAATTGGGAATGACTTATCGAGTGCCGTACTGCGAGGATGACGACGCCAAAACGGGACTCAGCGGTGCGGCAGCACCGGTAGTCCGCTCGCGCCACCGAGCGCGGATATTGGCTTTCGGGTGTTCCCTTAACTAACGTTCGAATCGCGCACTAATCGGCGAGCAGTAAGCCAAAGCCAGAACCGCTCCCAAAAGGATGTTTGAAATCTCGTAACAGGTATTTTCCAGAGAGGACATCAATACGGGACCGTCAAATAGAAGGAGCAAGCAGAATATCACAGTTGTCCAACACGCCAAGGATCGCGCCCATCGCTTAAAGAGAAACAACCCGATCCACTCCGCAATCGTCACTGCGAACAATAGGCCAAAAAGACATAAGGAAAGCCAGAAGCCCTCAAATATCCATGAATCAGGCAGTTCCGCATAAGCTTCCGCAAGTGCCGGAGGGAAACCATTCGACTCGAAGAGGCCGACGCCGATACCCACAACCCCGGCAATAACATGCAAGACAAGAATGATCCGAAATTGGGCTCCTGTAATTAACATTGAACTTCCTTTGAGAAACCCTGCGGAGACTGCTCTTAAATAAAGCCAAGTCAAGCGTGCAGGGAAACCTCCCTGAATTCTGCGATCAAGACTTCAAACCTCCCTCTCGCTCTTCCTCCCGGTAATCAACCGCGCCCCTCTATAGTAATTCAGATAACTCCAGGCCCATTGCAGAAAGACCAGAACACGGTTGCGGAAGCCGATCAGGAAAATGAGGTGAACGAAAAGCCAGGCTAGCCAGGCCGGGTACCCGTTGATGCGGAACCCCCGGATATCCGCGACGGCTGCGTGGCGGCCGATGGTCGCCATGGAGCCCTTGTCGAGGTAGCGAAACGGCGTCATCGGCTCGCCCTTGATGCCGGCGAGGATATTCCGGGCGGCATGCCTCCCTTGCTGCATCGCCACGGGCGAAACACCCGGGAGCGGCTTGCCTCCCTGATGGGTGAAGCTGGAGAGATCGCCGATCACGAAAAGATTTGGATGCCCCGGCACCGTCAACTCGGGGGTGATGCTCACGCGACCGGCGCGGTCGGTTTCCCCTCCGAGTTGCTTGCCAAGCGGCGACGCCGCGTTCCCCGCCGCCCAGACGACAGTGCTGCTTGGGATGAACTCGTTCTCAAGCTGCACCCCGTCCGGCGTGACTCCTTTAACACCCACGCCTGTGCGAACTTCGATGCCGATCCGGTGGAGTTGCTCCAGCGCCTTGGCCGAAAGCGTTTCGTCGAAGGTGGGGAGGACACGCGGGGCGGCATCAATCAGGATCACCCGAGCCTGGCTCGGGTCGATGCGCCGGAAGTCCTGCACCATGGTATAGCGTGCCACCTCGCCGATGGAGCCGGCCATCTCGACACCGGTCGGGCCCGCGCCAATAATCACAAAAGTCAGCGCTTTGCGGCGTTCCTCGGGGTCGTCGCTTTTTTCAGCCCGTTCGAAGGCAAGAAGCAACCTGTCGCGAATGTTCAAGGCATCATCGATGCTCTTGAGCCCGGGCGCGTCTTTTTCCCATTCAGGATGGCCGAAGTAAGAGTGCCGCGCCCCGGTGGCGAGGATGAGATAGTCGTAAGGATACCGGCGATCGGTCGCGATGATCTCCTGAGCCGCCGGGTCGATACGGACCACCTCGTCCAACTCCACGGTGATGTTCTTTGCGTCGCGAAGAATGTGCCGGATCGGCTGCGCGATCTGCTCGGGCGAGAGCGCCGCAGTCGCCACCTGATAGAGCAGCGGCTGGAAGAGGTGATGATTGGCCCGGTCGATAACGGTGACTTGCACGTCGGCATCAGCCAGCGCCTTGGCGGCCGCCAGCCCGCCAAACCCGGCCCCGACAATCACAATTCGAGGTTGCTCTTTCATGCGATCTTAACCAGTACCTTAGACTCACTCGCCTCAGGTTACGATGCAATTTCTTCGCAAGATCCGATCCAAAGCAATTCCCGCTCCAACACCGATGGCATAAGCAATCAGGTCACCCCATCCAAACGTCGATCCGAGGACGAGATGTCCCAGCGTTGTCCCACGAATCCCCTTGATCCACGGCGCTTGATAAAGCTGCGCGAATTCGACGGCGTAGGAGGTGGCAAGGGCGAACAATGCCAGACAAAGCGTCGAGGCCCGGGGGCGGATAAAAGCCCAGCCGAAAAAGACCATCAAAGCCCACAGGGCATCCCCGGGGTATTTCCCCAGGAACGCCGGGAAGAGAAAGGGAAACTTTCGGGAAGCCAGCCCGAGAACGATCACTCCCGCAATCGAGGCACTAAGCCAAAGCCGATTGCGGGGGTGATGAGTAGACATCACTGAGTCGATCAAAGATCGGCAGGGTTCCATACTTTTTCAAAGCCGAAGCCTTGAAAATGATTCACGTTGGCCGTGGCAAAATGGCTTACACCGTGGTGACGGAGAGTAAGGGCGAGGCGGGCGTCGATAATGTGGCGGAAGCCTGTTTTGGATCTGGCGGCCCACGACCAGAGGGACGGCGTCACGTCAGGTTCATAGTCGCCATATTCCCATGTGGGATTGGACCTCAAAATATCGCAAAAGGCGACGGCTTCCTTCGCTGTCCGAGGTTTCCTAAAAACCGCCGGATTGCGGAGCTGCATGTAGATCTCCACCAGAACCAGACCGCACAGGAAGAATCGCCGTTCTCCCTTGGGTTCGGGTGAAAAAAAACGTTGGGCAGCAGCATGGTGCGGCGAGTCAGGGTTTGCCGCATAGAGAAAAAGATTTGTATCGGCGGAAAGAATCATGCGTTGGATCTTTCCACGATAGCGTCAACTTCGGGCTGAAGCGTGGCGGGATCGACGAGAAAATCCCCCCGGCAGTCGAGGACGGGAAATCGCCAGACCGACTGCGGCTTTGGATCCTCGGGAAAGCGGCTGACAAAATGCTCAGCCGCCTTGCGCATCACTTCCGAAAGCGACCAGTCCTGACGCTCGGCAATCTCTTTGAGCCGCTGGTAAAGCGGATCGGGAAACTGAATCTGCGTGCGTGTCATGATGTCTTTTATACATCATTTTTGTCGCGATGTCAATTTCCCCCCATCTTGAACCCGGGCGTCTACTCAGCCACGTCAGCCAGCACCACTTCTGCCGAAATCAACCGTAGCGTTTTGAGCGTCTCCGGGTCTTTGTGATAACGCTTGATCCCGCTCTCCTTGAGCGCGGTGGCGGGTACGTTGGAGATGAACTCGGCGAATGATTTCTCCACCCCTTCGCGCTGCATGATCTGCCCCTTCTTCGACGCCCAGAATTCCTCCTCGATATTTGCCAGCGCCCGCGAGGCTTCATCGGGCCCCAGATTCTCACGACGAGCCAACACCCAGACCAACTCAGGGTCATCGGGCAACGCCACAGGGAATGGAACAAAGGGGGCTTCGGCTTCTTCCGCCTCTTCGGCAGAGATGATCTTGAGCTTGCTGGTCACCGTGCGATCCGGGAGCGTGATCTCAACGGCCACGGCTTTCTCCTCCTCCGGCTGCGGCGGCACGATGACAACGCTCTCGGGACCGAAATTGCCCTCCAACTGGTCCTTCAATCCCGCCAGCGTCTCCGGCTCGGAATCGGGCAAGGACCCCTTCGCGCAAAACTTCTCGAAAGCCTCCAGACTCGTAATCAGGCGCACCTCCTTGGCCACCTGCTCGTAGATTTTGGCGGCAAGAATCGTGTCAGGCGTGGTCTGAGGGAGAACCTTTTCGAGAAGGGCGAGAAACTTGGCTTCGTTGAATCCTTTTTTCATGGGCGTGTTTAAGAAATTTTTGGGGAGGGTTGTTGTAGAGCGTTTCCCATGCCGGGGCAAGCGAAGCTCTTTTATTCCTCAGAAAACCGGTCTAGCTTCCTCCAATGGCAGACCTGTTCGAGACTGAAAACCGCGCGCCCCAAGGGAGCGTGAAGCCGCCGCCCGCATCCGCACCGTTGGCAGCCCGGATGCGGCCGGATTCGCTCGACGAGGTCATCGGCCAGGAGCACATCCTCGGGCAGGGCAAGTTGCTGCGCCGCGCCATTGAGGCCGACCGCATCTCCTCCATCCTTCTCTACGGCCCTCCCGGCGTGGGAAAAACGAGTCTCGCGCAGGTTATCGCGCGCTCCACGCAGTCCAAGTTCGAGCGCCTCAGCGGCGTGGAAAGCAGCGTGGCCGACATCCGCCGCGTGGTGGCCACCGCCACCAACCGCATCCAGACCTCGGGCCAGCGGACGATTCTTTTCGTCGATGAAATCCACCGCTTCAACAAGGCGCAGCAGGACGTCCTCCTGCCCGACGTCGAGAGCGGCGTGTTGCGGCTCATCGGTGCCACCACGGAGAACCCTTTTTTCTACGTTAACAGCCCGCTGGTCTCCCGTTCACAAGTGTTCCAATTGGAACCGATCCTGCCGGAACACCTTTGCGAGCTGATGCGCCGAGCGCTACGCGATCCGGAGCGCGGCCTCGGCAAATTCAACGTCAAGGCGGATGACGACGCGCTTCTTCACCTCGCCGTCACCAGCGACGGTGACGCGCGCAAATGTCTCAACGCCCTGGAAGTCGGCGTCCTTACCACATTGCCGGACGCGTCAGGGGTAGTCCACCTGACGATGGGCGTTGCCGAAGAGAGCATCCAACGCAAGGCGGTCGTTTACGACGGCGATGGCGACCAGCATTACGACACGATCAGCGCCTTCATCAAGAGCATGCGCGGAGGCGATCCCGACGCCACCACTTACTGGCTGGCGAAGATGCTTTACGCGGGGGAAGACATCCGCTTCATCGCACGGCGCATCGTCATCTGCGCGAGCGAAGATGTCGGCATGGCTGATCCGCAGGCGCTTACGCTGGCAGTCGCCGCGCAACAGGCGGTGCAATTCATCGGGATGCCCGAGGCGCGGATTCCCCTCGCCCATGCCGCGATTTATGTCGCCACGGCCCCCAAGAGCAATCGCGCCTACGCCGCCATCAATGCCGCTCTGGATGACGTGAAGAAAGGCGTCACCCTTCCCGTCCCCCGGCATTTGCGGGATAGCCACTACAAAGGGGCATCCACACTGGGTCACGGCGAGGGTTATAAATACGCCCATGATTACGAGGGCGGCTATGTCCCTCAAGCGTACCTGCCCGAAGGCAAGGTCTACTACCAACCCACCGAGAACGGCATGGAACGACGCGTCAAGGAGCGCCTGGAGTATTGGCGCTCCCTTTACGAAGCATCGCAGAAAAAGGAGGCGTCGTAACGCCTCCTTCCGGGGTAGCATTTTTGCTGCAATCTATCGAAGCGTAACTGCCGAAGGATCGATCCCCGCCTGGCTCCACATTGCACGAAGATCGGTCACGCACCGGTTGTCCGCCGCCGCATCGATGCCAAAGGCGGCGATGGCGGAATAGATCCCTTCGTTGACGCCCGCAAGCGGTGCCTCTCCATGAACCAGGGAGCGCACCAGGGCTTCCGCCATGAAGCTGTCTCCACCGCCGTGGCCATCGCGCGAGTTGGTGTCGATTTTTTCCACCTGCGTTTCCCAGCCGATTCTCTGCACCTCCAGCGTGCCTGTCAGCAGATCGGCCCGCAGCGTGCCTTCCGTACCGCAAATGTAGAAACGACGCTCGGCGATCGCAGTATTGCAGTTTGTGTGGAATGTCCCCCTGACTCCATTGGCGTACTGCAAAATTGCCACCTGGTTGTCGAAAATATCCGCGCCTCCGTTAAACGGGCTGACCTGATTAGGGTCGGGCCAAGCGCTGTAAGCTTTGGAGCCCTTCTTATCCGGACCGATTCTGGTGACATGGCCCTCGTTGGCCGGAGTAAAAAAGTCACGTCCTCCAAAACTCGCGGCCTGAACAGGCAACGAGTTGATGATCCAGTTGGCCAGATCAATGTCATGACAGCATTTTTCAAGGAGATGCGTTCCGGCATTTTCCCGCAAGCGACGCCAGTTACCGAAGATATAGCCGCCGTGGTTAAAGCCCAGCGTCTCATTGAACTCAAATGAAACGATCCGACCGATGACCCCGGAGCTGAGTTGCTCCACGATGCGCTGATAATGATTTGAATAACGAAGGACGAGTCCAAACGAAAATACCTTGCCGGAACGCTTCACTGCTTCGCGGATCGCCAGGCAATCCTCCAGGCTGGTAGCCAGCGGCTTTTCGCAAAAAACGTTCTTCCCGGCATCGAGCGCCATAATCGCCTGCCGCGCGTGGTCGCGATTCCATGAACCGACAAACACCCAGTCGATTTCGGGGTCGTTGACCAGAGCCGCTTCGTTTTCCGCGATCCGGTAGTCGTACCCCAGTTTCTCGCGAAGCGCCTGGTGCGATCCGGCGCTCGGGTCGAAAACGGCCGCCACACGGACGCGGTTCTCGGTGTCTGCCTGGAGGATGTTCTGAACGATGTACCGCAGCCGGCCCCCTACCCCGATGAGACCGATGTTGATCGTTTTGGCTGATGGCATTGAACTCATGGCTGCTTGTATCCCACAATCTGGTGGGTTAAAAAATAGGTGTTCCGATTTTATTTTTAACAAATTCGATGAAGCCACCGTCTGCCAATGACGATCTCACTCTTCTTGCCCTAAGCATTGTAGCGCCCGTTGACTATCTTACCGGAGTGGGTGCCCCGCGCGGCCCACTGCCGGGGAGTATCTTGTCGTTCACCCGTAGCCGACGGACGGAGCTCTCCTTATCTCACGAACACACTCAGCACCACCGGTGCGTTCTTGTTACCGCGCTCCGGGGCTCCGGGGTGATCTGTGTTGACGCCGATAACGTTTGGCTCCGGGAGGGAGAATCACTCTTGATTTTTCCCTTCCAGTTTCACTCGTACATGAACCTGGAACTCGAAAAGCTCTGCTTCAACTTTGTTACCTTTGAAATGGCTTCCCCCAGCGAGCTTGAGCCGTTGGAACCGCTCCGCGCGGCCCCGCGTTCGCTCGGGCCAATGGAAGCGGCTCTTCTACGGGAAGTCCTTCACGCCTGGAAGAACGACCCCCATCAATCCCTGCTCCCATTTCACCTCGGGCTTTTGTTAAGACGCCTGGCCGCTTCGAAGTCGTTGGAGAAGAGACCCGTTATCAAGAACTTGGGCGCGGACCTTTTTGCTCGCGTGAATCAATACGTCCAGCCGAGGCTCGCACAGCCGATCACGCTTGCGGAACTGGGGCGAGCGCTTGGCCAATCGGAAAGCCATCTTCGCGCCCGTTTCCGCGCCTTGACCGGCATTTCGCTGGGGAGCCATCTTCGCGCCTTGCGAATTCAGAAAGCATGCAATCTCCTTCACTCCACCGCCCTGCCGATTGGAACCGTCGCAGAGCAGTGCGGGTTTGAGTCGGTCTACTCCTTCAGCAGGACATTCAAAATAGCCCGCGGCATTTCGCCGCGAGCCTACCGGCAGGGGCTTCTGCGGTCACCATGATCCCGTTGCGCCCCACTATGGCCGCACCGGAGCCGGGGAAGCAACCGGCGTCGACGTCGGCATCGGAGTTGAGATGACCGTTGGCGCAGGTGCGGGCGAGATCGCGGGGCTCGGGGAGGGCAGCGGAGAGCCCGCAGGGGAAGGAGAACCGAGGTCGGGCGTCGCCCCCGGGGAAGGAGAAGGCCCGGGGGACGGGGACGGGGACGGGGACGGGGACGGAGAGGGCGTTGGGGTCGGCGTAGGAGTCGGAGTCGGCGTAGGAAGAGGCCGCCAGGTCTTTTCCCAGGCATAAAGCGTACCGCCGTGCCCGCCGATCTCGCCAAGCAACTCCTTCACTCGGGCATGCCAACGGTCAAGATCCGGCAACGCAAAAGGTTTGTCCGCGCTATTGGGAAAGACCAGATAAGTCACCTTGAGATGGCTCACGGGGCGGCTGTAAGCCGTCGAGCGCGCATTAAGTTGCTTGCATATCCGCACCGAAGCCTCGCCCACTTTCTGGCTTGGCCCGGCATCTCCCACAATGGCGGGGTAAAGCACGTCATCGTAAATCACGACACAATAGTCGCCGATTTTCGGGGAGAACACCGGGTCCTTCTCGCTGAACATGAATCCCGGAAGAACGATATACGGGTCGGTTTCCGAAAGAAGAAAGCTGTGCGATTTCATCCGGTTCACCTCATACCGGGCCGCTCCAATCGTGTCGCGCATCGCCTGGAGCCGGGAGGCGCCAACTCCCTTTGTCTTGGTCAGCTCTGCCAGTTCCTTTTCCAACGCCCGCAGTTTAGTCTCTTTGGCAGCAAGAAATGGGTTTGGGTTATCCGTCGTTTTAGGCCACCCATAGCTGGTCATCGGCGGGAAATAAGTGTCGGCTCCGTCCGGATTCGGAAGACGGTCGCCGTCGGACCCGTCGGTATCGACATCCATGTCGCCCTGCAACAGGAGCGCCGCGCGCTCCGTATTGGGATCGCGCAGATGAAGGATCGTCTCGCAATCGAAAAAATCATGCCGGGAAAGCAGGGCGTCGAGCCGCACCAGATTCCGCTCCAGCCCCGCCAGCTTCCTTCCATAGAGCGCTTCATAGCTCGGCGCCACCTCGGCGGTGGAGAGAAGATTTGAAAGCCCCGGGAGAACCGCCGGCAGCGCGCTGTTGAGTTTGCTCAACTCTTCAAGGTCCTGGTTCGCACGCGGCACCTTGACCTTCACGGTCACCTCCACCTCGTAACTGGAGGGGATCTCGCGCTCGCGAGACGAGATCGTGCCCGCTTCGCTTTCAAGCACCGTGCTCACCTTCATCCCGTTGAAAAGCTTCGCGGTTTCCATCCGCTTTCGAGGGATGTAAATCGGAGTAGGCGACGGTGTCGGCGTTACTGTTGGCTTGGCCGTCGGCTGGGAAGCGGTCGGTGTGGGGGTGGGAGAAACCGTTCCCTTTTCTGCGGCGGGGCGTTTGCAGCCGAAGAGAATCATCCCCATGGCCCCCAGTCCCGCAAGCCCTGCGGCAGTCAGGAAGAGAGTGGCTGATCTGGAGGGCTGGGGAGACATCGCGTTTTCACATCGCTCGGAGCAAGCGAGCTTGCAACCGCTACTTTTTCGCAAACGAAATCAGCGTGAGGATCAAACTCGCCGCGCTGAGAATCGCCATAATGATAGAATGAATCGGCGCTCGATTGAGCATCACCTTGGGAATAAATTGCCCGGCCAGCGCCACGCTCACCAGAAGGCCGAGCATTAACCCGATATTGGTCCTTCCAGCCATGATGACAATGCTGGAAACAACAAGAAGCAACCCCGTCGAGCCCCCCGCGATCAGCGAGGCGCGGCTCTTCGCTTTCACAAAGCCGATGACTCCCCCGAGAATCGTCAGGATTCCAAAAACGAGGTAGTAGATTTTAGTGACGTCAATCATCCCCCGCGTGATAGGCGAAAGGTTCCCCCCTGTCACTTAAATATGGCCAAAAAGAGCATAGGCACGATTCGGATTGATGCGAATTGATCGGTTGACTTTGATACTATATTTACAGTAGATACTGCATTCACAGTATCTCTTATGCCACCGGAAAAGCCTTCAGAATTCGAAATGCAGATCCTTGCGACCCTCTGGAAACATGGTCCCCTCACCGTTCGAGAAATGCTCGAGCGTTTGCCGGACGGAAAAAAACGGGCCTACACCAGCGTACTCTCGGTGATGCAGGTGATGGAGAAGAAGAAGCTGCTGGGACGGACGCGCGAAGGGTTGACCGATCGCTGGCGGCCCGCCGTGGAGGAAGCGCAGATCCTCGGGCCGTTCATGAAGAACCTTGTGGCGCGCATCTTCGGCGGCAGCGCCCCGAAGGCCCTTCAATGCCTCTTCAAAGAAGGCGAAGTGGACGCCTCGGAAATCGAGGAAATCCGGCAACTGCTCGATACCTACCAAAAGTCGGACAAAGCGCGGAAACCGTAGTTTTCCCATGAATTCCCCTGAAACGCTCGAACCTTTCGTCCGCGCTCTCCTGCATACACTCTGGCAGGGTGGATTGCTGGCAATGCTCCTGGCCGGGAGTCTCCGGTTGATTCCCGCGTCCCGCGCACAGCTTCGCTACCTCCTCAGCGGCCTGGCGCTCATCGCCGTGTTGTTGGGAGGGATCGGCGCATGGGCCATGCGGGATGTCTCATTCCGGCGCGCTCTTCAGGCAGAAACAGCGTTGCCCCAAGCCGCGCCCGCGCCAATCGTCGCGGCAAGCCATCCCGTTTCCGGAAAAATAGCTTACGAGAATCGCCGGGAAACGCCAGATTCCCCTCCCCGATGGACTACCGTTCTGACCTTGGGATGGCTCTGTGGAACTGTCGTATTTTTAGGGCGCACCGCCGTGGCTTTCGTGGGGGCAGGCCGCCTTCGCCGCAATGCCCGCGAGATCCTGCCACTCCCCGCGATTGCCCGCAAAACGCTCGCTTCCCTAAAGATGGCGAACCGGCGTGTACGACTCTTCGCATCGGAACAAATCAAGACTCCCGCCGTGATCGGCTTTTTCGCGCCTGCGATTCTCCTCCCCGCCGCCCTGCTTGCGGGAGCGCCTCCGGAACTTCTGCGAGCGGTTTTGGCTCACGAGCTCGCGCATATCCGCCGATGGGACTATCTGGTCAACCTCGGACAGATGCTCGTGGAGTCGCTCCTCTTCTTCAACCCGTTCGTCTGGTGGATCAGCCGACAAATGCGACAGGAACGCGAAGCGTGTTGCGACCAAATCGCCGCCATGCATTGCGGCTCACATAGCCGTTATCTGGAAGCATTGATGACGTGCGTTGCTGAAGCCAGCCCTGTTGCCGCCGTCGCTGCCACCGGTGGTGAAAGAACCCTCCTCGATCGTGCCCGCCGCCTGTTGGACCCCGGCTACCGCCCCGCCATGCGAATGCGTGGCGTCACCTTTGCGGCGGTATTGGCGATTACCGGGCTGCTGCTTGTTGCGCTTCTCGCGGGAGCGCGGATCGCGGCGGAAATCCTCACGCCGCAACAGCGGATTGAGAAGATTACGGAGATCAAGAAGGAGTATGCCCCAAAGATGGAAGACGAAGGGCCTCGACACAAAATCACCGTATCCGGGTTTGTGGTAACGGCGGACGGAAAACCATTCGATAAAAAGCAAAGGCTTCTCATCGAATCCCGGCGGGCTGACCTTCTTGGTTTGACCACCCTTGCAATGATCCAAGAAGATGGTCGTTTCTCCATAGATATACCCTCCGGGCAAATCTCGATCAAAACAGTGGTCCCGGGCTACGCTCCCGCTTCCTGGGGCCCTTTCAAGGTGGATCGCGACCGTCATGATTTACGCATCACCCTGTCAAAAAAATACGATGGCCGCATCCTGATCGTTGACGAAGAGGGAAACCCGATCAGGAGCGCTCTGGTCACGGGCATTTATGATTCCAATTTGGAGAAACTCGAAGCCATCTCCGATCTCAATGGGATGGCGACGCTTCCTTCCACTGGCGATTACCCTTTGGACTTGAGCATAACGATGAAAGGATTCGAGTTCGAGCGACGCACTGGAGTTCGTTTCCCCGAGAAAGCTCCGCTCCGATGGGTTTTGAATCAGGCGATCCCATTCAAAGGCCGAATCGTTTCCCTAGCGACGGGTGAACCGATTGAAAATACCGAGATCACACTGGCTGCCGTCGGTGGTCCGGATTCTCACGCCTACGACTCCAGCTCAGCTCCATTGCTTGGCACTACTGATGCAAATGGCGAGTTTACTTTAGATTCACTAAGCAGCGACTCGCCTTATCTTTTCTATCTCTCTGCGAAGGGTTATGGGAAATCATTAAGTCCGCCGGTAACCGTCGATGGTTCCACCCGAGTCGAGTGGAAACTGGCACCGCCGCGCTCGATTAGTGGCACGGTTGTCTTCCCTTCCTCCACCGCATTTCCTAAGACGGTTACCGTCGAATGCGGTCAAATGATCATCATCCCCGCAGGCAACGGCTTTAGCTTCGGCCCCTCCAGCAGGGTGCCTGTGGAAAATGGAATTGCGAAGTTTGAGTTCAACGATCTCCTCGCTATGCCAACCTTCATCCGTGTCGGTGGGCGGGAGACACAACTGCCCGAATTTTCCACCTCGGTGCATGATCTTGTCATCGAATACCCGGCCGAGCGCTCAAAGGCTGAGCGTCTCGTAGAGATCGGGTTTGATCTCCCTCCGTCCGCGCCCGCCCCCACGGGGAGCATTCTTGTCAGTTTTATAAAATACTTCGGTCAGACCGGTATGGCGCGCGTACAGATTAGCAAAACGGTTTCGATCAAAGAAGGCACGGCCCGGCTCGTCGTCCCCACCCCCAATGAAGTGACTTTTGAACCGACAGGATTGGTCGGGTATGCGTTTGAGAGAACAACCGTGACAATCCCTGAAGGCGGGAAACCGCATTCCCTTCGGTTGCCCGTCACTCCAGCAGGAGCGATTTATGGCGAGATCACCGAAGCTGACGGTTTTCCCGCCTATAGCTTGATGATCTCGGCGTATCTCCTGCCTGACGCAAAGGGCAACCCGCCTGCCCAAAGTTTGTCGGTCAAGAACAGTTCACGCCCGGACGATGATCCTTCCGACCAATTTGTGGCGACTCCGCTCACGCTGAACGCGACTTATGCCATTGTCGTCCATCGCGGGCCGACCTATGTCCTATCGACTCCGGTTTCGCTCAACGAACGCAACCCCATTCAAAAAATGAAACTGGTCGTCCCGGAAGGCACCCCCGTGCGCGTTAAGGTGACAGACCAGAAAGGAAAACCTGTCCCCGGGTTGCGATGGGATCTCAACTTCAGCGCCTCATGGGGTTACAACTCCACCAGCGGAGGGTTCTGGACCGATCGCGACGGTTGGCTGATCATCCCTCACGTCAACTTCGATGCGCCGGGTGAATACCGGGTGAAACTCAACCACCCAGCCTATCTTTCCGTTGACCGGAAGATCGACCCTCGCAAGCCGGAGTTTGCGATTCAACTCGAAGACGCCAAGCCTACCCCTTGATAATCTCGCTCACCACCTCGTCCGTCGTCACCCCTTCCGCCTCGCCCTCGAAGTTCAGGATCACGCGGTGACGCAACGCCGGAAGCGCGGCTTTTTCGAGATCGGCCTTGGAGACGTGGTAACGTCCGTCGAGCAGCGCAAAGATTTTCCCAGCGAGGATGAGCGCCTGTGCGCCGCGCGGGCTGGCTCCGTAGCGGACGAACCGCTTCGCCTTGGGTGAAGCGGCGGGGTTGTCGGGATGCGTGGCGAGGACGATCTCCACGGCCCGCTCCTGCACCTCGCGCGCCAGCGGCACCTGCCGGGTGAAGGCGCGCCAGCGGAGGAGTTCGGCGGCATCGCCGGAAACCGCAGCAAGCGCGGCATCCTCGCCTGCCGTGGTTCGGTCGAGGATGGTGTGAAGCTCGGCGGCGTTGGGGTAAGCGACCTTCAGCTTGAAAAGAAAGCGGTCGAGTTGGGCTTCGGGCAACGGATAGGTCCCCTCCATCTCCAGCGGGTTCTGCGTGGCAAGCACGAGAAACGGCTCGGCCAGCGGGTGCTGGGTGCCTCCCACGGTGACGTGATGTTCCTGCATCGCTTCGAGCAGCGCGCTCTGCGTCTTGGGGGTTGCGCGGTTGATTTCATCCGCCAGAACGAGGTTGGCGAAAATCGGCCCCGGCTGGAACTTGAACGCCCGACTCTCCTCGCCCGCGATGAGGTTCGTGCCGACAATGTCCGAAGGCATCAGGTCGGGGGTGAACTGGACGCGCGAAAACTTGAGGCCGGTCACCTCGCCGAGCGTCCGTACCAGCATCGTCTTGCCAAGGCCGGGCACCCCTTCCAGCAGCACATGGCCGCCGACGAATAGGGCGGTGAGCACCCCTTCAAGGATCTCCCCCTGTCCCACGATCCGCTTTTGAAGCTCCGTCTGGATCCGGCAAAAAAGGTCACGAAATTGAGCGGCGTCGGCTTCGGCGTTGTTCATAAAGAAGGTTGGGGTTCTGAAGGGGGATTCGAACGCGGTCTATTGTTTGGGCCGGATCGACTCGAAATATCGTTTGACGAAGAGCCGGGAGCCAAGCGGGATATTTTCTTTTTCAAGTGCATCCTCGGCAGCCGGGGCCGCCGCTTCATAGAGCGCTTTATAGCCGGTCTTCGCCGGTTCCTCGCCCGGTTTGGCGGGGATGAGCGCGTTCAGGGATTCCCCCTCGCCCAAGAGCCCCTGGATCTGCGTCTGCATCTCTGCCGCTGCGGGAGGCGCGGACTCCGCGCCGTAGGGCGAAGCCTTGGTTCCCTCGTCGCGTTCGCTGCCGGGCTGGCCGGACGCGCTATCACCCATCCCGGGCATCGGCTCGCCTTGCCCATTCCCCTTGCCTGAGGGAGAAATGACGAGCGTCTTCTGGCCATCGCCCGAGCCGGATTCATCGCCTGGCTTCCCGCCCTGGCCCGATTTCATCTCACGCAGGGCCTGGATCATCGCCGCCAACTCCTTGGATTCCTGCGACTTCTGCCCCTGGCCGCTCCGGTTGGAATTGGCCTGCCGAAGCGCCTCGCTCATCTGCTCCATCGCCTGCTGCGCCCCGGCTCCGTCGCGCCGTTTTCCCGCCGCCGACGCCTTTGATGCGGCTGCGCCGAGGGGGGATTGCTCGCCAAGTTTTTGGGCCGCCCCGGCCATCGCTTTTTCAAGCTGTTGGAGTTGCTTTTCTCCGTTCTGGGAAGCGCTTTCCTCTGCCAGCCGTTTCCCGAGTTCCTCCAGCTTGGCGGCGGCGGAGGCGGCGTCCCGCTGCTTGAGCGCCTCGGCGGCTTCGGCGGCGGCTTTTGCCTGGTCCATCTGCGCCAACGTCGCGGCAAGCGCCTCCATGTCGTTCCCTTGCTGAGCTGCCTTGAGAAGATCCTCGATGGCAGAGAGCTCGCGGAGCATCGCTTTATCCGGCGATTGCCCCTCCGCCTCGGTCCGCAGCTGGGCGGCGCTCTTTTTGATGGCCTCGGCCACCTTCTTCATGTCCGGTGAATCTTTCCGCTTTTCCTCCAGCTTGCGCGCCATCTCTTCCAGACGCTCCGCAGCGGCCAGCGCGGCGGGATCGGCCTCCCCCTTGAGCGGCCCCGTTGCAGGTTTGTCGAGAAATTGAAGGAGACCGAAGGCGAGCACCGGCACACAAAGCCACGGAAGCGCGCGAGGCATTTGCCAGGGGGTCCAACGGCGTCCGTCGAACCCGGAGAGGAACTTCTGGCACTCCGCGAGCGCGGCTTGATGAAAAAGGGAGCGATCCGGAGGGGCGGCTTCAAACGCGAGCGCGGTGGAAAGGCGGTCATGGGTGGCGGCGGCGCGATCAAGTTTTGCCGCCACCTCTTGCAACGAAGGCTGACGCCATATTGTCCAGATCGCCGCACCGAGCGCCGCCAGCAGCGTTGCGCCAACCGCCAGAACAACCTGCGATCCCGCCGCCAACCGGGGGCCGAACCCCACGACGCAGGTAAACAGCCCCGCCATCACGAGGAACGACCACGCAAAGGCATGAGCAAACGCCTGCGCCAGAAGCCGTCGGCGGAGCTTGATCAAGAGGGAGCGGGTCATGCGTGCATGGTGTCCAACCGTTCCATCGTGCCACGCCCCCCGCTTCAGTGCCAGCGAAAGTGGGATTTGCGTCGTCGCCGATGTTTACTGGGAGTTGGAAATCTCCTTTATCTCCAATCCAATCTCCCTAGGATCGCAACCGAAACGACAACAAGGATTTGAAAGGATGATATCGAAAAGCAATCCGCAAAAAAGAGCGCGAACTCCCGGCGAAATTGCTTTTGACCGTTGCTTCCTCCCCCTTGCGATTCCCTTCGTTCTTTTGCCGATCATTACGTCAATGGCTTCGGCGCTTCAGATCCCCACGGAATCGCTTTTCACGTTATCTCAAGTGGGGGGAAAATCGGTTCCTTTTGCGCTCGGACTTCTTTTCACCGCCCTTTGGGCGCGCGCCTTTTACAGCGTGATCAAAGGCTGGGGCGATCCGGCGGCGAAAGTTCTTCGTTTCGTCTCCATGGTGCTTCTCCTCCCGTTTGCCACCCTCGCCTATTTTCTCCTTAAAGTGCCCTTCCAGTAGGCTAAAAGGCTATCTCCATGACAGAAGACCTTGGAAACCAGATTTTTTTACGGCGTTTTGCGTCAAGAGTGCAAATTGGCGCCATTCTTATCACAGGCATCATCCTCTGGATCGTGGGTTTCTGGATGCCGGTGTATACGGACATGGAGGCCCCATTCAGAATTTCCAATGAACTACAGGATTCTCCGCGCGAAGTTCGATTCAAGGAATGGCATTTGAGATTAGCCGCCTATGAAACCCCTCACAAACGCCTTACCGACCTTGGCCGAGGGCTGATTGCCTTTGGGTTGGGTAGTATTTTGGCTTGGGGGATCGAAACGATCTATCGACGTCTGAATCATAAGACCCGTCTCCCCTTTTTCGTGGTTGCCTGGTTGGCCCTCTGGGCGATCCAAATTCCCTTAAGCGTCTGGTATTATACCATTCGCCAGCATCGCTTCGATTACCCAGTCTGGGGCGACTCTATCGCAATTCCCATCGCCTCGGGAGCCGTCGGTTCCATGGTTGGAGCCCTCCTTTCAATCCTGCTCATCCTGGTCCTGATGTTTCGGCGCAATTTGCCCTCAACATTGGAACTTACTTTTCCCTCCGGCATCCTGAACCGAATCCGGTTTGTTTTGATCGGATTTTGGATTGCCGCACTTGGGCTGGGCACCCTTGGCGGAGTCTGGAATGGGGATGAGGGGATGGTGATCTCGTGCCGGGCAGCGATCCCTTTACTTTTTATTGTTTTGGTGGCCCGACGCCGGGAATTGAATCCTCAGAAGGCCTTAATTAACAGCTGAAACGAAAAAGGGTGCGGCGAGATAGCCTCACCGCATCCTTCCTTTAAATCACCTACCGCTTCTACGTCTGCTCTTTGCCGGCGGGCAACTTGGGCTGTAAATCAGAGAAAGAAAACGAGCCCCGCCTCTTTCGAAGCGGGGCTCGTCCACAAGTTCCAGCAGTTCTCGCGAATGCCGAGGTTAGAAGCTGATCCGGAAACCGCCGTTCACAGCGTTCGAGGAGTAGTTCGTGCGTCCGATTTCACCGGTATAGTAGGCAAACACCGAAACCGTCGGGCTCACCTGCACCGTTGCCCCCGCGTCGATCAACACGCTATCACGCCCGATCTCGCTTCCCTCCACCGCGAAGACACCCGTCCCGCCGACGAACCCGGCCTCCAGCGAGGCGTTGGTGTCGAGGTACTCGTGCCTCCACTGTGCACGGATTTCCGGCTTGATCACGATGCCCCCGACCGTGAAGGCGTATGATGCCTTGAGACCGAGCAGCGAACGCAGGGAGTTCAGGTTTTGTGAGCTGATACGCAGAGGCGCATCCGACCCATGTTCCTGGAAGCCGTTTACGTCCAGATAGGTGTACTCCAGCGAGCCAATCGGCCCAACCGTCAACCCGCCGATGCAGTAGTCGTAGCCACCGCCCAGCATGGCGTCGAACTCACCGCCCTCGGTGCTTCCGCGTGCTTTCCCCCCGAAGGTAGACCGCTTGGTGTCATAGGAGTTGTACGCACCGCCTGCCGATGCGTTCAGATAGAAACCACCTCCGAAGAGCGTTCCATAAACGCTGCCCCGGCCGCTGTTCACCTGGAGATCTCCCCCATTGGAGAGATCCGCGTCGGTATTGGCGTAGCCGCCCGCGATACCTACCACCAGGTTTTCGTTAACCCGGTAGTCGGCCCCGATGGTCACACCACCGGTGGTGAAGTCGCCACCAGCCGCCTTGGAAGTGGTTTCGACATCGGCCCATTCACCCGAGCCGATCGCAAAGAAGCTCCAGCGGTTTTCGCTGATCACCGGAGCGACTGTCTGCTTGCCAACCACGCTCCTGCCATCCCAGCCTGCAAGAGTCAGGCCGTTGCGGGTATCGACAGAGGTTCCATCCGCATAGATGGAACCGCGCGGGTTCGAAAGCGAGAGGGCGTTGGAGAAGCCGGTCGCTCCTTCGCGCGCATCCTGCAAACGCCACGCCAGATTGCTGTTCTGGATCTGCGCCGTCGCAACGCCGATCTGGAAGATCTGCGAAAGTTCCTCTGGAGAGAGGACGGCGAGCGCATTGGAGATCTGCGACAGCGGCATATCGTAGATCGAGTCGAGCACTTTGGAGAGCTTGCCCCGGCCGCGTGCGCGGTCGAGCGCGCGGGCGACGTTCTTCTGATTCGAGGTAAGCTTCTTGTCCCCGGCGAAATCCGCAATGGAGTCTTCCTGATATTCCAGGACGACCGAATTGTCGAAATATTCGATTTCAAACCGGCTCAGCCTATTGGTGTTGTACCGGAAGGAATCGAATGTTCCGTCAATCCCGCAGTCGGCCGTGATGATCTCGAACTTCGTGCCGCTCTTGGGCGACTTGAGCTTGTTGACCACCAGCGATCCGGCAAGGTTCGCCTCGCGGTCGACGATGAGGTGGTCAGCCTTCGAACGGGACACGTCGACAACGAAAACACCGTTTTCGCTCTGCGTGAAATTCTTGCCGATCTCCAGCGTCCCGACCGAACCGATCGAGGCACCGGGGCTGAAAAACGCATGGTTGAACACGTTCCCCCGGATCGTGCCCGAACCGCCAAGGAAGCCGCCGTGGTTTTCGACGGTTCCCTTGGAGTAGCCGTTGATGAAGGCCGAGCCGGCTTCGATGTCGATCGATCCGCGCATCGATCCCGTTACCACGAGATTGCCGCCCACCACATCCGTGTCACCCTGAACCTTGAGGGTGTTATCGACGAAGAGGCTTCCCCCGATAACCAAAACTTCGGAGACATTGCTGTTTCCGGTGAGGTGTGTATTGCCTGCGAGGCTGTAAACACCAATCTTGCCATCCATGTCCGCCGCGAAGGTGTAATTGCGGTCGGTGTGAATGAAAGCAACGACACCGCCGGAACCACAATCGGTGACCACCCGTTCCGCGAGAAGAGTTCCTGCCTTCGCCGGTTCCCCGAAACCACCGATCACAAGAGCCGATCCATACGCCGAATTGTACGAGGTTCCGCTGAGCGTCAGAGTGCCGCTTCCAGGGCTCCCGTTGCCATCGATCTGAACCACCGCGCTATCCGAAATAAGGAGGTAAGCGGGTCCACCCATTCCCTCAACGGAAACGTCACCGCTATTGTTCCACCGGCTTCCAGCGCCAGAAACGACCACCCAGGTTGAATTCGCGCTTCCGCTTGCTGTGACGATACCGTTTTCATTGCTTACGGTCGCTCCGTCGGTAATGAACAGCGAGCCGGACCCATGGTTGCCGACACGAAGATCACCGTCGTTGATCCATGCGGAGCCGAGTCCCATCACTTCCACGATACCCGACGCTGAAGAACCGGCGCCGATGAACGCCGTGCCATTGGAAGTAAGGGTACCGCCCGCTTCAATAGTGAGTTCCGCATCTCCGTTGTTGCCAATATAAATCTGCCCATTGTTCTCCCAACGCGAATTGCTGCCGCTGATCAAAACTGTGGCGGAGGCATCGGAAGCAGAAGCAAGGAATGCCGTGCTAGCACTCGTCAGCACAGCCCCGTTGGAAATGGTCAGGTTACCATTCCCATTGTTTCCAATGGTCGCCTGACCGAGAAGGTCGAGCCGCGATCCCGCGCCATCGATCAAGACCGTACCGACAGTCCCGCTTGACGTTCCGGCAAAAAGCTTGTTGGCGTCGAAGGTCGCTCCATTCAAAATGTTCAGCGTGCCGTTGCCGTTGCTTCCTACCCAGAGATCTCCGGTGCTATAGCTGGAGCCGGTCCCGGTAACCGTCAACGTGCCGGTGGATTCCGACACTTCGCCCAGGAACGTGCCGGTCGAAGTCACGGAAGCACCGTTGGAGACGGTGATATCGCCAACGCCGCCGGCCGAAATCCCCGCGAAAATTGTGCCTGCCGTCCACCCTGAACCGGAGCCCGTGATCAACACGGTTCCCGTCGTTCCACCGTCGCCGATCCGGCCGCTGTTGGAAATTAGCGTCGCACCGTTCTCCACCGTCAGTGATGCGTTCCCCTGCACTCCCAAAAAGAGGTTGGAGGAAAGATTCAGGGCGGAACCGCTGCCGCTCACCAGCACCGTTCCCTGGGAGCCGATGTATTTACCCGCATGCAGAGTGCTGGCGTTCGCCACACCTCCTCCGGTAATCGTCAGTGTTCCGTCGCCGTTCAGGCCGACCCAGAGGGCGTTGGTCACATTCCAGATCGACCCGGAGCCGGATACGGAGGCCGAGGCGACGGAACCTTCGGCATAACCGATATTGCCATCGTGAGACTTCATGAAGGCGCCCTGCTCGATGTTGAGCGCGGCGGTATTGATGAAAGCGGACCCGTTATTCTCAATGACCGCACCGGAACCGCTCAGGGTCAAGGTTCCGCCCACTACCTCCGTTCCGCCGGAGTAGGTGTTCGAGCCGGTCAGGATCAGCGTTCCGCCACCGCTTTTATTGAGAGAGGCCCCATCGGCATCGGTCAGGCTGTCGCTGATTGTCTGTGTTTGTCCGGTGGGAACATCGATGTCGTTATAGGCTGGAAGCGCATGAGCCTGAATTCCCGCCAGCAGCATTGAAGTGCTGATGAGCAGGAAGCCGGAACGCGCGTTCAACGGCTTTTTTGGGAAACATTTTTTCATGAGGCTTTAAAACAAAGAGGTGCTTGTGTGGACGAATGATGGCGGTTAGCAGGTTTCAGCAGTTTTCGGGGGGGAGTCGACAGCTTCAGG
>JBBCKI010000061.1:0-30155 GCA_037190965.1 Chthoniobacteraceae bacterium
AATCCTCAAGGCTCTCCGGCAGAAGCTGGCGTTGCGAGCGGTCTACTCCGGCAATGAATCTCATCGCCCTTCATCCTGATCTCCCTCTCTCAGGCTTTCAATGACGTAGGTGTGTTTTCACACAGTCTCTCTGTTTGGGAACGCCCATGTCTTCGAAACTCCGGTTTCGCAAACCTATCCGTTCCGGAATCCTGCACAAGATGACAAGGCTTCGAATCAGAGATTCGCACCCAATGGCATTACCAATCTGGAGATTGGTAACGAGAAAACCTCATGCGCGAGCCCATTCGCTTCAACATCGGAGTTGGGGCTAAACCGGATTAAAGCTCATGATGTGATCGTTTTGTTCACCAGCTTCTCCATTTTTTGATCCAACATCACACCCACCTTCTTCACGTTTTCATCGTCGAATTGACCAAAAAGCGAAGAGGGCAGATCATATTCCAGGCGCGTAACGCCGTTTCGATCCTCCCAGATCAGGACCCGCAGCGGCGCGTAGAGCGCCGCGCCCAGGTTGTGCTGAGTCATCTTCACTGCAAAAAGCGGATTGCCAATCACGTACTGGCTTGCCTTGCTGATGGGTTTGCCAGCCAACGATAATAGGAGACCGTGGGGTAGAACCGGTCCAAAGCGCATAAAGCCGCTGGAGCCTTCCATCGCTCGGATTTTCGATTCAACTTCTTCGGCATGCTTTTCCGGATCCTGAGCAAGAATATCGAGCACACCGGGGTCGTATGTCCCTAGTTGCTCCTCAAAGCGATGAATCGTCGTCGGGAAATCGTGATTGGATGATTCCACAAGATGCCGGACCGAAAAAGTTGTCGTTTGCATCGCGGTTCCTTGGTGACCCTTCACATCGTCAAAACCGCGCGGAAACGCGCCTTGCCGCTGTGCATCTGTTCATAAGCCTCCGCAACTCGCTCCAACGGGAATTTCTCCACCATTGGATGCACCCCGCTCAGCGCGCTGAACTCCAGCGTATCCTGCGAATCCCGCGCAGTGCCGGAATACCAGCCTGCCACCGACCGTCTTCCCATGATCAACGGCATCACGCTGATCGTGAGCGGGTCCGCCGGGGCGGCGGGCACGAGTAGTTTGCCATCGATTGCCAACCCATCCACCAACGCCGAGATCGCTTGGGCGTTCGGGGCTGTTGCCAGGATCACCCGTGCGCCACCGAGTTTTTGCAGCGCTGCCGCCCCATCGCCTCCGCCCGAGTCGATATAATGATGCGCACCCAATTTTCGCGCGAGCGGCTCCTTGTCCCTTCCTCGACCCATCGCTACCGTCACAAAGCCCATCTGCCGGGCGTACTGAACTCCGAGATGTCCGAGCCCGCCGATCCCATGCACGGCCACCACGTCACCGGCGCGCGCCCCTGCGTGCCGTAGCGCGTTGAAAACGGTGACACCCGCGCACATGAAGGGTCCGGCTTCGTCCGCCGGCATGTCATCGGGAATCGCCGCCAGCGCCGCAACCGGCACGATCATATACTCCGCATAGCCGCCGTCAAAATCGATGCCCGTTACCTTGCGGTTGACGCACATCGCAAAATCGCCACGTCGGCATGGTTCGCATTGGAAACAATGTCCACCATGCCACCCCACGCCAACCCGCTGGCCGACGTTCCATCCGGTGACGTCATCGCCGAGAGCGTCAACCCGCCCGGCAATCTCATGCCCCGGGACGCGTGGATACTGAATGCCGGGCCATGAGCCGTCTTTAATAAAGATGTCGCTGTGGCAAACTCCACACGCCTCCACTTTCACGCGGACCTCGCCCGCGCGCGGCTCCCGAATTTCACGTTCGACGAGTTCGAGAGCCCCGCCAGCTCGTGTGACCTGCGCTGCACGCATTTTTTTCATACGTTCTTAGGAAACGTTTTTCACGAACGATCCGATTGGCAGGTTTGCATCACGCCTCTCGCGCCAACTCTGCCGTAAGAAGCGCCGCCGAGACTTCTCTGCAGCCGGTCGTATTCTGGCCCGCCCACAATGGGGTGAAGTCGTAGCGGCCCAAGCTTTCGGCTTTTGCTCGCAAGGGTGTGATGGCCGCAATGGCCAGAGGAAACTCCGGCGTGGAATTACTCATCGGTCCCAACTCTCTTATGAGGCGGTTCATGATGCCCCGCGCGGGTCGTCCGGTGAAGAGGTTGGTGACCGCCGTTTCGCGCCGAGCTTCGCTCCTTAAGGCGGCCCGATGTAATCCGCCGGTCGCGGCCTCCGTACATAGAAGGTAAGCAGTGCCGACCTGCACGCCCGCGGCCCCTAGCGCCATGGCGGCCGCAACGCCCTTCGCGTCGGCAATGCCGCCGGCGGCGATTACCGGAACCTTCACGGCCTCCACGATCTGCGGCACGAGCGCGAGCGTGCCGACTTGCGTATTGAGATCCTGAGACAGGAACATGCCGCGATGCCCGCCTGCTTCAAGCCCTTGCGCAATGATCGCATCGACGCCTCGTGCTTCCAGCCAAAGGGCTTCTTCCACGGTGGTCGCCGAGGACAGAATCTTTGCGCCCATGGCGCGGACTTGTCTCAGCAAGTCCTCGGAGGGCAGGCCAAAATGAAAACTCACGACGGCAGGCCTGAAGTCGCCAAGCACCCGGGCCGCCTCGACGCTGAAGGGCGATCGCGCAGGTGCGGCCGGTATCGCGTTCGGATCAATTCCAAGCTCCGCAAAATAGGGCGCGAGCGCGGCACGCCACGCGGTCTCCCGCTCGGAGCTGGGCCTGGGTGCGGGATGGCAGAAAAAGTTGACGTTAAACGGCTTTGTGGTCTGCGCTCGAATGGCCTCCAACTCCTCGCGCATCGCGTCCAATCCGAGCGTGGCGCAGGGAAGCGAGCCGAGCCCGCCCGCGTTGGAAACGGCGATCGCAAGTGCGCTGCCCTGCACGCCGGCCATCGGGGCTTGAATGATAGGCAACTGGATGCCCAGAAGCTCCTGGATGGAATATGCAGTCATATTGTTTGCTTGGAGAGAGCAGAGATTGACTCGATGACCTCGATTGTGGTCACAAGGGCACTGGCGTACTTTGGAGGATTGATGTCGAAAGCGGCGTGCATTTCTTCATCACAGTAATCTGCGGTCGCGTCTTTTACCATCGTGACCTCGTAGCAAAGCTCGGCGGCATAGCGAACGGTCGCTTAATGCAGGGAGGCGCGTAACGGGTCATCGGTAGAACTCTTCTCAGGAGTCGCGCATTTCAAAACCCGGAAGCTTCCAGGTCCTTTGATTTGCGAGTATTACGCGAATTGGGGCGACGATAGCCGTGTTGAAGAAGCGCGCGGTGATCTTATCCGATGCCGCGTTAAACGAGATTGATCGCGACATCAATGTTGCCGCGCGTGGCTTTCGAATATGGACACGTCTGGTGCGCTCCGTCGAGCAGCGCCTGGGCGACTTCACGTTCCACCCCCGGCAGGCTGACATTAAGGCGCGCCTGGAGGGAGTACTCGCCGTCGGTGACGCAAAGGTCCACTTCCGCGTCAATGGCAACGTCCGCCGGAAGCCTTACCTTCTTTTTGGCGGCGACAAGCTTGATTGCGCTGAGAAAACAGCCCGACCAGCCTACGGCGAACAACTGTTCCGGATTGGTTCCATTGCCCGGACCGCCGGGAAGCGAAAATTTGACATCCAGCCGGCCATCGGAGGTACGGGATGTGCCGCCTTCCCGGCCCCCTGTCGTATGGGTTTTCGCGGTGTATTGCACCTTCTTGAGCCGGGGGTCGGTCGCGCTCATTGGATGAGTGTCCTCTTTTTTGATAGGATTGTGATGATGTCAGCGGTGCATCGTTTCCGTGGGCGTCGGCGGATGTAACAAAGCGAGAGTAGCGTGGACCGGCGACGGATTTGAACGTTCTCCGCAAAGCCGGTGATCACTTAGCCTCGGTTGCCTTGCCGCTGTGAGCGTGGTCTTCCCTTCGCAAGTGCCTTCACAGAGCTGGTGGTAAGGGGACTACCCCCCACTCCCCAATCGCCGCTTTTGATCTCGTTGATAATGACCAAGGTCATTGAACGCATGTTCTCGCCTTCGATCGACACCATGGTGTCGGTCAGTTTACGGACTATGTCGCGTTTTTGAGCTTGCGTGAAAACGCCTTCGATGAGGTTTACGCTAATTAACGGCATATAAGTATGGTTTTGAGTTGGATTCGCAGTTCATGCCGCCGCTGCTCTTCCAACCTTGCCGCCATGGAAAGGGTGGAAATGGAGTCAGGCGATATTTTCCTCGTTACCAATCTCCAGATTGGTAACGCCAATGTCCCCGAATCTCTGATTCGAAAGCCTTGTCATCTCGTGCAGGGTGCCGGAATGGACAGAGTTGCGAATCAGGCTATAGAAGGCGGCTCGTGACTTCAACCGGCACAA
Organism: Chthoniobacteraceae bacterium; assembly: GCA_037190965.1. GTDB lineage: Bacteria > Verrucomicrobiota > Verrucomicrobiia > Chthoniobacterales > Chthoniobacteraceae > DATMFV01. Next base: position 4,369 of record JBBCKI010000061.1, read on the forward strand.
GTGTGCAGGAATCGTTACGAAACCACTGGTGCCGCCTCTGGGCGATGAAGTTGTAGACCTTGTCGCGGAGCGCCCGGGGCACCAACCATCCGATGTACGCTGCCATCGCCCAGATATCCCCAAGCGCCTCCAGTAATACTAGCGCAGCGTCCGAACGGGCAAAGATCCGTTGATTCCATTCTACCAGCATCGTCTGGGCTTCGCGGTTTCCGCTCTGCGCGCCCAGCCGCTGCCCGTGTTCGCTTTGGAGCGCTGTAAAGCGGATGAGGTTCTGTCGATCTTCACGCGCAAAAAAGCGAACCGCCTTGCTGCACATGAGGCAATCCCCATCATAGGCCATTACTCGCAAGCCGTCCTTTGCCCGGAGCCATTCGGGGTCGAAAGTGAACGCATGGATCATCAGCATACCGACCGTCAAATCCGTGAAGTTCACGACCAGGACGATTCCAAAGTGCATCGAAACAAGCGCCAGCCAAAGCCAAGGCCGGGCCGTTCTCCACAACGCAAGAGGCGCAAAGGTCAACTCGGCGGCCAACGTTCCCCAGGTAAGAGCCTTCAAAAGCGGTCCGGGCATTGCGATCATGAGGTCGCGAGCGAGACCTGGCCTGGCGAGAGGGTTCTGCAGGAGATAGCTTATGGCCGTGCCATCGATCCAACTGGGCGAGAACAGCTTGGTAAACCCGCTGAATGTGTAGCCTGCAGCCAGTAGAATCCAGGCAGTGCGGAAGACCCACTTCGGCATTGCCCAAGAGTTGTTTCTCGAGCCGAAGCTCAGCGGTTCACCTCCGGGAACCAACAAAGACAAGAGGAGCAGCAATCCAACGTAGGGGATGGACGGATTCGAGATGAGATTGTTGCGGTGAAACAGAGCCGTCCATCCGAACCAGAGAAGGATGGCCATCCAATTGCGCTTCCACCCCACCGTAAACAGCAGGGCACATCCCGCAAGCACCGCGACACTCCCCGTCACCAACCAACCGGGGAGATCAAGCGCGAGCGGGTTCGGAAACAATCCGGCGGTAAGATTCAACGACGGATCTTTGAGGAGCCCGGAGGAACTGAACAGTTCCACCGCATACGGAGTCAGCTCAGCAAAATGAAATGCCAGGTAAAGTCCGAAAAGGATGCGAAACAGCGTGAACTGCCAGGGAGACATCGGTTTCATAGTTGGTTTGCTGAGTAGGTGAAAAGGCGCTGTGACTCGCCGGGACGCGGCACGATGAGAATCCTGATTTCGCGTAGATCTTCGGGAACTTGCAGTTCCTTTCGCATCGGTGATCCCGGTGCAAGCGCCTCTACGAGCAGGGCTTGCCGCAATGCCTCGGGGAGGCGTGGAGCATATGCCAAGGCTGCCCCGTAAACATTTCGGCGATTGTACGGGCCGCGGATCTCCGAGTAGCATTCCGGATCGAGTTTTCGTTCCCAAGGCGTTCCGTCCTGCTGCGTTCCCGCAATGATGAACGTCGCCGCGAATCCTTCATACCCTTCCGCCTCACAAAACACCTTCGGGAAGGGTGCAATGCCGCTCGCAGCGCCAAGCCCCCTCACGATGCGTGAGCCCGTGAGATAACCAACCATCTGCATCGAGCCAATGGCCAGGAGAAGAATCGCCATCCAGTTTCTCGCTTTCATGATGCACACCCGGTGGAAGTTTCTTTGCCGGTGTCTTTGGCTGAAGCCGCGCACGCCCAGCGTTTTCGGCAGCCAAAGCATGTCGGGGAAACCAAAGGAGGATTTTTGTGAACGTCCCGAAAGATGAGCATCTCACCGACACGTTGTTCCCTCTCGCTCGTAAAGCCGCAGCGGGCGGGTGATTCCTTCGGGTTCGCCAGAGTGCCGAAAAGCCAGTCCCAGATTGGAAGGTCCGCGTAATTTTGGCTGTGGTGCTGGAACTGGTGATGCACCCGGTGTGATTCCGGCCGTTGTATGATCCAGCCAACCCAGCGAGGGGTCCGGATATTCCAGTGGTAAAAGTACTCTGCCAGCGCGGTGAGGCCGGTGTAAATGGCGGCTGACTCAACCGAGCATCCGAGAAGGGCATAGACAAGCACGGCACTGATCATCGAGTTGATGCAGATTTCGACCGGATGCTTGTAGAAGCTTGCCAGCAACTCGATTCGCCGCGGCGAGTGGTGCAGTTGATGACACAAGCGCCAGAAGAAATTCGATTCGTGGCGGATCCGGTGCCACCCATAGTAAACCAGTGTTGATAGGAAATAGGCGACACACGCGGCGGGCACGGTGCCTAGGCTGTCGCTTAAATGAAGAAGGGAGGCGCTGGCGAGCCAGCGATCCCAGGTGACACCGGCCACAATCACAACGCCAAGCTGCGCCAGGTTTACCAGTGCGATCCGGAGCCACCATCCATCAACCTGAGGTAGCTTGTTTGCAGGCCAAAGCCGTTCAACAACGACCATCAGTGCCGCCACAATGCCGAGTAGAAGAATCATGCGCCGAGACTAGGCGATGGATCGGATTTCGAGTGAGTCGAAAAATATTGCAAAAACATCGAGAAAATCGATGATCTCTCCGTGGCAAATCTCCCCCTGAATCTCCACCACCTGGAACTTTTCCATCATGTCGCGAAGGCCGGAGGCATCACCGCAGCGACCCGAACCATGGGATACGGCATCCAGCAACCGGCAATCAGCGCCCAAATCTCGCAACTGGAGATGGAACTCGGCGTGCGCTTGTTTCAACGCAGGCCGTTCAAGTTGACGCCTGCGGGCAGGGAGTTGATCGAGTTTTTGTCCCCGTTCTTCGCAAGGCTGCCGGAGGTGGCAAATCGCATTTCGGGCAAAGCTTCAAAGAGCCTGAGGCTTGCGGCGCCAACGACGGCAATCCGGGAACATCTTCCCGCTGTCATCGCAAAGATCCGGGAGCGGCAGCCCGATCTGGAGCTCTCGCTGGTGGATGCTTCGCAGAAGGGAACGTTCCAGATGCTCGAGAACGAGGAAGTCGATCTGGCGATTGCCGAACTCGAAGGCAAGCCACCCTCTACGACCCGCTGCGAGGTGCTAGCAAGACTGCCGCTCGTTATCCTGCTCCCATCGGGCTGGGTTTGGCCGAAGGGAGGACTCCCGGCGCTGGCAAGGCAAGCGCCGTTGATCCGTCCCCCCGGCGACACTGCGGTGACCCGCCTGTTTCGGAAAGGCCTTACCAAGCGTTCATTTGATTGGCCATCCTCGATTGAGGTCAGCACGATTGATCTTGTGAACGCTTATGTGGAGCATGGCTTCGGGTGCGGCCTGAGCGTCCGTGTGCCGGGGGTACCGTTCCCGAAAGGCCTTCAGGTGGTTCCGCTAACCAATTTTCCCGAGCTTGTCATTGCAGCCCTCTGGAGGGGTCGCCTTCATCCGCTTGCCGAGGCCGTCCTTGAAGAGCTGCGTGCGATCTCGAAGAACCTGGCGGGTCCGCTGTGAGATAAACGCCTCACTCATCGCTAAATCAATCCCTTTTTAAGGCGGATTGCCCAATCGCTACCCATCAGCAGGACGAGCAGAACCAGCAGGGTGGAGTTATCCCAGAGCGAGGCGGTGATGGTGCGGGTGACCGGCTTTTTATCCAGCTTCTCCGGATTGGGCCACGTGTTGCGATCCAGCCGGTCGATGATTCGGCCGCCTGTGCTGGCGGCGATGCGGCTCAGGTTATTCTGGTTGACGCTCGCGCCGGTTTCGTCGGGAGTATGAGCCACGTCGACTGCGGTTTGCGAGGTTGCCACCACTCCACCCTCTTTGATCCATTCCGCCATGAATAGATAACTTCCCGGCTGGGAGGCGTCGAGTTTGGCGGTAAAGCTGCGTTGTTTTTTGGGATCAGGGGTAAAGCTAATCGGCAACTCCCGCTGGTCGGGAAGCTTCACGCTTCCGCGAAGCTGGGGGCGGCTCTCGGTGAGCGAGGGGGGGACATCAAGCTGGGCGCGCAGGATTATTTCCTCGCCAACTTCATACGCGGTCTTCTCGAGCTGAAGCCAAAGGTGATTTCCGCCTGCCGCAGGGCGGGCGGGTGCAAGGGCGCGCAGGGTTTGCTGCCAGAAGAGGGTGTAAGGCGTCACGCCGGGTTGCGCTTCGGTTCCGCTCATCTGCCACTTCCATAGGGTATCGGTGCCGATGAATAGTACCCGGCCTTTGCCTGCCGCGTGTTCCGCCGCGACGATCAGGGGACCGTAGTTGTTTTTCAATTGGGGGGCCTCCAATAGAATGGTGGCGGCAGGTTTCTTGTGCGACACGAGGTAGATCTGATCCATCGCCGGAAGATCGGCCCATGCTTTCGGCCCGGCATTGAAAAAGAACGACGATTGCGCGAGCGCGGGGGGGACCTGAACTTTGACGGGCCCCGCCTGTGGCTCGCCGCTCTTCGGTGTAAGCGCAACCGGCAACAGCGCTTCCATCTCGGGCACACTAGCCAGGGAGTTGAGATGCGGGCCTGCAAGGACGATCAGGGACTTGCCTTTGTTGACCACCAGATCGTAGATCGACTCCGTCAAGCCGGGAGCCCAGCCGCGAGGGTCCACATCGCCCAGCACGATGATATCGAACAGGTTAAGATCGCCCCCACGCGGGAACGCGGCAAGCTGGTTCTGCCGGTCCGCATCGGCAAACGCCACGTAAGTCTGTCCGCCCCGGGAGAGGAACCCCGTGAAGCTGAAGCTGGGATCGTCGCCCAAGATTCGCCGGAGGTATTTGAACTCCCAGCGCCAGGTATTCTCGATCATCAGGACTTCATGACGGTTGCCGACGACTTCCACCGTCATCTTGCGCGAAGGGGCAGTTCCGGGGAATCCTTCCAGCACGATCTCATATTCGCGGAAGCCGCTTTTCGCAGGGCGATAGACGAGGCTCGCCTGTTGTTCATGTTCTTCCGAGGCAAACTGGACGTCCCGGGAGGCGACGACCTCCCCGTTTTGCTTCAGGCTCAACGTCAAGAGACGGTTGGCCAGCCCGTGATGCCGCAGCATCACCAGAAATCGGGATTCCGAGCCGAGCAAAACGCGGCGGGGGCTCTGGATGGAAACGATGCTGGCGTTTCCCGCGCCGTCGCGGGCGCTCTCCACCGTGTGCGGCGCGAGGGTGTCGATGGCGATGCCCAGGCTGCGGGCCAGTTCCACCACATCCTTCTGGCTCCGGTCGTTGCCATCGCTAGCCAGCACAACCCGGGCGGAACCGGCCTCTTCCCCGGCCGAGTAGCGATATTGCTCCCATGCGGAGGTGAGCGCCTCGGCATAGCGGCTCGTCTGGATCATTGGCTTTGTCGCCCCCAACTCTTCCCGTTTGATTTGGTAGGCATGTTGATCGAAGCGGAACCAGTAAACCTGATTTCCCTTCGCCAGCTTATCGCCGAGCCCGCTTTTCTCCATCCAGGCAGCCGTCTCCTGGAAACGCGTCTTGCCGTCCGGCGCGTCTGCGGTCGCCATGCTTCGGGAAGCGTCTAACAGTACGAGCAGGGCGGGGCCTTGGTCAGTCGTTCGTTTCCAAACGAAGGAGGGCCGCAAAAGACAGACCAGGAAGAGGAGGATGATGCCGATCCGCATCCCGGCAAGGAGATAGATCCAACGGGCCGGAACCTGCCGCTGCCTCAGGATCAGGAGACCCCAGCCCAGCAAGGCAAAAAGAGCCACCCCGACACTAGCGATCAGGGCCGGTGAAAATAGAGGATTCCAATCAACCTTCATTGTTAACTCCTTGCTTCTGCAGCAATCCTTTGGAGACCCGGCTTTCGGCCAGCATCGGGTTTATCTTCGGGCAAAGCCAGTGAACGAGAGCCATCTCCCCCATCAGGATCAGGCAGGCGAGCCCTGCGAACCAGGGCCAGAGGAGGATGTTGCGGTCGCTGACGGCGGGCGGTTTGCCCCCTTCTTCCGACGAGCGGTTGGTCGTGACGGTTTCAAATTTGGCGGGCGCCCACCATTGCTCCAGCAGCTCAGGTTTCATCCTGGCCAGATTGCTATCGCTACGGCCTGTCTGAACGACGAAGGTGCGCGTTTCGGCGCTTCCTTCAATTTTGATTTCGTAAATCCCGGCTTTTTCCGGGGAGTCCAGTTGCATGACAAACTGCCCGCCCACTCGGCGCAGGGTAGGGTGCAAGCTCTCGCCGGAGGGCTCCGTCACGCTGATCTGGGGCGCTTTGTCAAATGAACCGATGGGATAGACAACGGGCTCTCCCGCCATGAACATCCGCCGGGCAACGCCCCCGGAGAGATGGGCGACCAGCCTGTCGAGCAGTGGGATGAAACTGGGGCGGCGCGGCAGGTCGCTCCAGGCGTCATTGGCCGTCATATTGAAGAGGACGACTTTGCCGTCGCCGAAATCGCTTTCCAGAATCGCGGGCACCGAGCTGCCGATGCGGGCCAGAACACGAACCGGCGTCTCCTGTGGCCATGCGCCGAGGCCGAAGTAGCCCGTCACCCGCGTTTGCGGAAAGTCGTTGTACGCGGGATCAAAGAGATTCGCCAGCAGGGGGTGATTCCAATCGATGGAGGTCAATCGTACCGTTTCTTCACGGACGCGCCGGTTCTCAATCGCCTGGTTGAGGGCGACCGGTGAAAGACTCGCGGCGGGGTTGGATGAGCGATGAAGTCTTTCATTGAAGAAGGAGACATTGACCGAAGGCCCCAGAAAGATGGCCAGGCCACACCCGGCCCGAACGCGGCTCTCGATGGCGTTGAGGTGCGCATCCGAAATGCCGTCGGGCTCAACCATGATGAAAAGGTTCGCCTGCGCGATCTCCTCGTCGGTCAATTTTTGAGGAGAGGCGATACGGATTTCCAGCCCTCCTTTCTGGACCCGAGCGAGGGATTGCAGCGCCGAGCGGAGATGCAGCCCCGGTTGCAATGCTTTGACCTGGGTCACCTCGGACTCGATTACCAGGACATTGAGAAGCCCGCGCGGATTAAGATTAAGGAGGAGGGAATCGTCATCAGGCAAACTGTCGCCGGGGCGCATTTCGACGCGGGCAATCTTGCCGCGCAGATCGTATCCGGCAGGAAGCTCGATCTCCAGCGGGGTCAAAAGCCCCGGCCTGAGGAGGCCGCTCGTCGAAAGCTCGGGCAGACCGGCCAGCCCCGTGACGTAAACCGAGCGTTCGGCATCGCCATCCCCGGACCAGCCCGCCTCCACCCGGATCGCGCTGATGCGCCCCTCCGCATTTTCCACGGCGGCGGCATCGGCAAGCCAGGCATTCCGTATCGTTGCGGGAGCCACATCGATCACCCGGACCGTCAGGTTTTTGGCATTGTCGGAAAGGAAGCTGGAAATGGCGCTCTGCGACCAGTTGCTTTGCAGGCTGTTGGTAATGAAGATGATTTCCACGTTCGCCTTGTCGCGCCGGGTGCCGAGCATCGAACGGACAATCGGGAGCGCCGCGCCCAGGTCGCCCTCCTGGGGAAGAGCCTCCGCATTGCGAAGCGCCACCGCATACGCCTGGGGATCAGCCGTCAGCGGCCCGAGCGCCTTCGGAGTCCGGGACGCCAGCACCACCGTCGTTCGATCCCCCGGCCCCGAGGCGGCCAGCAACGCTTCGGCGATGGAGCGCCCCCGGTCGAAGGGAGTCTGCCGGGGGGCTTCCCCTTCCTTGCCGGGCTCGCGGTAAGTCATCGTTCTGCTTCGGTCGAGAATAATGAACCGCTCACGAGGTTCCCCGCTGCCCAGGTTCAATACCGGCCGCGCCAGAACCAGCACGAGCAGGCTGACCAGCGCCGCCCGGAAGAGAAACAGAAGGATCTGGTGCCACTGCACGCGTCGGGTGAGCTTGTGCTGCGACTCGCGAAGCCACCGGATATTGGTGAACGCGGTCCGGCGCGTCTTGCGGGGCTTGAAAATATGGACGAGGACCGGTACCGCCAGAAGCAACATTCCCATTAACGCCCAGGGATTGAAAAAGCTGATCATAGGGAAAAACTACCCGCGCATCTTCGCCCGGCGGTTCAGGTAAGCGGCGATGGCCGTGTCATAAGGATTGCGGGTGTCGATCAACTGGTAATCCACGCCGGATTCCATGAACGCCTTGCGGTAATAGGCGGTCGTCTCGCGAAGTTTTTCGAGGTAATGCTCGCGGAGCGCGGCAGGATCGATCTCGAGTTCCTCACCGGTCTCGACATCTTCAAGTACGGTGGCTCCCGCGAACGGAAACTCGAGCTCTGCGGCATCGAGGAGATGGAACACGATGACGTCGTGCTTGTGCCCTCGAATGAGGCGGATCGCCTTGGCGGTTTCCTCGGGAGAATCGATCAGGTCGCTGACGATGACGACCAGCCCGCGACGCTTGATGTTCCGCAGCACGCTCTTCACGCTGGTGCCGATATCGGTACGGCCTTCCGGCTTCTGCCGCATCATGATCTGCATCATCTGCCGCAGGTGGCTCGAACGGCAGCGAGGCGGGACGAACATCCCCGGCTTGTCGCCAAAGAGCGAAAGCCCGACGGCATCCTGCTGTTTGAGCATCAGATAAGCCAGGCAGGAGGAGAGGAAACAGCCGTAGTCCCACTTGGTCACCCCGGTCGTCCCGTAGTCCATCGATTGGGAGCAATCCAGCAGCAGGTAGCATCGAAGGTTGGTTTCCTCCTCGAATCGCTTCACATAATAGCGATCGGTGCGGGCATAGACTTTCCAGTCGAGGTACTTCAGGTCATCGCCGGGAACGTATTCACGGTGATCCGCGAACTCGACCGAGAAGCCATGAAAGGGGCTCTTGTGCAATCCCGTCAGAAACCCTTCCACGACCACGCGTGCCAGCAACGGAGACGCGCCCAGCCGCGAAAGCGCGGCGGGATCGAGGGCATTGCGGGGCGCGTTCGCCCGGCCTGCCGTGGCGGCTTCACGGCCAAGCGGGGAGGGCGAGAACCTTTCCAGGCTCTGTTTCAGACGCCGTTTGAGAAGGGCTAGCATGGCGGGGGAGATCAGGAATGAGTGCGCTCGGGAATCTCCTTGAGGAGCTGGTGGACAATCGTGTCGGTCTTCATCCCCTCCGCCTCGGCGGTAAAGCTCGCCGCGATACGGTGGCGCAGCACAGGTAACGCTACATGGCGGACATCGTTGCACGAGACGTTCACCCGCCCATTGAGCGCGGCATAAGTCTTGGCGCAGAGGATCAATGCCTGGCTGGCGCGCGGGCCCGCGCCCCAACTGACGTTTTCGCGGATGAACGCACTCGCGCCGCTCTCTTCCGGGCGCGTGCCGCGCACGAGATCGACCGCGTAACCGGTAACGTGCCGGGATACCGGAATCCGCCGGATCAGGTGCTGATAGAAAAGGAGCCCGGCGGCATCGAGAATCGGATCCACCACCTGGGTTTCGTCGGAGGTGGTCCGGAAGACAACCTCCTCTTCGTCTTCCACCGTGGGGTAGCCGATTTGCGAGTTCATCAGGAACCGGTCCTTCTGGGCCTCCGGCAGCGGATAAGTTCCCTCCTGGTCGATCGGGTTCTGCGTGGCGAGAACGAAGAAGGGAGCCTCCAGAGGATAGGTCACGCCGCCGCTGGAAACCTCCCGCTCCTGCATCGCCTGAAGCAGCGCGGCCTGCGTTTTGGGCGGGGTACGGTTGATTTCGTCGGCAAGGATGACGTTGGTGAAGATCGGTCCCGCGACAAAACGTGTCTCGCGTCGGCCCGTCTGGTGATCCTCCTCGATCACATTGGTGCCGATGATGTCGGAAGGCATGATATCGGGCGTAAACTGGATCCGCTTGAACTGAAGCGAGAGCGTTTGGGAAAGGGTGCTGATCAATAGTGTTTTGGCCAGGCCGGGAACCCCCTCCAGCAGGTTATGGCCCCCGGCGAAAATGGTCGTCAAGAGCTGCTCGACAACCGCACGCTGGCCGACGATCACCTTGGCGATCTCTTTCAACATCCGTTCATTCAGGCGGCTCAGGTTCTGGATATCCTCTTCAATAGGATCGCTCATAAGATAATGGTGGTTGGTTAGTGGCTCAGGCAGTAGGTGATGAGATTGAGGGTGACACGGAGGGCATCGCGGCTCTCGAGTCCTTTGGCATAGGCGTTCGACTCGCGGTTGAGCCCGCTCATGAGATCGTAGGGAGTGTAGAGCACCGCAAGGCGCTGGTTGATGAATAGCCCGAAAAACTGCGGAGTTTTCAAATCGGGTTCGTCCCTCAGGACCGGCGAGGTGTACTCCACTTCCTGTACGGGGTTCCACCCGGCCATGAAGAGTGCATGGGAGGGAGGGATCGGGACGAGCTCATGGTTTGGAAAGGCTCTCTTGAGCTCCCGCCGGAAGGCGATGTCGAACGGCTTGAGCCCTGCGGCGGCACTGGCAATGATCGTTCCACCCCGGTTGATGTATTCCGCCAGCCCTTTCTGTTCCTCGGGGCTCAATTCGAAATCATAATGCCCCGTCATGAAGACCAATGGATAGTCTTTGAGTTCCGCGTCATTCAACGCGACGGTGTGCGGGGAATAATCGACGCCGATCCCCGTGTTGTCCCGCAGGCCCGTTGCGATGCTGTTTTGCAGACCGGGATTCAACGACCAACTCCCCTTGTAACGGACTTGGGCGAACCGGAAAACATCCCCCTTGTTGCTCTCGCCCTCATACTCGGGAAACTCCTGGGCCAAGAAGCGCCCATATTCCGTGCTGCCAAGGACATACGCCACCAGATTCACCCCGAGGCGTACCGCCCCTTCGCCCACGATATGCCTGCCGGAGGGGTTGTATTCCTGGCCGCTCCAGGCGGTGCCGAGGCCGTAAGGCACCAGCATGATGGCGGCACGCGTTCCGATATCGATGGAATAGACCGGCGGCGACTGGACAGACTGGACGCCGTTGATGAGCGTGTTGACCTCCGAGATCCGTGCGTGCGAATTGAACGCCGGGTGGTCCGCCGGCAGCTTTACAAAGCCCCGGTCGGGGAAGACTTTCCGCATCTCGCGGATCACGGCCCTGACAAACTCCTCGCGCCCCCGGGCGGCATTGAAGATGAAAGTGCCGCCCTTGAGCACGAACTCGCGGATGTTCTTCACCTCCGAATCGCGCAGGACGAAGTCATAGTCGCCCGTCATATAAAGAATTGGAATGTCGAGCGGGTCGAAGCCTTGAGAGGAGAGGGGAGCGGTGGCGTACTGATAGTTGTTGCCATCCGCCAGCCGGGTATTGGTCGATTGAACGAGGCTCGACGCGTCGTTCTTGAAACTCTCCCATTGGGGGAAGACCTGCACCGTCCCGTCGGGGTGCACATACTTGAGATCCTCCCCATACTGCACCTTGTAGATGATGGTGAGATTAGTCGGCGGCGGGGGCTCCCGCTGCTGCGTCTTGCGCATGGCCACGCCTTCGTCGATCCCGATGCTGGTTTCCTCGCCGCCGGTCTGCGTGCGCGGAGGCGCCTTGTGCGCGGGCGGCGGCTTTCCGATTGCCGGGGGAAAGTCGACGGTTCGCTGAGCGAAGCCCCTCGCAAGGGGTAGCGAGAGCGCCGCTAGAAGGATCATCCAAGAGCGCCTCATAGTGAAATCTCCAAAGTGGCAGCCTGGGAATCGAGATCAGGTCTGTGCCATTTGTCATCGGGCTTTGCCTTGAGGCTCTTGTATTTTTTGGGTGCGCCTTCCCCGCCGGGAGGCGGTACGATCACCGTCAGTCGATATTCCGGAGTGGGCTCCAGCCCGCCATCCCATTTCATGGCCCAGCTTTTGACGATGATCGCGCTCATGCTGCGCGGCAGCGGCGTCAAGCCTCCCGGCAGAATGGGCGCGGGGGAATTGCGGATATTGAGATCGGCCATGTTTGCCGCTTGCGGGGCCGCCGCGTTCTCCGTCTCGACAAGAACAACCGCCCCCGGCGGCGTGTTACCGGTTACTTTGGCAACGAGGTACTGCATCGAGACGACAGGGGGAGGCGTCGCGGGGGTGGCGTTACCCTTGGTGACCTTGACCGCCTTTGGGTCGATGTTGCTATTGAGCACCGTTACCGAGCCTTGCCCGACATCGAGCGCGAGGCTCTCCTTCCCGCCTTCGGGCAATCGCAGCGTCATGTTGCTGACCTGAATCTTGCTGCTCTGGCAGCGGATGGCGGTTTTGGAATCTTCAATGCTCCCATCCTGGATCGAACCGCCGATCCCCTGAAAAAGGATCCCGGTTTGAGCCTGGCGAATCGCGCCCCCACGGACCGTGACATTCGAACCCGTGGCAAAGATGCCGGTGCGGACCTTCTCGATCGTGTTCTCGTCAAGCGTCACCTCCGATGCGTTGGCGCGAATGCCGGTCTGATAATCGGCAATCTTGTTGCCCTTGATCACCGCCATGGGCGTCCTCAGAAGTAATACTCCGTGTTCAATACCGGCCTCGCCGGTCAATTGATTTCTGGCGAAATGCGGCGTATCGCAATCGGTGAAGGTGACGGCGGCGTTTTCAAAGCGGCTGTCGAGGACGTTGAGGCGTTCGTTGGGGCGAATGCCGGTGTTGTTGATGCTGTTGAAGTGAGCGGAAACATTCTCGAAAAGGGCGTGCTTGATGTCGATTCCGCAGCCGCTGTCAGCGGCAAAGCTTCCCGCCGTCGTTTTCTCCCCGGCGGAGGTGCGGCGGATGGCGGCATTCTTGCGCCCCTCGGGAAGGGCCGGATGCCCCGAAATGACTAGCGATCCTCCTCGGTGAAGCGCGAATTTTCCCTCTTCGCCGCCGACGAGCTGGATCTCAAGGTGATCCTCCGGCGAGAGGGTGCCGTCCATGCGAACGGCCCCGTAGGATTCCAGCAGACCCGCCACGCGGAAGACCCGTTTGCCCGCGCCTTCCTCAAACTCGAAGCGCGATTCCGGGTCGAGCTGCAGCGCGGCGCAACTGATGACGGCGCTGTCGTCGCGGTCGAAAAGAACCTTGTCCCCACCCGCGATCACCACGGTGTCTTCCGGACCGGGCACCCGGTTTTCCTCCCAGGTCGCCGTTTGGCTCCACTTGCCGCCTCCGCTGCTGTTGCTGCGGACCTCCGCGCCGTCGAGGGCGGCGGAGAAGGCAAGAAAGCTGACGAAAAGCAGGGTGGCTTTTCCCCGGATGCCGGACATCGATAGGCTATTCATGAACTGCGTGATCTCCCTGGATAAAGTTGTTGAGGAGTTCCACTTCCCTGTCGGTGACGGGCATGACTCTCAGGCCGTCCCATTGGTAGGAGCCTGCGATGCCTTGCATTCTTAAATGCAGGTCCGCGCTTTCCGCATCGGGAGCACGAAGGAGAAAGCCGATCTTCCGCCATTGCCCGAAGGTCCGATCGATCGCCAGAGTTTGAAACGCCTCCGACTTGGGGGGCGTTTCACGCAGTGTCAGGGCCGCCGCGACCTCGGGCCGGAACCGCTCGCCAAGCCCGGCGGGTTGTTCGCGATACCAGATCTCCACCCAGTATTGGCCGCCCGGCTCCAGATCGTAGAGGGATTGCGAGAGTCGGGCCACTTTGGGGTGGCTGGATTGCGCCAGCCCGGCAACGCCGCGCCCGCGAATGCCGAGGCCCTCTTCCAGAGCCAGCTCGGAGAGATTCACCGTCTCTTTGTCCCCGAGATCGAAGTCGGCTTTGAACCCCGAGAATATAGCCGTCTTCCCGCTAGCCAGCCGCTCGTCAATCCGCGCGACCGTCGCGGCCAGTTTGTGCTGGTCGTAAAATTCGGGGTAGGAATTCTTGATCCCTTCAAACAGCTCCTGCGATTTCTTCAGGTCGCCCAGCCGATAAAAGCTCTGGGCGATGCCGTTGAGCGCTTTGTCCCGGTAGCTGGCCCATTGGGAAAGCTTGAGCAGCACCTCGTAGTTCCGAATCGCTTCCGGGTAACGCCCTTCCTTGTAATCCACCTCTGCCCGGAGCAGCCGGAACAGCCCTTCCAGCTTTTGCTCGGGATGCTCAAGCTCCAGACGGTCGAGCAACGTCCGGCTCTCCCGAATACTCCCGGCGCGAAGTTTTTGTTCCGCGACGCGAAGGAGCGCGCCCCGTTCGATCGCCTTGACCTGGCCGGTAGCGGCAAACGTGTCCCCGCCAAGGGTGGAGGCGAGCCGGTAGCGTTCCTCGGCCTGGTTCATGTCGCCGGTCTCCAGAAACATGTCGCCCCATTCGATGACCGCCCGTCGAAGTTCGGGCCGTTTGACTCTGCGGTTTTCCTCCACCAATTGCTCGTAAAGTTCGCTAGCCTCCTTGAAGTTCCGAAGGTACTTCCAGTGGATGCGTGCCAGGGTTTGCGTGGCGCGGAAGTGGAGACTGGCCGATCTCCCCAGATCGCTGAACATCTTCTCTTTCAGCTTCACCGCTTCGGCCGCCTGCCCTTCTTCGGCGAGGGCTTCCAGCAGCGCCGCATAGAGATGAGCCTTCCTGGGCCCGTCGATCTCCTTTTGAGCCAGAAGGTGTTGCGCCAAGGCCGCCTGGAACTTCCATCGCCCGGGCTGTTGCGAGGCGACGACGAAATCGAAAATCTTGTCGATCCGCGCCGGGGTCATGGTCTGCCAGCGGGTTTGCGCGAGCACCTTGACCGCTTCTCCCAGCGCGCCGGGCCCCGAGTTGACCGGGGGCTCATCCACAAAAATGCGCTGACGGAATGGCGGGAGACTCCCCGCTTGCAGCGTCACCAGGTATTCGCCTGGTTCGAGGTAAACATGCTGCACGGCATCGCCGGACGCCGTGGTGCCGTCCCCAAAATCCCATCGCAACTGGGCCGGGTTGGAGAAACTGCCGTGAGCCTGAAATCGGGTCAGGTAAGCGCTTGCGCCCAGCGAAACGAGGGCGTCCTCCACGCTGCAAACAAACGCGGCGACGGGCGCATCGAAGGACTCGACGGCGCGCACCTCGGCGACCGGGGCCGAGAGGAAGTTGCCGGGCGGGATTATCTCCCATTTCGTCTTGCCGGGAGGCTTCCATGCCAGCGCCGCAACACCTGTCTGCGCGGTGGCCCCGCTGAAATGGAAATACTCAAAAGGGAGCAATCCCGGTTTGAGTTCCATCTCATGCCATTCTTCCACATTCTTGGGAGCCTGCCGTTTGCCGGTTTGCTGAAAGATCAACTGCCGGTTGAGAAAAAGAAAAGAGGCGTCGTCCGCGCTTGCCGAAAAGCGATAGGTGCCCGCAGCGTCGATCTTCAGATGCCCCCGGTAAACCGCCGCAAAACTGCCGGGCTGCGCGCCACGGAAGGGGTTTCCACGACCGCGAACCTGAGCCACGAGGGCGTTCCCCTGGATCTTCGGAGTCGCGGTAAGCTCCGCGAGTGCCTCCGCCCAAGTGTCGAAGCGATCGCCGGCAAAGGGGCGGACCTCCATCGTGGGAGCCCGCCCGGAGGTGGCCCCTTGCGCGGAGGTGGCCCCTTGCGCGGAGGTCACGGTCGGGTTGCCCATCGAGACCCAGAATCGACGGTCGCTCCCTTCGCCTTTGAACTGAATGATCGTGCTCCCCTCCGGGTTGCTGGAGATGACGTTGACGGGAAGAAGCTTCCCGGCCTCGTTTTGTACCTGAAGGTCGGCTCCGTCGGGCCTGCACCAGCCCCCTGTGGGAATGCTGGCGACCATCCAGCCATCGCTGCTCTTCCATAGATCCTCCTCGCCCACGCGTTCCAGGACCATGCGAACCGGCCTGCCGGGCAGTCGTTCGGGCGCGGCAAATGAGAGGGGGGAGAGCGCGAACGCCATCCCGAAAAACAAAGCGATCGGTTTATGGCTCATAGGTGATTCTCAGTTTCCATTGGTCCGGGACGCCGAGCGGCGCCTGGAAGCCGACGATCTCCTGGAGATCTTCGGTACAAAGCATCCAGCCATATTCTTTGGCGCTGCCCGAATGCCAGAGTTCCACGTCGCTAAGCACGTTCAACGCAATCTCCCCGGATTCATTGGTGAGCCTCATCTGGACCGAAGGGCGCGAGGCCCGGTCGCTGCCAATCCCTCGCGCGCCCGGTTCCGTCCACATCGCGGCTTCGGGGCGCAAGCTGCGGAACCGGTGGTTGATCCCCACACCCCACGGTTGCTGCAATCTCCAGAGGTGAAGCCTTGCATTGCGGGAGGAAACTTTCGGGGCCAGCGGAAGAAGAAGTTCTGCGCGAACGATGCGTTGGTCTTTGGGGATCCGGTCGAGTTTGAACCTCAACAGAATCGCTTCCTGGCCCGAGGCGTTTACGATTTTGGAGTCAGAAAAGTGGGCATGGACATGCGTGCCGGCCCAGCCATGCGCCGCCGCTTGCGAGGAGATCGTGGCAAACAGATCGCAATCGTTGAGCGTCAGGGTAATCGTCCGCGCCTGCGCGAAGCACGACAAACTTAGCCAGAGAAGCGCGGCCAGTAACTTGAAGTGCCGAATGGCCGGGACCAGTGCCGATGGGTTCTTAATTCGCGGCTTCATCCTATTTTACCGGGACATAAAGGCGGTTGAACTTTTCGGAGTAAACCGGCGCCGCCGCTTCGTTTTCGAGGTTGTCTACCTTGTGCATCCGCGCCTTTCCCGAGGGCCACCCTTCCTTGTCGAGGTCGATGACAACCACCGCGCGCGGACTTCCGACGGCCACCTGATTTCGTGGAGTCATCACCACCGGGCGGCTCTTGAACTCCACTCCCTGGAGAGTGACCGTGCGCGGCAACTGGGTGAGGATTCCATCCACATGCTCCATGGCAAGGAAGGCGCCGGAGCCAATCGCGCTGAAATAGTAGAGAGGCCGTTGCGGGTGGGAGGCCACTTCCACAATCGCGGTCGTATCCGGCACAAGGATCTGGCGAAGCACCTGTGATTCTTCCAGATTGACGAAACATGGGCCCGAGAGCGCTCCGAGGAGCACGGTCGATTTCGGTCCGGGCACAATACTGTTGCCGACGAAGTAGAAAAAAGCCCGGGTTCCCTGCGGCTCGGGCCTTGGTGCTCCCGCGGCCTGCGCGGGGAGACCCTGTGCCGTCAGCGAATAGTGGAAAAGGGAGACGGGAACTTTCTTGGGACCGTCGATGCCGCTGGGGATGAACAGCCGCTCCTGCCTGCTGTCGAGGGCCAGCATTCCCATTTGTCGATTGTAGCCGAAATCCGGCCCCTGGACGAGCGCCGAGGCCAACTGAAGCCGTTGCTCCGAGCAACGATAGATCACGAGATGCGGCAGTTGTTCCTGGGCTTGATGCGTCGCGTCACTGGCAAAATTCTGCCACACGTAGAGCAGCGGTTGACGGGGATGAAATAACACGCTGACCACGCGGCACTGCGCGTTCTGGTTCGGCGCGGAACGCGGCAGATCGATCGTTTGGGCCGGGGCATCTTCCACGGAGCCGTCTTGCTTGAGCGGGTAGACAAGCAGTTTGCCATCCCGGGTGCCGACGACCAAAAGGCGGTGGGTATCGCTAACGTCCGCCGCCGTGGACCCGGGCGCGATCACCGACGTCAGGGCACTGTTGTCGTTCATCGTCTCCGGAACTACTGGAACTAGCGAGGCGGCGTCCAGAGCATGGGTCGCCAAGGCAACGACGGCAATCAATGCGGAGATCAGTTTTCGAATGAAAGAGGAGCGGTTCACTGCGTGGTCAATTTTTCGTAATAGTCCTGCACCGCTTTTTCGTACCCGGGCAATGGCTGCCACGCGGGCTCGTCCAGGACGCGGCCCTGGACGCGACGATCTTTCGGCAGGCTTTGATGGAAGCCCGCATAGGCCCGGTTGATGACCTGCAATTCGCTCCTCAACTGATCCATCGCTTCCTTCTGATGTCGGAAGAGATCGGACTCCGGGGTTTCCTTGAGCCGTTCGAGGTTGGCCGCGATTTTGTCGATCAAATCGTCGAGACGCTCGGTGGGTAGGAAGAGGTTGCGCAGTTCTTTGCGGATGGCTTTGGCGCGGACGACGATCTGCTCCTGCGTGCTATTGGAATCCTGCAACAGAGCGGCCACGCGAGGGTCCATGGGCGCGCCCTGGCGGTCCACCAGCTTTGCCACAGCCTGCGGCTTCTCCATCTTGTCAGCGTAGTCGTCGCGCCACTGGCCCGCGTCCATGGTGGCCCAGCCTTTGTCCTGGGAATCAACCCGCTTGCCCCCCATGCCGGGCGAAGACCCTTTCTGAGGATCGTCGCTCATGATCTCTTTCATGATCCCCTGCTGCATCGGGGCGTTCTCCAGCCCCACCTGCACCTCGTCCCTTCCCCGGCGATTGACGGTGACTTGATCGACATTGCGCCCGTGGCTGCGGGCTCCCTGCCGACCGGTGCCGGATGCGCCGCCGCTGCTGGTGGTTGGCGGTTTCTGGTTGCCGGTGCGCGAAGAGGCGGAAAAGGAATTGAGATTGCCGCCCATCTTGCCGATGTCGCCGCTATCGAGAATCGTGAAGGCCGCGTTGGCATTGAGGATATCGAAATCCTTCGATTCCTCATCGGCCTCATCCAGCAACGCGCCAACAAGGTCGAGCAGTTCGGGAATCGGCGGCGGGGTGATATTGTTGGGGGTTAAATCACTGGAGCCCGGCTGCCGTTTTGTGGGGCCTCCCGGTTCGGTCGATAGCGTAATGACCGACTTGGAACGGTCTTCTCCCGCGCCCGCGTGAATCGCCAGCCGCGCCTTGGTCTGTTCATCCAGCAGGAACGGCGTCGTATCGACCTCGGGTGGCCTCACCTTTGCCGGTCCGGCCTGCCGCGTCTCTTCGATTTTGAGGAGCGTGCCCGGCGAGACGGCGTTGTCATCTTCGACGCCGCTGTCGGCGAGGGCCGAGCGCAACGCTTCGATGGCCTGTTGATCGGCTACGGAGGCTTTATCCTCCGCCCGTGCGAGGACCCGCTTGGCCGCTTCGGCAGTGGCGTTTTTAAGATCCGCAAAAATCTTCTGGAGCAACTGGGCCGCCTTCGTCTGTTCGGAAGCGGCGTTCTGCCAGGCTCCGGAGCCGAGTTGCTCGGCCGCCTGCCGCATCGGATTTTGGACATTGTCGCCGAGTTGATTGGCGGCGTCGGCAAAAGCGGCTCCGAGCGTCGGCTCCACTTTGACGATCCGCCCTGCCACGGCAAGAACGGCCCCCCGGGCCAGCTCAGTGGTCGCAACTAACCTCTTTTGGCGATTAGCGGCGGCCCTGCTTCGCTGTTGGATCATCGCGGGGTCGAGCTTTTCCTGCTGACGCTTCAGGCTCTCTTCACGCAACACCTCCTGCCTTGCGGCCAGCATACCGACGAAGTCCGTCATGTGATTGTTCTCCCAATCTTCCCGGAACTTTCCGTACTGCTGCAAGATCTCGCCGAGGCTCTTGATAATCCGCTCCTGGATGAGCCGCGCCTCCGCCAGTGCGGCCCGTTTCCGCTGGGGATTGTCCTGATCGCTAGCCCCTTCGAGAACGAGGGTTCCCCGCACCATTTCGGCATCGGCCAGCATTCCCAGCGAGAAGCGCAGGTTGCCCGACGTCTCCGCCATCTCCCGCGCGATCTCCGTCGTCCTGGCCCGTAACTTCTCCTGCTTTGCCGCGAGATCCTTGGCCGCCTTCCGTAGCGCATCGAGATTGTCCTGATCGTCCCATCGCAAGCCTGAGTCCGGCTCCAGCTTCCGGATCCACGCGGGCAACGCGTCGGCCAGTTGCTGTTGTTCGGGGATCAGCCTGCGCAGCTCGGTTTCGGTTTTGAGGATCTGTTCGTAGAGAAGCTGCAACCGCGAGCTCTGGCTTCCCACCGTGATGACGGAGAGCTGGCTCTCGGTCCAGGCCGAGCTGTCTTTAAGCGGGTCGGTATCCTGCGCCAGCAGGGCGACCTCGATCCTGTCCCCTTCCACGACGCCCAGTGCTTGCAGATCAAACGCCGCTTCCCCCTCCCAGCGGGATTTACCGTCAACCATCCATTCCTGGACTTTCCGCCACTCCTTCTCCGCGCCATCGGCTTTGCGGATGGCCAGGGCGACTCGAGTCAATCCGTAGTCATCCTCCGCAACCAGCGTGAGAGGCAGGCTCATGTCTACTTCCCCTTCCTGTTCACGCTCCAGGCCTTCCAGTCGAGCCTGCGGCGGCTGATCTGCCAGCACGCGGAGCTGGTAGGACGGGCTTTCGAGGGTCTTGCCATTCTGCAAAAGCTCGAGACGGTATCCAGCCACATCCTCAAAGAGCAGTTCCCCGGCGGCTTCTGCGGCATTGACGCTCAAAGGCACTTCGACAACATGGATGCCCCCATCCGCGCCCTGTTTCTGGAGGAGCAGGGTAGCCTTCTCCACGGGCCGGTTGAACTGAAACGAAACCTTCGCGCGGCTTCCAAAGAGCCCCTCAAGATTGCCCGATGCGGTTTCAATTTTTGCCGGAGGGAGTTTGGTATACGCTGGTGGCTGGATCTCGGCACGCACGGTTCGAAGCGACGCGGGCGCGGGGACGGTGATGGTGTAAGATTCGCTTTTGAAGTCGCCCCCGCGGACGGAATAGACAATGTCCTCCTGGACTTGTTTGAAAAGGGTGGAGGCCTGTGTGGCTCCCGGCTCCAGGGTAAGAATCTCCATCTTCCGCTCCCCTCCGGTTGAATGGATGACGGTAATCGTGTCCGGTGCTTCTCCCTCGATCTTGATCGTGAGCTTGACGTCGCTTCCCCGTGGGGCCTCCACATTGCCCGGTTCAATAGTGAGCCGCGTGCGATAGGCCGGGTCCACCTTCGCCAGTGGCAGGAGGATGCGCACCAGCGAGCTTTTGAATCGGCTTCCCTCAAGCAGAAACAGAACCGCGCCCCC
Organism: Chthoniobacteraceae bacterium; assembly: GCA_037190965.1. Classification (GTDB taxonomy): domain Bacteria; phylum Verrucomicrobiota; class Verrucomicrobiia; order Chthoniobacterales; family Chthoniobacteraceae; genus DATMFV01. Next base: position 24,953 of record JBBCKI010000061.1, read on the forward strand.
CAGGAAAACGCCGAGGATGGCTCCTGAGCCGATCAGCATCGGGCGGAGGCTTGCCGCCTGCTTGAGTTCGATATTCTTCAGACGTTGATGATTCTCCCGAATCACCGCTTCGCTCAAACGCACATCGGGTACGCGCTTGTCCCGGGCCAACTGGATCGTATTGATCAGGCGGTTGTCGGTTTCGGCGCTCCTTTGCTCAATGGCTAGCGCGATCTGCTCTTCGGTAAAATGCGTTTGACGCCACTGGCGGCGGATGACCCAGGCCGCGCCCAGGAGACTGCATACCAGCACCGAAAAAGCCGCCGCGCGCCACGCGACAGGCAGGTGAAAATAGGAGTCGGCCCCCAGCATGCCAAGCAGCGTCGCCGCGATGATCGCGACGGCAAACGCGCAAGCCTTCCACAGAAGAAGCCTGCGCGAACGCCGGGCATTGCGGGCGACGAGAAGGCGCAGGTCATCAAGGAGGACCTGGATCGACTGGGACCGGGGAGGATCGACGATCATTTGCTGCTGGAGGAAACAGAGGCGGGGGAAGGCTGAATGCCGACCGTGCAATACCGGTACATAAATTTCTCCACACGGACCACAAAAATCGCTGCGTAAAAGCGAATTTGCAGTCAAATCCAGCATGGCAGAAAAGTTGCCGATCTGGAGGAAAGGCAAGGTAGCCCGCTCTCGCCGAGAGCGCGGGATCGGTGCAGAGTCGCGTTTAGCGTCAGTCCCCGCAGGACGGGCTGCCGGGATTGGGATGCGGCCTTTATCAAGCCATGGGACTCGAACTCCGCGCTTGACGGCGCGAGCGGGCTACCTTGCCTTGCATTCGCAAAACGACAAGAGAGGCTAGGCTTTCACGACGAAAGAATCCGGCGCAGGGATTCGAGTTCACTGGTCACTTCCGAAGCGTCGTCGACGGTTTGGGCAATTTCCTCGCGCAACACTTGGCGATAACGTTGCCGCAGCCTGTGAACCGCCACGCGAACGACTTCCTCGGTAGTACCAAGCCGGTTCGCTAGCGTTGCATAAGGGACGGCGCTTTTATCCCCGGTAATGGCAAACCGCAGTTCCGAGAACAACGCTCCGCGCCCCGATTTCTCGTACTCATGGCAAAGCCGTTGTACGACATTTTCCAGCAACGTGAGCGCCCATTGCCGTTCAAAGAGACGTTCCGGGCTGAGGGCCAAAGATGGCGTCTTTAATAACAGGCGCCGTGAGGAGTCTCCCATCAAAGAGAACCGCAAGCCTGCGTTCCTTGTTGGCATCGGTGAGCATTCCGAATTTTCGCATCCCATCCACGGTGAACCTTATTTGGATGATACGGTCGCCGTCAGAACGGCCTTCCAGTGAAGCCGAGGCGACGTCACCTTCGTTGATCATCACCTTTTTGGCTACCCGGATTTCATGGCCGCTTTGATCCACGAAGGTCTCCGCATCCTTGTCATCCTGACTTGCCTCCAGACGGAACTGAAGGCGGGGATTCTTGATGCGGCTCTCCGGAAAAGGTAGAGGTTTGCCTGCGAGGACTTCAGGGGAGTTGATGCCGAAAGCCTTGTAGGCATCGGCGATGACACGGGTCTGGGATTTGTCCACGCCCGTCGCATTGGTGATGGTAATGGGCGTCGGTAGATGATTTTTCGCCTGTTCGACGGCGAGCTTGTTCAGCCTCCCAAGCAAGCCATCGAGATCATACTCTTCGCTATTCACCGAGAAGAGACCGCCGGGCCAGGCTTTGATGACGATGGGAGTTTTGTACTCGGTGGGTAATTCATCGATATTCAATTTCGCCAACTCCTCGACGGTCTTGTTCGCTTCTGTTCGCACCTTCTCTTGGGACATTCGGATTTTGCCATAACTCAGGAAGAGCAAAACGATTATTCCAAGAAAGGTGAGCAACACGCCCCCAATTACAAACGCGAGGATGGTCATCGTGCGGGAAAGACGCGACCTGTCTCCCGGCTTCCCGCTTGAGATCGCCGGTTTTGCCGCGTCACCCGTAATTGTTTCCAGCCGCGTCTTCACTTCATGCACTTGCTGATAGCGATGCTCCGGGTTCTCCTCAAGGGCGCGCAGTACCACCTCATCAAGGCGTACGTCGATCTGGACCTTCTTCGAAGGCAACTCGATACGCTTGCCGGGCAGTTCCCCGGTCAGCATTTGATAAAACACCACGCCGAGCGAGTAGATGTCGGCCCGGTGGTCCACTTCCAAAGGATGCGAAGCCTGCTCCGGTGCCATATACCGGGGCGTGCCGAGCACCCGCCCGATGCCCGTCATCTCCGGTCCCGAAGCGGGAGTCTCGCCCGAAGCCGACTCTCCCCTCTCTCCTCCGACGATCTTCGCCACGCCGAAGTCCGCGATCTTCACCCGGCCGTCTTTGCCGAGGAGAATATTCTCCGGCTTGATGTCCCGGTGGACAATCCCCCGGTCGTGCGCGAACTGAAGCGCCTCGCAGATTTGCGGCACGATGGCCAACGCTTCGCCGGGAGAGATGCGCCCGCCGTTGAGCAATTGTCGCAAGTTCACGCCATCCACGTACTCCATGAAGAAGTAGAAGAGCCCGTCGGCCTGGCCGAAATCATAAAGCGTGACGATGTGGGGATGGTTGAGCTTGGCCAAGGCGCGGGCTTCGCGCGTAAACCGCTCCGCAAACGCCGGATCGTGGCCGATGTCGGGCGGCAGGATCTTCAGCGCGACAACGCGGTCGAGCTCCTTCTGGCGCGCCTTGTAAACCGCCCCCATCCCCCCGCGCCCCAACAGTTCAAGGATTTCCAGTTGCGGGAAATAGCGGGCGAGTTCCTCCGGCGACGGCGGTACAAATCCGCTGGCGCGTTCCCCCGGAAGCGCGTCCTCCGTCGCCGTGGCGAACCCGGCGCGAAGAAGGCAGTCCGGACAAAGCCCCATGAGAGGGGCATTTTAGGTCAACGGTTTACCGCAGTGGGGGCAAAGGGGAGTTTCCGGATTCATCATTCCACCTGTATCAGAGGAGCCACAGGCGGAATGTTAACGGATTGCGCCACCGAATCCAAAAAAGAAGGCGCAACCGCCGAATGCTGCAGGTAGTCCGCTCGCGCCGCGAGCGCGGGTATCGACTCACTTGGTTGCATGAAGGCCGCATCCCAACATCAGCAGCCCGTCCTGCGGGGATGGATGTCAAACGCGACTCGCAAACCCATCCCGCGCTCGACGGCGCGAGCGGGCTACCTTGCCGCTCACGCCCCCGCCTAAACCCGTCTATGAATGCACAGGCGTTTCTTCTTTGTGTTTCTCTCCCACTTCCGACGCTCGCTTCACCCGGAAGAGTTGCAGGATCGCCACGAAGAAGAGCGGCACGAACAGGATGCCGAGGAATGTCGAGGAGAGCGTCCCGCCGATCACCCCGGTGCCAATCGCGTTCTGCCCGCCGGAGCCTGCCCCGGTGGCGATCGCCAGCGGCACCACGCCGAGCGCGAAGGCGAAGGAGGTCATCAGAATGGGGCGCAGGCGCTGGTGGGCCGCTTTGGCGGCGGCTTCGACCAGGCTCATTCCCTCCTCGTAGTTCGCCTTGGCAAACTCCACGATCAGAATGGCGTTCTTGGCGGCCAGCCCGACGGTCGTCAACAGACCGACCTGCAAGAAGACGTCGTTGGAAAGCCCGCGCATCGACGTGGCCGCCAATGCGCCCAGAATGCCAAGCGGCACCGACAGCAACACGGCCGTCGGGATCGACCAGCTTTCGTACAACGCCGCCAGACAAAGGAAAACGACAATGAGGGAGACGGCGTAAAGCGGCCCGGTTTGCGCGCCTGCGGCGCGCTCCTCGTAGGAAAGCCCGCCCCATTCGTAGCCAACCCCCGGCGGGAGGCCTTCAGCGATTTTTTCCATCGCCTGCATGGCCGCGCCGCTACTCAGCCCCAAGGCGGGCTCGCCCATGATTTGTCGGGAAGGCCGCCCGTTATACCGCTCCAGACGCGGGGATCCGTAGATCCATTTCCCCGAGGCGAATGCCGAGAACGGAACCATCTGCCCCTTGTTGTTGCGGATATACCAATCGTTGAGATCGTCGGGATTCATCCGCGAAGCCGATTGCCCCTGAAGAAGGACACGCTTGACGCGGCCCCGATCGATAAAGTCGTTCACGTACGAAGAACCCCAGGCCGAGGAGAGCGTCGAGTTGATGTCGGCGATCTTCAGCCCGAGAGCGGCGGCTTTTTCGCGGTCGATCTCGATGTGGTACTGCGGTTCGTCGTTCAAGCCGTTGGCGCGCACCGCTCTCAACGCCGGGTTCTTTGCCGCCTGGGCGAGCACCTCGTCACGCGCCTCCATCAGTTTTTCGTGGCCGACGTTGCCGATATCGACCAGTTGGAAGTCGAAACCCGTGGCGTTGCCCAATTCCGGCACCGCGGGCGGGGCGAACGAGAAGGCCAGGGCGTCGCGGATTTTGGAGAACCGGGCCATCGCTCGCCCGGCAATGGCCTGGACGCGGTTTTCCTTTCCGGGGCGTTCCTTCCAGTCCTTCAACCGGATGAAGGCGAGCCCCGCGTTCTGGCCACGGCCCGCAAAGCTGAACCCCGCTACGGTGAAGACCGCTTCCACGTTGTCCTTCTCCTCCGTAAGCAGATACTCGCGAAGCTCCTTGAGCACGGCGACGGTGCGGTCCCGCGTCGCCCCGGGGGGCGTCGTCGCCATGGCGTAGAGAACGCCCTGATCTTCGTCCGGCAGGAACGAGGTGGGGATGCGGTTAAAGAGAATCACCATCCCGCCGATGAGGAGCAGGAAAATCAACCCATATCGCTTCCCACGGGCGAGAATATGGCGCACGCTTCCCTCGTAACCACGGGCCGTGGCGTTGAAGGTGCGGTTGAACCAGCCGAAGAACCCGGTCTTCTTCTCGTGATGTCCTTTTTTGACCGGCTTGAGCAGGGTGGCGCAAAGGGATGGCGTAAAAATGAGCGCCACTACTACGGAGAGGGTCATCGCGGAGACAATCGTGATCGAGAACTGCCGGTAGATCACCCCCGTGGAACCGCCAAAGAAGGCCATCGGCACGAAAACGGCGGAAAGCACAAGCCCGATGCCGACGAGCGCGCCGGTGATCTGCTCCATCGACTTGCGTGTGGCTTCCCTGGGAGAAAGCCCCTCCTCTGCCATGACGCGTTCGACGTTTTCGACGACGACGATGGCGTCGTCCACCAGAAGGCCGATGGCCAGCACCATGGCAAACATGGTC
>JBBCKI010000062.1:0-68245 GCA_037190965.1 Chthoniobacteraceae bacterium
CGCTTACGGCTTCAAAAATTTCGAAAATTACCGCCTCAGAGTCATTGCTCAATGCGGTTGAAATTCAAAACGGACTCAACCAACTCAAAATCAACCACTTAATCCCGCTTCAGTCCCCAAACTTTGGTGTAGACCCAAAATCAACCACTTAATCCCGCTTCAGTCCCCAAACTTTGGTGTAGACCCCCGGCGTGGTCCAGCCCTGTCCAATTCAGTCCACGCAACGAGAAAAGGCGCGCTTTTGGAAGCGTTTGATAATCAGGAAGATAAGCCGGAGATGTCCGGCTCTGACATGACGAGTCCAGTTTTTGAAAACTGGCTCGAGCGGTAGGATTCGAACCCAAAACCCCGCTTCTGAGGTGTATTACGGTTTCAATATGCGAGTGCTTGAAATCAATGGCTTACGAGCAGGGTGTATGTAAATCAGTACACCCGGATTGCGAAAATCTCGTTACAGATTCGGTACAATTTTCTGGAATCTTGGGCGTATGACACCTACGATGGGTGAATGAAAATCGTGAAGACGATCAAGGCCGGTCACGTCGAGATTGCTGTCAGGGAATATTCGGATGGCCGGTTTGGCTTCGACCGCGAGGAGAACGGCAAACGGAAACAATGCCGATGGCGGAATGCCGACGATGCGATTGCCGAGGCGAAAGAGCGAGTGAAGCTGACCAACGCCGGCAAGATCGATCTGCTCCAGGTTTCTCGGGAGGAATGGATGGAGTTTCAGGCGTGGAAGAAAGCTCGCAGCCAAAGCCGCCTTGTTTCCGATGTCCGCGACGAACTCCTCGAACTCAAGGCCACTGATACCGACCTCGATCCCGTGTGGATCACCAATTTGAAGGGGTCGTGCAAGCTGTTTTGCGAGCAGTTCGGCTCAAGAAACATGGCTGAAATTCAAGGCTCCGAGATCGAAGACTGGCTCAAGGCCCTCGGGAAAGCACCTCGGACACGGAACAACATCCGGAACATCATCGTTCAACTCTTCCGATTTGCTCGCGATCGGAAGTACCTGCCATGGGCAGAGCAGACGGCCGCCGAGCAAGTCGGGCGGTTGAAGATCAAGGCCCGGGCGGATGACATCGAGATCTACACGCCGGAAGAGGTTAAAAAGCTGCTGTCAGCGATCAGCGAGGACTTCCTTCCCTGGGCGATCATCGGCGGATTTGCTGGCGTCCGAACGGAGGAGATCCGCCCGAATAACACGAGCCACAAAGATCCGCTCCGATGGGAGGATATCCTCTGGGGCGAGAAGCAGATCTTCGTCAGGCCGGAGACGGCAAAGACCGGGCGGCAAAGATACGTTCCGATTGCCGACAACCTGCTCGCCTGGCTCCAGCCATACCGGAAGCGCAAAGGGGTGATCGTCGAGCGCCCCGTGAATTCGCTTTACACGGAGATTTCACGATTGGATGGCGTCACCTATCGGAAGAACGCGTTACGGCACTCATACGGGAGCTATCGGAACGCCATCGTCAAGAATATCGCGCAGGTATCCGAGGAGATGGGGAACTCCATCGCCGTGGCGCGCAGGAACTACGAGCGGCCGCAGCCGAGGGCCATTGCTGACGAGTGGTTCGGCATCATGCCTAAGAAGTAGCGTTGTAGTCGTCGGTGTGCTCGACTCCCTCGTCGCCCCATCCGAGGTTGTCGCCGCCGTTTTTCCCGCCACTGGCCGGCTTGCCGTCTGGCGACTCACCTTCAATGACCGTCTTCAGTCCATCGTTTTTTTGGAGGGTGTGCGTGATCCGTTTCGCGAGCCAGATTCCGTCCGCGCGAGGGTGGAAGCCCTGAAGGTTGACGATCTGCTCGGCGACGACGTCGAGGCGCCCCCCTGGAACTGAAATCGAGAATGTCTTCGATCCTCGCTGGCTGTCGCGGAGCTTCGACTTCGCCTGCGACTCGGCGATCGACTCGTTGTAGGCGGCCGTGTGCTCAACGTGGATCTTTTCTCCCGATCCGGCGATGACCGACTTCGTGTCGCCCCAGTCAAGGTCGTGGTAGACCACTTCAACCGCGTCATATTCCATCCTTCGCGCGAGGGTGAATTTCCAGCGCGGCGAAACCTGCGAGCGCATGATCGTCGCAGTCGGCATCGCCTTTCCGGATACGGTTTCCGACGCGTCAGAGCGCGCAAAAACTAAGCGTCCGAAAGTCGGCTTGTAGATCGCGCCGTATTGGCGGGCGAGCCGCGTCAAAAGGTTATTGTCGCTCTCGCTGGTCTGGTCGATGTGTGGAATCTGGGTAGCGGCGAGTTGCGCGTCGACCGATGGCTCAAGGCCGTTCTCAGAAGCGATTTGTTTGACCAAGTCGCCGAGCGTCACGGTGTCGAAGCTGCGCGATTTCTTCGCTTGCATCGCCTTCAGTTTGTCGGCGTTTTCAAATGGACATGCGCGGCCCACGATGCAGATCCTGTCGGGGTCGCCCTCGATAGTAACTTCGTCGACCACGAAAGAGCCGACGCTGTGGAGGTTGTTGACGTAGCCGAGTTCGACGACGATGATGTCGCCCTCCTTCGGTAGCTCGATCTGCCAGCCGGTGTCCTCGAGGTCGATTTGCAAGGAGTCGCTCTGCTCGTCGGTCTGATCAGTGACGGAGATCGAAAGGAGGCGCCCGGCGTAGTTCGCCGTTACGTCTTTGCCCTTGGATGTGAGTCGGTAGGCTGGGATCATGAGAAGAGGCGCACGACGTCCCTACGCGCCGGGGAGACGACCGGCAGCGTGATCATGAGACCTGCGGGCAATTCTGGCCCATAGGCGCCGAGGTCAAGCCCGCGGTTTGCTTCGTAGGTCGCCTCGACTTCTCCGTTGCTGGTCTGCCCGTAAAAGCGATGACAGATCGCGTCGATGCTGTCGCCATCCTTTGTCTGGTAGGTTTGCGCTGTCATTTTCCAAAGCCGACGATGCTGGCAGGGTCATTGATCATCATGGAGATCGCCGTCATCGTGTCGGTGTATTTTTTGAGGGTGATCGTAAACTCGACTTTCTTCGGAGCGCCCATGTCATTGAATTTGGAATCCGCTTGATCAATGCCTTCGATGACGTAGAACCCGAAGATCAAGCCCGGCCCCGAAACCATCAGCATCGGCTTGCCGCGATCTGCGAAGATGGCCATCGCTTCCAGTTGCGCACGGCCCCCGGTGCTCAAAGCCGACAATATCGTTCCACGGAGTTGAACTGTCTCTGCCCGGGGGCCGGTAAATTGCAACTTCGGAGCCGCGCCGACGACCTCTTGCTCGGCCCAAACCCATCCGCGCGAGCGCGCAAGATCTTCGTAGGCGGCTGTGCCAATGCCGAATCGAAACGGCCCGAGTGCCATCATTGTAAGCATATCAGTCGTGGAGGTAGCCCCCGGCGAGGGCTGGATTTTGTTTCATCATTCGGCCAACCTCATCGGCCACGGCGCGTTCGCTCTGGCCCGGCTGGGTGGTGATATTGAAATTGAAGGTTTGATTGATTGGGCCGGTCGTGGGTTTGCGCTCGAGCGTCTTGATCCGCTCCTCGACCTTCTCCAGCTTCTTCTTTGGGCCGATAGCCAATTCTTCGCCCTGTTGCTTTGATCCGAAGATACTGCCGAGCTTATTGGCGACCTTATCAATGAGATCCAAGCCGAATGAGCCATCCGCGAATCGGGAGACGGCATTCTTGCTCGTGTCCTTTTCAAGCTCTTTCTTCAACTCTCCCGCCTTCTTGATTTTTTCTTCAGTCGGGAGGTTATTTTTACCGAATACAGCGTCTCCGAGAACTGATTTCTGGTAGGTTCTTCCAGCCTGGTTTTCCAAGAATAGAAGCCCGGCACCAGTCGCAACCCAAGGAAACATCGAATAAGTTGCCCAAGCTCCATTCAGTGCTTTCGCTAAATTTCCCACGGCAATCGTGGCCAACCCGACAGTTGTTATGACGGGCGCCAATGACACAGCAGCAAGAACGCCGAAGGCCAGATCGGCATCATCAATATAGCTCGTTAGATCTACTAGACAATCAATGATCTTCTCTCCTTTTTGCACCGCCCTTTCAGCCATCTCAGAAATTACGTTGCCGAGGTGCTCTATTTTATCAGGGTTCTTATCCACCCAATCTGAGAACTTGTTCAGATAGTTGGTAAAGACGGGAGCGAGCGCATCTCCAATCCTGTTGAAAACGCCCTCGACCGTTCCTCCAAAAGTCGCGAAGGCCTTGCCGAGTTCATCGGCGCGCTGCTTCATCTCCTCAGTCGGAGACAGCCCGAGCTTTTCACCCTTGGCGGCGAACTCGTCGATTACGCCCGGGCCTTTCTTCAGCACCGCGAAAAGTTTTGAGGCTTCTGCCCCGAGGAGCCGGGTAAGGACGACGGCGATGTCCATCTTTCCGTCGTAGTTCTGGACTCGGATCGCGAATTCTTTGAGTTGCTGCTCGGGATCGAGTTTGGCGAACCTGCCAGGATTGATTCGAAGGGCGCGCCAGGCATCAGCTGCCTTGCCTTTTCCATTCTTGGCTCCCTCGGCCTTCTCTTTCAATTGCTCAAGAATCGAGTCCAGCTTGCCCGCCTCAATGCCAGTGCTTGCGGCGGCGAGGCGCATTCCGACGAGCGCTCGCGTCGTAACTCCGAGTCCGTGCGCAACCGAGGTTGTATCACTCAGCCTCGACAGGTAATTTTTCTCGAAATCGTAGACCTTTTTGCCCGTGTAGATGGTCGCGCCGACGAGAGCCGTGATTGCAATGCCGACCGCGACTGCGCGCCGGTTTAGCGTTTTGAAGGCGTCTCCGATCTTATGGATCTTTTGCGCCGATCGCTCGGATCGGTCGAACTGCTCGCTTGTTTTTAATGCAGCTTGACGGAGCCTCTCCTGTTCCTTGGAGAGATTCTTTGTGTCAACGCCAGCTTTCTTGAGCTGATCGTCAAGCTTGTGAAGTGCCTGATATTCTTTGTCAACGGCCGACGTGGCCTTCTTGACCTCGGCGGCCAATCTCGTTGCCTCGCGCCGGGCCTCCTTTTCGTTGGGATACTTTGCAGATAGAGCGGCTGCTTTTCTTTGAAGAGCGATCTTCTTGTTGAGATCCCGCTCGGCGTCCCGAACTGCGCGCTCCTGCACCTTGGTCTGACCGACCAATGTCGACGCCTGGTTGATCTTCTCGAGCTCCTTCCCGAGCTTCTTGGCCTCACTTGACGCAGAAGTGAATGCGCCCTTGACGGACGATCCAAGCTCCGCGCCGATGCTGATGATGGCTTTGAATTTGCTCATTTAGGCAGCTCTCCAAGACAGATAACGAAATCCTCACAGTCCATTCTCCCGATAGGCTCGAGGCCCCCGCCGATGAGTTCAGCGAGGGCCATCATTGCGCGCAGAAGTTCGCGGCTGCCTAGCGCCGCGACTTCTTGCGTCCCAAAAAACTTTTGAGCTTCTCCTGCAATGCCGAGTAGTCGGAGTAATCGAGTTTCCCGATGTCGTCCGGGGTAAGGCCGGCGAGGTTCGCGAAAAGCGTGAGCTCCATATCCTCGTCGAAGTCTGCGGACTTCTTGGCAGCGCGCATATCGTCGACGGTCGGACGACGGAGGGTGATAGCGGCGATCTTGGTCCCGTCAACGGTGATCGGGTATTCGAGGTCAACGGTGTTTGGATTCTTGGTGGCCATAAAACTTAGATGCCGAGGGCGCCACGCTGGGCGGCGAGTTGATCAACGCCGTCGATGATGCGGATCATGTTCGGAACGTCGATGTGATGGACCAGGACGCCGCCCTGCGTGTATTTGTAAACGAGGACGTCGACCGTGAACTTGTTCTCAACCTTCTCGCCGGACTTCCACGCGCCCGGCTCAAGACCGTTGACGTTGCCAGTGATGTTGATCACGACGGGTTCGACGGTGCCGTTCAGGTTTTGCAACGCGCCACGGGCGGTCAGTTGCTTGCCTGTGCCGTCAGCCAGTCCCCAGAGCTTGAGCACCTCCGGCGAGAATTTCGTGAGAGTGAAACTGGCCTCGAGATCCTCCATCCCCATGTCGACCTTGATGGAGGAATCGAGACCGCCTCCGCGGAACCCTTCCTTGAGGATCTTGAGGTTCGGGGGCTGGAACTCGGGACAGTTGCCGGCATAGCCGCGACCGTCCACGAAGAGGTTGAAATTTTTCAGGATTTGATCTGCGGCAGCCATATTACTTGGTGAGTTCCTCCAGGTAGTCGTTCACGATGATCGATTTGAACGTGATGTGTTCAGCCGGGTAGGGCGGCGTGAACTCGAAGTTGAAGTAGACCTTCCCCTGCGAGATGTTCGCCGGGCTGTTCAGATCCGGGTCGGGGTAGCAGCGACCGCCGAGGATGGCGCCTTCGTTTTTGAGCGTGGAGAGATACGCGTTGACGCTCTCGGAAACGTCCTTCAGGTAGGTCTTCGTAATGTTCCGGTCGACCGCCCAAAGATGACCCCGCAGGATGGAATCATTGATCATGTCCGCCGTGCGCCGCACGGACAGGAACGCGAACCTGGGATCGGCTGAGAGTGTCCGGTTGCCCCATAGTCGGTAGCCATTTTGTCGGATGACCGTCGTGATATTGGCTTCGTTGAGCAGGTTCGCTCGGCAATTCGGGTCGCCGAGGGTGTAGTCAATCGGCCGCGTGGTCCCGACGATTCCGTTGATCTCCTGATTCGATGGACTCCACCAGAAGCCGCGCTCATTGTCGCTCTTGGCGATGAGTCCAGCGACCCGAGGGCTGCTCGGTTCGATGACAACAAAGCCATCGCGAGAGACCTTCAGTCCCGGGTCGACAAGGTAAACGCGGTCACTCCCGAAATCGCCGCCGTAGGAGATTGCCTCGGCGTCGGTCGTGTCCGGGCCATCGGCGACGACAATTGCACGGAGTCGCTGCGCGATACCGACCATCTCAGCGAGAACGGCTTGTTCGGAACTGAAGCCGGGAGCGATCAGGATTCGCGGAACAACCCCGAGGACGGACTCCGCGCCAAGGAAGGCGTGAACCCCCTCGAAGTTTGCGCCGTCGACGCCTCCGATGACGTTCTCTTCGCCGGGCTCCACGCGCACGACGACAATCGCCGCGCCGACCTGGTCGAAGATCCCATCAATGGCGTTCGGGAGCGTTCCAGTCGCGCCAAGCTTGGCGGCTTCAAATCGGCTGCCGGCGATAAGGGCGGGAGTGTTGAGCGGGAACGGTTCATCCGCACCCCCCGAGAGCGTTGCCCGTGCAAATGCCGACACGACCCCGGCGCCCGTGCTGCTTCCGGTATTCGTGGCAACAACCAAGGCGGCGGCTTCGGACTTTGCTGCAATTGCGGCAATGACGTTTGCGGCCGTGGAAGTGACCGCCTTCTCGGAACTCGTCGCGAGATTGACGGTGATCGCCTGACCGGAAACGGTAACGGACAGTGTTGCGCTCGCCGTATTGGGAGCAATGAAGGCGATGGATGTCCTATTTCCGAGCACGCCGGTAAGCTTGCTCGTGATCGTCAGCGCGGAATTCGCGGCGCTCGACGTGGTTTGAAAGGAGGCCTTGACCTCGGGAGCGGCATCGGGGGCGGTGCCGATGATGCCGATGACCGAACTCTTGACGGTTCGAATCGGGCGCGGGCCGGAGGATACCTCAATGACCTCGACGCCGTGTAAAAATTGTTCAGGCATTTGCGCTTAGTTTCCTTTTTTGATGGCTGCTTTTCTTGTGCAGATGCTTCTTCTCCGCTTCTCTCAAGATTCTGTTACGCCAAGCGCGTTCATTGCTTCTCTTTACGTCAATAGTGACTTTGAGCGGAATCAGTGGAACGGGGTGAAGCGTGGCGAAATGACTGGCGATCATGGACTCAAACTGACGAGGGCGATCAATCCCCCATGACGTATCGACGCAATCAACCTCGAGTCCTAGCTTGCGTAGCGCATCTGCGATAATCAACTGAACCGTAGTCTTCCCGGTCGCGCCTCCGCGGCCTTCCACGATGATCCTCAAAGGACCGAAATCGCTCTCCAGTCGCTTAGTGTTTTTGTTCTCCTTCATGATGGGTGTCGTGATCTGACGTGGCTGCGGTTATTTGCACCAGCGGAAGCCGAGCAGGTCGGCCCGGCTGTAAATGGAGATCCTGACCTTGTTGCTCTGATTCCCGCCAAGAAGAGCGAGGCTGTCCCTGTCTTCGGCGACGCAGAATGCAACGTGCCCCTCCCATTCGGAGGTTCCGCGGCGAAGGACGGTCACGCATCCATAGCGAGGGGAGGCTAATGCAATGCCCCACTGGAGCCATGAGCGGGCCGCCGCGCTGCGAGCGTAAGGGAAGCCAGACTTCGCCATGCAGAAGTTTGCGAAGCTCGAGCACCATGCAGTTTCGTCATTCCGAGCCCCAAGATCGGTGAAGCTGTGATATTCGAGGATGCGAGGGTTGTGCTTTGCCCCGACGATCTCCGTTACGCCGAGTTCTTTCTCAGCCACGCCCAGCCACTTCGGAGCCGCGACGCCGATGGATGCCTGATAGGCGTTCATCGCCGCTTGTGTGAGCGGTCCCCAATCCCCGTCAACCGTGCCGCGATAGTAGGGTTTTAGAATTCCCGACTGGAGCTTTTTAATATCGATCACTTTGCGTACCCCCTCGGCTTCAGAGTGATGTTTCCGCCGATGCTCTTCTCGCCGTCGCTGTAGAATGCGCCGTAGCTGCGCTCGTAGTTTTCGCGGTATTCTTTGACGGCACCGCATCCCGAAATGGATGCAATCGAGGCGATGATAATGATCAAGAGTCCAATTTTCATGATGGTCCTTTCTGGTTTGTTTTCACCTTGCCACGACAGCCAGCCGAATAGCCGAACGGCGGTGTAGATGGCGGTTCGCCCGGCGAAGTTTCTGGCTCTCTTTCCAAGGATCTTGATTTTTCCTGAAAGGTTGTTCGCGGTTCCTTCGTGCGCTTTGTCCTTGGCTTTGATGGCGGCCAAAAAGAGCCGATCGATCTCCGCGCGATCTCCAAGCTTTATAAGTTGGCCAGTTCCAGAGAGGATGTAATATCCTCCAGAACGATAGCCGCGGTCGTGGAAAACCGCTTCGTAGGCATAGCGCGGATCTGTTGGCGAGAGGATGCTCCAAAAGATTTTTGGAATGCTCGCAAAGTCGGTGATATCGCCGGCGGGGACTTCGTAGCAGTCGCCCTTCGCGTGAAAGCGGAGAGGTTCGAAAAGCCGAGCATTGGGGCGACTCTTCGAAAGTCCGAGTCGCAGGATTTCATCGATGTCCAGCCACTCAATCAGAAGTTTCGAAACGAAGACGATCATTGTTTTCTCGATTCTTTAAGGAGCGCCTTCACGTCGCTGGAGATCTCGTCGAGCTTTTTCTCCGTGCCCTGGAACTTCTCCTGTACCTGGCTATTAAGAACCTGACTTAGCTCCCGGTCTCGCTCCCGGTCTGCGCGATAGGTTTCGATCTGAACGTAACGCCGATCATTGCGAGCATCGCTTGCAAGTACGACATACGAAATTGCGCAGGTAAAAACGGCAACCGCCGCCCATTTGACTGCGCTGTCCGTCAGCTTCTTTTTCAGATACTCAGTCATTGATTAACTTTTCCTTTATGGGCAGCGGCCCGGCGAGATACCCTCGCCGAGCCCCTGCAATCATGAGCGGTTACGGCTTGGCTTTCTCGCTCGCGATAACCTGGTCGGCGATCACGATGAGGAACTCGTTCTTTGCAGCGGCATCGTTCGGCCCGGCCTCAACGACGACAAGCCGCTGCTGCTGAATCCAATCGTAAACCGCGACCGTGCCTCCGAGCGACTGGACCTTGGCGGCCACGTAGGATTTGTACTGCACCAGCGGCAGGAACTTCGCAGCCTCGCGGGTGTCGAATTGCTCGTAATCGCCGCGGGCAAATGCCAGGCTCACAACATGCGCCCTGGAGAGCTGCACGTCGTCGATGACAAACCCCTTCGCCTTCAGAGAGTCGTAAAACTCCTGATTGGTGCGGGCCTCGTTCACGACGGCAGTCGTCCGGAGGTTTTTGGTGTACTGCTCGGGCAGCTTGGCCACGAGTTGGTCGACAGTGGCGGTGTTTGCGATTGCGGACCCCGCGAATGCGAAGGCTACGGCGATAATGGCGATGATGTTTTTCATGTTCGATTTGGCCTTGATCAGTTGTTCTTGGAAAGCTCGGCCTTCAGCTCTCGAAGAAATTTTGCATAGTCATCGGCGACAAGAGCGAAGCCGAATTGTTTGAAGCTACGCTCCCATCTGGTGAGAAGTAGCCCATAGTGAGTGGCGTTGTTTACCTTCGGAACCGGACCTCCAAAGATCTTCCATTCCATCGCAGTTCTCAGAGCGGTGTCGGTGATCTCGAAGGAAGGCTTTTCGCCAAACCATTTGATCCAAACGCTTTCGTTCGTGGCGTTGTAGTCGATGGCGCTGGCTGTGTGGGACATCAACGCGAGAATCAGAGTGATGATAGATTTCATGGATTGAAAGGTTGGCTCGTCCAGACGGGAACGATAGGTCTCCAGATACTGCGACCGCCTGCGTCGTCCTCGGTTCCGGTGGGCGTCATGACGCAATACGTCCAAATGAGTTTCGGGTTCGTCGGCGAGATCTGGCCGCCGATGTCTTTGACGACCAGGATCACGCCGCCGATAGCGCTGTTTCCATTCACTCGCATCGAGGAGATTGATTGCGTCGATGACTGCTTGATCCATTGGCGACGGTCTAAACGCTGCGAATCGGTGAAAAAGACGTCGGGGCGAACCGTCCAAATCTGTTGCGGTATGAATAGCTTCCCCGGGTCCGGCGAGTGGTAGAAGAAGACCATTGTCGCGTAGTTGTCCGTGGTTGCCTTCAGTTCAAAATCGGTGAATCCGATGGGGATCGGGATATTGAAGACAGCGTAAGGCGCGGACTTCGCGACTCCGTTGGATTCACGGAACTCATCAGCGGTCGGCCATTTGAGAACTCCCGTGCCAGGATCGGCGGTAACTTGGCGCGTCTGCGCGTCTGCCGACAGCGAGATCAGAAGGAGCGCGAGAACTGTTAAGAACGTCTTTTCCATACTTTAGCGTTTGTCGCTGCGTGAAAATCGAGAGGGCGGACAATAGCCCCCGGGGATGCCGCATCGGTTCCGGCGATTAGTTCCCAGATTCCCCAGTCGTGAGTCGCGTCATCAACTGCCCACAACGACGGCGAAAGCTCCACGGTAGCCACGCCATCGAGCTTCCCGGCGCCTCCAGTTAAACCCGTGACGCCCTGCGCGGCTGCGTGGACGAGAAGACCAAGCGTTGGCGCTGACTGCTTCACGCGGAGAGGCGTCATCACAGTGTTCATGCTGGCGCCGGCCTTTGCGTCCTGCTCCGTCGCATAGGCAACCGTGCTCACGATCTCGATCGATACAACCTCTTCGGAGGCGGCAAACGTCAGGTAGGCGCGAACTTTCATCGCGACGCCGAAACCGTCTGTCATCCCTGGCTTGAGTACCTCGGGCAATGGTGCGTAGGCGATCAGTGCCCCCATATTGTCAAAGACGCCCATACACCGGAGCAGGTAAGGCCCGCGGTCTTCCGAGATGGTCCCTTCGACGGTGATCTGTCGACCATTGACGGCCTGTGACTGTATCGGAACGCGGAGGATCTCCCCCGCAATTGCCTCGGACTCTGGCGTCAAAACGCCGCCATCGCCCAGCCCCACGCCAATATGCGCGAGTTGCAATCGGTTTCCCGACGCGACGGCGGCAGCCAGCTTGTTTTGGCCGGTGTGCGTGAAGGTTAGCTGGTTCATTACGCGGTACGCCTCCAGATATTGACCACGAAAAACGGCGGCAGATTGTTGTGGGCTTGGCCACTGCCAGCCGTTCCGCTATTCGTTGAAGGAATGGAAACGCTGTGGGTGTGTGCTCCCGCGGAGCCGGATGGAAACTCCGGCATATCGAAGGTGTGCGTGTGTTCTCCGCTCGAAGTGATGGTGTATTCCGATCCATCCGGCGATCCGTCTGTTTTCCGTAAAGCCTTTGTGCTGTCGCCGCTGTCGTCGTCGGACTTTACCTTATGAGTATGAGCCCCGCCGCTTGGAGTTGTGTAAGAAGGCGGGTCGATGACGTGCGTATGAGCCCCGCTGGACGTCGTCGAAATGTTCTGAGTCGGGTTGACGTGGTAGTGCGAAGGCAGTTCGTTGACAGTCAATGTGTGCGTCTTCGCGCCGCCTGTCGCGCCGAGCACGCTGAATGTCGCATCGTCAGGGTTCAGCGAGACCGGCATTCTGCCTACGCCATGCCTTTCCCATGTTCCGAATCCCAAAAGCGCGGACGGGTTTCCGCTCCGATTCGTCATCCAGATTTCGCCGATTGGGAAGAGCGCGTTCAGGACCGTGATGAGCATCTGGGAAGGTGTTTCAACCCCGAGATTGCTGCGGGCCGCTGCCGACTTTTCTGGACTCGAAAGCTCGGCCAGGTTGCTCCCGGTCCTTAGAAACTCGGCCGCTCCGGCTGGTTCGTTCTGGACGAACGTGATCTTCTCACCGCCCACGGCGGGCGTCGCCAAAGTGATCCGCGTGTCATTCTCGATGGTGTATTGCGTTCCATCGTTCCGGAGCCGAATTCCATCGACGTAGACGGCGGTCGAAACCATCGTTGCGATGGATAGGTCAACGACCGTTTGGGAACCCGCGAGGTTCTGGTTCTCTTCCACGATGTCCACAAGGAAGTTTAGACCCGATGCGGGATCATACCATTCGACGTCCCCGGGTTGATTGCTCTTCTTACGAAGAATTTGCCCGGTGGTTCCGCCTGGCAGCAAGATGGCGAGCGAGAAGTTTTCCGCAACCCATTGGCGGGTTGCCAAGACAACGGCCGGGTCGATCTGGAGGGCGATGATTGCGTTGGTTGAAACCTCCATGATGAACCGAACCACGAGATCCCGCGCGGAGCCTTCGGAGAGTTGGGGCTTGTAGGTCTCCGGGAAGTTTCCCACGGCGATGAGAGATCCGCCGTTATCGTAGAGGCCAACCTCTCGGATGCTCCATCCACCGGTTTCCGATGGCACAACCATTTCGGCGATGACGTAATTTGGATTCGCCGGGGATCGTGTGAGGTGGTTGAGTTCGGCCCGGTATACTTCCCGGACGAGTCCGCTTTGATTCGCATCGGGAATCGTTACGTTGCCGCCGCCGTCGCCAAGCGCCATGTGCGAGAGGTTGACAACCCCGCCGCCTTGAATGGCCGCCGCGATCTTGGCCGCGCCAAGGTTAGTGATGATTGTTTGAAAGCTCATACCTGAATTTCAATGTTTGCGATCCCGGAGGCGTAGAACCGCCCAGCCGCCTCGATCATGCTTGAGAAGATTGGATAGATGCGCGCGGTGTCGTCGGTGTGCTCGGCGACTGCCACGTAGAGCCCTGGCCTCGCGACAAGCTCGCGAACCATGAAAGGCAAGATCATCGTGTCGATGCCGGTAACGGTTGCGGCTGTGATGTACGCGGCCACGTCCGTTTTCATGAGCGCATCGATACCAGCCAGGTGAGACCGAACATTCTTGCTCTCAAGTGCGATTCTCTCGATCTCCCCATAAGGAACTGCGTTCCCGCCACCATTGGAAATGTCGACCTGGAGACGGAACGTGTACGGCTCGCCCGTACGCTCGTCGATGTGGACTTCGTAGCCGACCGCCTGCAAGGCGCGCTTCAACGCTCCGATGGTTCCCTTCTTGCGATGTACTTCGATGCTTGCCGAAACGACATTGCGTTTTTTCTGTTCGGGCCAGGCTGCGTCCCACGAGTCAACGTGAAGCGCCCACGCCAGCCATGGGAGAAGATCCAGTGGGCATTCCTGCGGACTCCACAACTCGCGGATTCGGATCGGAATCTGAGAGACTCTCTCGGTTGATCCGGCGATGGCCTTTTCCTGGGGCGTCCAGTTGGGAGGGATGATCTCGCTCATTCCGCAATGCCCCCATTGGTCAATGTGATGCCGGTGCAGTTGGCCGCCTGGTAGTAGGCGACCTCTACGTCTGATGATGGCGATGAAAGCGAAACGCGCTGCACTCCCCCCGGGCGGTGCAATGCAGCGTAGATCCCCGAGAGCGTGACATCTCGGCCGAGCTTCCGCTGATTTGCGATGTAGGCCTCGAGGCTGGTTTTCGCGCCTTGAATAACAGTGGTCGGATCTGGGCCGGAGTAAGTGTAGATTTGCGCGGAAATCGAATAGTTCACCAACGATGCCGCCTGGACGGTGACGATGTCCGTCAGTGGTCGAACGTCCTCAAGCTTGAGCGTTACCTTGTCCAGTGTCGCGGAGGATGGAACGCCGGTTCCCGAACGGGAAAGGACCGTAACAACGACTTCGCCGGGATCGACGGTCGGAGGTCCGACAACCGAAACGTCGGCGACGTCGACAACTTTGAGCGCGTGAAAAATGTAAGCTCCTTCTGGCCCGGCAACTGAGAGAGCTTCGGGCGCAAGCTGAATCCGTTTACGAAACTCCGCATCGCTTTCGTAGGTGGGCGGGATCGGCGGGAATGCGTTTGGGTTGCCCGGGTCGATGAGGTTTCGGGCCAGCCCCATGTTTGCGCCGCGCTGATCAAGGTCGCTATTGAGCGCATAGGCCAGCATCGTAGCGCGGGCCGCGTCGTTGACTCGCTGCCGGAGGAGAAGCTCGCGATAGGCAAAGATCTCAATGAGCTTGAATGCCGGATCTGATTCTACGAGCGCCGTGAACGCAGGATCTCGACTCTTCAAATCCGCAATCATATCTGCGGCGATCTCCTCGAAGGAAAGCGCCTCGACAATGACAGGAGATGGAAGTTGAGAGAGGTCAATCATGGTCAAACGACGAGGCCATCAAGAACGACCGGAGAACCTTCCGGCAGATAAACCCCCTGAACGGTCAGCGTTACCGATCCGGGTTCGGCCGCCGTGGCAAATACCCGCTCGAGCTGGAGCCTCGGCTCCCATCGCATCAGTGCTTCGGCCGTGGCGTAGTAGATATTCAGGAGCGTTTCCCGGTTACTCGGCGCGTCGACGAGCTCGAAAAGGCGGGAACCGTAATCCCGTCGCATGACACGGGAGCCTACCGGCGTGGCGAGAATATCCCGGATGGATTGCCTCAGATGGTCGATTCCTGAGAGTGCTTTTCCATTCGTGCAATCAGTGCCGCGCATTGCACCCAATCAACCATTCGAGAGAGGCGCTTTCTTGTGCGGATGTTTCGCCGAGACGTTAAGCGACAGGCGGCGCGGTCATGCTCGAACCGGATTCAACCCCCCCGTGAACATGTGTTTTGAGGCTGATCATGTCCGCCACGACATCGCCACCTGTAACGGTGATCGTCCGGTTTGAGGAGACGCCACTTTCGGTGATTTCGAACGTCGCGCCCCCGAGGGTGAGCGTAATTGCTGAACTGGTGATCTCCACGATTGCCGTCGTTCCGAGCTTTGCCGTCACAGCCGATTCGGTCAATTCAACGCTGGCCAGTGTGCCGAGCTTCGCCGCGATAGTCTCCTCGGTCATCTCAATGCTTGCCGCATCGCCGAGCTTTAACAGTGTCCGGTCTTTGGTCTGTTCCGTCGTATTTCGGCCGGTCACAACCAGAGCTTTGCCGGCTTCGGTTAGGTCGGCCTTCATCGTGTGCGCCTCGCGGTCGTATTCAAGGACAGCGCCGTCTGCGTATAGGGTTCGGCTCACGGTGGCCGCGTCGGCCGGGGCAGGGTGGGCGCTTTGAAAAACGCTCGGAACGACGTAGCCGATCGCGTAATCGCCGGCAGGGGAAAGGACGAGAACCTGCTCGCCGACTTCGGGCGCGTGCCAAGACTGATCGCCTCCTGCGCGGCTGGTCATCCATGGGAGCCACGTCGTGAGATTCTTGCCGATCTTGACCTTCACCCGGGCTTTTGCGTAATCAGCCTCGGCGATCTTCCCGGGCCGCACGACGTTTGCGAGCCGACGCTCAAGTTCTCCGATTCGTGCGGCGCTCATAATTGAGGGAGTTCGGTCACTTCCTTGTAACGCTCAATATGGTCGGGTCCGATAAACGGCGCGTAGCTGACAAACAGACGCTCTGGAACCTCACCGACATTTTTCCAGACGTCTTCACCAACCAAGGCGGACTGTTCCCATTCGATCCGCCAGACATTGTATTCCTTGCCATCCGCTTTGAACGAGTCTGGATAGCCTCCGAGAACTTTGGCGTTGCCAACCGGCTGGCCGAACTTCTTGCCTCGGATCAGAGCGGCGAGAGCAAGGCCCATCGTGCGGCATTCCAGCTTGCCCGTTGATTTGTAGGTCGTAGTGACGTATGCGGAAAAGCGCAGCACACAAGCGAACTGCTCGGTGCCAATGTCGTGCGGGTCATCTGCGTCGAATGAGTCGAGTTCAAAGAATATCCCCGGAAGCGGAATCTGTTCACCGGGCCGCGCGTAGCAATCGACGGCCGCATCCGGAAAGTTGGCCGCGATTGTGGCTTTAATTCCCCCGTGAAGGGCTACCAAGTCAACTTCTAGTTCGTCTGCCATTTGAGTTCTCGTGCAAATTCTTCGAGGAGCATCTTGCCGGCGAGGTCTGCCAACGTGGCGAGAATGAGCTCTGATTTCTGAGCGATGGTGTATTCTTGCTTGTCGATTGGCAGGCCGTGCTTCTTGGGATTGACGTCTTTGTTGTTGCGGCGCTTGAAGACGTGATCGTTCAGCTTTCCAACAATGAACGCGCCGGGGGCTTTCCCCGGGCCTGCCGTTACCCCGCTGCCGTCCTGAGTGGCACCTAGCCGACGAAGCGAAATAGGGTCTAGGCCTACCCATACTTGACCGATGATCGAGTCGCCGGACTCTCTTGCCGCCGAGAGCTTGATTCGGCCTCCTATGATCTTCGATTCAACGCCCGATGCTCCCGCGATCCGTTTCCATGCTTCTTCGTTGACCCACCTGGACACCTTATTCACCGCTCGGCGCATGGCCGGAGCGATGGCTTTATCTCCATCCTCGAGCTTTGCTGCGAGTTCGTCGATCTGCTCAGTCGTCAGATGAATCTTCGTCTTCGCCATCGCTGATTTCCTCGGGAGGGTTGATCTCGTGGGAAAGCATTACTGTTGACATCCCCGTGCCATCTGGCTGGATCTGAATAACGCTCCAGCGTCTATCGGCGACGGTGACTTCCATCTCCCGCTTGAGTCCAGTTATGGCGGACTCTTTGCAGGTAAAACGGGGCTGCGTGGTATCCAATACGACCTCGCCAACTGACGAGTCGAAGAACGCATTGTCAAAGATCCCCGTGATAGAACGATCGCCGCCCGGCAGGTGTAAAACTACCGGGCGGCCAAAGTCATCAACGAAGACGTCGAGGTTCTCTTCGATCATTGGATGAATGCCGCGATCTCGAGTTCAACGTCGTCTTCATCGATGCTGATGAATTGCATCTCCAGAAGTTCAACCCTTCCGAATTTGTAGAACTCAAGAGGCCTGAGCAGTAGGCCGGATTCTGGTGTCGGAGTTCCGACAGATTTTGCACGGACTGCGCCCAATGGCTGAAGGGTGAACTCCTGGCTCAATGCCTCGAAAACATAGCCCAACTGAGCCAGTGTCTTTGCCTCATCTCCAACGGTTACGCTGGCATGCGGCTGATTCGGATTCGGGCGGGCGTCGGGCATTACGTTGTGGCGTTTGGGAATACCAGTGCCTTCTTGCCGCTACCACCGGAGTCATTTGCGCCCAGCGTTGCGCCGATGGAGGTAAGGAAAGCGGCGAGGTTCGACGCCTTCACGATGTTCCTGCCGGTCGCGCCGGAGTCGGAAATCTGGGCGACTGGAATCCTGATGTCGCTGCGCGTTTGAGGAGTGTTTGCTTGTGGCGTGGTGAAGTTCGCATCGCCGCGCCATACAAGATCGCGGGCGAGATCTTCGCTTGCATCAAGCGTTGCTGCCGCTGCGTACTTGGTTCCCGCGACGTAGGTTTCCCGGACAAAGGTAATATTGACCATAGATTATTTTTCGGGCTTGGGCTTGGGATTTTCCGGCTTCTCGGGGGTGAGTTCCGCGCTCTTGCGAAAAACGAGGTCTTTCGCCGTGCGCTTATCGAGCTCGGCGTTCTCGCCAATCTTGTAGAACTTGCCACCGATCACCGTTTCCTGGAGAAATTTGACTTTCATGATCTTTTAAGAAGGGGCGCCCAGCGAATGCCAGCCAGACGCCCCATCCCAACCAAAAGCCTACGGTTTCTTGCCGTAGACGAAGCTCGCCGAGCGACGAACCATCATATCGACGTCCTGCATCGCAACGATCCGGAGGCGGGCTTTCGAACTGTGAGTGAATGGATCAATGGTAATTTCCAATCCGCCCCAGAGGCCGACGACGAGTTGCGTGAAGTCACCGAAGAAGACATCGCCAGCGGTAATCTGGTTGGTGATCGCGGTTTTGTAGCCGTTCACGGTGTCGCCAGGTTCCCAGATGGTTCCTCCTGCATTGGTGGAGGTTGGGAATTTGAGCGTGGTTTTCGCGTAGCCTCGGAATGCGGGCGTGCCGACATAGGCCATTCCGGCGACGTCGGCGTTCGTTTGCGCGATGGCGGTTTCCATCGCCACGAGTTCGGCAAACGTCGGATCAGTCCCGGCGAACGACTTCCCGTGAATGCCATCGGTGTACTTCAATCCAGTGGGCTTGTTGTCGCTCCCGTTTCCGTAGTACCCGGCGTGATCGATCGAAAGGCCAAGACCGAGGGCGAGATCCTGCCGGAGAAGCTGCTCAACGCCGAGAGACGTCTGCATCAGCATTCTACGGGTGATCTCCCCGAGGCATCCAACCGTCTTCGGGCGAAGGCCGATCTGTGCGAATTCAATCGCGTCCTGGTCGACATCTTCGTCCTCTCCGACCCAGTAACCGGTTGTGCCGGAAACCTGCTTCGGAATGTCGATATTGCCAAGCAGCCCGCCGAGCTGCGTGCCCAACTGCATGATCGTGGCCTTGTTACGGAGGATATCGATGAACGATCCTGCCATCAGGGTTGTGGGTACGAGGTTTCCTCCCGTTCCGGTGTAGCCGCTGCCGCCCTGAATCGAGATCACGTCACCGCGTGCGCCGATTGCGGAGATCATGTCGCCGCGTGTCGCGAAGAGGGGAGTGGTAAGAGCTTCAACGGGAATGACCGTTCCCTTGACTTCTCGGTAGTCGATCTTCTCCGCAGCGGCCCGGCAAGCTTCGAGCTCGAAGGCGGCGGCCTCGTGGGCGCGCTTAATCTCGCCCTTGTCGGCACCGAGGGCACGGAAGAGCTTGATGAAGGAAAAGTTCTGCGCCTCTTTGTCGGTCATGCCGATCGGGCTCGTGGCATCCTTGATCTTCGAACTCCGCTTATGGACGGCATCGAGAGCCTCCTGGCGGAACTGCTCCAGAGACATCCCTTCGCCGATTGCTCGCTCTGCAAGATCGGGGAGCTCAAATGTCTTGCCAGCGGCAAGGATCGCTTTGACGCGTTCCTGCTCGGACTTCACGCCCTGGGAGCGAACAGCTTCCTCGTTAACCTGAATAGGAGCGGAAGTGGCAGCAGGCGGGGCTCCAGAGCCGCCGCCCTTGTCACCCTCGCGGAACATCATGAATCGTTTTTTCATTGGATCGTTTTCGTCGTTTGGATTGTTTGCGCTTCGACCGATGCCGCAGGTGACGTCGGCTTCCACCGTGACCATTGAGATCTCGAATGGCTGCCACTTCGTAACCTCATAGACGTCGCAGTCTGCACGTTCTTCCTTCAGCTTCACCTCGAGCCGCTTATATCCGACGCTTGTCTTTGTCAGGATTCCGTCCTGAACATTCTGCCAGCCATCGTTTGCGAACTTGGTATTTCCGAACCGAACCTCGGCCCGGCCTTTACCGTCGCCTTCGATGCGTGCATTTTCGACAACGCCTAACAGGCTGTCTCGCCAGTGATTGAAAAGAAGTGGCGCGCCGCTGTTTAGGCGCGATAGGTCGCACGCTCCCGGCTCGTGGGAAAGGATCTCGCGGATTCCGGGGTAAATCTCGACCTCTTCATCGGATGAGAAGCTTACCGGAACAGTGCGGTTCTCAATGTCGATGTCCGTCTTTACGACGGGCTTCCCCATGAAGCGACGGCCGTCCTCGGTTAGGAGTTCCGTTGAAAAGTTTCGGCGTGGCATTTGATGGAAATCTATTCAGGCTGATTGCTCTTAGCTTGTGCGGATGTTTCCGGCGATTGAGGGGGAATGAAGACGTTCGGGAGTGGCGGCTCGATTCCGCATCTTTTCATCGATTCCTTGTCTTGCCTGATCTCCTCCCATACATCTTCGGCATCACGGCCTGTCGCTTCTTCAATCACACTCGATGGAGACTTCCACCCCATCGTCACGGCCTGCATATTCGCTTGCATATCCGCCTGCGGATCAATCCACGCCCATCGATGACCCGAGAAGGCGACGGTCTTATATTTCTCGAAGCGTTCCCATTTCAAGGGCTTGCCGTTTACGAGGATTTTCTGCGCTAAGAGGCTATACTCTAGCCATGATTTGAAGAGTGGGTAGAGCCATTGACAGACAAAGGAGAACTGTTCTCCCTTCCACATTTCGCGTTCATCAAGCGCGCCTTGGCGAATGCTCGAGAAGTTAACACTCGTGAGATCGCTTGCGAGGTTGTTATAGCTCACGCCAAGGCCGGATGCCGAGGATCTAAGGCCGTTTCGCGTAAACGCCTCGGTCTCATTGTTTGGGAACTGAGATTGCCACGGGATGAAGTCGCGGTTCCCGATGTTTGCGAACGTACCAGGGTCGGCATCCATCGGGAGTCCGTCCTCATCGATGTCGTCGGCGTCCGGGTCTTTGAAAAATCCCATCTTGGCTGCGCCGACTCGCGCATTGACGAGAGCGGCATCTTCAAATCCGGAAAGCATCCGCATTCTCCAAAGGGCCGTTCTGGTCGATGGAAGTCCGCGCTTTTGGCCGATGATCTCGGGAATAAACCAGTGCAACACGTCCTTCGCGTCAACGCGCTTGTAGTTCATCGCGCCACGGTCGAACTGAACATACCCCATCATCATCTCGTCGAACTCGCGGAAGTAATAGGCAACGCGGCGTCCGGCATCATTGAACTCAATTCCGTGCCGGATGTAGTTGCCATTCTGGAGCTTCACATAATGGCGATTATCAAGCAGAACGGGGTCGATGAGTTGGATGCTAAATCCCCACGGTCCTGCGTCCTTTCCGTAACGCTTGATGCCGATAAGCTCGCCATCCTTCGCTCGCTCCGTCACGCCGAGTCGCTCCATGTCCGCGCGACTCATCGTGCCAGAGCTTTCGCAGTTGCCCATTTCGCTCCATTCCTTCCATGCCGCCTCGATGGCCTTTGCCGCGAGGTGATCGACATTCCCGGATGGATCTTTCGGCTGTGAGTGGAGCGTGAACCCTTCAGGACCGGCGACATTGTCTCGGACCAACTGAAGGTACTTTCTCAGATGATCGTAGTCTTCGCAGCCAGTGCGCGACCGTGCCACCAGCGTTTGCCAGTGCATGTAAATGTAGGCGTCAGCGGTGTGCGGAGTCGCAGACCATGAAGATTCCAGCCTGCCCATATTGGCGGCCGATGGAGCTCCGTCTGCGCGAATGGCGATAACTGGAGCCTTCCTGCGCGGATTCTGTGTCGGCTCCGTCGCGCTTCGTTTAGCGATCCAAGAGAAGAGGCCCATTAGATGTAAACCTGAATGTCTGGCCCCATTGATGTTTTCCCTTGGAGCTTGCGATCAGCGGTACGAAAGCGGCGTCGCCAGTATGCCAAAAGATCTAAAAGCTCCCGCATCGAATACCGTTCAAGCTCGCGATTGTTGATCTTATAGCGGCGCACCCCCTCAGCCGGTGCCTTCGACATCATGTTTTCAATCTTGTCGATGATCTCGCGGGCTTTCGTCCGCTCTGCTGTCAGGGTTTCGCAATCCATTCGGGTTTGAGTGTCACCAGTTTCCGACGAATCCGCCTCTTCGTCGTGGACGGGGCGGCTTTCGTTTAGCTTGCGGCTTTGATGGCTGTTCTTCTTGTGCGGATGCTTCCAACTCTACGCTTTCTGGAGGCGGATCTTCCTCGATGGCAACGATGGACTCTTTCGGCTCAGGCCGGGTCGGCAACGGCTTCCGGCGCGCCTTGAGTCGGAATGCGATCTTGTCGAACTGCGGGGAGGCGAGGGTGAGAGCGGCGAAAGCATAGACGCGGCAGTCCAGCGCTTCGTTTCTCGCTCCAGATGGTTTCGTGAACGTGCGCCGCGGGAACCCACGCTTGTATTCCGTGGTGATCTTCTCGGCTGTGAGCTGGCGAAACCATTCAATCGGTCGACCTTTCGGAAAGTGGCAGTAACCGGCGCCGTGGTCATCCAGTCGCAGTCGGCGGTAGATGATGTTCTTCGCCTGGTCGGTCCCGACGATGTAGAGGTCGATCGGAAGCCGGGCCTTCTTCCCGGTGCGCTTCCGTTGCGGAGTTCCGACGATCGGGACGCCTTCACCGGCCAGGCCTTTGATGCCAAAAAAGCGATCTCCCTTGTGGCGCTTGACGTAGGCGTAGACAGCCTGCGTGTTTTGGCCGCCCGTATCGATGCACGTCCAATCGATCGACATTTCTCCGTAAAGCTCATGCTTCCAGGCTTTGCGCAGGTATGCGGTGAGGTCCGTCCAGGGGCTATGAGGCTCCCCCTCGGGAATGTCGGGATCGCCCCAAATGACATGCGTGTCAATGCTCCACGACTCTTCGCCGCCAGCCCACCCGACGACCTCCATCTCGAGCCGGTCGGGATGAGTATCGACGCCGGCAGTCAAAAGAAGGACGCGCCCGGGAACCGGCGCGGCGTAGTTCTCGCAGCGCTGCTCGAGATCGTGCTCGTTGATTGAAAGGCCGCCCTCTTCCCACGTCTCGCCAAGCACCGTGTTGACGAAAACCTTGAGCAGTTCCGGACTGTCTTTCGACAAGAGAAAGTCGTTGACGATCTGCTCGATTGTTCGCCACGGGCTGTAAAGCTCGTTGATGTGAAACCCTGCGATACCCTTGAATGGGGCCGTGGCGCGCCAGTGACCTTTCGCCACGGCTCGATTCTTCTGACCATTGCCGTATTCGAATGAGCAATGCGGGCACTTGAACCGAGCGGTCTCCGGCGCGCCCTTGTCCCAGATTACGTTCGCCCATTGCAGGAGATGCGGCTCCTCGCATTCAGGGTTGGGGCAGGGGATATAGAATCGCCGCTTGTCGGAGCTCTCATAGTCGCGCTCGATTGGCGACAGTCCTTTGATCGTCGGCGTGCTCGTGACGACGATCTTCCGATTCCAAAAGTTGTTCGTTCGCTTTTCACAAAGTTTGCCCGGGTCGCCTTCCGTCCCGGCGCTCGCTGGATAGCGGTCGCGCTCGTCCTCCAGCAAGATTCGGATCGGCCGGCCGGCGAGGTCGGTCGGTGCGTTGGCACCGACGCACGAGATATGACCGCCCGGGAATGCCTTGTGAGTGATCGTGTTCCCGCTGTCCCGGCTTTTGACGTCGGCGACGCGGCCCTTGAGGCACGGCGTGTCTCGCAGCATCGGCGCGAGCCGGTCCTTGCTCCAGGTCTCCGCAAAGGCCTTCGTCGGCTGGACGACGAGGATCGGGCCGGGATCGTGGTCGATGTGGTAGCCGACGATGTTATTGACGATCTCGGTCTTCCCGATCTGGGCCGACGTCATGAAGACCGTCTTCCAGACGGTAGGGTCGCCCGTGGCGTCCATCATTCCGCGCTGATATTCCGCACGGGACGTTCGCCACTGGCCAACCTCCGAGCTTGCCTCGCTGCTCAGTCGGCGGTTCTTGTCTGCCCACTCGCTGACAGTCAGCTTCGGCGGCGGTCGGACCGTGGCGGCGATGCAGCGGAAGAGCTCAATGAGGGCTTCCGATTCAGGGGCTTGGATCGCCATCCGTTAGTCCGTATTCTGCTCCAAAGTTTGGGTCCGGCTTTGGCGGCTCTGGATATGGGAGTTCGTCTTCATCCGACTCGACTTCCGATTCGCCGTCATCGGTCCCGGAAAGACCCTCTCGAATTTTTTCAACGACGGGGCGCGGGTCATAGTCCGCAAGCTCGCTCAGTGCCGCGTGACACTCAGCTTCGATGATAGCGTAACACTCAACCGGGTTGGAGGTGTCAGCGGTCAATGGAGCCGTTTTGGTGGGAATCGCCAGGACACGCCCACGAAAAGCAGCGAGCATTCCATTACAGACGGCAGCCACGGCAGAGGCCTCATGGACCTTACCCTTCATCAGAGCGGTTTCAATTTCCGCCATCTCCGCTTTCGCCCTGGTGAGTCGCGCTCGCTCGCGGTTGTAGTTGAAAACACCGCCACTTCCTTGACCGCCCCCGTCTTCGCCGTCGTCGATGTCTTCGGACTTATAGCCGACTGCGCGCGCCTGAAGATAGCGGATGTATGCCGTCACGGAAGGGATCAGCGCATAAGCTCCGCGCCCCTCCTTTACGACGACGCCCTCCTTGGCGAGCATCTGCACCCGACGAACGTCCAGGTTCAGGACTTCGGCAAGGCGCTCGACGTTGACGGGATCGTCGGTCATTCGCTGTCGGGGAGTTTCGTCACGTACGCTCCGAGCAACTGGACGTTGAATCGCACGACCTTTGCCACAGTCTCGAGTAGCTTGGTTTTCGCTGGACCATCTGGCATCATCCGAGCAAGCTCCATCGCCTGATCGACCGATTCGGATAGGCCGGTATGTTCCAAATTTTCGAGTAAGTGTAGGTTGCTCATATTATCAAATTTGCGAAACGAAGAGGTGTTTTCTCACTTGTGACTAGAAAAAGCCTGCGCCATTGAGCCCACCCGCAGACTCCCCCGCCGAAAGAACCTATCGGGGGTCTCATGGCTGAGAATTCTCATTCTTGAGAGCCATTTGAGGCTCGCAGGTTTGAGAAAGCGACGGGAATTTCTCATCGGTGAGAATCCGCCTCCGATTTCCTCTTGGTTGGCACGCGCCTTGCTAAGATCATGCCGATTCGCCGGGTCGTGAGCCCATACCGTGTCGCGAGGTGGCGAATGCTGAAGCCTGCGCTGTGGTCCTCAGCGATCGATCGATTGCGCTCGTGGCGGTCCATGTCTCTGCATGTCGCAATCGGGATGAGCTCGCCTGAGTAGACGCGCTGCAATCGGCTGGCTGCATCCATGCCGATCATGCGGGGCAGCCAGTGGCCATCGGGCATGTTGTGGGGCACGTACAGATTGCGGGTTGCGGCGCGTGCGTGAGCGAGTTGAATGGCTGCATCGCGTCCGATGACGTCGGCGATCTCGGCCACGGTGGAAGGGAGAGCGGGAGCGTGTTCGGGTGAGGGGGTTGCGCGTTTGATCCCGGGAATCGGGAGTTCGCATTGGATGCAGCGAATCTCAGGCTGTGGGGTGGAAGGCCGACGGATTCGGACTGAGACGATGGTTGCGCTTCGCGAGAATTCGAGCGGAAGGGATTGTTGCTCGGTCGCGCACATTGCAATACCAGTTTCCGCGCGCGCGAGGTTTGGCAAGTCTATGGAAAGCGGGCCGTGCAAAGTTACTCGGATTGCTCAGTTTCCTCGGCGTTTTCGGGCTTTTCAGCGGCTTTCTTGGCGGTTGGGAAGAGCCAGTCGTTCTTGTTTGGCTGCGGCGGAAGGACGCCTTCGCGCTCCCATTCGGCCAGCTTGCGTTCGCATGCCTCCTTTACGTCGGAGTAGCTGTCGTAGCGCTCGGATCCTCCTCCGCATCGTTCCTGATGCTGCCGTTTGAACTTCTTTTTTGGGGTTGCAATGGTGCTCATGAAATGACTTTTGGGTTGGACTTTTGGGATTGAAAAAGAGGTTAGACGCCGATGACTTCTGTGAAGTCTTCCAGGCGGCGCACGATGGGCGCGCCGCGATCCTCAGACATCATCGACTCGAGTTCTGATCCGCTGGCGTTGGCCGTCCAAAGGATCGGCTTCAGTCGGCTCGTGCGCCCTTCGATGAGGTCGAAGAACTCGGCTTGCCCGTGCTCGGTGAACTTCTCTTTGCCGAGGTCGTCGAGAAGCAGGACTTCGGCGCTGTGGGTCTTGCGGATGATGTCTCTGGCGATGTCCGAGGATCTCTCTTTGCCGTACATGATCCCGTAGCACCCCGCGAGACGCTTGGCCGACACGGCGAAAACTCGAACTCCCGCGAAGTGCAGCTTCTTGAGGACGAGGAAGAGCATCCGCGTCTTTCGCTGGCCGGTGTGGCCGTGGAGGCCGATTCCTCGCCCGTCTCCGGTCGGTTCGTAGCGCATGAGTCCGGCGAGAATCCGCTGATCCATCGTCGGAAAGCGCGGATCGGTTTGACGGTAGGCCTCGGGGCAGATCCGGTTCCAATCCTCTTCCATCGCGGCTCGCTTTGCGTCCTTCGCGGCCTGCTGGCGCTCCTCATGATCTTTGGCACGGCATGCCGGGCACATGAAGGGTTTGAAGAGCTCTCTCTCGCCGATGAAGATGGGCGTGTATTCCGTAACGGTAGGGCAGTTTTGACAGGTAAAAGTGTTCATGGCTGTGGCTACCACTGGTTGACGGTCACGCCTTCTGGCGGGCCGTCAGGGAATAGGGTTGATGGTTTGGGGTTCGGGTTTGACGGGCGGGGCTTTCGCTCGGTCTGGCGCTGCGATGGTTGCGCCGAATGTCCTCGGCTGATCGGACCATCCCAAAGGATCGACTTGGCGCCCTTGCTGATGCTGAAGCGGATTGCTGAGATCGCCTTGGCAATTCCGTTGCGCTGGATCTCCATCTGCCAAGTGAGTCGCGTCATCCGGGTCGGGAGAGCGTCACGTTCAGCGAGATGGGTCATCAATTCGTTCCACACTGCGGTCAGGTCCGTCGTGAACCATTCCGGAAGCCGGTCGGAGGACGTTGCGGGATTTCCCGTTACGGCTTTGTCTTCTTCGCGCATGGGAAGAGGGGGAGTATTATTTGAAGACGAAGATGAAGAAGAAGATGAAGAGCCATTTTTCGCCATTGGCGAAATCGTGGCATCGCCATGATTTTCAGATAGGGTCGGCATGGCGCTGCCATCGCTAGGCTGTGGCGACTCCATGCCGTCGCCAATGGTGTTGCCTTTGTTTCGCCAACGAGCCGCTGCGCCCTTCTTTCCTGACTCCGATTGCTGGTCCCGGTAGTCTTCCTGCTTTCGCCTCTCCTCCTCAAGTCGGGGATGAATAAGCCTGCCGGGGGCGCTTGGCGACGGTACGAAGCAACGAATGACTTCGGTGAGGGTGCTTTCCTGCGCCCCCTTGCACAACCGCGAGAGGCGCGAGAGATCGGAGGGGATGTCGCCTTCTCGCCAGCAATACGCGAGCAATCGAACATAGACGCCCTCTTCTTCGAGCGTCATCAATTGGACGTTCTCGTCGGCCAGGTAATCCGCTGCATAGAACTGAAATGCTGGCGCCTTCATACAAAAGAAAGCCCACCCTCGCCGGAAGTAGACCCCGTATGAACAACGGCAGCCGGCAGAGGGTGGGATGAAAAATTGGATTGAGTGTTCATAGCGTGGTCCGGTCTAAGGACATGCGACCTCGGTCGCGTGATTTGAAGGGGTAGCGATGGTTGCATGTGGGCGAAAGGGGGATAGGAGCTCATCGCGCAGAAACACCTCCGATTCGGATGATCCTCCGGCAGATCCATTCCATGACCGTTGACGTGACCCCATTCCCGCATTGCTTGTAGCGGGGGCCGTCAGCCTGCATTTCGATTCTCATGGTTGGAATCCATTGGTTGCCCTCAAGTTTCACGAGACGCTTCAGCCGGGTGTGATGGTCCGGCCAGCCTTGGAGTCGCTCGCATTCCAAAGGAGTCAACCGTCGAACGCCGAACGCCCCAACTGCCGCAGGAAACCCTTGCCCCGGCTTTCCGCCCCCTGTCGAAAGCTGCGGGGAGATGTCAGAGGTCCGGATCTCTCCTCGTTGATTTTCGGAGAACGACACATAGCTACGGCTTGACCCACCAGAGGCAGCGCGAAGGCTTGCTGTGTCGGAGACTTCCGGCATAGCGTCGCCCTCACGGCCTCGGAGGTTGAACGCGACGATGTTCTGTGTCGGGTCGGTCGCTGTATTCAGAGCGGCCGTTCTGTCGCCTTGCTTCATGACTCCGCAATTGCCGCTCGTGCGGTAGGCAACGGGAATCAACGGCGTGCCTCGACCGGTTCCGTCTTCGCTGGCGTCGAACCCATCTCCCCGAAGGGTATGGGCCACCGTAATGAGCATTCCTGATTCTGCGTCTTGTTGCGTGGCGCTTCCGGCCGCTTTGCCGTTGGAGCATAGCGCACCGGTCGCGTCGGGCCCTGGGATTACCGAAATGAATATTTCCGATTCTCCGTCAATTCTTCCCGTGCCTCCTTTTGCATTGAGCGAGAAAGCGACGTCGGGAATTAGATTTGATTCACGGCCAGATGCGTCGGAATATGGACGTGTTGTAATGTTCGCCGCAATCAACCCGCCGTCGAGTTCGGTGTCTGTGCCAAGTCCGCCACCGCCTTTAGTGCGTGCGCTAAGTGTGGGTCCAACGTCTTTCCGCGAGCCTCGGCGCGGCGCAGGATTCCCGCGCACGCTTTCGGGCTCAAATAGTATTTCCGCGCAACTTGCGTCTCCAAGACTTCCGACAAGGAAGATACGTCGGCGTCGTTGTGGAACTCCGCAGTATTGCGAATCGAGCACCCGCCAAGCGATATTCCACCGATGGTTAGGGAACGGGGTTCGAATGAATCCAGCGTTGCCCCATCCTGATTTTTGGACTTCAACCTGGAGGCCCGTGAATGCACGGATGACAGCCGCGAAATCTCGGCCTCCGTTACTAGACAAGGCTCCAGGGACGTTTTCCCAGACAACGAAGCGAGAGCGTAGGCGCTTGCAAATTCGAACCATTTCGCGGAATAGTCCGCTTCGCTCTCCATCCAAGCCCGCGCGTTTTCCGGCCAAGGATAGGTCTTGGCAGGGGGAACCTCCGATAATAACGTCAACTGCATGTTTGATTGGGTCTGGTTTGAATTTCGTGATGTCGCAATAAATTGGCGTTAAGCCAGCGGATCGCCTGGCTATGACTCCGGCAGCGGCTTTATCGATCTCGCAATAGAAGACCGGCTTCATGCCTGCTTTCTCCGCACCGATGTCCGCGCCTCCCGCGCCTGTGAATAGTGATCCTTTTCTCATGCGCTGATCTCCGTCACGAATTTGAGGAACTGGTCGTAGGTGTAGACCGTGGCGAACTTCCACCCTGCGGCAATGAGTTCTTCGCGCCTGGCGATCTGGTCTTTGGATGACGTGTTCTTGTCATGCTTGGCCTCGACGGCGCACGCGATGCCATGAATAGCAAAGGTGAAGTCAGGCCAGCCAACGGGAAGTGCACTCCTGCGATGCATTGGAGGGCAGATAAACGGAATTGAGTTCCGCAGGAGCCACGAGGATATTTTCTTTTGAAGCTCCTTTTCGCTTCGCGCCATGAACTTGGATTCGGCCTCGGCCTTCGTCGTCCCGGCCTTTCCGAACTTCGCGCGGTCAGATGGGTTCATCTTCTCGAGGACGTGGTTTGGAAGGGAGATCATGCTACTTCCTCCCCGATCCATTCATCACCACCTCCGGTTGAGACGGACGAGTGGATCGGAAATCCGCGCGTCCAGACGATGAAGACGATTCCCTCAAGCCTCGCTCCGCGGCATCGCGCATCCGCGAACCGCTCGGCTTTTTGGAAATCTACGAACTCATATTCATCGACCTTTTGCTCTTCGTTGTGGACGGTGACTATTGTCATGTCGCCTCCGAGGTTGGAGCTGCACCTTTCTTCCTGGCGAGGATCTGCCGGGCAAGCATCGCGGCGCGTCCCTCGGTTTCTTGACCGCCGAAGAACGTGTCTTTGGATTCGCCCGGGTTGATGATTCCCTCGCTTTGACTCCGCTTGACGCCTAACGTCGTGGCGATTGCCGGGTCGCTTCCACCGGCCGCATAGAGATAGATCGCCGTGACTGGTTGTGTCTGCCCGTCTCGGTTCAGCCGGCCAATGCACTGCTCATGAACCTGCGGACTCCAGTCGAGCTCGCCGAAGACCATGACGCTCGCTCGGTTTTGAAGACCGTTCAGGCCTTCGCCACTTCGAAGAGACAGGATCAAGACCTTGACCGTCCCGTCCATGAACGCTTGTGCGGCGTCCTGCTTCTGGGTCGGTGACTCCGAACCGGTATAGAGTCGGCATTCGATTTTCCTATGGATGAAAGCCCGCTGCCAAACGGCGTAGACTTCGCGATGCCAGCCCACGAGGACGACGCTTTCGCCGCTCTCCACCAGGTTGGAAACAAAGTCGGCCACGTGGGGCGCCTTGGCGAGGCCGGTTTGAAGCCGCATCATGGCGTCGAGCATCAGGGCGGCCTGCCCGCTTTCCTCCCACTTTCCGCGAAGAATCGTCTGGGCGAGTTCCAGCGCCTTGTCTTCATTCTCGAGGAGCGCTTTCGAATCGTGCTCGACTTCCTCGGAGATCCGCGTCACGGGCGGAAGCTCTCGACCCACCTCTTGCCGACGACGGCGCAAGAAAGCGTGCGACTCGCGGAGGAAGCTACCGAGCGCGTTCGGGTCGGTCACTTTGTGCCGCCGACCGTCGAAGATGCACCACTCGTTAAGAAACTCGAATCTCTGCCCCAGAACGCCGGGGTTGATAAGATCAAGGAGGTTGAAAATCTCGTCTCCGTAGTTGTAGATCGGCGTTGCCGTAAGCTCGAGTCGGTTCGGGATCTTTTCGCAGAGCGCTTTCGCTGCTGCGTATTTGCTCGTTCCCTCAATACGAAGCTCCTGCGCCTCATCGAAGGCAATGAACTTGTATCCGTTTAGATGTTCTGCCCATCCAGAAAGTTTGCTATACGTGATGATCAATAGATTATGAATAGGCAAGGGGTACTGGCTTGCCTTCTTGGCGATGTGCGGGATAACGCCGGAGAGAAACTTGAGGGCTTCCGCGAACCACTGGCGTTGAAGGTGAGTTTTGCAAACGATGATCGCTGGCGTCATTCCCGAGGCGATGGCCCCGAGCGCAACCGCCGTTTTCCCGAGGCCGAGGTCATCCCCGCAAAGGAGTGACGACCGAAGCGCAAGGAGACGAACGGCTTGAAGCTGATAGTCTCGAAGCGGGATGCGTGTCGCGACCTTGAATGACCCCGATCCGTTTTGAATGACCGCGTTGCCCTCAATTCGGCTGGCCATGGTAGCGTCTGTGCTCGCTCGAAGATACTCGGCATCCTCTGCGGACATCTCAAGCGGGTATCGAACGAGAAGCCACTCCAAGAGTTCATTGTTGGCGGACGTTTCTCCGATCTTCAGCGTCCCGTATTGGCGCGAGATCGCCGGGAAGACGCGCTTAAACATCATCAGGACGTGGGGTTCTCCCTTCACAATCCAGAGCGACACCGCAGCCGATTTCTGACGTTCAAGATGGCCGTAGCTTCGGCTCATAGAAAGTTTCTCCATAGGTCAATTACGCGGATAGGCTTTTCGCCTGATTTTTGGATAGGGATCAGCATCGGTCGCGTTGTGATGATGATGCCTTCGGTGAAGCGTTCGTCGTCCAGGTAGCGAATAATCTGCCGAGCGACGTCGGTGGCCGAGCCTCGGATCTTTATTTCGATCGCCGTTGTTCCGACGACGAAGTCGACCGGTCCCGTTGAAGTCAGAACCTCGCGAGAGAAGGGGATTCCCGCAGCGGTTAGGCAACGGGCGATTGTCGACTGTAGATCCTTTTCGTCTTGAGGATGCTGTCGGATTCCCTTTAATGCCTCTGCAATTTTCTCAAGCATCTTTGTTTTCCTTTCTTTCCGATGCGTAATAGTTAAAGCTTGCTTCCGCCTGGACGGTGTAAGCCTTGGCGCTCAATCCGTCTCGCTCATCCCACACCCAAACTTCGGTTTCTTCGGCGTAGTCGAGGTTTTGATGATTCAGTTCAACGTATTTCTCTGCTGCCTCTGACGATGAGTCGGCCTCAATCTCAACTCCGTCGAAACTGTTTTCTGGTTGGTCTTCCGAAACGCGGTATTTCACTCCTGATCCTTTCCCTTTGCCTTGGCGATGTCGGTAGCGGCGGGAATAGTCTGCATGTAAGCATCCATGATCAGCTGATAGCCCGATCGTAGCCTGTGGAGGGTTTCAGAATCACATGGACAGCTTCGGTCATTGCACCAGTATGAATCCACGAGGTCGTACTTTTTCAGGATAAGCATGATTTTCGTTTTCCTTTTGTCATTCGTGAAAAGGTCGTATTCATGCACCCCCCACGTGCATTCCCAATTTTGCTTCCATCCCCTCGGGTTCTTGATCTTGGTTCGCTCTATGATGGCTTGAAGCAATTCCATCGCGATGGAGAAATCCTCCGTCGTCAAGTTCGCGTGTATTGATTTCACGATCGCGCTCGGAGAGACTTCCATCCTACTCCCCCTCCTCAGTTTCAGGTTTCCACGAGAACAGGTCGCCTTTCGCCTCTGGAACAACACTCTGGAGGTTCGCGACCGATTGATTGTAATAGCTTTCCTTGAGCTCGATCCCGATGAAGCGGCGTCCCATCAATAGAGAGACATGGCCTTCGCTGCCGATCCCCATGAAGGGGGAGAGAACGACGTCGCCCGGGTTGGTCCATAGCTCGAGAGCGCGCTCGATGACCTGGAGTTGCAGCGGGCAGATATGACGTTCGTCGTCGTGTTCGCGCGCGCTCCGATGCTGGAGCGTCTTTGATGGGTTGATGTCCATCCATACCGGCGAGGCGTAACGCTGCCAGATGTTGATCGATCGCTTTTCGGGGTCCGCAGGCTGATCGGGGAGATCCTCGCCGATGAACTCTTCGAACTGGCCCGAGACCGGTTCGGCGTTCTCGCCCGGTTTCCGCATCGTCACGAGGTAATCAGCGATGCCTTGGCGACTCATGCAGGAATCCTTTTTGACCTGCTTATGGAGCAGCCCGAGCGCTTTCGTGCGCTGCATGGCCGTCACTGGATCTTTCCAGATGCAGACCTCGGAGTGATAGATGAAGCCTTCTTTTTCGAAGGATCTGATCAGGTCGCCGCGGAAGTCGCGGATGCCGATGATCCCATCGCGCGCTTTCGAGGTCGGGAGATTCATGCAGTGGAACGAGACCAGCCGGCCGGGCTTGAGGACGCGGTAAAGCTCCTTGATCAAGAAGCCGAAATGGATCGCGAATTCCTCATAGGTCTTGCTGTTCCCCATGTCGCGGTCGCTGGCGCTGTAGGTGTAAAGGCTTGCGAATGGCGGGGAGAAGACGCTGAAGTGAATCGAGTTGTCAGGAAGTCCTTGCGTGATCTCGACGCAATCGCCGTGATAGGCCTTCCAGGTGGCTTCTTCGTGCTGCTTGATGCAATTAGTCATGGGCGAGGAATGAGGGGATTTCTGCCGGCGTGGCGGCGTTGTAGGTGAGGGTTGTTCGCTGGGCGCCGCGGATCTCGACGCTCGAGATGTCGGCCATGTGAACGATCATGTTTTTGAGCATGGATTCGGCGTCGGCCTCCTTCGCACGGATGATGTCGAGGACTCCGGTTTCCTGGTCGGAGATCACGATATGGACGTTGACTTCGCGCGTCTGACCGAACCGCCAGCATCGGCGAACGGCCTGGTAGAAGCGCTCGAAGGAGTGAGTGACGCCGACAAAGATGACGTTGCGGCAATGCTGCCAGTTCATGCCGAAGCCGCAGATAGACGGCTTGCTGACGAGTCTAGAGACTTCGCCGCGGCTGAATCCCATCATGATGGATTCCTTTCGAGTGTCGTCATCGCTGCCGGTGACTTCCTCCGCGCCGTCAATCAGCTTTGTGAGAAGCTGGCTTTCGTCGTTGAGATCGCACCAGATCAGCCACGGTTCGTCTGTGGCGTTGACGATTGCGGCTGCGGCCTCACAGCGCGCCGAAATGCTGCCACGGCGGGCATCTCGGCACTCTTGCAGTGTGGAGGCCTTGACCGGCAGAAGGAGCCCGCTGGCGGCGAGATCTCCCTTGACCTCGTGAACGTGGTAGTTGAGAGGCGGGAGCAGGAATGCCCCATCCTCATAGCCGAGATCCGAGGGCTTATTGATGCAAACGGCCCAGCTTGCCAGCCATTTCCAGAAGTCGTTCTGTGCATGTCCTTTCAGTCTCCAGTCTTTCGTGCTCCCGCCATCATGGACGAAGAACATTGAAAGCATCTCGGCCATTGTCATGACCTCGAGAAACTCGGCATGGTTCCCGAGCTCCATGAAATCGTTCGGCGCCGGCGTGGCGGTGCATGCGAGTTTCCAGCGGGTTCCCTTAAACGCCTTGATGATCTGGTCTCGCGTCTTCGCGTCGTGGTGCTTGATTACGCTCGACTCGTCCAAGATCACGCCTTCGAACCACGACGGATTGAAATGCTGTAACTTCTGGTAGTTCGTGATGTAGATTCCGGGCTCGGTGCAGTCGGCTTGACTGGACGCGGGGATGACTGTCACGCCGAGCGACGCGGCTTCCTGGACGGTCTGCGGCGCGACGGCGAGGGGCGCCAGGATGAGGATTGATCCTCCTGTGTGATCGTGAACTCGGAATCCCCATTCAGATTGAATCTTGGACTTACCAAGGCCGGTGCCGGCAAAGACTGCGGCGCGTCCACGGCGTAGAGCCCACGTGACAATGTCACTCTGGAAGGGGAACAGCACCGGACTGAGCGACGGGGGATCCAAGATCCCAATCGGGAGCGCCTCAATTGACTTCGAGGCGATGAAGTCTCGATAGTTCATTGTTTGCTGGCTCGAAGTTCAGCGTTCTCGGTTTCCAGCTTTTTAATGTCGCGGGCGAGCCCGTCGATCTTCTGATACGCAGACGTGAGCGCACTGCTTACGTCGGCGCATCTCTTGGCATTGCTGCCACCGCCAGCTTCGATCTTCCTAAACTCAATTTCGGCCCGAATCCCTTTGAGAATCAGTATGTCTCTGAGGCCCTTCGGAAACTCGTACTTCCTGGCGAGATCTTCGAGTTCCGGCGTGGTAAGTGAAATGACCATAGCGTTACTTTTCCGATTTGGATGATTTGGTTTGCTTTGCCACTGGCTCCACTCGCATAGGCATCAGTGTTGCCGTAAGCGATTCGTGGCGAATAACGAAGGGAGAGTTCCGGTTGATGAACTCAATGGATGCGCTGTCGGATTTGATCGCCTTCAGCGAGTTCAGCAACAATGTTGCGCTGGCGGTGAAATCAATCGGCGTTCCTGACTCCAGTTTCACGGTCGATCTGGAATCGCCGCCAGATCTCCCAGATCCAGTTATAGTCATCTCGGCGTCTGAAACGCTGATGTTGACTCCTTTGAGTCCAAACTCCACGGAGGATGCGACGTAATCGAGAGACGACATCAGCTCCTCGCGCGATGCGGTGATCTTTCCTTTTAACGCGCTATCCTGCGGAATCGCGGCGAGCGCATTTGGATAACTTCCATCAAACAGAAGCGAGATGAATCGCGCCCCTTCGCATTCCGAGATCAGGTGCCGTTCCCCGACCGTAATCCTCACCTCGCCATCGCCGCAAGAACCTGCGAGCGTGCTTACTGACGAGTCAGGCAATACGATGGAGGGGATGTCGCTAGGCACGTCGCTCTTCCATACAAGCAACGCATGCGAACTAGCAGCAAGGAGAGCGAGCTTGCCGTCGATCGTCTGGAAATTGATGGAGCAAAGAATCGGCCGGGCGGCGTGATCCGTCCCCATGAAGGGGCTGAGTCTGGAGAGCATGTTTGCAAAGACTGGCCCATCGATCCGGAAGCCGTATTCTCCTTTTTCATCTGGAATCGCCGGGAATTCTTCGGAGGGAAGTCCAGGGAGCTTAGACCGTCTCGTTTCTCCCTCCACTGAGAGGTTGAGCTTTGCGTCGCTTTCGAGATAGATATCGGCTGATCCGATCTTTGATGTAATTTCGTAGAGGAAAGAGCACGGCACTGTAATCTTCCCAGTGGTCGTGACGTCGGCCTCAAGTGACAGCGTGAGGTAACGTGTCATGTCCGTTCCTGTGAGCTTCAGCTTGCCATCTTCGGCCTCAAGAAGAACGTTTGAGAGGATGGGGAGGGTGGTCCGCGAGGAGATGACCGATTTGATTCGGCCGAGTGCGGATGCGAGGGGTTTGGTTTTGATGGTCAGCTTCATTGCATTGCTTCTTTGATTTTCCAGTAGGTGAGGCCGGTCAGTTCTCGGCCCGTGTGATAGCCGGGGTAGGTTTTGGTTTGCTGGCTGTGGGCGATTCGATGGAGGAGCGCGCTAACCTCGGCGCGTCCGATCTCGATGGATTCATCATCGAAAGGACGGACTGAGACCATGTAGGGCGGTTCCTTCTCGACGATGATGTGACCGAATGCTGGTCGCTTAAGTCCGAGCCGCGGAAAGTGGCCAGGGTAAAAGGCGGCCTGCCTGTGATAGCCGAAGTTCGTGACTGCGCGGCGGTAGGTTTCAGGTTCGCCGTCGACAGTCGTCTTGACGTCCCAGATCTCCGCATCGTCGGCGGTGAGGAGATCCAGAGAGCTTTTCAGGAGAAGGCCGGTTGACTCATGACGGCTGAACACGGCGAGTTCTCGACGTTTGCAGTCTCGCAGTATTGCGCCAGCTTCTTTGTCGCTCCAGACAGCATCGACGATTCGCGCAATGGACTTTCCATCGTCCTCGTCGAGAAATGTTCTGCCTGCGTGTTTCTTTCCGAAGTCCGACCACCAAGCAATAGCATCCACGGATTCAGGAGATGGCTTCTTCGCGTTGATCTGAGCTTTCGTCGGCTTTTTGGGAGCGTCCGAAGGAATGACAACGGTGCTTTCCTCAAACCATTGTGGCTCGAGGATCGCGCGATGGATCAACTGCCCATCGCGCTTGGCCTCGGTCTCGTGGGGCGGGTTCTGCTTGTAATGAGCATAATGACGCATGGACTTTGCCGCCCAGCCGAGTTCCGTGTTTCGGATGCCTGCCGCTGCATCGTACTCGGCGCGGCTGAGATTGTAGAAGCCAGGCTCGTAGATCATTTGCCCTCCTTCGCGATCAAGGCAACTTGATTGGGCCAGTCATCGGAGAAGGTCTTCAGCTCGGAGTCTGTAATCTTTTCGAACGAGTCGGTTCCCAGATAGGTGAGAACCTGCGCTTCAGAGATGCCGTAGCCGTTTCCAGCGGCGCATTTGGCTTGTAGCGCGGCGAGGAGAGCTTCCCTGCCTTCCGGCGCCTCTGCGTCTTCGTGACCGTAACGCTGGTGAGACTGAGCCTCTGCGGCATCCACGGCGACCGCTTGTGATTTAAGGACGGCGACAAACTCGGCACCGAGAGATTGACGGTCTTGCTTCGAGATGCCTTCCCATGCCGCCTTGAGGGCTTCCGTGCCTTCACTCGCGGCGAGTCGAAGGCGGTTCCGTAGTGGTTCAAGAGGATCGGCACCAGCGCCATCAACCCATGCGCGCAATGCCTTGCCTTCTTCGATCCCAATATACCCGGTCGTTCTGCCGAGGATTGACTCGAGATCGCCAGGACATTTCAGGATTTCGCGACGTCGACCACGGTCCTGCATCATGAAGCTGGCCGTCATCTCAAACATGAAGTTCTTCTCGCAAATCGGCTGGATGCCGAGGCTGACGGGCTTTGCCGGATTCGTGAAATCCGACTTCTCGCGCGCCCTGATGCAGCAAATGACGTGCATGTCGCAGAGCAACAAGGCGCTCATAAACCGTTTGTGCTCCCGCTTGGCTGTGAGCCAGTCGGCCATTTTCTTTCCGGATTTGTGCGCGATGTCTTCGCATCCTCCCGGCCCTTCCCATTCGTGGGTCACGCTGTCGATCACTAGCACTTCGACGCCAGCAGCCTGAAACGCTTTGATGGCGTCGATGTAGCGTTGCGGCGAGAATGGCTCGTAAAGATCGCCTCGGCGGAATCGCTGTCCACCTGGCAGGATGTCCGAGTATAAGCTCCCGCGCTTGTTTTCGCAGTCCAGCAAGCCGACCTTTCGCGCATCGCAACCGGCGAGGCCGTAAGCCATGAGGAGCGCGGAAAATGTTTTGCCATCGCCAGACGCCCCCGCGAGACCGAGGAGAAGCCTGGCTCCAGCACGTTTTGATTCTTCAATCAGGATAGTGCTCATTCGGTCGCCCTTTCCACTGCACCGACTTTTAATGCGTGACCGCGGCGCACTGGCTCGAGGTCCATGAGGTCCGGCCGCATCTCCTGATTGTGGGCCAGCGTCATCAGATTCCAAATGGCGTGGCCGATATGATCTTCGCTCTTGTCGCCCATCATGTATGCCGCTAGGTGCGCTTGAGCGTGCTGGAGAAGGGATGATTCAGGGATTCCTTTGGTCCAGTTTCCAAGCGGGTATTTCTCAGCACCCTCGCCGTAAGCTTCCGCAACTCGGCGAAGCCCGACTGGAGTGATGAGGTCGAAGCGCGCTGGGAATCTGTCCTTCCTCTGGAGGGCGCATCCGGCGCCGCGAATCGCGCCGGTTTCAAAAGTAGTGTTTAGCTGTGGTGGTTCTTCCATATATCAGATGGCGATGGGTGCTTTGATTGCGGGGTGTGGGTCGTATCCCTCGATGACGAAGTCGTCGAAACGGAAGTCGTCGATGTGGCGGACCTTTCTGGCGAAGACGAGCCGGGGGAGATCCTTCGGGACTCGGGCGAGCTGCTCGGCCACTTGGGCGAAATGGTTCTGGTAGATGTGGAGGTCGCCGAAGCTGATGATAAGTTGGCCCGGGGTGAGATCCGTCACCTCGGCCAGCATCGAGAGGAGGAAGGCGTAAGAGGCGATGTTGAACGGGAGCCCGAGGAAGGAGTCGATGCTCCTAGCGTAGAGGTGGAGGTTGAGGGTGCCGTCGTCAACCTGGCATTGCCATAGGGTGTGGCACGGCGGGAGTGCCATTTCGGGGATCTGGGAGACGTTCCACGCCGAAACAATGATGCGCCGGCTGTCAGGGTTCTCCTTGATCTGCGCGATCACACTGGCAATCTGGTCAACGGTGTCATCCCTCTCGTCGCCCATCCAAAAGCGCCATTGCGCTCCGTAGATGGGGCCAAGCTCCCCATTCTTGTCGGCCCACTCATCCCAGATGGTGACGCCGTTGTCATTGAGGTATTTGATGTTGGTGTCGCCCTTCAGGAACCAGAGAAGCTCATGAATGATGGACTTGACGTGGACCTTTTTCGTCGTCAGGAGCGGGAAGCCATCTTTGAGGTTATGGCGGAACTGGTAGCCGAAGACGGCCCGGGTTCCGACGCCAGTGCGATCCTCGCGGTCCTTGCCGTGAGTCATTACGTGGTTGAGAAGCTCGAGATATGCTTTCATGAGTGTTTGGTTTGAATGGGTAGAGAGCAATCACTGCTGACTGCATTTGGGTGACTAGACAGGGTCTTGATTGACAGCAGGGACCAACAGCTTCAGCGTCTCCGGGTCTTTGTGGTAACGCTTGATGCCGCTATCCTTCAGAGCGGAGGCCGGGACGTTTGAAATGAACTCGGCGAAGCTGCGGTCGACTCCGTCGCGCTGTAGTCTCTGGCCTTTCTTGGAGGCCCAGAACTCCGTCTCGATGTTGGCAAGCGCGCGGGCGGCTTCGTCTGGCCCGAGATTCTCGCGTCGCGCCAGGCACCAGATAAGCTCCGGGTCATCCGGGGAGGCGACAGGGAACGGAACGAACGGGGATTCGGCTTCCTCGGATTCCTGCGCGGGGATGATCTTGATCTTATTTGTCAACGAACGATCAGAA
Source organism: Chthoniobacteraceae bacterium (assembly GCA_037190965.1). Lineage (GTDB taxonomy): Bacteria > Verrucomicrobiota > Verrucomicrobiia > Chthoniobacterales > Chthoniobacteraceae > DATMFV01. Next base: position 39,613 of record JBBCKI010000062.1, read on the forward strand.
AGCAAGATATCGACGCTAACTACCTTCTCGTCGTCCGGCGACTGCGGGGGCGTGAGGGTGACGCTATCCTTGCCGAAATTACCTTCGAGCTGGTCTTTCAAACCGGACAGCGTCTCGGGTTCGGAGTCAGGCAGTGAGCCCTTCTCACAGAATTTCTGAAACGCCTCAAGGCTAGTGATGAGGCGGAACTCTTTTGCGACACCCTCGTAGATCGCGGCAGCTTGGCGGGAGTCCGGTGTTACTTTCGGAAGGACTCTCTCCAAGGTTGAGAGCATGACTGCTGATGTTAGTTTCGATTTTGCCATAATGCTTTTTTCTAAAAGTGGTGCGGGCGGGCCGGATTCGAACCGGCGTCGGGCTGCGACATGAAAGAAAATTGCCTACTCGTGTTCGGTTTTTCAGTTGGACGTCCCGACCTTCCAAGCCGCCCGCATTTGGTGCCGTCTCTCCGGCTGTCACGCCTTTGCATTTCGTTCCGGCGTTCGAATGACTCTTTGGTGGGCATTTAAGGGGTCCGTCTTGAAAGAATGAATACCATCCAGACCCATATGTTGCCCGCTGCTCTCCCGGGCTGGTCACAGCGATTTCGCATTTCCAATAGGAGGCTTGCTGTTTCCTGGAAGTGGTCTCGAGCACCCCGCTTTTAATGCGGTTACGGGGCAGGGGATGTAAGTGACCAGCGAGCCGCGCCGCCGCCGCAATCCCTGGGGAATCCGCTCGAGGTTTGAAAGCTAGTCGACCTCTTCTTTTCCGCAGTTCTTGCAGCGCAAGACGTCGACTTCAACGCCGCAGACAACAGCGCTTCGGACACAGCGCATCTTGTGGCCATACTCCTCGCAGTTCGGAGTTTCCGGAGGGTCAAGCGGAGGTTTCATTTTCATTGCTTCTGGAGATCCGACAAGTGGGCCGTTCATAAGCGGTGAATTGGAAACCATCGGCAGATTTTGACGTTCCTTCTGGATCGGCGGGAGCGTTCGCGGAGGTGCATGACCAGTCCGAAGATGAACGCGACGATGAAAGGGGTTAAGCCGTCGAGGTATTCCATCATGCGGCCCTCCTTGTGATAGGCTCGCGACTCCAGATGAGGCGAAGGCCAGCGATGTTCCAGAACGATCCACGAATTTTCCAGATTCGGACGGCTCGACGGGAGACCTCTTCGAACGGGAGATCCTTGGCGTGGGTCGGATGAATCCAGGTAACGCCATCGATCACGGTTATCGGCGCATAGAGAGTGATTGAATCTCCATCCTTGAAGATCTCCTGTGCTGCGTAGTCGGTCGCGGTCTCAATGATCTCGTCGATGGTCCTGGTGTCAATCGGCATGAGATTCCTCCTCATCTAAGTCGATGCCATCGGCCATCGGCTGCCCGTCGCCAGGATCGCTCTCGTCATCCGGGACCAAGATGATGCGGCTCTTCGGGCGGTAGACGACGATCTGATAGCGGGCGGTTGCGATCAACAACGCATCGGGAACATTCTCCACCCAATCGGCGAGCAGCTTACCTTCCCCTTGCTCAAACACCGTGGAGACCGGCGCGTGCGTGCCTTCCTTCTCCCATGAGTCGATCAGGCCCAACCGCTTGGCCTCGTGGACACCGTAACACTGGAATGTGTACAGCGGCCCGCGCAGAGTAACTTCCTGTGGCATATTAGCGAACCTCCTCTAGCATTTCAGATTCAGGGATTTCGCCAGAGAACGTACGGTGCACGTCCCGCTTGATCTCGATCCTGATTCCGTTAGGAAGGTGTTTGACCGGGTTTCCGTTGCTGCTGTCGGCAATCCAGCCCGTCGCCCCGAGTTTCTCAACAAGGATAGGCTGTGCGCTCCGCTTGAATTCGAGCCATTTCGAACTCGGGAGGATCATGTAGACCTCAGCTTCATTAAGCCAAGGATTCTCCTGCGACCAGGATAACAGGGTCGCGGCGTTATGGGCGGCTCGCTCCGTATTCTCCTTGATTCGATCAAGGACCGACGCTTCTTGGTGGATTGGCATAGCTAGTTTTTCGGGGTTTTGCGGTGCTTGTTGCGGTAGGTAATTAGCTCGCTGAGAAGGTAGCGATGGGATGAGCCGGAATACTCAAAGAGCGGGATTTTCTTTGCGTGCTCCCGGAAGGTCGGCAGCGAGAAGCCGAGGAATTGGGCGGCGGTCTTGGTGTCAACCGACGCCTCGGCCAGGATGTATTCGGTAACGATCTGTCGGATCGCGTCCGCTGCAAGGCTCCTCGCTAGCTCATCGCCGAACTCGACGATTACGCGTGGCCCTTTGTTTGTTCTCGTTTTGCTGCTCATGGTCTCATCGCTAGTGATCCTGCGATGAGCGAACCATAAGGGCTGTTTTTGAGGCTTTTCCTAGATCGGCGGAAAAGCTGCCAATTCCGTCATGAAACGGGTGGATTCCGTCATAAATTGGGGTTTACAGCTTTTCTTTGGAAGGCTTCCACCCGAGGTGAGAATCAAGCCATGCCGAGACTCGCTCCGGCCTAGACCGCCCAGCGACGAAAGGGGAGTCTTCTGCACGGATCATCATTTCGAGCGTCGTTTTTGGGATTCCCATCAACGTCGTGAGCTCGTGCGTTTCGAACTGCCACCAGGGGTTTTCCTTCGCTCGCCTCAGAAGCTCGGCGGCTCCACCGCAGTCAATTCCCTCCATGGAGCGAGCTTTCATTGCCGGCCCCCTCTCATGGATTCCCCGGGTTTTGGTCTCGGTTGCGAGCTGGCTCGGTAGATGCTACCTGTCAAATTGCCTGTGTTTACTCGTAAGGTTTTCATTGGCGCTTCGGGCCGGGGGCGTTGTAGCGCTCCCGGTCCATTTTTTGTCTGGGGTGAGGCATCCGGCTTGATTGCATAGCCCGATTGCATATCTGACGTATATCCAGAAGATATATCATCGCGCAAGAAAAACTTGCCGATTTCTTTATGTGCTGATATCTACAGAGGAAATATGGCAGATATACCGAAATCAATTCTCGTGAAAACCAGCCCAAAGCGTTTTGAAGAATTCAAGGAGGCGCTTGAGGGCCAGCCGCACTTCGCGACGGTGAAGAGCTTCTTTGAGGCGTGCATGGATGCTGCAATTCGAGCGAAGAAGAAGGGGGAGATGATCATTCTCCCGATGGAAATCAAAACCAAGAAGCCGTGAGCTTTCGGGAAGCAGATCGGGGGCATGCCCCATGAGGGAAAAAGGTTGAACGAAATTCAACCTTTTTCTGATTTCATCCAACGCTTCATGTCCGCAAAAAGCTGAGGGTGAAAAAAGACGTGATGGTCGGATGCAAGGTTACTTCAGAGATGCGCGAGCGGGCGCGCAAGGTGCTCGCTGGAACTCCGACCGATACCCTGTCGCGGTTCTTTCGCGCTACCTTGGATGATCTCATCCGAAAGGCGGAATCGGGGGAGGAAATTGCCGAGCCAATCTCGCTGCTTACCGTTGCCCAGCGGCGGAAGCTCGACCGACTGGAGTAGTGCGGCGGCCGGTATTGCTGGACACCCGATATGGGATCGGGTAAAGCGGCGTCATGAAAACGACATGGATTGCGAGTTTCGCTGTCGCCACCTTTTTTGCAGGGCATCCTGCGGTCGGTGCCGACGAGTCTGTGGGCGAGAAGATTGCAGCCCTTGAGCAAAGGGTTGCCGCACTCGAAAAGCGTTTGGCCGAGGTCAAGAGGACCGCGGCGGCCAGTGAAAGCGCCGCTATCGAAGTTCCGGTCGCTGTCATGGCGAAGATTCGAGAAAAGGCAGCCTCTGATTTTCCTGACGACTTCCCAGTCCAGCAGCACGTGATCGAGAGGCAGGTCAAGGCATGGAAGGCGCTCCATGTCGCGAAGGGTGAATAGGTGAGGTATGCAATTTTTGTCGTGATTGACGGCAAGCAGGCCGGCCCTTTCAATCGTGCAGAACTGAAAAGGGGGATTGCTTCCGGTCGAATTGGCCCTGAATCTCCAGCGAGAAACAAAGGAGACAGGAAGTGGGTTCCACTTGATGCCTTGCTCGATCCAATCAGCGATGCTCAGTACGAGTTGCTTCGGAAGCTTTCCGACGATCTGCTTGAGGATATACCGGAAGACTTGTCCGTAGCGCGTGCGAGCAAGCTTATTTCGGAGCGGATGAGGGAGCATCGATGGCTTTTGAGCGATGCACAGAAGCGGCGCCTCCGATTTTACGGACTGCCGTTTGATAACGCGATGAGCAAGCACGAGGCCACAAGGTTGATCACCGAACGGATCGAGCAATTTCCTTGGGAAGAAGAGCGTTACCAGAAGTGGAAGTCGAATCTTCCGGAGTCGGATGAGTTTGGGGAGTTCGAGCCGCGGCACTTGATGAGTGAGCCGAATGCCAGGGCTTCACCTTCACCTTTACCTTCGGACCGAAGTCCATCCCATAGGCGGGGATGCGCCACGGCAGCCATTTTGCTTTTCGTACTCTTTTGGATAGCGGCGATTGCTATCGTCCTCCTTGCCTGACTTTGGACGGAGGCAACTTTGCGCGACACGGCGTATCGGATGTTGCAGATTATGGGAAGCGAGCCGGAAAGTAGGCCATCGCTCGAAATTTTGACCGCGCGGCAAGGAATTTTCGCGCCCGTTACTTTTTCGGTACTTTTTCCTGAGGCTTGACCTCTGAGCCAGTTGAAAACTGGCTCGAGCGGTAGGATTCGAACCTACGACCAATCGGTTAACAGCCGATCGCTCTACCACTGAGCTACGCTCGAGTCTCGATCCCCAATGGAATTGGGAGCGGTATTTCTACTTCGGATCGCGTGGTTTGCAAGCGGTTTTTGGATTTTTTTTAGCGACCCGTGAAAAAAAGGGGCGATCTCCCGACTCATATGGGGGCCAATACCGCTTTGGCGGCCGCTTCAACCCTTGTGAGCAGTTCCTTTGGAGAGATCACGCGGACGTGGCCGCTCCAACTCAGCACCCAGCGTTGGATCTCTTCCAGGCTTTCGAGTTCCATCGTGATTTCGATCCCCGAATCGGCGTCGTTGCCCAGCGGCGCGATCTTTTGCGAGGAGTGCCAGCGCCGCTCGGCGATTAACTGCGCGGCAAAGGCGTCGAAATGCAGGCGAATCTGATGCTTTCCGTGTCCCTTGAAGACCCCGAAGCTGCCCCCGAGATGGCTGGATATTTTGAAATCCGGTGGGCGCTCGAAGCGCTTCGCCGTGATGCAAACGTTCCGCATGCGTGGCAGGGCAAACGTGCGGAGTTGTTTGCGGGCCAGATCAAAGCCGAAGAGGTACCATTGATTTTCCACGCATGCCAGATGGTAGGGCTCCACCCGACGTTCCTCATAGCGCGATCCCCCCAGTTTTTTATACTCGAAGGTCACCTCCAGAGACCGCAGGACGGCTTTGCTTAGGGATTCAAAAAGATCGAGATCGGTCTCCGTGGTGCCAATTCCGCGGAATGAGATGGTCGAATCGAGATCGGCCCATTGGAAGGTGACGCTGTCATGCAGACTGTCGCTGATCTTGCGAAACGCCGCATTCAACGGCTTCTCGAACGAAGTCCCTTTGTATTGCTCCAGCGCCTTCTGCGCGACAAAGAGGGCGACGATTTCTCCCTCGGTGACTTCGAGACTGGGAAAACTCGCCACCGGTTCGGTGTAGTAGAAGCCAAATCGCATTGAATCGTACTGAATCGGCAGATTGAGCCGGTCGCGCATGAACTCGATATCGCGTTGGATGGTCTTTGCGGAGACCTCTAGTGTTTCGGCCAGCTTGCGGCAGTTGGGAAAACGGCCCGCCTGGATCTGCCGGTGGAGTTGCAGCATTCGCTCCAACGGAGGACGCGAGAATCCGCGCCCCGGTTTTGCGGGGTTAAGAGGAGGGAGTGGGCTCCTTTGAGAGGTTGTCCCGCGTTTGGTTCGATCGTCAGATTTCCGCCGCGCGCTTTCCATGGCGCTACCGCATACCGTTTGCCGGAAAGCCGGGGCAAGCCGAATCTTTTAGCCTTAAGGGAAGGGAAAAGGGGGATGGGACGTCGGATGTCTCTCCCTCCCCGCTAAGATGCAGGAAAACAACTCCTATGCCGACCAAATCGACTCTCTCCCTCGTAAAATTCCTGCGCAGCCTCTTCATCCCGCGCTCAAAGCCGCTGCTCGTCCCCGTGCAGACGGAATTTCATTGGCCAGCAACGCGGCGGCGTTGATCGACCCCGGAGCGTCGTCTGCTTTTTCCGCCGGATTATTTTGAGGGCAAGGACGGTGCGATCGGTTGTATTACAGCAGCCACCAGGGTGAAAACCAAACGCTTATTTCCACCTTGGCTCCAATCGTGTCAAATGGAGCGACATGGCGCTTGATTTGTCTCGTGGGAGCGGCGTACCCTTCACGAGTTTTTACGGGGTGGATGCGCCAGCCAATTCCGCCCAAGTCGTAAAGAACAGCTAATTGGGCCTATAGCTCAGCGGTTAGAGCAGGGGACTCATAATCCCTTGGTCCCTGGTTCGAATCCAGGTGGGCCCACTCCTTGCTTCATGTTTCCCTGGGTTTGTCCCTTTTTACCCCCGCGCCGGTGCGTGACCCGCACCATATTGATTGCGCCGAGGCGTTGAATCGGTCAGATTACCCGGCTTAGTTTTTTAACCCCCAGAAAGTGCCATGTCATCCGAAGTGGAACCCCTTCTTCATACCTGTACGAACTGTGCCGCGATACTCGATGTCTCGGAGCAGGAGCCATTTTCGGAAGTTCATTGCCCCAGTTGCGGCACCCGGTTGCGAGTTCGCACGCAGTTTGACCATTTTCAACTGGTCGAAGCGATCGCTTCGGGCGGGATGGGGACGGTGTACAAGGCGCGCGACATGAACTTGGACCGGATCGTCGCTCTCAAGCTCCTGCGCAAGGAGTTCAGCCTCGATCAGGAGTACATCGAGAAACTGGAAACGGAGGCGAAGATCACCGCGTCGGTGAGCCATCCTCACGTCGTCAAGGTGTTCTCCTTCGGCTGCGATCACGGGCTTTACTACATCGCCATGGAACTGGTGGACAAGGGGTCGCTTGACGACCTGATGGGTCTCCAGGGGCGCATTGCCGAGGTGCAGGTGCTTGAAATTGGGATTCAGGTCGCCCAGGGGCTTCGCGCCGCGATGGAGGCCGGGCTGATTCACCGGGACGTCAAACCGGGCAATATTCTTTTCGCCGATGCCCGTACTTCGAAGATTGTGGATTTCGGTCTCGCCATGCCGCTGGAGCAGGCCCGGGATGCGGAGGGCGGCGAGATCTGGGGGACGCCGTATTATGTCGCGCCGGAGAAGCTCAACCATGAGCCCGAGGATTTCCGAAGCGACATCTACAGCCTCGGCGGCACGCTCTTCCATGCCCTGGCGGGACGCCCTCCGTTCGAGGCTGACAACGCCTCGATGGTCGCACTCAAGCACATCAAGAGCCAAGTCGTCAGCCTTCAGGCATTCGCGCCCGATATCTCCAGCCCGACGGCTTATGTCATCAACCGGACGCTGGCAAAAAATCCGGACGAACGCTACCAGTCGTATGACGAATTGGTCGAACACCTGGAGTACGCCCGCGCCAAACTGATCGAAAACAGCGGCAAGCCCCGGCAGGTGAAGGCCCGCGTCGTGATGGAGGGCGAGGAGCAGCAGCGGATGCTTGGCTACATCCTCATGGCGGTGATCGCCTTTACCGTTGTGCTGGGCGGCGTTCTCTTTTTCTTTAAGGACAACATCATGTCCCGCCGCCTCAGCCTGGCGGATATTGAGAAAAACCGTCTTCTCAAGGCGTCCACCTCCGCTGATGAAAGTTACTCCATCGCGCGAGGGATGATTTTCGAGAGCGAACCGGAGAGCGCGGTACCTGTCCTCTGGCAACTCGGGAACCGGCCCAACCTTTCCCAACCGCTGAAAAACTGGGTCTTCCTGCAGGAAGGGATCGCTTCGTATTTTGCCGGGCTTCCGGTGAACGCACGCGAGGCCTTTAAAAAACTTGAGCTTGATTCCATCGAAGAATCACGGCCCGAGGATAGGGGGCTGGCTGAATTCTTCCTGAACGTCGCCAATCTGGCGGGGCGAGACTTTAACGCGGTCGACGGGGTGATCAAAGATTACGGCTCTCAGGACTATCAGGCCCTTGGATTGCTGGTCACAGGCTTGAAGGAATGGGACGCCACGCGCTTTGAAAATGCCGGTAAACTTTTCGATGCATTCCTGTCGCTCGAACAGACCGGGCAATGGACGTGGATCAATAATTACAAGCCGCTGGTCCAGCGGTATATGGAGGATTACAACGCCACCAAGGATCTGATCGGAGAAATCAAACGCGCCAGCACTCCTGCCGCACGAAATGCGCTCGCACCTAAACTGGAGGGCGCCCGCATGAACCTGATGGTGCGCAGCAAACTTTCAGACTACCTGGCAGCTCAGGAACGGCTGATCACGCCGCAGGCTCAAGGGAAGAGCCCTGGTGGAACGCCGGCTCCTGCTCCCGCCGTCCTTCGTGATCAGATGGTTCGTCTGATTCGCGATTTCCAGCCCGATCAAGCCAAAAAGCTGATCGACAGTGTCTCTGTTTCGCCTCGGAATTCCGAGGACTATTCCGTGCTCTCCAGAAGGGCGTTCTATGCTTCGGAGTTCAAGAAACAACTCATTGCCGACTTGAACGCCAGCGGTTTTTCCGGGGCGCAACTCGTCAGGAAAACGGGTGCTCAGGTTTCGGGCAAAGTCGTGAAGGCGAGCGAATTCCGGATCGAAATGGAGGGAGGGCCGCAAGGCAAGCAGTCGATTCTGTGGACCGACCTGAAGGAGAGCAGCATCTTCCAGATGGCTCTTTCCATGATCAAAGCGCGGGCGGGAAGCACCCCGAGCGATGCGGATGTCAAACGGCTCTGGCTGTGCGGGGCTTATGCCGCCCTGACAGACAATCGGGCCGAAGCTCTGCCGCGCTTGATGCGCGCTGCCGAGTACAAGCGAGAGTACGCACGCGATCTGTCGATCTTTGATAGTCCGCTGCGCTGATCTTCTGCGTTGAATTTAGCCGGTTGCGAAAGTCAGCCGTGTTGCTTTGTTTACGTCGTGCGAATCCTGAAAGCCTCCATTGTCTGCGGCGCGTTGGCGACCGGTCTTGCCGGGCTCCTTTTCAAGGCGGGCGTATTTGCCCCGTTGCAGCAGGCGCTCTTTGCCGGAGGGTTGGGGCCGGCCTGGGCGCAGTGGGTCGGCGCGGCTGTGCTCGGGTTTGGTTTGGCCGGGAGCACGGTGGACATCAACCAGACGCCTCTAAAGCTGATCGTCGCGGCCGCCGCCCTGCTGGAGACTGCCGCGCTTTCCTGGGTATTGCACCGGTTCGGGATTGCGTGGCCGCCCTTCACGGCGCTTGCCGCCGGCCTCCTTGCCACCGGATTGGGTTTGGCGTGGGGCCGCACGCCGGGCGGAGCCCGTAAGCGGCATCTTGAAACGCTCTTTGGCGGGCGTATCTCGCGGCGGAAATTTCGCGAATGGCTCGATTCCGACGAACCCCTGGAGGGCTCCGGGGAACGCACCGAGGGCAGCGTGATTGTCTGCGAAATTTTCAACCAGGAGCTTCTTGCCGACACGCTTTCTCCCCGGGATTGCATCGCTTTGACCAACGCCTTTCTGAGCACCGGCGCAAAGGCGTTGATGGAATCCGGCGGCGTGCTCGACGTGGCGGGTGGCGACCGCTTGCGCGCGGTTTTTGGAATCCCCATCGCGGAACCCAATCACGCCGCACAAGCCTGCGCGGCGGCGTTGGAGTTGGGGCACACCCTGGAGGCATTTTGCCAGGAGGCGCAGGAGCGCTGGAAGATCGCTCCCGATTTCCGCATCGCGGTCAATTCCGGCGAAATGGTGGCCGCCACGGGATATGTCGGGAGCTTCAGCGTGACGGGGGAGTCGCTTGAATTTTGTCGTCGGCTTTGTGCGGCCAATGCTTTCTACGGTTCTCGCATTTTGCTTGGCCCTCACGCCTTCCAGCTTGCGCCGGAAGCCGTTGAAGTCCGCCCCATCGAGCTGTTCGTGCCTCACGGCCAGCAGGCTCCCGAGGAGATTTACGAGTTGCTCGCGCCCAAGAACCGTCTTACCGCCGAGGAAGCCGAGCGCCGCGACACGTTCTGGAAGGGGATCGTCCTCTTCCGCGAGCGCGAATGGGATCTCGCCGCCGCGCATTTCGAAACCGTCCTCCGGTGTGACGCGATGTGCGAGGACGGGCCTTCGCGCTTTTATCTCAACCGGATCGCCCATCTCCGCGATGGCGTTCGCGCGCTCGATTGGGATACGGTGAAACTATGAAGCGCGCAGAATATCCCACCGCCATCCGCGATTTGATCGGCGAACTCAAACGGATGCCGGGGATCGGCCCTCGCTCCGCGGAGCGGATCGCCCTCTGGATGGTGGGCGCGCGCAATGCCCGGCCCGGTGAGATCGCGCGGGTCATCGCGGCCGTCGGTGAATCGATTCACCCGTGCCGCGAATGCGGTTTTTTCACCTCGGAACCGGTGTGCGAGATTTGCAGCGATCCGTCGCGCGCCACGGAACTGCTTTGCGTCGTCGAGCAGGCCACCGACATCCTGCCGTTGGAGCGTACCGGGGCATTTCGAGGGCGATACCATGCCCTCGGCGGCCGCATTTCGCCGCTCGATCACGTCGGCCCGGAGGATCTCCGCATCGATGCTCTGCTGGAGCGGGTCCGTAAGGAAACGCCTACCGAAGTCATTCTGGCGCTCGGCGCCGACGTCGAGGGCGAAGCCACCGCCAGCTATCTTGCGGAGTTGCTTCGGGAGCTTCCCGTACAGGTCACGCGCATCGCCCAGGGGCTTCCCGCCGGGGGCGGGTTGGAGCATGCTGACGAACTGACTCTGAGCCGCGCCTTGAGCGGTCGTGTCACGCTTTAACTCAGTACTCCGGGATGTGCCCCTCGGGTTCTCCGGAACGTCCCGGTAGGACAGGTTAGGAACTCTCCCAGGCCTGAATCTGGCTTTTTCAAACGTATTTTGTACGCCTCGGTACTCTGCCAAAGCCGAGGGAATGGAGTTTCGGAAATTACAAAAAAAGACGTTGTCGGAGAACTTTAATTGTAGGTAAAAATTACCGGTATTGGATGATCACTCAAGTTTGAGAAACACCTTATGCCGACAGTAAAGCAACCAAGCCGTAGCGTTACCCATTCTTCTCAATTCAACGAGGAGGCTCAGTTTAAACAATCGGCTCATCTCGCAAATGCGAGTCCGTTCATGTCAAAAGTGGGACAGGCAGGAAAGCGGGCGGTGCATAACGTCAGCGCACTGACGATCCTCGGGGCGGGACTGCTCTTTGCCCTGTCGTCGGCTCATGCCGCGAACACGACGTGGACGGGGGCGTCCGGTTCATGGAATACCCCGGGGAGTTGGAGTGCGGGGTTGCCGACCACATCCGGCTCGACGGAGATCAACAACGGTGCCGTTGTCTCTGTCGGCGAGGGTGTTTCCGGAAGCTATGACAGACTTTTCGTCGGGAATATCGATGGAGGAGCGGGAGCGATAGAACTCGCGGGAGGCCAGCTCTCCGGCGGGCTTACCTATTTGGGTGACAATGCCGCAGGGAGCGGTAATGCGACCGTGACGAGCGGTACTTGGACCCACACTTTCGATTTATATGTTGGCAACGGGGGGCAGGGCGTACTCGGCATGAGCGGTGGCGCCATTTCCAGCCGTGCGGGGTATATCGGATATTTGGCCGGTTCGAACGGCAGCGCGTCGATTACGGGTGGGACATGGACCATGACCAACGCTCTGATTATAGGTTATTCCGGTACCGGCTCGTTCGGGCTCAATGGCGGCATTATTTCCGCCGGCAATAATTCCGCCATTGGCAGTACCAACACGGGTGTCGGTACCGCCACCATCACCAGCGGCACATTAGGCGTGACCAACTTTACCGTCGGCGACGCGGGAAAGGGGACGTTGACGATCAATGGAGGGCTGGTTAACGCTTCCAGCAACTTCATTATTGGGAGTAAAGTCACGGGCGAAGGGAAGGTGATTGTCAGCAGCGGCACCTTGAATTCCACGTCACAGATTTTCGTCGGGGGCGGTAGCGTCGATCACAAAGCCTCCTTGGAAGTGAGCGGCGGAAGGGTCGCCACCACGAGCAATATAACAGTGGCCTCTGGCACATCCAGTCTTGGCGAGGTGACAGTCACGAGCGGTACCCTCAGCGCTTCCACTCTGACCGTTGGGCTGAGTGGGACTGCGTCGATGTCGGTGAGCGGTGGGGTTGTTTCGGCAACTAATAGCATTATAGGCAGCGGTACAACTGGCAATGCCAACGTCACGCTCAACGGTGGAACATGGAATACCACCAGAAGCATGAATGTTGGAGCCAGTGGGACGGCAACGATTGCGGTCGAAGGCGGCGTTCTCACGACGGGTACACTCAACGTTGGAGCCAACACGACGGGTCACGGAACCGTCACGGTTTCCAGCGGGACAGCGATCGTGAATTCCACTGTGGCCATTGGCGTGGACGGCTCAGGGACCGTGGATATTTCCGGCGGCCTGGTTAACGCCAAGACGGTCACCGTGGCTTCGGGTACCTCTGACACCGCTTTCGGTACGGGGACTCTCAGGCTTTCCGGCAGCGAGGGTAGTCGCGGCATTCTGGCAACTGAGTCTATCGGGAAAGCGACCAACAGCACAGGGACCGCTTCGGTCGTATTTGATGGCGGGATCGTCCGCGCCAAGGTTCAACAGGCCAGCTTTATCAGCAACTTCGACGACGGGGAACTCGTCATAGAAGATGGCGGGGCCATCATCGACAGCAACGGCTTCAATATCGGCATCACCTCCTCCCTCAGTGGAACCGGTGGGCTGACCAAGCAGGGGACCGGTGCCCTGACCCTCAGTGCCAGCAACAGCTACAGCGGAGGAACGGTTATCGAAGCTGGCACCGTGGTCGCCGGAGCCAATCACGCGCTCGGCACGGGAGGCGTGACCATCAAGAGCGGAACGCTTTCGATTCAAAGCGGAGTTGAATTCACCAACACCGTCACTCTCGAAGGGGGAAGTTTCGGGCGTGGAATCGGCTCTGGTGCAAGCCTTGCGAATGCCGTCGATCTCACCAGCTCCATCGGCGGTGTGACCACGGCAGCCAAAATCGTGGATGGCATCAGCTCGACGCAAGCGACGTTGCAGGGGAGTTTTTCCGCCAGCTCGTTAGCGATTAATGACGAACTCCGCACCGGCGATGTGTTGCACCTGAGCGGTGTCTCCGTGATCGACCTCGGCACGGGGAAGACAGATACTTTTGTGCTTCAGATTCAGGTTGCCAATCTCGAAGCAGGCAACATCCTCGGCTGGCTGAATTCCGAGACCAATCTATGGGTCAACGCGGTGGACGGTAATATTGGCGGGTTGGCTACGTTCTTTGACAGGGGGTACGATGCCGAGACCGATTTCGTCCTCGGAAATTACGGGATTGATGTGGAGAACGGCATTGTTTGGGCGGTCCTCAATCACAATAGCGATTTCGCGGTGATTCCCGAGCCGGGTACCTGGGCGCTGCTCCTCTTCGGTGGTGCGGCGTTTGTGGGCTGGAGGAAGCGGCGCAGTGGCGGTGTAAGCTGAGGCGAACCTGTCATCAGCTAGGCTGTCCGAATTCTAATCCGAGCATCAGGGCCACCCCCACTGGGTGGCCCCGAGCCGTTTCGTAAAGCAGTGCACTGGTTCGGCTCTGAATAAACTGCACTGCCATCGCAGAAGAAATGGGCCATATTGAGCGTATGAGCCTTCGTCTCTCCGAGATTCCTTTCTCTGTTCTGGACCTGGTGCCTGTCGCGATCGGCACCACGCCCGCCGAAGCCTTGCGCCGCTCGCTGGATCTTGCGAGGCACGCGGAACAATGGGGTTTCAACCGTTATTGGGTGGCGGAGCATCACAACATGCCGGGCATCGCCAGTGCGGCGACATCGGTGGTGATTGGCCACATCGCGGGCGGTACTTCCACGATGCGCGTTGGCTCGGGCGGCATCATGTTGCCTAATCACGCGCCGTTGATGATCGCTGAGCAGTTTGGGACGCTGGAGTCGCTGTATCCCGGCCGGATCGATCTCGGGCTCGGGCGCGCGCCGGGAACCGATCAGGTGACCGTGCGCTCCCTGCGCCGGGGGCTCGGAAGCAATGGCGACGATTTCCCGGAATTGCTGGCGGAACTGCGGAATTTTTTGCGCCCGGTGACGCCGGGGCAGCCTGTTCGGGCCGTTCCCGGAGCGGGACTGGAACTTCCGATCTGGCTTCTTGGCTCCGGCGGGTTCAGCGCCCGGCTTGCGGGGCAACTCGGCTTGCCATTTGCCTCCGCAGGGCATTTTTCGCCCGACAACATGCTGGCGGGTCTGGAGATCTACCGGCACAGTTTTCGACCTTCCGAGACGCTTGCCAAGCCGTACGCGATGGTGGGGGTGAATGTCATCGCCGCCGATACCGATGAGGAAGCCCAGCGCCTGATCACTTCTCATTATCTGGCGCACCTCAATCTCATTCGCGGAGTGCCGTCAGAGTTGCCACGGCCCGTCGACAGCATGGAGGGGCGCTGGAGTCCTCAGGAACAAGCCGCCGTTGCCTCCTTCACGCGCGGATCGATCTTCGGCAGTCCGGCTACCGTCGTCGCGAAACTGGAAGCGCTTGTCGAAGAAACGCAGGCCGACGAACTGATGGTTCACGCCATGATCTTCGATCACGCCGCACGCCTGCGTTCCTACGAGCTTCTGGCGAAAGCTGTTATTGAACCCAAAAACCAATGGGGTGCATGACGGGAAAAAAGAAAGGTGGGGAGCACCGGTAGCCCGCTCGCGCCGTCGAGCGCGGGTATCGGCTTTCTTGTCTCTCCTTTGATGCCAAATCCCAGCAGAACCAGCCCGTCCTGCGGGGATGAAGGTCAAACGTGCCCTTTGTCATGTCCCGCGCTCTCGGCGAGAGCGGGGGCCCCTTGCACGTCCTTCAGTCACTTACCCGATCGCACGCGAAGCCGATTACCTCGGCGTCCGAATGACGATTTCCACGCGCCGGTTGATCTGCTGTTCCTCCCGGGTGCCGTTGGCGGGGGCGAGGAGGCGGGTGCTGCCGAAGCCCTTGGTCTGAATCCGCGCGGTATCGAGCCCCATATTGTCCACCAGCCACTGTTTGACCTTGTTGGCGCGGGCTTCGCTCAGCTTGACGTTATAGGCGGGATCGCCAATGGCGTCGCTGTGTCCTTCCACGCTGAAGGTGGCTTCCGGGTTGCGTTTGATAAGTTCTCCCAGTTTTTCCAGCGTGCGGACGGCTTCGTCACGAAGCTCTGAGCTGTCGTATTCAAAGAGAGCGCCCCCTGGCATGTTGACCGGCGCGACATTGCCAGTCAGCGGGCCGGATTGCGCGAGGAGATCATCCAGATTGCTGAATCCGGGCACCGTTCCCGAGCCGCTGTCGCCTTCCTGCCCCGGGCTGGGGATTCCCCCTGGGAGTTTCAAGGCGGAGTTGGCGGCCACTTTCGGAGCGGCATCGTCGACGAATTGCCTCCGTGCGGCGTTCAACTCATTCTCAATCGCCGCGTTGGGTTGCGGCACGACCGCCTTGGCCAGGTTCGAGTCGAACGCAGCCGGTTTCTCGTTCACGATCGGGTTGAGCGGTTCCGTTGCCGTGGGGGAGAGTTTCACCTTATCCGGGAGCTTGCCGGTGGAAGGTTTTTCGGAGGCCATCTCCGGGAGCTTGGGGGCGACGGGCTTCTTGCGCGCCTCCGGCGCGGCTTCGGGCTCAGGCTCGAATACCTTCGGGTCGAACTGCGCCGGTTTCATCGAAAAAGGGCGGGGAACCAGCCGCTCGGTGGTCATGTTGCCCTCAAAACGCTCCAGCTTGCTCATGCTGAACACCACAAACAAAGCGCCGTGAACGATCAGGGAGACGATCAGCGCCCCCAGAAACCATTTGCGCAGTCCGCCGTTGGGTTCCGAGCTGGAGTGATAAAAAGAATCCATGGGATTTCCGCTTGAAGATACATAGAATGGCCCCGAACTCAATCTATCCCTTCCTCTGATGATACGATGGCTTCTCGACTGGATTCGCGAGCATTGGCACCGCCTTGTGGCGCTGCATGACACGCCGCATTCCATTGCGGGAGGGGTCGCCATTGGGATCGTGCTCGGGTTTACCCCGTTTTACACCCTCAAAACCTTACTCGCCATCGGGTTGGCCTGGCTGTTCCGGTGCAGCAAGGTGGCTGCGGCGGTGGCGGTGACCCTGCATGACCTCACCCTGCCGCTCACCCCCATGCTCCTGCGGTTGGAGTACGGCATGGGCTACTGGTTTCTTTCCAATCCGCACCATTGGCCGCCGAAGATACACCTGCACCATCACCCGTTGCGCTGGCACGAGTGGTTCCATCGGGAAGTGTTTATCGACGTCCTCTGGCCGACCTTCGTCGGCTCCCTTTTCATCTCGATCCCGCTCGCGGTGGTGGCGTTCTTTGCCACGGTGCGCCTTGTGGAGGCTCACCGCAAAAAGCATGGGTAAGGACCGTTACTTGGCGGAAACCTCATGTTGGGGCCGGCTTTCGCCCCACTTCGCCCAAGCATGGGAGGCAGATGGCCAGGCGAAATAGAGGAGCGCCGCCCCGATAAAGCCGATCACCCAGCCGGTCACCGCAATTCGAGCCAGCGGCGGCCATTCCTCCGAGGCAGCGTCCCCCATGCGGAACCATCGCCGGTTGAACGCCAGTTGCAGGGGATGAAAGGACTGATCGAAGCCGGATGGCGAGGAGAGATGAGAGAGCCTGGCATTCATGACGGGGGAATGGTTCCGATACGAATCGAACCTTCCCCCGCCCATGGTTGTCCCACGATGCTGGACTATAGCTTTCTTTTGCGCGGGCGGGTGAGAAAGAAAAGAACCACCCCCAGCAGCGCCGCAAGGAAAACCCCGCCGGTCGTCATCGTCAAAACTAGATCCCGGAAATCCTTGTTCGGAATGAAACCGAACTTATGGAAGTTCGTAAACGCGTTGGCTTCGAATTGCCGGTTTTTGTCGGTATGCCGCGTAACGCTCCCCGTTGTGGTGGAGACGTAAACGCGGGTCTGAAGTTCGTCATTCAGATCGAACCGGTAGACCGGCAGGATTCGGAAGATGTTGATGTACTCGCGATTGAACTCCGTGAGGTAGTCGGCCTTGCGAACGGCAGCACCGCCAAGAAACGCCGAAGCGATCTCGGAGGCATACTGTTCATCCTGCGCGGGATCGACCCGGCCATCCACGGCATTGACATAGGAAGGCCGTGGAAGCCCCGCCGAATAGACCTGATACCACGGCTCCCCGCCGATGGCCCGCAGGTTGATCGCCGCGACCGGAGAGCCGGACGCGGGAAGTTTCGCCACCGCATCCGCGACGCCGACTGCAACCCGGTTTGCGTCGAGCCCTCCCCCCGCTGAAGCCCCGGGCCGGGCGGGTGGGGGAGGAGCCTGTTTGCGGCTCATGACGTTGTGCAATACACCGCTCCCGGCGGACATCAGGATGGAGAGGCTGAAGAAAAGCCCCACCCAGCGGTGAGCCTGTCTAATCCAATGAGATTTCATGGTTGGTATCGGTTCATCGTTCAGATTTTACCAACGCCACTCGATGCCACCGTAGAACGCGCGCCCGTCACCGGGCAGGAATTGCGCCTGGTTAAAGGGCGTCGCGCGGCTGATAACCCCCGTGGTCGCGGCGTAACGTTTGTCGGTCAGATTCTTCGCCTCCAGAAAGAACGAAAACCCGCGTTGGCTTCGGTAACCGATCTTGAAGCCGAGCAATGCGTAGGGATCCGCAAAGAGGGTCTCCGCGGAATCGATGTTATACTTCAACGGCACCCATTCCACGTTCGGCCCGGCGAAGAAGCCGCTCGGGTGTTCGTAGACCAGTTCCGCGCGGTAATAGTGCGGCGGAATGCCTGGCAGCGCGTTATTGCCAAAGGCGCCGTCGCCGTCGAAACGGAAATGGTTCCAGAGATAGACCTGACGCAGCAGGAGGCGATCGCCCGGCAGGAAATCCCGCACGAGATCCACCTCCAGCGCCGCCTCGATGCCCTGGTGAATTGTCCGCCCGGCGTTGACGGTTTGCGTCAATCCCGGGAGCACCGCGTATTCCAGCAACTCGTTATCGACCCATGAATAGTAATACGCGAGATCCCAGTTGAATCGCCCGGCTTTGCCGCGTGTCCCAAGTTCCACCGTGGTGGCGGTCTGCGCGTCGAGGGCGACCAGCCCCGTTCCTCCGCCTGCAGGCGCGGTCAGTTCACCGAAGCTCGGCGGCTCAAAGCTGCGGCTCACATTGGCGAAGGCCTGCGCCTGCGGCGTCACGTCCCAGATGAACCCCAGCTTTGGGCTGAAGCCCCACCAATCCTGCGTGTTGCCGGTGTCGGGATGCGTTGGGGAGATGGGGAACTCGTCCTTGTTTTTCCTCCGGGCATAGCTGACCTGCGTGCCAAGCACGAAGGCGGCGTTGGGGACAAAATAGAATGCGTTCTCGGTATAGAGATTGAGGTTCGCCGCCGTCTGTTCATTGTCTGAGAATTTCGCGCCGCGCACGCCCAGATTGTTGTCGAAACGGTTGTCCTGCCCGACGCCGAAGGTCGGCATGAAGCCGAGGGTGAACCGATTTTTATGATCGAGCAGATCGCCCGTATAATCATACCGGAGGTTCAGCCCGAAATCATTGGTGAACTGGTCGATGACAAGGAGAATCGGGTGATCGAGGTCCTTCTGCGTCCAGAAGGTGCTCAGCGAAAACCGGTGATCATCCTGCTGGAATGTCGTTTTGTTCGCAATGCGCAGGAGCGTGTAGTCCCGCTTCCAGTTGCTGTCCACATTATCGAACCGGGGCACCACGGCATTGCGTTGGGCCTGGGTCGGGTCGGCTTCGAGCTGCTCCTTGGTGAGGTTGCCGGGAAGCTCCGAATTGCTCTTGATGAAGGTGAAATAGAAGCGGGTCTCCAGATTCGGGTTGATGCGGTAGCCGAAGTTCGAGAAGAGGCGTTGCGTGCTCTGCTGGCTATGATCCCGGAATCCGTCGGAGTAGAACTGGCTGAGGCTGAAGTAATAGTCGAAGGGGCCCACCACGTTGCCCGAACTAAGCTGCGCCTGGAAAGTATCGAAGCTGCCGTAGGTCACCCTTGCCGCAAGCGGCGAAGTATCGTATCCCGTGAACGAGACGAAGTTCACCGCGCCCCCCAGCGTCATCCCTCCAAATTCCAGGGCGTTTGCGCCCCGGTAGACTTCGATGTAGCGGGCGGTCAGCGGATCGACGGATTGAAAGTCAAACCCGCCGTCGGCAAGGTTGAGCGGCACGCCATCCTGGAGCAGGGAAATCCCGCGTCCGTGGAACGTGCGCTGAATGCCGGAGCCTCGGATGGAAATGCGCGATTCCTCCGCGCCGAATCGAGGTTGGACGTAAACGCCGGGAGCGAAGTCGAGGGCGTCGCGGATGGAGATGGCACGGCTCTTGAGGTACGCCTCTGAATCCACCACTTCCGCGCCGCCGGGAGTGGTTTCAGCAATTTCCGCGCGGACCGCTTCGATGGAGGGAACGGTGAGCGAGGCCTGTGCTTTGACGACAACCTCGGGAAGTTGAATCTCCTCCACGGTTTGCGCCATGGCGGTAAGGGTGGAGCAGCAAATAAGAATGGAACTGGAAACTTTCACAAAAAAACAAACAAGATTGGCCCATGGCGCGGACACCGTGCGAACACGGCAGCACCGGGCATGATAAAAAGGGACGGGCAGATTGCGGCGTCTCTGCGCAAGGGCGCGGAGAAACCGGCAGTCAATGTTGAGCGCGCTTCGGAGGGAGGCGTGCTTCTGGATTGAGGGAGTGATTAGTACTTAGTGTCCTGAGCAGAAAAATCTCTTAAGATTTTTCTCGTTTTCCCTCGTTCCCAAACTCTGTTTGGGACCGTCCGTGTCTTCGAAACTTTAGTTTCGCAACCCCTGTCCGTTCCGGGTACCCGGCACGAGATGACAAGGCTTTCGAATCAGAGATTCGGGGATATTGGCATTACCAATCTGGAGATTGGTAACGAGGAGCCGGTTTTCCTGCTTGTTACTAAGTACTAGGCAAGCCGCCTGGGTGGCGGCGTGGGCGGCGTTAATACACGGATGGACGCGATGCTTTCAGACCGGGGATATACCAGCGGCACGGAGGGCGGCTCAATGGCGGTAACCACCGGGGGGATCACCCCTTGGAGATGGAACTCCGGTTGCGGCGCTTTCTCGGTATCGGTTTCCTTTTTAGCATCCCGGATGTGCTTGCAGAGATTGCATGGGTTTTGCCCGTCGAACGTCTTGCCCAATGCCTCGCCAACCGACGCGGTCTGGGTAAACGTGATGAACATATTGGTCCATGCCACCGACTGAAGCATCAACCACTGCGCACCGGTCCCAAAAACCAAGGCCGTGATAACGGCAAGGTGAATGAGAATATGGGCGCGGCGTGGCACGCCAGAATAGCATCTCAATGTCGGGAGAACGTCAAATGTAATTTCCCTCCTATTCGAAAAACTAATTAGCGACTAGATGCGGCGGTATCTGGAGGATAAGCAAGGTAGTCCGCTCTCGCCGAGAGCGCGGGATCGGTCCACGAGTCGCGTTTAGCCTCCATCCCCGGCAGGACGGGCTGATGGTAGGGGGATGTGGCTGCAAAGGAACCGCAGGAGCCGATACCCGCGCTCGGCGGCGCGAGCGGGCTACCGGTGCTACCGCACCATTGCAAAAAACCCGCCTCCTTTCGAGAGGCGGGTTGATGAAGTTTTAAGCTACTTTAGAAGCTGATCCGGAAGCCGCCGTTGACGGCGTTGGAAGAATAGTTCGTCCGTCCGATCTCACCGGTGTAATAAGCAAACACCGACACGGAGGGGCTGAATTGCACGGAGGCTCCGGCGTCGAGAAGCAGGCTGTCCCGCCCGATGCTTGGGCCATTTACCGTGAATGCCCCGGCTCCGCCGACAAACGCCGATTCGACGGAGGCCGTGCTGTCGAGATATTCATGCTGCCACTGCGCGCGCACCTCGGGCCGGATGACAACGCCGCCAACATTCCATGCGTAGGAGGCCTTCAGGCCGAGTGAGGATTTCAGCGAATCCTGGCTCTGCGAGCTGAAACGGAGCGGCGCATCGGATCCGTTTTCCGTGAAGCTATCCAAGCCTAGATAGGTGTATTGCAGCGAGGCGACCGGCCCGATGGAGAAGCCGCCGAGGCGGTAATCATAGCCGCCGCCGATCAGGCTGTTGAACTCGCCACCTTCGGTGCTGCCATTGGCTTTACCACCCAACGTGCCGCGCCGGGTGCTATACGAGTTGTAAGCGCCGCCGACGGTGGTGTTGAGATAGAAGCCGTTGCCGAAGACGGTAGCATAGAGACTGCCGCGCCCGCTGTTGACTTCGATCTTGCCGCCGTTGAAGAGGTCGGAACCGGTATTCGTATAGCCGCCGGCGATGCCGACGGCGAAGTTCTCGTTCACGCGATAGTCAGCGCCAAGGGTGACTCCTCCGGTGGAAAACTCCGAACCGCGAGCGTTCGCGGTGGATTCCACGTCGGCCCATTCACCGGTGCCGGTGGCAAAGAAGCTCCAGCGGCTTGTTTCGAGCACCGGCGCGACGGCGGTTTTGCCGACAACGCTCTTGCCATCCCAACCGGCGAGCGTCAATCCGTTGCGCTCATTGGCAAGCGGAAGTCCCTCATAGTTGAGCGTACCGCGCGAGTTGGAAAGTGCCAGGCCGTTGGTGCTGAAGCCGCAGGCCCCGTCGCGAACATCGCTCATGCGGCGTTCGAGATTGTTATAGTGAGTCTGCGCGGTGCTGAAGCCGATCTGGAAGATTTGCGCCAGTTGCTCGGGGGAGAGGAGGGTAAGCGCGTTCTCGACGTCGTCCAGCGACATGCCGTAGATCCGGTCGAGGAGCGGCCCAAGCTTGCCGCGCCGGTTTGCGCGGTCGAGCGACTTGGCGACGGCCCGCTGGTTCGGCGTCAGGTCTCTCAGCTTGGCGAGATCGAAGAGCGAATTCTCTTCAAACTCAAGAATGACCGAATGGGAGAGATATTCGACGTTGAAGCTGAAGAGTCCGTCGCTCGCGATATCGGAGAAGACGCCATTCACACCGCCATCGGCGGTGATGATCTCAAGCGGTTTTCCGCTGTTCTTGCGGTTGGTCGCAAGGAGATGGAGCTTGCCGTCGAGGAACGCCGTGCCGGAGACGACAAGGCGATCGTGGCTGTCGCCGTCGATTTCAATGGTGAGGGTGCCTGAGGAAGTTTGGATGTAGTTCCTGGATACCGTCAACGTTCCCGGCGAATTGCCCGGGTTCACCGTAGCGGCATTGTAGAGGTTCCCGTAGATCGTTCCGGAACCACCGATAAAGCCCGCGTCCTCGTTGACTACATCCCCGGTCACATAGCCATTGATATAGGCAGAACCGCCCGTGATGCTGATGCCTCCTCCCGTCGAGCCGCTGATGAAGAGCCTGCCCCCGGTGACCTCGCTGGCACCCGCGATATAGTTCTCGACGATGAGGGTGCCTTCCGACACGGCGGTAACGCCCGCATAGGTATTATGGCGGGTCAGGGTGACGGTGCCTGCACCGGTCTTGGCGGCGCCGACGGTGCCGGAGAGGGCCGCCTCGACCGTGCCGTCAACGAATTCGTAGTCGCTGCTGCTCGTCAACGAGGAGGCTCCCGTCAAGAGCCCTCCGTTTTCGATCTTGAAGCCGGTGACGCTTTCGTCGAAGCCATTGAGGTCGTAAACGGCATTCGAGCCGCTGATCGTCAGGACGCTATGCGCCGAGAGCGCGCCCTGCCTGCCGCTTCGGAGGGTGCCTCCGTAGACGTTGGTGCCTGCTGTGTAGTCATTGTCGGCATCCAGAACCGTGACGCCCGCAAGCTGGTTGACCTCAAGGTCGTCGGTCATCCAGATATCGAAAACGTAAGGAGCGGCCAGGTCATCCGCCACTCCGTGCGTATGATTGAAGTTCATGGAGCCTCCCGCATGCCCGTAGCCTGTTACAACGAAGGCTTGCACGGTACCTCCTTTAGTGGCCGCTTCCCCCTGGCCGCCGCCGATGTAGACCGATGAACGGGAGGTTCCGGTCAGGATCAATGCGGCAAGCGAGTTGGTTGACCCCACGAGAAGATGCCCACCCTCGGAGAGGATGATCGATCCACTCCCGAGCGTCTCATTGCCCCCGACGGATTGCTTTCCTATTTGTAAAAGTCCGCCCGCAGCCCAAGCGCTTCCTTCTCCGGTGATCCGGGCGGTATCGTTGTCGCCGATGCCGAAGTAGGTGACGCCACTTTTGAGTTTCGCGCCATCGGCGATGAGGATATCTCCGCCATAGTGATAGACGACGTTCAGATTGGCAGCGGAACCCGGTCCTTCGACCGTGAAAGTGCCGCCATCCGTCAGGGTGAAATAAGTCGCATTGGTAAACGTCGCTCCGGAGGAGACGTTAAAACTCCCGCCATTCACGGAAAACGTTCCTGAGGTCAAGGCGGAGTTTGCCCCCGAGACGCCTAATGCCCCATCCACATTGATCATTCCCGCCGAGGCGGTAGCTCCGCCTGAAACGGTGAAGCTCGTTCCGAAATCGGTCATGATCGTTCCCGAATTGACGATCTGCGCCCCGGAGCCGGTCAGCGTCAGAGTTCCCCCGGTGACCGTCGTGGAATTGGAATAAGTATTCGACCCTGAAAGAATCAAGGTTCCCGAACCGCTCTTAACCAATGAATTGCCACCGGAATCCGACAGGCTTTCGCTAACGGTTTGTTCATTTCCCTCCGCCACATAGTAGTCATGATAGCCGGGCGCGGCTTGCAGGTGGGAGGCGGCTCCGATCAGCAGCAGGGAGGTGCTGAGGAGCAGGGAGGCGCGATGCGACGGAGATGTTTTCCTGAGACGCTTTTTCATACGGGGAGGAGTGGGGGGCGTGTAAACTGAATATGAGTGAAGGTTACCCGGATAAGTAACGCAATGGTTAAGGGATTCCCTGAGCCGACTGAAGAAAAAAATGACGAGAGTCACCAAGGGTGACGTCAGGTAGACCGCTCGCGCCGTCGAGCGCGGGGCATGACAAGGACGCGAGTTTGACATTCATCCTCTCAGGAAGGGCTGATGGATAGGGGATGTGGCCTCATGGGAAACGCAGAAGCCGATACCCGCGCTCGCGGGGACGTTTTCTTATCCTACCCCTGGCTCCCGAAGCATGCTCCCCGGTGTAAGCCCTGTCTGCTTCCGAAACCAGCGGATGAAATAGTTCACATCGTCAAACCCGCTCGCCTCCGCCGCCGCATTCACCGATCCATGCTGCTTCAACGCCGTTTGGGCCCGGCGCAGACGGGCCTGGGCACGGAGTTGGCCGAACGTCATGCCGCTCTGCTCCTTGAGGATGCGGTTTAGGTAATCCTGCTGGTAGCCGCTACGCCGCGCCGCTTCGCCCAACGTCAGCTTCGCGTGGGGCGATTGCTCCACAAGCTGCTCCATTTGAAGGACAAGGTTGACCGGGTGTTTGACCGTCGCGGTTTCGCTCTGGAGCATCATGCCGAGACAAACGCCGAGCAGTTGCGCGGCAATCCCGTCGCGTTGCAGACGGTCGGGAAGCGTGCCGGAGCCTTTGAAATGCGCGAGCTCGTTTAGCAGCTTGCGCAGGAGCGAAATGCGGAAGACTCCGGGTCGCCGGAAGGTGAGAGGGAAGACTTCCTTGCACGAAAAATCCATCATCAGGCAAAGCGGGTTGCGTCGCGAGTGCCGGATGAATTCATGCTCGCACCCGGCGGGAAGGAGAACGCCGGTTCCCCCGGAAACTTCGTGGATCTCCCCGCCCGTCCGCACCGAGCCGCCGCCGCGCAGGTAGACAAGGATCTGATGATGCCGGTGCCGGTGCAAACCCGTGGTGCGCAGGAGGTCCGAGTGCCGGTGCAACGCCAACCGCAACAGGCGGCATCCTTCGAGGACGATTCCTTCCTCGGGCTGCAGGGAGAAGACTCGGTAATTTCTGGGGAGCGGCATGCCCAAGAAAACAGCGATTTTGTGCTATTTTCAATCATCTTGTTCTAACGCTGCATGCAGGCGAGGGGGTAATCTGCCCTCATGCAAACCTCCGCCCAGCCGTTCAGCTTTTCCGCGCAATCCGCCGTGGGCCGCATTCGCCCTGGCCGCACGATCGAGGGAATCTCCGCCGTGCTCCTGCCGTTCCGCGCGGATCACTCCTTCGACCTCGACGCCTACCGCAATCTCCTGCTCCGCACCTGGAACGCCGGGATCACTCCCTCGGTGAACATGGACACCGGCTACAGCAATCTGCTGACCGAGTGTGAGCGCGAGATGATTCTCGACCTCACGCAGGAAGCCGCCGAGGGGCGTCCGTTTGTGGCGGGCGCGTATGTGGAGGACAAGACCGGCAATCTGCAATCGCTCTATGAGGAGCAGATCGCGAAGATCACCCGGCGCGGCGGCACGCCGATTCTTTTCCAGTGCACCGCGTTGAAGGCGATGTCCGACTGCGAAGTGGTCGCCCTCTATTCCGAACTCGGCAAGGCGACACCGGCATTCCTCGCCTTTGAGCTGGGTGAAATGTTCGTCCCCTTCGGGCGGATCTATTCGATCGAAACCTACGAGAAGCTCTTGCAAATCCCAAGCCTCAAAGGCGCGAAGCACTCCTCGCTCGACCGCGTGCAAGAGTGGGAACGTCTAGAACTGCGCGACCGTGTGCGCCCGGACTTCCGGGTCTACACCGGCAATGATCTCGCCATCGACATGGTGATTTATGGCAGCGACTACCTGCTCGGCCTTTCGGCGTTTCACCCCGAAGCGTTCGCCATGCGCGACCGGCTCTGGAAGGAAAACCGCGCCGAGTTCTACGCCTTGAACGACTTGTTGCAGTACCTCGGCTTCCTCGCCTTCCGGCCGCCGGTGCCCGCCTACAAGCACAATGCCGCCCAGTTTCTGAAACTTCGCGGGCTGCTTGCGACCGACCTCACCCATCCGAAAGCCCGTGAGCGGGCACAGAGCGACGTCGCGATCCTCGCCGACATCCATGAACGCCTCGAAGCGATGATGGCCTCCATCACGTTTTAACCCGATCCCCCTAAAGCCATGTCCAAACTCAAAGTCGCCCGCCTCGCCTCCGTCAAAACCACCGACGATTTTCGCCGGTTGCTGAGTGAGCTCAACGTCGATCTCAAAGTCGCCGATCTTCCCGCCGCCGGGGAGTCGGTGCTGTCGCAGCCTGCCTTTGCCAATGGAAAGACCATCGGCAACCGCTGGGCAATCCATCCGATGGAAGGATGGGACGGTACCACGACCGGTGGCGTCACCGACATCATGGTTCGCCGTTGGCAGCGTTTCGGCCAGTCCGGCGCGAAGCTGATCTGGGGCGGGGAGGCGATGGCGGTCCGCGCCGACGGCCGCGCCAACCCCAACCAGATCATCATCAACGAGGAAAACAAAGCAGGCATTGCCCGGCTCCGCGAGGCCCTCGTGGCCGCGCACCAGGAGAAGTACGGCAACACCGACGACCTCGTCATCGGTTTCCAGTTGACCCACTCGGGCCGTTTCTGCCGCCCCAACGTCAAGACCCGCTGGGAATCGCTCATCGCGTACCGGCATCCGATTCTCGACAAGAAGTTCAATGTCACCAGCGACGAACAGGTACTCACCGACGATCAGATCCGCGTCCTGATCGACGATTACGTCCGCGCCGCGAAGATCGCCAAAGAAGTCGGGGCCGATTTCGTCGACATCAAGCATTGCCACGGCTACCTGCTCCACGAATTCCTGAGCGCACACACGCGCCCCGGGATCTACGGCGGTTCCTTCGAAAACCGGACCCGCGTGACCCGCGAGATCATCGAGCGGATCAAGGCCGAGGTGCCGGGGTTGGGCATCGGCGTCCGCCTGAGCGCCTTCGATTTCGTGCCATTCCGGCCAGACCCGGCGTTAAGCCAGCCGGGCGACCTCGGCCCGGGCATTCCCGAGGATTTCTCCGGCTGCATGCCTTATCGGTATGGCTTCGGCGTGAACCCGGACAACCCGACGCAGTTCGATCTTTGCGAACCACAGCGGTTCCTCGCCTTGCTCGAAAGCCTTGGGGTGACACTGGTGAACCTCTCGGCAGGCAGCCCGTATTACAACCCGCATATCCAGCGCCCGGCCTCTTACCCGCCTTCCGACGGCTACGGTTTGCTGGAAGACCCGCTCGCGGGCGTGGCGCGGCAGGTTGACGTGGTGCGGCAGCTCAAGGAGAAGTTCCCGAAGATGCTCCTGGTCGGCTCGGGCTATTCCTATTTGCAGGAGTTCCTGCCGCATGTCGCGGAGCACAACGTCGCCAACGGCTGGGTCGATTTCGTCGGCATCGGGCGCATGGTGCTTTCCTATCCCGAGGTCGTCGCCGATTCGCTCGCGGGCAAACCGCTCCAAAAGCGTTTTATCTGCCGGACCTTCAGCGAATGCACCACCGCGCCCCGCAATGGGCTGCGCTCCGGCTGTTATCCGCTGGATGACTTCTACAAGAAGCTGGAGGACAACGAGAAGCTGAAGGCTTTGAAGAAGGCGTAGAGGCTGGATCGGCTGACCTGGAGGGGGGATTGCGAAGCCTGCCTCTTTGTACAAATCGCGCAGAACGAGCGGGGAAAGTTCCCAAACTTTCCCCGCAACTTTTTCGTTTTTCGGAAGTTCCACCGGCAGTGACTTCCGTATCGACCGCCCTCGCTTTTCCGTCGCATAGTGCCGACGTTACAACGATGGCCGATTTCACCCCCGCCGCCAGTCTTCTCAACGCGTCCGACGCGCAAGACCTTGCGTGGATGGATCGCGTGAAACAGGGCGATCTGGTGGCGTTCGAGGCGCTGGTCGAAGCGCATCAGTCCCGGGTGATCGGGACCATCGTGAAGATGCTGGGCGACGATGTCGACGCGGAGGATATCGCCCAACAGGTGTTCATTCGGGTCTGGAATTCAGCGTCGCGCTACGAGCCCAGCGCGAAGTTCACTACGTGGCTCTTTACCATTTTGCGCAATCTCGTGTTTAACGAGATGCGACGCCGTAAAAGACACCCGGCCGTACCGTTGGAGCGCGACGAGGATGACCGCTCATTCCAGGCAGAGGATGCACAGGCAAAATCACCCGTCATGGAGTTAATGGACGCCGAGATGCATCAGGCGATCCAGGCCGCCATTGATTCGCTCCCCGAGGTGCAGCGGATGGCGGTGGTTCTTCGCCGTTATCAGGATGTTTCCTACGAGGAGATCGCGAAGATCCTCAATCTCAGCGTACCGGCAGTCAAAAGCGTGCTCTTTCGGGCTCGCACGGAGCTTCGCGAAAAGCTCCGCCGATATCTGGAGGGGTGAGAAGGGCTCCAGGGCTTTTTATTTTGGCCTTTTCCTCGTTACCAATCTCCAGATTGGTAATGCCAATGTCCCCGAATCTCTGATTCGAACGCCTTGTCATCTCGTGCAGGGTGTCGGAATAGACCGAGTTTGCGAAACTGGAGTTTCGCAAGACACAGGCATTCCCAAACAGAGAGACTGTGTGAAAACACCCCCGGCGAGCACTGAAAGCACCGAGGGCATCGAAGGTCAATGAGGGTTCAAACAGTGGAACTTCACGCCGTTTCGGTCCACGGTGTAGAAAAATGCGATCAAGGGGTTTAAGAATGTCG
>JBBCKI010000063.1:0-82205 GCA_037190965.1 Chthoniobacteraceae bacterium
GCGGACTACCCTCGTTTGCGTTACTGCCGAACGTGAAGAATCGACTGCATGATGGCGTAGATCGCCAGCAGAAGAACTCCCAGATAGACCTCCCCCAGGGCCGCATGCCAATGCGCGACCTTCTGCCGGGCTTCCGGCCAGGGCCGAAAGCGAGGAATGAGACGGGGGACGGCATCGCAATAAGCGCGGTACTCGTTTCCGAAGGTGTCGCGCAAAAACCGCTCTTCAGCCGGGATGATCAGGAGATAGAGAAACGCAAAGACGAGCAAGCAAAGCGGGAATAACCAGGGATCGCCGAGCAACCCCACCATCCCCAGCCCGAGGATGATACTCCCGAGATAAATCGGGTTTCGCACGAAGGCATAAGGCCCGCCGGTGGAGAGGCACGGCGCTTCGATGGCTCCCGTCCGGGTGTGATCGCCCG
Organism: Chthoniobacteraceae bacterium; assembly: GCA_037190965.1. Taxonomy (GTDB): domain Bacteria; phylum Verrucomicrobiota; class Verrucomicrobiia; order Chthoniobacterales; family Chthoniobacteraceae; genus DATMFV01. The sequence continues at coordinate 425 of JBBCKI010000063.1, forward strand.
CATGAGCGGCCGCCCAGGCCCGCAATCCAAGGCCCGCGATCACCACGCTTGCGAAGACCATCGCCTCCAACACCGCATGCACACCAAGAAGACTCCCCGGCTGGATCAGCCACGCTCCGATTCCGACCCCGAGCAGTCCCAAAAGGAGCCTGAACGAAAACACCCAGCGACCTGCGCGAATGCACAGGGGGAGTTTATTGTCGGACGAGTTCTTTATCTCCACAGCCGCCTCCTTTCATCCTGGCTCCCGCGCGTCGCTTTTGAACAGAAGCCGATGGCAAAGAATCGGCTTCCAAGGGCTTTTTAGGTTGAATTATCCGCTTCCGGGCCAATACGTTCGTTCGTTTCCAACCTGCTCCACCCTTTGTCTTCTTCCAGTTCCTTCGATGCCCCGGATCCAGAGAGTGGAACTACGCAACAAGGCTCTCCTCCGCCCCGTTCCCGACGGTTCCGAAAGGTTACACAGCTTGGGGGAATTATTTACGTCGCCGGGATCTTTCTGCTTTTCGCGCTGTTTCGTGGATACGGCGAACGGCTGTGGCTTTTAAGCCCCCTCCTGTTCATGCCCGTGCAACTTTGGCTGACGCCATTGGCGTTGCTAATTCCCGCGGCATGGGAGTTCGAACGGCGGTTGCTTCCTTTGTTTGGGGCTGTCCTGCTGATCATGATTTTTGGAATCGCCGGGTTCCGTTTTGGCACAGGCGCTCGTCCTGCCGCCCCGGGCGCTCGTGTCCTTTCGGTGTTAACCTATAATACCGGCGAGGATAACGACACCAGCGTCACACCCTTCCTCAGGGAACAAGCGCCGGATCTCGTCCTGCTTCAGGCCGCAAAAATCCGGAAGGATTTTTACCACTTGCGATACCCGGGATGCCATGTCAACGAAACGGGCGAGTTCATCCTGATCAGCCGCTTCCCCATCGTGAGCGGGGAACTGATCAACATCGGAAAGTCGCCATGGCGCAGCCCCCTTGCGGCGAAGTATGTCATCGACTGGCAGGGGCAGCCGATCACGGTCTATTCCGTTCACGTTCCCACCTTGCGGCGGGACTTCAACCAACTGCGCGGGCTCAAACCGGCCCTCCCGTCGCGGCGCGCGCGCGTGGAACGGTTCCGGGAAGAAATGGGAACGCGTGTCGCGCTCAATGAAGATTTCGCCCGCCTGGTCGGTTCCGAGCCGGGAGCCGTGATCGTGGCGGGCGATTTCAACATGCCCTCCTGGGGATATCTCCACTCGCTGTTTTCCTCGCGGTTGACCGATGCCTTCGACGCCACCGGGCGCGGCTTCGGTTTCACTTTTCCGGGGTTCGACCCATACCTGCCCACGTTTCTTGGCACATGGCTCCGGCTGGATTATCTTTTCTGCAATGCCGCATGGGAACCGCTCTCCTGCACGGTTGAAGAAAAGCGAGCCTCACAACACCGGGCCGTGGCGGCAAAATTCGAACTCCGGGAGAGCCGAAGAGCGCCCTCGGAAGAACAGCGATGATCAACCAACCCTCTCCGAAAGCCCGCTTCCAAGCTCGACTGACCGAAAGCCTCGAAAGCGGCGCTTTTGTAAAGCTGACGCTCGGCCATCCATCGGATCCCGCCAGCCCGCTCCGTAAACTCCTCGTGCGCCCGGTGCTGATCCGTGGAGAAAAACGGTGCAGCGTCGTAAGCCGTTTCGTCACGCGCGACGAAACCAAAAACCACCCCTTTGCCGACACCCTCGCGCTGGTGGAGTCCCGGCTGGGGAACGAATTCCTGAGCGCCGCGCTCTTTACCGAAACGGAGGAACTCCATCTTGAGCTGGGGAAAAAAGCGCGGCTGCGCATCGTCCCTGCGGAGCATCGCCCGGCGACGCTGGGGCACGACCGCCTCAAAGCGCGGAAGACCGACGCGCGCGCCCCGTATCTCCACGCGCTCGGCGTGACCGATGCCCTCGGCAAAGTGCGCGAGCGAATGGGCGACAAGTTCCGCCAGATCGAACGCTTCGTGGATCTTCTCGATTCCGCCTTTCGCGATAGCGAACTGGCGGCCAGGCCACGGGGGGATGCCCCGATCACTCTCTGCGACATGGGCGCGGGCAAGGGGTATCTCACCTTTGCCGCCTGCGACTATCTCCAGCGCATCGCGAAAGTCCCGGCATCGGTGACGGGGGTGGAATTGCGCGACGATCTTGTCGCCCTCTGCAACCGGGCGGCGGCGGAATGCGGCTTCGACGGGCTCCGCTTCGTCAAGAGCGCCATCGGCGAGTTTCCCCTCCCCTCCATCAACATTCTTGTGGCGCTGCACGCCTGCAATACCGCCACCGATGACGCGCTGGTAGCAGGGGTGCACGCGGGCGCGGAGATCATCCTCGCCGCCCCGTGCTGCCACAAGGAAGCCCGGCCCCAGATCGACGCCTCCGCTTCGCCCGGCAACACGCCGTTGCATGATGTGCTCCGGCACGGTATTTTTGCCGAACGTCACGCCGAGATGGCCACCGACGCGCTACGTGCCCTGCTCCTGGAAAAAGCAGGCTACCGGGTGCGTGTCAGCGAGTTCGTCGCGGCGGAGCACACCGCCAAGAACGTGATGTTGATCGCCACGCGCAAGCACGCCCCGCTTTCAGCCGATGCGTCGCGCGCTCTCTCCGAACGCATCGCAGCCTTAAAAACATTTTATGGAATCCGGCATCACCGCCTTGAAGAGCTTCTCGTGGATTGACGTTGACTGGAACGCGCTCCGGCGGTTGCGGGAGCGTTTCCTCCAGTTCGACGAAAACCCCGGCGGCGCGGACTACTGGAAGAGCGACCGCGAACTGGCCAGCTACGACTTCACCTTTGCCGAGCGGATCGGGTGGAAATGGGACGCCGTGCTCGACGAATTGCGCACGCGAGGTTGGACCCCGCCGGAAGGCACCATGCTCGACTGGGGCTGCGGCACCGGCGTCGCGGGTCGGCGGGTCGTCGCCGAGTGGCGGGAACAATGCAAGAAGCTGAGCGTTCAGGATCGATCGCGGGCGGCGGAGCAATTTGCGCTGCGGAAGGCCCGGGAAACATTTCCGGGCCTCACCGTTGAGCGCGCCGATTCCTCCGCCCCGCCCCCTGCCCTGCTCGTCATCAGCCATGTGCTCAATGAGCTGCCGCCCGGCTCCGAAGCGCTGGAACGACTGCTCACGCTCGCCTCGCAGGCGCAAGCGATCCTTTGGGTGGAGCCGGGAACTGCCGTCGTCAGCCGTCGGTTGATTGCCGCGCGCGCCCGGCTATTGCCGCATCTGCGCCCCGTCGCGCCGTGCCCGCACATGCTGGAATGCGGACTCCTTACGGAAGGCAATGAACGCCACTGGTGCCATCACTTTGCCAAAGCACCCCGCGAAGTTTTCCAGGACGCCGGCTGGGGCCGTTTTGCAAAACTGCTGGAGATCGATCTCGGGACCGTCCCGTTCAGCTATTTGGTGCTCGACCGGCGTCCCCTCGCCGTCAGCACCGCCACGCGAATCCTCGGCGAGCCGCGCCATTACAAAGGTTATGCCAAGATCCTCGCCTGCCGGGAGGAAGGCGTGCGGGAGTTGACGCTTCAAAAGCGGGATGGTCCCGAAGCGCTAAAGGCGATGAAGAAAGACCCGGGCTCGCTTTACGAATGGGAAGTTGAAGGCGACAAGATTCGGAGCGGGGAGCGGATTTATTAGTCTGGGTATTGGTGCTCTTCCTCAGTTAATTCGAGACGAAGAGGCAGAAGATCCCACCCCCGTGACCGGGGATGGGATCGGGCCGCGTCAGCGGGCTCCCCGGGGCCTCAACGGAACAGACGAGCCGCCTTTTCTTCCAGGCGACCGTTCCAGCAATCTACCGACGAAACCGTTCATAAAAATAAACGATTGAAATTATTTTCCTCTCGTCTGCGCGCGCTGCGCGGGCTTGAGCTATGCCAAATTTGCCGCGAGTCTCGGCATCTCGAAGTCGCTCGCCCATAAGCTGGAAAACTCCGGCGAGGGTGCCACGTTGAATACGATCTATCGGATCGCCTGTGCGCTGAACCTTTCCGTGGAGGATCTTCTTGGAGCCGATGAGACCCGCCGCAAGCGAAGCCGTCGCCGCTAATCTCCTCCACCCCTCCGGGTTGGGAACGCCGCGTTCCAAATTAAGATACAGAAGGAGCGATTTCCAAGAGCGTCTCCGAAGCACTTTTTGCTATTGGAACCCGGAAACGGCCTTGCGCTGCGAGCCTTTGATTTGTCGCGATCAACGGCGTAGCAACGCAATAACGGCCTCCCTGTCCAGTGAATCCGGCCTCATCAACGCATCATCGAGGGGCGTTTTTCCTTTGTCGTCAGCGGCATCGCTCCGGGCACCCCGTGAGAGAAGAAACTCGGCAACCTCCACCGGCCCGCGCCATGCCGCGAAATGCAGAGCGGTGGAGCCGCGCTCACATCGCTGGTGAAGATCGGCCCCTGCGTCAAGAAGCAGCTTCATCACCGCGATCCGGCCATCGGATTGGGCAGGGCTTTGCGCGGCGAACCAAAGCGGTGTGTTCCCCTTTTCGTTGACTTGGTTCGGATCGGCTCCGTGCTGCAAAAGCACTACCGCCGCCTCCGGTCGTCCGCTCCGCGCCGCCGCATGAAGAGCGTCACGGTGCAATGGCGTACCTTCTCGCAACAACGCATCCAAATACGCCGCGTCTCCCAACCGCACGGCAACAAGGAGATCCATCTCCGCCCCCGCCGCGAGAAGCAGCTCCTTGATTCGGTGCACGTCCGGATCACCGACCAGGCGCGACTCGTAGGCATCGAGAAGATCGAGCGGCGTCTCGCCCAGCGGATTACGGAATACCGCGTCCGCACCGGCTTGCAGGAGGCATTCGACGATTTCCGGTAATACTTGGTACACGGCAAGATGAAGCGGAAGCCGTGGAGCGGAACAACGGTTGGGATCGAGTCCACGATCCAATAACAAGCGAGTCATGGGCAGGCTCTTCGCTTGATAAATTGCAATCGGCCACAGATCGACATCGAGCAGCGAAGGTTCAGCGTCAAGCAACCGGCTTGCGACCGCCAAATCTTCTCCCCGAATGGCATTCTTAAGCTGGCTTTTGAAATCGGCCGTGCGCAGCAACTCCAACTCATGTTTCTTTTCCACGCTGAGTCCGCGCAGAGCATATTCGAGCGGTGTCACCTCTCCGATCCTCTCTCCCAATCGTCGGAATGAGACGCGAGTGCTCATGTCGATCCATGGTGCGGTTCGCTCCAACAAAAATCCAAGCAAGCCATGCTCGCTGGCCTTCGGATTGGCGATGGCATGGAAAATCGGTGTCTGGCCGCCGATTCCGTCAATAACCCGAGCCCGCGCGTTAATGTCGGCGCCCCGGTTGAGCAACAGTTCAACGCATGCTCTTTCCCCGAACTCCACCGCGATATGCAGAAGCGTTGCCCCGCGCAGATCGATAGCAGCACCGGCCTCTTGAAGATCGTTCGTCGCGTCGAACGCCTCGCAAAGCCATGCCGGATTTTCATCCAAAATGGAGGCAAGCCCTTGAACATCGCTGTGAAGGATTGCCGAGAGAGCCTCATCTCTCCCTACCCCGGAGAGCGGGTCTGTTGCACGGCACGACATCGCTTTGACCCTCCTGGCCAACTCCGCCCAATTTTTACAGCCATAGTCCTGCGCAAGCTGATGTTGCGCCTCCGCAAGTTTCAGCGAAGGAGTTTGCCTGAGCCGACGCCTGGCTTGCTTGCGCAGATATTCGAGGCTTGGGTTGATCGGCAGTTTCAACCGTGGCGTTGACTTGTCGGAACCCTTGCTCCGGCCTTCTTCGGAATTGTTCATGGAGAACCCTTTCTTTTGCGCCCGCGGTCCGCAGTGACGGGCAAGAAACGGTTCGATATGAATTCGTCGACCAAGTGGGTTAAACCCTTTCCGCGGACCCGGATGCTCCTTGAAAGCGAGGCGATTTCTCCATTGTTACGCCCTTCGAGTCAAGCCTAATCACCGGCTTATCGCGCGCGATAACGTAGTACGGACCTCCAAACATCGCGCTACGCGTTCACCGGTTCCGGCTCAGCCCTGTCCGCCATTCCCAAGTCCTTGGCCGCGTCCCCTTTTCTTCGACGTTTCTCCTTGTACATCCTCTGGTCTGCCGCTTCCAGGAGCTCCTCGATGTCGGAGCCATCCTCCGGAAATACAGCGAACCCCAGGGAGGCATTCAAGGTCAGAGAACGCGGCCCGAACTGAAACGGAGCGGTAATATTCCGGGCAAAACTGCTCGCGAGAATATTCGCGGAATCCCGGCTCTCGGTGTGAGAGCGGATGATGCTGAATTCGTCTCCCCCCATGCGCGCGACCGTGTCGGTCTGGGTTGAAGAGGCGAGCAAGCGCGATGCGAATTCCTTGATGGCGGCATCGCCCGCGCGATGCCCAAAGCAATCATTGATCTGCTTCAGGCCATCCATGTCAAAACTGAGCACGGCAAACGACTCTTGACCGCGCCGCGCCTGTTCGAGCCGCTGCCGGAACCGATCGTAAAAGTATGCCCTATTGGAGAGCCCCGTGAGGCCATCGTGAGTGGCGCGGTGGAATAGCTCGGTCGACTCATACTTTGCCGCGAAGAACATCGCCGCGGCGATCGGCGCCGCCAGGAGTTCGAGAGTTTTCATATCCATCTCGTTGAAGGCGTTGGGATTCGGCGCGAGCACCTTGAGAACCCCGACGGGAGTATCGTTGTGCTTCAGCGGTTCGACGATCATCGACCGCAGGCCGACACGCCGGCAGGCCTGGCGGTCCACCCGGGGGTCCACTTCAGAGTCATCGCAGCGGAGGGGCCGCCCTTCCTCAATGCAACGCCCCGAAAGACTTCCCTGGCGCTTGAGACGCAGGCCAAGCAAAGACGCCGCAACCCCGGCTGTCGCGCGATACACCATTTCATCCCCATCCACCAACTCGACGACCGCACCGCTGGCACGGGTCAGTTGCTGTGCGTGCTGGGCAACAAGCGCCATCACACCCCCAAGATCAAGCCCCTGCTTGGCGATATCGGTTTGAATTCTGATCACTTCCAACAGGCGAACGGGATCAAAAACCGGCGGAGGATCGTAATGTTCTTTCATGAGGTGGCCTATGGATAGCGACATTCGTGGCGGTTCTGAATGAAAAAGATGAAGCCCCCGAAAATGAGGAACGACTTCGCCACCAAGAAGAAAACAATCCAGCTATCGCTCCAACGCAGCCCAGATCGCCTCCGCCGCCCGTTCGCTCGCGCCGCCCTGCCCAAGACCTGCGATGACGTTGCGCAGATCGGCAACCTGCGTTGCGCGCTTCTCCGGCTCGCTCAGAAGACTCAGAACTTCTTTCGCAACCGATACCGGCTCCGCCGCGCTTTGAAGAAACTCGGGAACGATGGCGCGCCCGGCAAGGATGTTGACCATCCCCAGGAATGGCACGCGGACGAGCCGTTTGCCGACTTCCCAGGTTAGAGGCGCGACACGATAGAGAATCGCGAACGGCATTTCGAAATAGGCTGACTCCACGGTCGCGGTGCCGGAAGCAACCATTCCGACGATGGCACGCTGCATCAGTTCGTGCGAACCGCCGACACGCACCACGATCTCCACGCCAGCCTCGGCGGCGACCGTACGCATGATCTCCGCCAGTGGCTCGGAGGCGGCTGCGGCTTCGAATCGGAGCGTGGGCTGGGACTCCTTCATGACTCGCGCCGCAGCGGCCATGACGGGGAAAATCTTCGTCACCTCGCGGGAGCGGCTTCCCGGAAAGAGGCCGACGGTTCCCTCTTCCCGAGGGAATGCGGCGGGATTCTTCTTTGCCGCCAGCGTGTCGAGCATCGGATGACCGACAAACACGGTGGGCAGGCCTGATTTTTCGTAGAGCGCTTTCTCGAACGGAAAGATGCAGAGCATCAGGTCGAGCGTGCGCGCCATCTGCGGAATGCGCCGCCGGTTCCAGGCCCAGACCTGCGGGCTGATGTAGTAAATGAGCCGGGGCGTCTTTCCCCGCTTGCGGAGCGCCTTGGCCATGCGGAGGTTGAAACCCGGGTAGTCGATAAAGATGACTGCATCGGGCTTGCGCTCCGCGATTTCACGAAGCATGGAATCAAACTGCCGCTTGAAGTAGCCGTACTTTTTGAGCACGTCCCAAAGACCGACCACGGCCTCACCGCTCCAATCCTGAATGACAGGAGCAAGCGCCTGCATTTGCGGGCCGCCTGCACCGTAAAACTCCACGGTTCGCCCGCACGACGCCGCCTGCGCGAGAAGGCTTTTCATTACCTCCGCGCCACGCGCGTCACCGCTGGCTTCCCCGGCTATCAGGTAGAGCTTCACGCGGGAGGCAAAACCGCCCCGGGGGCGCTGTTTTCAATCTGCCGGGTGATCTCGATCGCCAATTCCAGCGCGGCGGCGGCGGCATATCCCGAGACTTTCGGCGCGGTTCCTTCCCGGGCGCACTGCACAAAAGCGGCAAGTTCGCGCTTCAACGGTTCGTCCTTTTCGATCTCCACGGTTTCCCGCGCGATCTGCCCGCCCGAAAGCCGGTAGATCTCCCCGGTCTGGCTCTGGTAATCGAGCGAGAGGTAGGCGTCGTTCTGGAAGACGCGGATTTTACGCATCTTCTCCGGGCTGATCCGGCTGGCGGTGAGGTTCGCCACGCAGCCGTTTTCAAACCGGATGCGCGCATTGGCGATATCCTCTCCCTTGCTCAGCACCGGCACGCCGACGGCGTCGACATATTTTACGGGCGAACGCACGAGATGCAGGACGATTTCGAGATCATGAATCATCAGATCGAGAACGACACCAATCTCGATGCTCCGGCCCGGGTAGGGCGAGAGCCGGTGCGCCTCGATGAACTGCGGCCGGGTGAGTCGCTGCTCCAGCGCGCCAAGCACCGGGTTGAAGCGCTCGATGTGGCCCACTTGCAAGACGAGTCCGGCGCGTTGCGCGAGGTCGGCAAGCTCCTTGGCATCGCGGGTGTTTTCGGTGATCGGTTTTTCCACCAGGCAGTGCTTCCCCTGCCCCAGCAAAAATTGGGCAACGGGGAAATGCGTCGGCGTGGGCGTGGCGATGGTGGCCGCGTCGACCAGCGAAGCAAAGTCCTCCAGCGAACTAACGGCACGCACGCCAAACCGCGAGGCAATCTCCTCCGCCGTTGCCTGGTTGGTGTCGTAAATGGCTGCGAACTCAACTCCCGGCAATTCGGAGATCACGCGTGCGTGGTTTTTTCCGATGGACCCGGTTCCGACGACTCCGACTCTGATGTTCTGCATATAAAAGATAAAATGGGATCAAGCGACTCTTACGGCTTCACGCCCACCAGCGAGATCTTCTGCCGCGCGGCCTGTTCGGCGACCCGTTCGCGATCCAGCACCAGCGTGAGCCCTGCCTCCACGGCGATCACGCGGATCTTCGCCTCCGCCGCGATATCGAGCGTCTTGGGACCGATGACCGGCACATCGAACCGCAAATCCTGGTTCGGTTTGGAGACCTTCACCATCACCGACTCCTTGCGGCCAAGCTGACCGCCGCGCGCGATGGTGGCGTTCGTCCCGTCAAACCCCTCCACGGCGAGCACCGTGCCGCCCTTGACCACGACCGTCTGGCCGATGTCCAGGCGGCTTATCTCCTTGGCGATCCCGAACCCGAACTGGACGTCCTCCTCCTCGCGGCGGGAAAGCCGCGGCCCGGCGAAGACTCCATCCCCGGCAAGATGCTCGTCCATAAAGGTGGTGGCAGGAAGCAGGGTCACGCCCGCCTTGGCGAGTTCATCGCCGATGGCGCCGAAGATCGACTCGGCGTTTCGCTGCCGCAGCTTGGCGAGAACAAGGAGCGCCTTTACGTCCGGGCGGAGATTGAAAAGATTACTCGGGGCGATCTGCCCGGCCATCATCGCCTGCGTCACCCCGCGCGATTCGAAGAACTTGATGAGTTTCCCGAGTTGGCCCACGCGCATCCATTCAATTTCCTCTACCTCCCGAGCCAGAGCCGGATCCGTTTCCCCATCGAAGGCGGCAACGGCAAAGCGGGGAATTCCCGCCGCCCGTGCCGCGCGAACAAGAGCGAAAGGGTAAATACCGCTCCCCGCGACGATTCCGAGGGTGGCGTTCTTTACCGTGGCCATGGGGGCTGACTGGGTCAATTGAGTTGCTAACTGCGGCAATTTCATCCGAATAAGAGGTCCACCTTATCGGCTCCGCACGAACTTTCCAAATCGCATTTTCGCCCATGATCATTCACTGGTTTCGCCGCGACCTCCGTCTTACCGACAACACCGCCCTCAATGCCGCCTCGCGCGACTCAGGCGGTCATGTGGTTCCTGTGTACATCCAGAGTGACTGGAAAGGATCGCACCGGTGGACGGGCGCGCCGCGCCAGGAATTTCTCTGCGGCTCCCTGCAGGCGCTCGCTAGCGGGCTGGAAAAGGCAGGGAGCCGTCTCATCGTCCGCAAAGGGAGCGCCATCGAGGAACTGGAGCGCCTGATTGCCGAAACCGGGGCGGAAGCCGTCTATTTCAACCGCGACCCCGATCCTTTTGGCCGCGAAGCCGAAAAGCGCCTGGCCGCGCTCGCGAAACGTCTTGGCCTTCGCACGGAAGGCTTCACTGATGTCACCGCGCTCCCCCCGGATGCGGTACTCACCGGATCGGGAACACCCTACCGCGTTTTCACCGCCTACTCCAAAGCCTGGCTCCGGGTTCCGACTCCCACTCCCGATTCCGCGAAGCTGAAGCTCCATGCGCCGCTCTCCGCGCTAAAATCCCACTCCCTGCCAGATCTTTCCGACTGGGAGCTTTCCTCAACGGCAAAAATCGTGAAACCGGGCGAACCGGCCGCTCGCCGCCGAATGGAAGCGTTCTTCGCAAGCCCGGTCTATCGTTACCAGTCAATGCGGGACATCCCCTCCGCCGAAGCGACTTCACGCCTCTCCGCAGATCTCCGCTACGGAACGCTCTCCATCCGGGAGGTGATCCATCGCTGCCGCGTCGCCGCCGGCGAGGCCTCGACGGCTAAGGAACGTAATAGCGCGCAGATATTTCTAAACGAACTGATCTGGCGCGAGTTCTACATGGCGGTACTCTGGCATTGGCCCGAAGTGCTGGAAGAGGAGTTCCAATCGCAGTTTCGCGGGCTTCCATGGCTTTATCCCCAACAAAAACCAACCGCCCTTCCGCTCCGGCACTCGGCGGTGCAGCCCGAAGAAGCCTTCCAGCGGTGGTGCGGAGGGACGACCGGCTTCCCCATCGTCGACGCAGGGATGCGCCAACTTGCCGCCACCGGGTTCATGCACAACCGCGTCAGGATGATCGTCGCGATGTTCCTCACCAAAGACCTTCACCTCGACTGGCGGCTCGGCGAGCAATATTTCATGCAGATGCTGACCGACGGCGAAATCGCCTCCAACAATGGCGGCTGGCAATGGAGCGCGGGCACCGGAGCGGACGCCGCCCCGTACTTCCGAATCCAGAACCCGTGGACGCAAACCGCAAAGTTCGACCCCGAAGGCGACTACATCAAAATCTGGATCCCCGAGCTTCGAGACCTGCCCGGAGCCATCTTCAGCAAGCCGCCAAGGCCGGGAATGCGGTTCGCCAGGGGGTATCCTCTCCCCATCGTTGATCACGCCCAGGAACGCGCCATCACACTGGAAGTATTCAAAGCTCACGGGGCGTGATGGAAAGTAACCGGCTCGGAGAACGGCAAGGCAGACCGCTCTCACCGAGAGCGCGGGATTGATTTCCGAATCGCGTTCAACGCCCATCCCCGCAGGACGGGATGCTGGTATGGGATGTGATCTTCGTGAAGTCGAGAAGTCGATACCCGCGCTCGTCGGCGCGAGCGGGCTACCGTGCTGCCGCACGTGTTGACACGCTTGGATTCCACGGAAAAATAGCAAGAACTTTAACCAGCCTTGGCAAAACTCGCCCGGTCGTCCGCTTCCAGCCAATCGAAGAGCGTCGTCTCCTTCGGGTCCAGCCCCAGCTTTTTGCATTCCGCGATGAAAAAGTCGCGTTTCTCCGGATCATCGAACATGGAATACGCCTCGACGGTATCGCTCCAGGCGCGAATTTCCTCGGGCGTTTTGGGAACCCCCTGTTCGTCCACCCACAGGGCAAGTTGCTCTTCAGTCAGGCCACGTTCCACGGCGTGCTTGAAATCGTCACCCGTGATCCCCTTAAAGGTAAAGAGGATGTTATCGAGCGGACAATCGTAATGATACTCCCCAGCGGTTCCCGCAAGTTCGGCACGGCATTTATCGATGGTGCGGCGAAGGATGACGTAATCGCGAACGCGGGCCCTCGGGGTGCGGGGCGGTTCTTTGGAAAGATCTTTGGCTTTCATTCAACCCGGTTTCGGGAAGAGCCCGGAGACTGGCCCTGCTCCAGCCCCGCAGGGCGCAGAAACACACGGAAGACCGGGTTGACCGCAAAAAGCTCAAGCCCCGGAGGCGGCGAGTGCGGTCGTCTATAGAGAAGCGCGCCAAGGGCGTCCTCCGGCGGCGGGCCGGGGATCCCGAGGAGCGTGGCGGAGTTCTCCAGCACGCGCTCGGGCGTGTAGACCACCACGCAGCCGACTCTGCGCCGGGCCAGGATCGCGGCGGCTTCCTCCCGATCGGTACTCAGATAGAAGCGCGCCGAATCGACGGTACCGGGGAGGCTCTGGTGCGAACTCCCTGCCACGCAGGGCTGCCGCGACCAATACGCGAGAGCGGGCGATTGCCACCACGGCGCCAGGATGGGAATCCGCTCTCCCTTCGCGGCGGCGAACTCTTTAATGCGCTGGGCCACCTCGAAAAGCGCCAGGTTCTCCCGGCGCTGCTCCACCCGTTGCGCGAGTTGCACGCGGCCAACCTCGCTCCATCCGAGCCGATCCTCCCACTCTCCCGCCACGGGCCAGAGCCCCAGCACGAAAAGACCCAGCGCCATCCACCGCTTCGGGAAAGCCGCCAGTTGCAAAGGCAGCGACATGACGAAGATCAGCGCCAGAAAATAACCCCAGCGTACCTGCCAACAGGTCAGCGCAAAAACCGCCCCCAGCAGCCCCAGCCAGAACCAGACACACCGCACCTTGTTCCCGGCCCGTCCCTTCAGGGCGGTCAAAGCAAGCAACAAAGGGGTCAACGGCAGGAAACCGAGGGTCCACCGCAGGAAAACCGGCGACCATGGCGAAAGTCTTTCCAATTCGCCGATGGTGCGCGCCCAATTGGGGAAATACTGAATCACCACCGGGTCGGGAATTGGCGAACGCCACCCGTCCACCACCCCCGCCAAAAGCAGGATCGCCGCGAAAACCGCCCACCCGGCCCATCGCTCGGGGGAGGTCAATGCGCGGGGATTGAGCAACAACACCAGAATCATGGTCACCCCGAGCAGGATCGCCGGTTCATAGAGCGAGACCCAGAGCCCGAGGCCCCACCCCGCCCCGGCTGCGATCCCCCAACGGCGGGAAGCGCCGCCGCGCGCCAAAAGCATACACTCCGCCCCGAGCGCCACGGCCATGCAGAGGAGAAGGAGCGATTGATGATCAGGCCGGCCGAGCGCCGTTCCGTGGACCAGAATCGGACTCGTGGCAAAGAGAACCATTGCAGGGATACGGTACGGAAGCTCGAGCCGGCCCATCCATATCCAGAGAAAAGCAGCCGTCGCCACTCCCAGAAGGACGGAAATCCACGCTCCGGCAAGGTTGACCGGATCCGCAGAGAACGGGCGCAACACCAGGGAAAGCAGCGCCGTCAGGTCATCGAAGGGAGCCGTCGTGTGCGGCTGGGTTCCCTCCGGCCAATTCTCAAACTCATGACGGTGGATCACCGTTCCCGGTTTTTCCAAGATCCTCTCGACGCGCGTCATCCGTGAATAACAGTCCGGATCGACAAAAAATGTCCGGCCCGCCACGAACACATCGGCCATGTTCCAACAGCGGAGCAACCCCGTGAGCAGCAGCAAAGCGCCCAGCCACAGGAGGTTCTTCGAATTGACTCTCACACCCGCGACCATTCCAGAATCCGGCCTTGCTGTCCATTTTCGCGAAATGGTCCGGTAACTTAACGAGGAGGAGCAGCCTGCCATCGAGGCCCCCCCGACCAGCCATAGCAGGGCCTGAAATCCGACAACCAGGGTTTCGTATTGAAAGCGCAGCCGGCGACCAGCCTTAGCTTTTCCAAGAGTCGTCCTTTCCCCCACCCCGCACCTCAATATCTTGTAGCGGCGACCTCCCCCGTCCTCAACTCCTTGGGGGGGCCGGAAAAAAGGGTTGTGAGCGCCCCCTGAAAGGAGTAGATTGCGTTTCATCTTTTCCCCGAATTTTTGCCTATGTCAGACACCGCGCCAAACCCGTCCAGCGAGCCAAATGCTTCCTTGGAAGCAAACGCCCCCGTTGCTCCGGTAGAGCAGCTTTATGACGCCTCAAAGATCGACAAACTCGAGGGGCTAGCGGGGGTGCGCCAGCGCCCGGGGATGTACATTGGGCCAACAGACGAACGCGGGCTGCACCATTGCGTCTTTGAGGTGCTCGACAACTCCATCGACGAACATCTCGCCGGGCATTGCTCGAAGATCGACATCGCCATTCACGCCGACGGTTCGTGCTCCATCAAGGACAACGGACGGGGCATTCCGGTCGATATTCACCCTAAATTCAAGATTCCGGCGCTGGAATTGGTGCTGACCAACCTGCACGCGGGCGGAAAATTCGGCCAAGGGGCGTACAAATATTCCGGCGGTCTCCACGGCGTCGGCGCGAAGTGCGTCAACGCGCTTTCGGACTGGTTCAAGGTCGATGTCACCCGCGACGGCCAGATTTACCACATGGCGTTCGAACGCGGCGTCACCACGCAGAAGCTGACCGTCATCGGCGAGGTCAAAAACAAGAAACAGAGCGGAACGGCCATTACCTTCCTGCCGGACCCGACGATCTTCACGATCACCACGGAGTTCCAATACTCCAAGCTCGCCTCGCGCCTTCGCGAACTGGCGTTCCTGAACCCCGGGCTCGAAATCACGCTTACCGACGAGCGCGGGGAGTCGACCAAACAGGAGACATTCCTTTACAAGCTCGGCATCGAGGAGTTCGTCCGCCAACTGGGCGAAAACAAGCAACTCCTTCACCCGAGGCCAATCGTTCTCGCCGGCAAACGGAAGGTCAAATTCCGCAGCAAGGACCAGGTGGAGATTGAAGACGACATGTATGTCGACGTCGTCATCCAGTATAACGACTCCTACAACGACCAGATTCTCTGCTACACCAACGCCATCCCCAACCCGGACGGCGGCACGCATCTTACCGGCTTCCGCACCGCGCTCACGCGGGCGATCAACCAGTATTCCAAGGCCAATAACCTGGTGAAGGAGAAAGACCCGGCCATCTCCGGCGACGACGTGCGCGAGGGGCTCACGGCGGTCATCTCCATCAAGCACCCGAACCCGAGTTTCGAGTCGCAGACGAAGGTCAAGCTGACCACGACGGAGGCCGACGGCATCGTCTCCTCCATCACTTACGAGGGTCTGATGACCTTCTTTGACACCACCCCGCAAATTGCCAAGAAGGTGGTGGAAAAAGGTCTCATGGCCGCCCGCGCCCGCGAGGCCGCACGCCGCGCCCGTGAAACCGTCCGCAAGAGCGCGCTCACCGGCGGCGGTCTCCCCGGCAAGCTAGCCGACTGCTCCGAGCGCGACCCGAGCCTCACCGAACTTTACATCGTCGAGGGTGACTCCGCAGGCGGCTCCGCCAAACAGGGACGCGACCGGCGCTACCAGGCAATCCTCCCGATCCGGGGCAAGCTTATCAACGTCGAGAAAGCCCGGCTGGACAAGGTGCTTCAAAACACGGAAATCCAGACCATGATCACCGCCATCGGCACCGGCATCGGCTCGGGCGAACAGGAGGGATCCTTCAACATGGCGAAACTCCGCTACGGCCGGATCATCATCATGACCGACGCCGACGTGGACGGCTCGCACATCCGCACCTTGCTGCTCACCTTCTTCTACCGCCAAATGACGGAATTGGTAAAGAGCGGCAAGATCTACATCGCCCAGCCGCCGCTCTATCAGATCAAACGGAAGAAGCGCGAAGAGTACGTCGATGACGACGTTCAACTGAACAAGATTCTCATCTCCCTCGCCATCGAAGATGTCCGCCTGCGCAATGTCGCGGACGGCAAGGAGTTCAGCTCCACGCAACTGAAGGAGATCCTCGATCTCCTGGAGCGCCTCGACAAATTCAGCGAAGCGATCCGGCGGCACGGCGGTGATTTCGAAAGTTATCTCAGCGCCCGGGATCTCGAGAGCGAGAAGCTGCCAACCTACCTCGTCAAGATCCGCGACGGAAATACGGAAACCGTTCACTACTTCCACGACGAAGTCGAAGTGCGCGGGTTCCACCTCGAAAACCTCGACCTCGCCCTTTACGACGTCGAAGTGGAGGCGGAACTCCTCCCGCCAGCCGAAGGCGTCGCGCCCGCCGCCAAGAGCCCCAAGAACGGCAACGGCAATCGCCGTCGCGGCAAGCTGGTGGAACTCCACGAGTCTTCCACTGTCCAGAAGCTCATCACCGAACTCGAGCGCAAGGGACTCAAGATCGAGCACTACGCCGACAACGACAAACCGATCTTCGAACTCCTCGAAGGCGAAGGTGAAAAAACTGCGGCCACGCCGATCTTCGCCATCCCGCAGATCCTCCAGAGCGTCAAGGAACTCGGCCGTCGCGGTGTGCAGATCAAGCGATTCAAAGGGCTGGGCGAAATGAACGCCAAGGAGCTTTTCGAGACGACGATGAACCCGGAGAAGCGCAAGCTCCTCAAGGTGGATCTCAACGAGAGCAACGCCGTGGAAGCCGACAAGATGTTCACCATACTCATGGGCGACATCGTCGAACCCCGCCGCGCCTTCATCGAAGACAACGCGCTCAATGTGCGGAATCTGGACGTTTAATGCATTCGATCCGGACCTCTTCCCTTCCTGTTAATCCTGTCGCTCCTTAGCCGATGTACACCCAAAACGAAAAAGTAGAGCCGATCAACGTAGCCGAGGAGATGTCGAAGTCGTTCCTCGACTATTCGATGTCCGTCATCATTTCCCGCGCTTTGCCTGACGCGCGCGACGGGCTCAAGCCTTCCCAGCGGCGCATTCTTTACGCCATGAGGGAGCTTTCGCTCTACCCCAACCGGCAGCATCGTAAATGCGCCAAGATTTGCGGCGATACCTCCGGTAACTGGCACCCGCACGGTGAGGCGGTCATCTACCCCACCCTCGTTCACATGGCCCAGCCGTGGGCGATGCGAGAGCGGCTGGTTGACGGCCAGGGCAACTTCGGCTCGGTCGAAGGCGATCCTCCCGCCGCCATGCGTTACACCGAGGCCCGCATGACGCACCTCGGCTCCTTCCTGATGGAGGACATGGACAAGGACACCGTCGATTTCGTCGCCAACTACGACGAAACCGCCGAGGAACCGACCGTCCTCCCCGCCGCATGGCCGAACCTTCTCGTCAACGGCGGCACCGGCATCGCCGTCGGCATGGCGACAAACATGCCTCCGCATAACCTCGGCGAAGTCGTCGACGGCATCTGCGCCCAGATCGACGATCCGGAGATCACCAACGAACAGCTTCGTCAGTTCGTCAAAGGGCCGGACTTTCCGACCGGCTGTTCGATCTGCGGAACCGCAGGCATCAAGAATTACACCGAAACCGGCCGGGGCAGCATCAAAGTGCGCGGCAAGGCGGGGGTCGAGGAAATCAAGAACGGCAAGGAACAGATCGTCATCACGGAGATCCCGTACAACGTGAACCGCGCCACGCTGGTTTCGCGCATCGCGGAGCTGGTGAACGAAAAAATCCTGACCGACATCACCGCGATCCGCGATGAGTCCGACGAGAACACCCGCGTGGTCATCGAGCTCAAGCGCGATGCCAACCCGCGCGTGGTCATCAACAATCTTTACAAGTACACCGCGCTGGAGTCGTCCTTCTCCGTCACGATGCTCGCCATCGACCACGGCCGGCCGAAGCTCCTCTCCCTCAAGGAAGCGAACCATGCCTACATCGAGCACCGCCGCGAGGTTGTTCTGCGCCGCACCCGGTTCGAACTGAAAAAGGCCGAAGACCGCGCCGAAACGCTGGAAGGTTACCTAATCGCGCTGGCGAACATGGATGATTTCATCAGGATCATCCGCGACTCCGCCAACCGCGAAGAAGCCAAAACCCGCCTGATGGCTTACGAGTTCGGCCGCCGCACGGTGGAAGGGCTCGGCATCCTGATCCGTAGCGAAGCCCGCCTGAACGAGAGCGGCCTTTATCTCTTCAGCGAACAGCAGATCAACGCCATTCTCGAATTGCGCCTCTACCAGCTTACCGGGCTGGAACACGACAAGATCAACACCGAATACCAGGAACTGATCGAGCGGATCAAAGATCTCCTCGATATTATCGCGCGAGAAGCCCGCGTGTTGCAGATCATTAAGGACGAACTGCGCGCCATCCAGGCCAAGCATGCCACGCCGCGTCTCACGCAGATTGTCCCCGACGAAGGCGAGATCTCGCTGGAAGACCTGATCACCAACGAAGGGACGATCATCACGATCACCCACAACGGTTTCATCAAACGCACCGCCGTGAGCGCCTACCGCGCCCAGCGCCGGGGCGGCAAGGGGGTTAAGGGAATGGTCACGCGCGAAGGCGCGACGGAGGCCGACGAGGATGATTTCGTCGAGCATCTCTTCACTGCCACGACGCATGACTACTTGATGTTCTTCACCCAGACCGGGCGTTGCTACATTGAGCGCGTCTACGAGATCCCGGAAATGGGCCGCGCCTCCAAGGGCCGCTCCATCGCCAATATTCTGGAACTCCGCAGCGACGAGAAGATCGCCGCCACGATCCGCATTCAGGCCAAGAGCGTCGGCAGCGGCCCGCTCGCCATCGACAATACGTGGGACGAAGCGCTGCACATCGTGTTCGCCACGCAGTCGGGCATCGTCAAGAAATCGAACCTGGCGGACTTCAAGAACATCCGCAAGGGTGGGCTCATCGCCATCAAGATTGAGGAGGGAGACCGCCTCATTGACGCCAACCTGACCTCCGGCCAGGACGAGATCGTGCTCATCACCAAACACGGCATCAGCCTCCGGTTCAGCGAAGAAGAACTTCGCGATCAGGGACGCGACACCGTGGGCGTCTGGGGCATCCGTCCCGAGAAGGGCGACGTGGTGATCGGCATGGCGCTGGTGAACCCAACCTCCCAGCTCCTTGTCGCGGGTGAGAACGGGATCGGCAAGCGGACCCCGTTTGACGATTACCGCACCCAGTCGCGCGGCGGCAAAGGGATCATCACCATGAAGATGGGCGACAAGACCGGCAAAGTCGTGGGCGCGCTGACCGTCACCGACAATGACGAGATCATGCTCATCACCAATAAGGGCCAGACGGTCCGCACCCGCGTCAAAGAGATCCGCGAAACCAGCCGCAACACCATGGGCGTCAAGCTGATGGATCTGCGCGAGGGCGAAAAACTGGGCGGAATCGCCCCGGTCGTCAGCCAGGACGAGGAAGAGGAGACAACGGCTGCCGAGGAAACCGAACAGCAATAGCCGGCGAAACAATCTACTAAAAACCCTGCCATCCTTACCGGATGGCAGGGTTTTTTCTTACACGGACGCAAGGAAAAATACGCAATTTTGCGAAAATGACAGAATGTCAAATAAAATTATTGCTTCTAGAAAACGTTTCGCTATCTCTTCGCCCTCATTATGAACAACCGATACACATCCCTGCTCGGGAATTTCTTAACCGTGATTTCAGTTGCAGGCCTCTTGCAGAGCACCGGCCTGGCCGCATCGCTCGAGGTCTACATTTCCGCACCCACCGAACAAGAGACCTACGTTCAGGGCGCACAGACGGAGACCTTTAATTCGCTGACGTCGGGCACCACGTCGGGAACCTACCAGTCATCGATCGGAACTTACACCTTCACCAACGCGGTAGTCGCGCCGGCCAACCAATACGGTGGAGCCAATAGTTCGCAGTACATCAATATCGGGGCCCCCACCGATTCGGCGGTTCCCTTCACGCTGAATCTCAATCAGGAAGCCAACTACTTCGGGTTCTGGTGGTCGGCGGGTGATGACAAAAACGAAATCACCTTTTTCTACGATGACACCGAGCTCGCCAGCTTCAGCACGAAGGACATTCTGACGCTCCTCGGCAATCGCGAGACCGGCTCGGTAACAGCCGTCAATCAGACGACCTATGAATCCCTGGACTATTTCGGAAATCCCAATCCGCATCCGCTCGACGAAAAGATGGAGCCGTTTGCATACGTTCACATCTTCAGCATTGGATTGAAGTTCAATAAAATCGTCTTCTCCAACTCAGGCTCGACCGGGACGGGTTTCGAATCCGACAACCACAGCGTCCACAACTTCGCCGAAGTGCCGGAACCGGAAGGCAGCACCGTTTTCGTCAAGGAAGTGCCCACCACAGCCGTTCCTGAGCCAAGCACGACCGTGCTGCTCGTCGCGGCCGGCGGAGCCATGCTCCATCAGCTCGTTCGCCGCCGCAAACAGGCCAAGGCCTGATTTGAAAGGTAGCTAACTTTATCAGATGACTGCCGCCTGCCTCTCGACTTCCTCGAGAAAGCAGGCGGCAAGATCTGACAGTCCCCGTTCCAGAGCGCCCCAACCGTGACTCTCGGAAAATCGATGAGAGGCAGATGCTTCACCTCCGGGTGAGGCAAGACGCCAAGGATCGTGGCCGTCACGCCAATTCCAAAACCGTTGGCCACGTAACATTCAATCAGGCGCGTCGAATTAACCTCGATGCCGGGGCGCCATTCGACGCCGAGCTATTCCAAGCCTCGCTGGAAACAAAAGCAGACCGTTTCCCCGGGCGCGAAGGTGATCAATGTCTCTTCGATCGCCTCGTTCTTCCAAAGATCAGCTCACCGGATCGCGGCGTTCATCGTCGTCCCGATCATCGCGATGCTCGCCTCGTTCCTCTACCAACGTTTTCTGGGATCCCAATCGGGTGCATGACATGGTGCGGCAGCACCGGTAGCCCGCTCGCGCCGTCGAGCGCGGGGCTCGGCTCCCTTAGCTCATGAAGGCCGCATCCCAATACCGACAGCCCGTCCTGCAGGGATGGACGCCGAACGCGGCTCCTCACCGATCCCGCGCTCTCGGCGAGAGCGGGTTACCTTGCCGACCCTTCGAATCTGCGAGGCAGGATTAGCCGTTGCGGGCGAAAGGTTTTGTCGTAATCTAGGCACTCACATCATGCGACATCCCGTTTCGCTCCTCCTTCTTTTGTTAACGCTCCAGGTTCGGTCGTTTGGCATCACCATCCCGGAGATCCGAAAAAGCCTGGTGCGGATTACCACAACCTCGCAGGAGGCGAACTACCGCGTCCCGTGGCAACTGGGCAGCGTGAGCGGCGGGACGGGGGCCGGCTTCGTCATTAAGGGGAACCGCATCCTGACCAATGCCCACGTCGTCAGCAACGCCCGCTTCCTTTCGCTGGAGCGGGAGAACGACCCGAAGCGTTACATCGCGCGCGTGGAACACATTGCCCACGACTGTGACCTCGCCGTCCTGACGGTGACCGACCCGAAATTCTTCGAGGGCACCGCGCCACTCCCCTTCACCAAGAAAATCCCGCAGATTGAGTCATCGGTCTCCGTCTACGGCTACCCGATTGGGGGGAACCGCCTCTCCGTGACCACAGGGGTGGTTTCACGCATCGACTTCCAGACATACTCCCATTCCGCGGTCGATTCCCACCTCGCTATCCAGACGAATGCCGCGATCAACCCCGGCAACAGCGGCGGCCCGGTCTTGCAGGAGGGCAAAGTCGTCGGCGTCGCTTTTCAGGGTTACAGCGGCGATGTCGCCCAGAACGTCGGGTACATGATCCCGGTGCCCGTGGTGCAGCGCTTCCTCAAAGACGTCGAAGACGGGAAGTACGATCACTACATGGATCTCTCCATCGCCACCTTTCCGCTGCTCAACCCCGCGCAACGACGCGCGCTCGGCCTGCCGAATGACGACAAGGGCATCCTTGTCGGCTCGGTCATTTCCGGAGGCGCATGCGACGGGATACTTCAATCCGGGGATGTGATCCTCAGCATCGACGGGCATGACGTGGAGGCCGACGGATTCGTGGAGCTCGAGGGCGAACGGGTGGAGATGCCGGAGATTGTGGAGCGCAAATTCAAGGGCGACTCCGTAAAGTTCCGCATTCTCCGCGACAAAAAGGAACTGACCCTCTCCACCACCTTCGACGAGGCATGGCCTCACCAGCTTCAGGCCAACAAGTACGACATCCGGCCGCGCTATGTGCTCTTTGGCGGGCTTCTCTTCCAACCCCTCTCCCGCAATTTTCTGGAGACCTACCAGACCGACGATCTGCGGGTCCGCTTCTTCTACAACTACTTCCTGGCCGATGAAATCTACAAGGAACGCCCGGACGTCATCGTGCTGAGCGCCATTCTGCCCGACCCGATCAACACCTATCTTGGCGATCTGAGAAACGGCATCGTCGACGAGGTCAACGGGACCAAAATCAAGACGCTGCAGGAGCTTTCCGACGCCTTCGCCAAACAGTCCGACGATTACGTCATCAAACTCGTGGGAGAAGGCCGCCCCATCGTCCTCGAACGTGCCGCCGTGGAAGGCGCGCGGGAGAGAATCAACGCCCGTTACAACGTTCGCGCCGAACAGAACCTGAGCGAGACGCCATGAAGAGCCCCACAGATCCCAAGCTCTTTTTCTCCTTTCCCAAGCCGCCCTTGCTTATGACTTCCCGCATTGTTTGTCTGATCTGCCTTTTCCCGCTCTCCGGAGCGTTATCCCCGTCGGCGTTCGGAAAGAAGGCCGCAGAGCCCGTCACCGCCAACACGGTCGCCGTCGTGCTCGACCAGAAGGCCGAGGTCACCACGGAAAAGCCGCTCTCCGTGATCCGGGTGAACGTGACCAACCAGCCGTACGATTTCTTCCGCCCTTGGACCAAACGCGCCCCGTACCAGCGTCGCGCCGTCGGTCCCGTGCTGGATGGCCCGGGGGGTAAGCAGGTCCTTGTCACCGGGGAACTCGTGGCCAACGCCACCTATGTGGAACTCGAAAAGCCCGATAGCGGCGAAAAGACTCCCGCGATGGTGGTGGCGCTCGACTACGCCTGCAACCTTGCCCTCGTCAAACCGGTCTCCGAACGCTTTCTCGACAGCTTCAAGGCGCTTGCCCTTGGCGAATCGCGCATCGGCGACGATCTTTTCGTCTGGCAGCTCGAAGGCAACGGGACGCTGCTGAGCACCCGCGCCCTGCTGACTTCGGCGGAGGTCTCGCGCTACCCGATCGACGACACCTCGCTGCTCCTCTACCGGCTTACCTCCGCCTTGCAGCCGCGCGAAGGGAGCTTCACGACGCCGGTGGTCCGGGGCGATTTCCTGACCGGAATGGTCGTCCGGTTCGACTCCCGCACTCAGAATGCCGACGCCATTCCCGCCCCGGTCATCCGGCATTTTATCAAATCTGCCGCCGAGAAATCGGGTGGATTCCCACAGGCCGGGTTCAGCTTCTCCGCCCTGCGCGATCCGCAACTGCGCCGCTACAGCGGCCTGACCAATGGCAATGACGGCGTTTACATCACCGAAGTCCAACGCGGCAGCGCGGCCGAAAAAGCGGGGCTTCAGGTGGGCGACGTGCTTCAGAGCATCGGCGACCGGCCCGTGGACCGCGACGGGAACTACCTTGACCCCGTTTACGGCAAGGTCTCCATCGTTCACCTTCTTTCCACGCTTCATTTCTCGGGCGAAACCGTCCCGTTCAAAATTGCGCGACAGGGAGACTCGGTCACGCTCAACGTCACCCTCACCCATGCCGATCCCACCAAATCGGTCATCGAGCCTTACGTGATCGATCGCGCGCCGCGCTATCACATCGTCGGCGGGCTGGTCTTTCAGGAGCTTTCCCGGCAGTACCTCAAGGAGTGGGGGCTCGACTGGGTCAAAAAGGCGCCGGACCGCTTCGTTTACCTCGACCGCTACCAGTCTGAGCTTTTCAAGGACGATCCCCGGGAACGCGTTGTCATCCTGAGCCAGGTTCTCCCCTCCCCCTGCACGATCGGGTATGAAGAATTGAGCGGGCTGATCGTCAACGAGATCAACGGTGTAAAACTCAAAAGCATCGCTGACATCGAAAGCGCGCTGACCAACTCCATCGATGGATTCCATCGCATTCGCTTCCCGGATGGCCCCCGCGAAATCGTCCTGGATGCCAAAGAGGTTGCCGAGATTGAGCCTGATCTGATGAAAAACTACGGACTGCCCGCCCTCAAATCGGTCGAGCCCGAAGGCGCGGCGACTGCGACGGCCTCCGCAAAGACGGAATCGGGCGCGGCGGGAAAATAAGGCAATTGTCGTTTGCAATCGCGCGGCGGCATTTGCAATATGACCCGCTTCTATGTCCGAGCCCGCCAACGTGTCCAAAATCGTCATTCTCGACTTCGGGTCGCAGTACACCCAGGTCATCGCCCGGCGCATTCGCGAGTGTGCCGTTTATTCGCAGATCGTGAAGTACGACACGGCTCCGGAGGAGATCGCGAAACTCGGCGCGCGCGGCATCATTCTCTCGGGCGGCCCGGCCAGCGTTTATTCGAAGGACGCCCCGCAGGTCGATCCCCGGATTTTTGATCTCGGCATTCCGGTGCTCGGCATCTGTTACGGGATGCAGCTCATGGGCTTCCACTTGGGCGGCAAGGTGGAACACTCCGACCGGCGCGAGTACGGCGCGGGCTCCCTCTTCCTGAAAAACGAGGCGGGCGAACGCACCGGCCAGTGCGGGCTTTTTGACGGCCTGCCGGACTCCCTCGACGTCTGGAACAGCCACGGTGACAAACTCACCAAGCTCCCCTCCGGCTTTCACGCCGTGGGGCATACCGACAACTCCCCCTTTGCCGCCATCGAGAACGCGCAGAAGCGTTTCTTCGGCCTCCAGTTCCACCCCGAGGTGGCACACACCCCGCGCGGCAAGGAGATCATCCAGAATTTTGTTTACAAGATCTGCGAGTGCAAGATGGACTGGACGATGGGGTCGTTCATCGAGCAGACCTGCGAGGAGATCCGCCGCACCGTCGGCAAAGATCATGTCGTGCTCGGCTTGAGCGGCGGCGTCGATTCCTCCGTCGCGGCGGCCCTGCTCCACAAGGCCATCGGCGACCAGCTCACCTGCGTGTTCGTCAACAACGGCCTGCTCCGCGCCAACGAGGCGGAATCGGTGCAGAAACTCTACGGCGACAACTTCCAGATCAAGCTCAAGTATGTCGACGCCTCCGCCCAATTCCTGGGCAAGCTCGCGGGCGTCACCGACCCCGAGACGAAGCGTAAAATCATCGGCACCGAGTTCATCCGCGTTTTTGAAGATGCCGTGCGCGATCTCACCACCGGGAGCGAAAACTTCCGCTTCCTCGCGCAAGGCACGCTGTATCCCGACGTGATCGAGAGCGTCTCCATCTCCGGGAATCCCGCCGCGCTCATCAAGAGCCACCACAACGTCGGCGGGCTGCCCGAAGACATGAAATTCGAACTGGTCGAACCGCTTCGGCAGCTTTTCAAAGACGAAGTGCGCCAGGTCGGCACCCAGCTCGGGCTGCCGAAGGAAGTGGTGCACCGCCAGCCGTTCCCCGGCCCCGGCCTTGCTGTTCGCATCCTTGGCGAGATCACCGAGGAACGCCTCCGCATCCTTCGCGACGCCGACGCGATCGTCGTCAGCGAGATGAAAGCGAGCGAATGGTACTACCGAGTCTGGCAGTCGTTCGCCGTGCTTCTCCCCGTCCGCTCCGTGGGCGTCATGGGCGATGAGCGGACCTACGAGAACACGGTCGCGCTCCGCATCGTCGAGAGCCAGGACGGCATGACCGCCGACTGGGTGCGCCTCCCCTACGAGTTGCTCGCCAAGATCTCTTCGCGCATCTGCAACGAAGTCAAAGGGGTCAACCGAGTCTGCTACGACATCTCCAGCAAGCCACCGAGCACGATTGAGTGGGAGTAAATCCCACCTGGAGAGCACTAAGGAAGACGCACTCAGCCCCTTCTGCTTTCAGTGGAAAAGAGGTAGCCCGCTCGCGCCGTCGAGCGCGGGATCGGTGAAGAGTCGCGTTTGGCGCGCATCCCCCCGCGGGACGGGCTCGACGGGCCGCCGGGATTGGAATGTAGCCGTCATGAAATCACGAAGTCGATACCCGCGCTCGCGGCGCGAGCGAGCTACCGGTGATGCCACACCGGGCTACACCAAGCCACGTCTTCTTCATCAAACATTTGCTGCCCCTTACTCGTGGTAATTCCAAAGCAAACCGCCATCCACAAACACCGTCGTCCCGGTCATATACGCCGCGTCGTCTGAGGCTAGGAACGCCGCCACGCCCGCAACGTCATCCGTCTCACCCAGGCGACCAAGAGGGATCTGGGAGACCAGCGCGGCCACCTTCTTCTCGTCCTTCAGAAGAGTGACATTGATGGGGGTGCGGATCGCCCCCGGTGCGATGCTGTTGATGGTAATCCCCAGGGGAGCCAGTTCGACCGCCAGATTGCGCGTGAGCATCCTGACGCCGCCCTTGCTTGCGCAGTAGGCGGCAAAGCCCGGCAACGGCAGTTCCTCGTGCACCGAACTGATGTTGATGACCCGGCCCGGCTGCCGTGCCGCCTTGAGCGCGCAGACGAAGGCCCGCGTGGTGAAGAAAACTCCCCTCAGGTTAACGTCGAGCACACGGTCATAATCTTCCTCGGAGACCTCCCAGAACGGCGCTTTGCGTTCGAGCCCGGCATTGTTGACGAGGATGTCCACTTTGCCGAAGCGCTCCAGGGTTTTCTCAAAAATGGCCGGAATCTGGCGGGTGTCCCCAAGATCAGCCTGCACGGCCAGTCCCTTCCTGCCTTCCTCCTCGATCTTCCCGACCGTCTCGGCCGCGCCTTCGGGGTGGCTCCGATAGACCACCGCCACATCGGCCCCGTCCCGCGCCAACCGAATGGCGATCCCCTGCCCTATTCCCTGGCTGCCGCCGGTCACGAGGGCGACTTTCCCGGCAAGCCTCTGTCCTGATCCTTGTTTTTCGTTCATGGCGATTGCCATTAAATCGCGAGCCGCGCCCCTTCAGGTTGGCGTCAGGATTTGGACGCGGTGCTTTGCTAAAAGGACGCCCGCACAGGCACGGTCACTTCCAGCACCAGTTCCTGATCAAAGCGCTGTTGGTACGTGTTTCGAATCTTCTGGATTCGAATACTATCTTCCCGGCTCGGTTGATGAACGAGGAGCAGAAGCCATGTTTTTTCCCGGATCAATTTACCCTGTTTGGTGCGCCACTGCCCCTTGCTATCGATAATCGTCAGGCCGTCGGGAAATCGGGGCGTGATCTCGGTATCGAGAAACGACTGCCATTCCTTTTCCGAAACGGTCCCCCCATTGCCCTTCGTAGCACCGAAGTACAGTTCGGTCTTCACCATGGAACGGGAAGCAGAAGGAAGTGTCGAGCAGCCGCTGAAGGCGAGAAGCCCGATGGTGAGAAGGCAGAAAAGAGAGGCTTTCATCAGAGTTTGTCAGAGCAATGAGACATTGGGAGATTTCCTCCTCTTGTATCGACTCAGGCAAGCCCCGTCCATCTGAACAGCTTGTTGCACGAAGCGCCAAAGATTAGACTCCCGGGCATGCAATACGCGCAACTGGGCACAACGGATCTCAATGTTTCCCGAATCTGCTTCGGCACCTGGCAGCTCTCGCCTCGCTTTTGGGGCGAAATCCCGCTGGCCGAATGGCGGGAAGCACTTCATACAGCGTTGGAGCATGGTATCAACTTCATCGATACCGCCGACGCCTATGGCGATGGTTTTTCCGAAAGCACGCTGGGCGATGAACTTCGCGCCTCCGGCACACGGGATCGCTTCGTCGTAGCCACCAAGTTTTACTGGAACATCACGTCGCAATCCCAACATCCCGACACCCGCCGCGACTACATCCTGCGCGCCTGCGAAACCTCTCTAAAGCGACTGAAGACCGATCGCATCGATCTCTACCAGATCCACGCCTGGGACCCTTTAATGCAGCCCGAAGGCGTCGGCGAGGCGTTCGCGCAGTTGCATCGCGAAGGCAAGGTCCGTTGGTTCGGCGTCAGCAACTGGAACCCCACGCAAATCTCGCTGGGCCGCCGCCATTTCCAGATCTCCAGCCTCCAGCCCAAATACAGCCTGCTCTCGCGGGAGATCGAAAAGCAGGAACTCCCCTGTTGTATGGAGCATCGAATCGGCACGCTCGTCTATTCACCCCTCGCCCGAGGGTTGCTCGGCGGGAAATATAAATCCGGCCAGACATTCAACGACCAACGAGCTTCGGAAATGCTTTTCCAGGGCCCGGCCTTCGAAGCGATCCTCGAAGGGGTGAACGAGCTTCGCTTGCTGGCCGAGGCAAGCGGGTTGAGCGTCGCCCAATTCGCCATCCGGTGGGTCTTGACCCATCCGGGAGTCACCTCCGCCATCGTCGGCATCAAGAGCCGCCCTCACCTCGACATTGCATCCGCCGCGGACGGCGTGCTCTCGCAGGAAATCTGGCATCGCGCCGCGGAAATCATGGAGAACGCCAAAGCCAAGGCCTTGAAAAATCAGGCGAACGGCTGAAACGTGGCCAAAAAACGGCGATCGGGAAAAAATTTTCGGAAACCCGTTTGACAAAACGCCGGTTTCCCGCCATTTTCCACCCCCTCGAAAGGGCATCCTTAGCTCAATTGGTAGAGCACGTGACTCTTAATCACTAGGTTCTGGGTTCGAGTCCCAGAGGATGCACCATTAAACTCCTGAAAATCAGGAGCTTACGAGAGCGGCGGCGATTCGCCCGTCGCCCGGTAACTACATTGAACGGGGACTCGCTCTCCCTAGAGAACCTCCGCGACTATCGCAAAACCACTTCCGAATCATGTTCGGAGAACGAAACTTCATCTCTGAGACGCCCAAATAGACTCAGAAGTGGACCGGTAAGAGCAGTGGTTACGAGAGCCATGATCACCAGCATGGTGAAAATACGGGGCGAAAGAATGCCA
This sequence comes from Chthoniobacteraceae bacterium, assembly GCA_037190965.1. Classification (GTDB taxonomy): domain Bacteria; phylum Verrucomicrobiota; class Verrucomicrobiia; order Chthoniobacterales; family Chthoniobacteraceae; genus DATMFV01. The sequence goes on from JBBCKI010000063.1 coordinate 29,452, forward strand.
AGATCGTAGCCGATGTTGAGGGCGATCAATTCCATCAATCCTCGCGTATTCATCAAGGCCCCCAGTTGGAGAGAGTCTTTCCAACTCATACCGGTAAAGCGGGCGGCAACGGCTGATCCCCCCAGTTTTCCCAAGGTGGCCACGGCGATAATCAAGAGACAAATCATCCAGTCCTGAAAACCTTCGAGAAGTCCTATCTGGGTTCTTAACCCGGTAAAGGCGAAGAACAAGGGGAGCAAAAGAACAGAAGCGAAGTTCTCAATGCGAATCCCCAGTTTATGCCGGAAGTTCGAGGTTTCAGGCATGATGGCTCCGGCAAGAAAGGCTCCAAACAAGGCGTGAATCCCCATGACTTCCGTGCAAAGGGCTGCACCAAGTACCGTGCAAACAACGATGGCGAGCGCGCGCTTGGAAGGATTGGCGGATTCCAGTTCGGCTGCTCCAAGGAGTTTTGGCAGTGCACCCCGAACACCCCAAACCATTGCCCCGATAAACAAGAGAACCAGTGCAAGGTTGAAGGCAGAGGCGGTCATGCTCGTAGCCCGTGCAATCGCGACGACAAACGCCAAGGCGCTCCACGCAGTGACATCATCCACCGCCGCGCAAGTCACCGCTGTGTTGCCGAGGTATGTCTTGGATAGATTCCTCTCTTGAAGGATGCGCGCCAGCACTGGAAAAGCCGTGATGCTCATTGAGATCCCCATAAACAAGGCGAAAGCGGTGAAGTTGGTTCCCGGTTGAGCCAGGCTGCTATAGAGGAAGTAGGCTAGGACAACCCCCAGAAAATAAGGGGCAACGATACTAGCGTGGCTAACGACAACCGCCGTGTGTGCCTTGTTCCTGACCTGCTTGACGTCAAGCTCCATCCCGACGGCGAACATAAAAAGGCAGACCCCAATCTGGCTCAATAGCTTGAGCGTGCCGAAGGAACTTTCAGGAAAGATAAAATGGAGCGCCCCTGGAGCCATTAAGCCCAAAAGGGAAGGTCCAAGCAGGATTCCCGCTGTCATCTCGCCAATCACGGCGGGCTGTCCACACTTGGTAAACAACCCTCCCAAAAGGCGGGATGCCGCAATAATCACCAGCAGCTGAATAAAAAGGTGGCTGAGAGGATGATCGAAGTTGGCTCGCAACCCCTCCAGCATCAATTGCCCGACAGAATTCGAACCTCCGCCCTCTATCGTTGCAGCTTGTGCCACGGCGGCGACTCCATCGACCCCTGGCAGTGGCGGAGCGGGTAAATGCGCGCCCAGCCTGATCACGGCCGCGATGGCAAGCCCAACAAACGTAACAAGAACGACATAGAAGACAGTCGTGTTCCTCATACCTTCATTGTTTCTTTTGAAGACACCGGTGTGCATGCGACTTCTGGGCACTTGAGGTCCGGAGCAACAGGAGCTTCCGACTCACCCCAGCTCCGCCACCCCTCCCTGATCTCCAGAATCGCCCATTCTCCCAACATCGTGAATAGGCGCACCGTATCTCTACGATTCAACGTAAAGCCGGGAATCAGGCAGCGGTTCCCCTTGTTCGTTCGCCCCAGCAGCCCCAAGCGCCGCCGACGCCGGGCAATAGCGGCAAAGCGCCGGTTATAAAGGCTCATCAAGGAAGCGACGATTCCCCCGCCAGGGCGTGTGAAGGGAGGTTCATAAAGCGCAGTGGCCCCATCACGAAATGGCGGGACCACGACGCCCCAATAATAGAGACTCAAATCAAGCCGAAAGGCGAGACTCATCAAATCCCACTCCCCCATGTAATGGTATTTGTCTTTGTAGAGGCTCGTAAACCAACGCCGATGACAAGCGCTGAAATCATTGTTGTACTTGGAAAGCAACGGCGCCATCTCCATGCCTTTGCGCTGCTGGGTAATCAGATTCGCCGCGCTACTGGTCGTAAACGAAATCCAGTCCATACCCGGGCTGTAGAAAGGGTCCATGAACGCAGCCGCATCGCCGACGAGGACGAAGCCATCACCGGCAAAGGTGGTACTGTAGTAAGCGAGATTTCGCCTCCAGTGGACGTCCTCCTCATCATACTCAGCATCCTGGAGAATCTCCCGGGCTACGGGATGTTTCATCAGAAATGCCTTGAGGCGCTCTCCAATCTTGCCTTCCGTCTCCCACTGGACAATCCGTTGGTCAAACACAATCCCCACACTGGTATCGCCACCCTTCAGAGGAATCCACCAACTCCACCAGCCATCTCCAATAATATGGTTCGTCGCCGTACCGCGAATCCCATAAATCGCCTGTGCCCAAGCCGGATATTTAGTGGCCAGTTCCAGCCCATCCCAATCCTTCAAGCCTTTCCATCGGGACCACGCCGCCGCCGTCGGATGCTCATCGTTCCGTCTCCACCATCCGTTCTTCCGTGCCAACAAAGCAGCAACGCCTGAAGCATCAACGACCCAACGGGCTTTGAACGTACGGGTTTCCTCCCCATATTTAACCTCGACACGCTGCTGCCCTCCGGCAACCAGCTCCACGTTTCTAATGGTCGCAGGCCGAAGAATCTCAGCTCCGGCAACTCCCGCCCGACGCAGGACCTCTTCATCAAACGTCGCCCGATCAAGCTGGTACGAGGGGAGTCGCACGAGGTACTTTGCCCCCAGCTCACTTGCCTCAGCAATGGTTTCTACTGCGTCATTCTTGAACCAAAACCGCAATCCTTGCTTCGCGATATGATTTTCATTCAGGTAGCGGGTAAGCCCCAGGACCCGCCCCATAAAGAATGCGCTGACCTCGACTGTCGCCTCCCCGACGCGGCGGGATAGCTTCTCAGACCGCTCGATAATGAGCACCCGAAGACCAGGATTATGCCGCAAGAGCAAAGTTGCCGTTGCGGCTCCGGAGAGCGCTCCCCCCAGAACAATGACATCATAGTCACCTGCAGGATGCGGGGAGGATGGATTCATTGCTGAGGAAGTGCCGGTTAAAGCGACATCAAGCGTTGCGTTAAGGTTTTGGTTCCTTCTTGGGCTCCTTCAGATTCAGCCGGGGTGTGATTGAAATATAACGCTGAAGCCAGCAGACAAAATAGAACTGCCAAACCTGAATCCGCAGCCACCAGTTAAGGTCAGTATTCCCCGCGACCAGATTATGAACTCCCCGCTCCATTCCCTTGGGAGGTTTGGGCGTCATGAAGACCTCAAAGGAATGGTTGTCGTAGAACATCCGGATCATTCGCAGGAAGACCTTGCACATTTTGCCGACCTGCTTGGTGTAAGCACTCTGCTCGCCGAGACTGAGCCCTCGCCCCTTCTTATCCGCTGCCACGATCTTTTGCGCTGCCAGGTAGCCTGATTTAATCGAAAGCATCACCCCCGAGGAAAAAATGGGATCAATAAATCCGGCGGCGTCTCCCACCAGAATCCAGCGTTCACCCGCATTGCGGAGGTGACGATAGGTGTAATCTCCCGCGAAGCTGTAGTCGCTTACTCTTTCCGCACCGCCCATCCGATCCTGCAATTCGGTCGTCGTTGCCACGACATGCTCATAACACTCCGCGGGCGACATCTTGGTCTGCTTGAAATGTTCAAGGGTTTGGACCAAACCGACAGAAGTTTTTTCCTGATCAAGGGGAATCATCCAGAACCAGCCAAAATCGAGGCGCACAATGGTGATATGCCCATCGTGTGGCGCAGGATTGCGCTTCACATTCTTGAAATGCGCAAAGGTGGCGAACTTCTTGGGCATCCCCAGATCCGTCTTTTCGAGCCCGAACTGCTTCCCCAGGAAAGCATCACGCCCCGTGGCATCCACGATCCAGCGCGCAGTCAGTTCCTTCGTTTCGCCAAGGTACTCGCACGTTACGGCGAAATGGTCCTTTCCCTCCTGAACGCAAGTCACCTTGCATTCCTCCCAGATTTCGCATCCCAGGGAGGCGGAGTGATTGAGAAGCAGGTGATCGAACTTCGACCGTTCCACCTGAAACGTCTGACCATGCTGCGGCTTCAGATACCGGGCAAAGAGGATCTGGATCTTCGCCATTGCGTTGCCGAGGACAAACTCCGCCCCCAGCTTTGGCATAAAGCCCGCGTTCACCATCTTGTCCCACACTCCGATCTTCCGAAAAACGTCGTTTCCAAACGGAATCAACGATTCTCCCACATGGAATCGGGGAAACTTCTCCCGCTCCAGAATAAGCACTTTTTTCCCAGCCTGGGCCAAAGCGCTTCCGGTGGTACTGCCGCCCGGTCCTCCGCCTATGATGATCACGTCGTACATCGTCGCTCAAATAATCGCTGGAGGGCCACGATGAGGTTTTCCCTCATTCATGAGGGTCACCGGGAGCAGCCACTCCACAAGGCGAGGGAATCTACCGAAAAGCCACCTGGATCTGTCAATGCGCATTTCAGCTTTGGGCTGGCCTCCACATCGAATAAATATTGACGTTAACGTATTTTCAGTAAATACTGAAAACGATGAATCAAAAGCCCACCGACGCCAATCAAGCTGATCGCGCTGCGCTTGTGCAGGCTCGCGATGAGTTTGTGACGCAGTGGGGGGCTATCGGGAACGCATGGGGGATCAACCGGACGATGGCTCAGATTCATGCCCTGCTCATCACCACTCCCGTCCCGTTAACCACGGACGAGATTATGGAGGATCTCAAAATCAGCCGGGGTAACGCGCATGGTAATCTCCGCGATCTCGTCAGTTGGGGGCTTGTCCGGAGCGTGGTGCGAAAAGGCGAACGCAAGGAATACTTCGAGGCCGAAAAGGATGTCTGGAAGATGTTCTGCATCATCAGCCGTGAACGCCGCCGCCGGGAATTGAGGCCCGCGATGGGCGTGTTGCAGGAATGTGCGGAGCGGACCAAGAATCTCAAAGGACCTGAGGCCGCCGCCTTCAACGATCAGATCCGGGCCCTGAGCGATTTTCTCAAAATGGCGGACGATGTCGTTTCAAAAATTTCAGCCTCGCAACAGAGCAGCATCATCCCATGGGCGATGAAATTTTTGAAATGACCCCGGGTTGGCCCCTTTTTTTGAGCTTAATTTTCAGAAAATACTGAAACTACAAAACATACAGAATAAACCATATGACACCCATCGTCTGGACCTATATCACCTACCTGGCCATCAGCATCGGGCTCACTGTCTGGGTTGCAAAAACGCTGCACAAGAATGGCCGGATTTTTCTGGTCGACACCTTTCGAGGGAATGAGCCGATGGCCGATTCCATCAATCATCTGTTGGTCGTGGGCTTTTACCTCATCAACATCGGCTACGTCAGCCTGGCCTTGAAGCACGGTGAAAATGTGAAGGATCTCCAGGGGATCCTGGAAGCCCTCAGCACCAAGGTCGGCGTGGTGCTCCTCGTCCTGGGCGGGATGCACTTCTTCAACCTGTTTGTCTTCTCCAAGATGCGCCGTCGGGCCATGATCAATACCGCTCCGCCTCCCATCGCCCCGCAAGGGCGGGTCCAGGTTAATGTCCCATGAACCGGCTCTACGTGCTCTTTGACGCCACCTGCGGGCTTTGCGTGAATTGCAGGAATTGGTTGAGGGAACAACCCGCGTTTGTGGAGTTGACCTTCATCCCCCTGCAATCACCCGAACTTGAGCACCTCTTTCCCGGGATCGAGGTGTTCAACCCCAAAGATCAATTGCTGGTCATCAGCGATGAAGGCGCGGTCTATCAAGGGCCTCATGCATGGATCATCTGTCTCTACGCCTTGAAGAACTACCGGGAATGGTCGCAGCGCCTCGCCCAGCCCGCGCTGCTTCCATTCGCCCGGCGGGCGTTCGAGATGCTTTCGCAAAATCGGCTGTTCCTCTCCCGTTGGTTCGCGCATGAAAGCCCGGAAGCGCTGAGGGATCACCTCGCCGCCCAGCCTGGGCAGGTTTGCGCTTCCGATGGGGCATGCAGCAGGCCAAATCCGGAACACCGGGCCATTGCCAAAGTAAATATTATGCCGCGACAACTCAACACAAGGCCATGAAACTAGTCATCCCGGGCGGTTCGGGCCAGGTAGGGACGCTCCTTGCACGGGCGTTCCACAAAGATGGCCACGAGGTCGTCGTCCTTAGCCGGCAACCAAACGGAAATGCCCCATGGCGCATCGTTCCATGGGATGCGCGGACGCTCGGAGCCTGGACGACGGAAATCGAAGGAGCCGATGCCGTCATCAACCTCGCTGGCCGTAGCGTCAACTGTCGCTATACTCCCGCGAACCGCCGGATCATCAAAGAATCCCGCGTGAATGCGACCAGGGTGATCGGGAATGCGATTGCGCGTTCCAACCAGCCACCGCATGTCTGGCTTCAGGCGAGCACGGCGACTCTCTATGCGCACCGCTATGACAAGGCGAACGACGAAGCCAGAGGCATTCTCGGCGGGGATGAACCGGGCGCGCCGGACACCTGGCGCTTCAGCATCGATGTCGCCAAATCGTGGGAAAAAGCGGCGAGCGAGGCCGGTCCCCTACCCCACACACGCACGGTGCTGATGCGCTCCGCGATTACCATGAGCCCGGACGCTGGAGGGGCGTTCGATCTTTTGCTAAGGCTGGTTAGGTACGGCCTGGGCGGGCGCTCGGGCGATGGCCGCCAGTACGTTTCCTGGATTCATGAGGAAGACTTCATCCGCGCTGTCTACTGGCTTATCGAAAACGAAGGAGTGGCCGGGCCGGTGAATCTTGCCGCCCCCGGGCCGCTGCCGAACGCCGACTTCATGCGCGGGCTTCGCGAAGCCTGGGGCATTCGGCTGGGACTGCCCTCGACCGAGTGGATGCTGGAAATCGGCGCGCGGCTGCTGCAAACGGAAACCGAGTTGATCCTGAAAAGTCGCCGCGTGGTTCCCGGCTTGCTGATGCAACATGGGTTTGACTTCCAATTCCCCACATGGCCCGTTGCAGCCCGCGATCTCTGCCGCCGCTGGCGCGAGTTGCGCGCGCGATCATTCGCTGCACAAGGTCACGACCGATAGCGAACCAACAGGAAACCAGAGGCGGGGCTGGAGCCGACATTGGTGATCCTGTGCGGCAGATCGGCGGCGTAGTGGATGGAATCCCCCTTGCGCAGTTGGGTCTCGTGTTCCCCGGAACGAACCACGATCGTGCCGCTCACGACGGTCAGGATTTCCTCCGTTCCGCGATAGTGAGGCTCGGAGACCAACTCGCCCTTCGGCTTGAAGGTCAACTCGTAGAACTCGATCTGCTTTTCGAGATCGAGCGGCGATAGTGTCCGAACGGTGCAACCCGGGTTGGCGGGGAAAAGCGACCGCTCATCGTTCGCGCGGATCGTTCGCCAGACCCGTGGCGTGGAGGGTTGGCATGGCAGCAGGGTCGTCGGCTCCACCCGCAAGCCGCTCGCGATGCGGAGAAGCACGGCCACGGTCGGGTTCGTCTTCGATTGCTCAATCTGCGAGAGCATCCCTTTGCTCACCCCGCTGAGCCGGGCGAGGTCGTCGAGCGTGATCCCCTGCCGCATCCGCTCCCCGCGGATGATCTGGCCCAGCGGAGAGCCGGGGGCTGGGTTTCCCCCCCCATTTCCCCCATCGGAATTCAATATATTAAATTTTTTATTTGCCATGACAGGTTCAGTATATTAAACAGCAGAGTATGAGCAATTCGCAAATGCGAGCGATCATCAAGGAGACGGCGGCACCGGGGCTCACCCTCACCGAACGCCCGATTCCCACCCCCGGGCCGGGTCAGGTCCGGATCAAAGTCAAAGTAGTCGGCATCTGCGGGACCGACCTTCATATCTGGCTTTGGGACAAATGGGCGGCGAGCCGCGTCAAGCCGGGCACCATCGTCGGACATGAATTCATGGGCGTCGTGGACGCGCTGGGCGACGGCGTCACCGGCATTTCCGTCGGCGACCGCGTTTCGGGCGAAGGCCATATCGGCTGTGGCCGCTGTTACACCTGTCGCACGGGGAACTCCCATATCTGCGAGCATGTGGACATCATCGGCATCGATGTCAACGGCTGCTTTGCCGATTACCTGCTGCTCCCCGCCACCAATGTCTGGCCGCTTTCCGACGACATTCCCGACCACCTCGGGGCGATTCACGACCCGTTTGGCAACGCGATGCATACGGTGATGAGCGTCCCCGTTTCCGGGAAAACCGTGTTGATCATGGGCTCAGGCATGATCGGGGCAATGGCCGTGGGAATCTGTCGCGCGATCGGCGCTTTCCAGATCATTGCGGTCGATCCGAACCCGGAGAAACTCAATCTCGCGCGGCAAATGGGAGCGCACCACACGCTTGATCCCCGTTTGCATGACGTTAAAAAAATCATCCGTGAATTAACCAAGGGCGAAGGCGTCGACACGCTGCTGGAGATGTCCGGCAACGGAGGGGCGATCCGCTCCGGGCTGGATCTGACGCGCAACGGCGGTCATGTCGCCCTGTTGGGAATTCCCGCCGAAGAGGTCTCGCTCGATCTCGCCCGCGACATCATCTTCAAAGGGCTGACCGTGCATGGCATCAACGGGCGGCGCATGTATGAAACCTGGTTCCAGTGTACCGGCTTCCTGCGCAACCGCCTGCTCGACCTCTCGCCGATCATCACGCATCATCTCCCCTTCGAGTCGTTCGAAAAAGGGTTGGAGTTGATGAAATGTGGCAAGGCGGGGAAAATCGTTCTTTATCTCGACAAAACGGAAGCATGAACCAGACCTTTCAGGACGACTTGACTAGTGAACTCGCGCGCCTACGGCAGGCGGGTACTTACAAGCACTTTCACACCATCGACTCTCCGCAGGGGCCGCTCGTGCAGATGGACGGAAAGGAAGACGTCGTCGTCCTCTCTTCCAACAACTACCTCGGCCTGGCAAACAACCCCGAGGTTGTGCAGGCGGGCATTCGCGCGCTGGAGAAGTATGGAGCGGGAACGGCTTCCGTTCGCTTTATCTGCGGGAAGTTCGGCATCCATCAGGAGCTTGAAGACGAAGTAGCCGCGTTTGTCGGCACGGAGGCTTCCCTCTCCTTCGTCTCCTGCTGGACTGCGACGGAGGGGCTCTTCCCCACGATTGCGGATGAAAACACCGCCATCTTCTCCGACGAACTCAATCACGCCTGCATCATCGATGCCTGCCGCCTAGCCAGCAAAGCGAAGCGCACGGTCTACAAACACGCCAATGTCGACGATCTCCGCGCAAAGCTTGAGCTGCATCGGGACACCCATCGCAAGATCGTCGTGACCGATGGCGTCTTCAGCATGGAAGGCGACCTCGCCCCATTGCCCGACCTCGTCGAGATCTGCCGCGAATACAATGCCATCCTCGTGGTGGACGATTCCCACGGCACCGGCGTCGTCGGCAAGACAGGGCGCGGCGTGGCTGAACACTTCGGGTTGCTCAACGAGATCGACATCATCACGGGAACACTAGGCAAAGCGCTCGGCGGCGCGGCAGGTGGCTTCGTTGCAGGCCCTCGCCCGTTGATTCAATATCTGGAACAGAAAGCGCGCACCCAACTCTTCAGCAACGCGCTCCCCGCCACCGTCGCGGGAAGCGCCCTCGAAGCATTAAGGCAATTGAAGGTGCATCCCGAATGGGTCGAACGCCTGCATGAGAACACCGCGTGGTTCCGCAAGGCGCTGCGCGATGCCGGATTTGATCCGCTTGAAGGCGACTCGGCCATCGTGCCCGTCATCATCGGTGAAACGGCAGAGGCCATCCGCGTCAGCGAAGAACTTCTCCGCCACGGAATCTTTGTCACCGGCTTCGGCTACCCGGTCGTGCCCGAAGGCAAAGCCCGAATTCGTTTCCAGGTTTCAGCCGCCCACACCCGCGAGCATCTGGAGAAAGCGCTTGCGGCGCTTAAGGCCGTACGGCCGCAGAAATGACGCCACACGTCCTGCTCCGATTCTCGTTCACTTCTCCAGAGCAGTTCCAAGTGTCCTGAATCGGAAAAAACCCTCGTTCCCAAACTCCGTTTGGGAACGCCGGTGTCTTCGAAACTCCAGTTTCGCAGCCCTGTCCGTTCGGGCACCCTGCACGAGACAAGAAGGCTTTCGAATCAGAGATTCGGGGACAATGGCATTACCAATCTGGAGATTGGTAACGAGGAAAATGCTCTAGGGTCGTACGACGCCAAACGCCCTACTCCCATTCTCGTTGACTTCTTCATGGCGCTTCCTAGGTTCCTTGCCGTGAATTCGGCTCATCCCTCCTTCGCGCATTGCGGAATGCACCTCGACCTCCGCGTGCAAGCTCTTACCCGCAAGGCACTCTCCACCCTGGCCCGTGAGGTCGCCGCGCTGGGCCTCAACACACTGATGATCGAATGGGAAGGGACTTACCCGTTTGAAAAGCACCCGCTGATCTCCAACGAGTATGCCTACACACGGGAGGAACTGACTAGCTTCATCAAGGAATGTTCCGAGTGGGGCATCGAAGTGATCCCGCTTCAGCAATGTTTCGGGCACGTGGAATACATCCTGGAGCATGCTCCCTACGCTTCCCTGCGCGAAAGCCGGTCGGACATTTGCCAGATTTGCCCCTGCAAGGGGAAGGAGGCATTGGCTCTTTTTGAAGAGATCTTCCGTGACATTGCGTCCACCCACCCATCGCCGTACATCCACATCGGCGGCGACGAAACTTATCTCCTCGGTCACTGCCCGGAATGCCGCGCCAAAGCTGAGAAAGAAGGCAAGTCAAAGCTTTACGTCGACTACTTTAAGGAGATCGCCCGACTCATCGTCAAACTTGGCAAACGCCCTCTTCTCTGGGCCGATATGCTGCTCAAAAACCCCGGAGCCGCCAAGGGAATGCCGAAAGAGTGCGTCTTCGTCGATTGGAACTATGGCTGGAAGCCGAATCACTTTGGCGATCTCGATGAGCTAAAAGATAAATTTGAATTCTGGGGTGCCCCCGCGCTTCGTTCCCACCCGGACAACCACTCACTGGCCACCTGGGAAACGCATTTCAATAACCTCCGCGACTTCGTTCCCTTTGCCCGCTCAGCCGGGTATAAAGGATTGATCCTGACCTCGTGGTCGACCTCGGGCATCTATGGTTACCATTGGGAGATGCCGGGCGACCTGCTGGAACTTCTCCCCATGCGCCGGGTCTATCCTCTCGCGGGCTTTCGCATTCTGAAAGTCGCGTTTGCCGAGGCAGTCCACCAGCCGGGCTCGTTTGAGCCGGAGGCGTTCGTCACTCGCTATGCACAGGAGACTTTCGGACTCACTGCAGCAGAAGGCAGCAAACTCTGGAAAGCGCTGACTGCCAATGCCACCGTCGCCACCATCAATGCCGACCTGGACGTCATCGGCAAAGAAACGGCGCAGGCCAGCCGCACCCTGGCCTCGCTTCAACCACGCCGCAACAAGAGAGAGTTCGAACATCTTCGATTGATCAGCGATTTACGAGACTTTCACGTTCGCTTCCGCAAAATCGAAGTCCAAGTGCCGGTCGGACGATCGGCTCCCGCCCTTCTCAAGAAGCTTGTCGCGAAGCTGGAAGCCTTGTTGGAAGAAAACAAGGAACTCAGCCGCCGATATCTCCGTCTCAATAAAGGTGATCTTTATCCGGCTGAACTTCGAGAAGAGCTCCGTTACCGGACACTAAAGCTGACAAAGCTTCACCGTCGCCTGACACGGGCGGGCCGGGTGGATTGAGGAGATGGGCATCGAACAGGGGGGCTCCGTCGCCGTCGCTCCATTCACAACCCGAACGTTGGCGGCACGAATCGCCAACAGAAGGTAAAGGCTCAACAGTCTCGATGATGTCGCTCCTGGACGCCGTCACGTTGGGCCTTGGCTGGAGCCATTGAGCATCAGGCACACTCCCCTCCAGCCAGGCAATCAACGCGGAAGGAAAGTTGGCTCCCGCCCTGTGAGAAAATGGGTAGCCTCCGCCAATGCGCGGATTGAGATCGATCACCCAAAGCTCTCCCCGGGCCAAAAAAACATCGCAATCAAGAATTCCGATGTGACGCAATCCTTCGCCCAATTTCCTGCCAAGCTCTTCAAAACGGCTATCTTCAAGCGTCGTCGCCCTGTCAGTCATTCCCGCACGCATCCGGTGTTTGCATCTGACGAAGGTGGTAACATAGCGCCCTTCCAGATCATTGACGACGTCGAGGCCATACTCCTGTCCCTCAAGACAATTCTGGATGAGGATGCACTGGTTCCGGTCACCGGGACAGTCTCTTGCCAAGCGCTTCTCGAGTAACCGATAGGCCAAAACGAGCTCCGTCACATCATGCACAATCTCACACCCCTGGGAACTGACACCGAAGCGGGGCTTCAGCATGACCGGAAATGTCAAACTCCCGCAAGCAAGGGCTTCGCGCGCGCTGGGTAGCGTTGAATAGCTCACCGGCGCCAGGATGCCGCGTTGGTTCAAAAATTCTGCGGCGGCAAATTTATCGTAACATGTCTGTACGATAGATGGGGACGAAACGAGAATCGTTGTCCCGATCGCACGAAACAATGTTTGCCGCTGACTCAGGATCAGCAACTCCGGCTCAAAGGCAGGAACGAGAACTCTTACCTCTTCTTCAATGCAGATCTCTCTTAAGACCTCGGCATAGGAAGGATGGTCACATGGAGGAACCAGACAGGCAATGTCCGCATGTTTCAAAGAGGGCGAATCCACGCTTGAGTCGCAAACGATCACTTTCCCTTTTCCCTTTAGGGCGGCTTTGAAAAATTCGATAAGATATCCCCGCCGCCCGATACAAGTGAGCAAAACGTTCATTGATCTTTTCTTTCCGGGTGATTTTCGCAGTTTTTGCCCGAGCACTCATTGGTTTCCTTCATGCATCAGGTTTTCGGGAAAGTGCCTGAATTTTTTGCCGCAGCTCCCCGGCGGATAATGGCTTTTCGGGGATAAAACATGGATTTTTGGGGTAAAACGACGCAATTAAGGCCCGGCGAATCGAGATTCACCGGGCTGAGGAGCGACGTTTTGAGCCAAAGAGACGCTTTTAGCCCGATCTCCAATGCTGGAGCGAGCGGAACTGCGCAAGAGCCTGGAGCAGAAACGGTTGAGGAGAAGCGCGGTCGTATCCTTTGATACGACGCGTTTCGACGAAGTCGTTTATGCCCAGGAAATTGCGCAAGGCCGCCGTGATCAACTTCGGAGTTCGGGTTTAGCACAGGGGTGGCAGGGCGATGGAATTCACGGGAAGTACCAATCCGACCGCGAGCATCGAAATTTCAACACAGCTATCGCTACAGACATGGCGTTCGGCCTCAAGTTTTCGCGGAATAAGCTCCCCTTTCGGCGATTTTCAATCATACAAAATAAGAAACCCTTATCAAGATCACCCTCAGTCCTCTAATGTCCTGATTCCAGAAGCGCAGTTCTCCTCATTTCGGGCGGAAAAGGTCACGGGGGGTATTCACCCCTCTTACGTTGAGACCAAAGCGCCTCCGATAATACGAAATCGCTCCCTCCTGAAGAAGAATCTGACGATGTGCCGCGCCAGTGCCTCCGGCTTCAGAAATCAAAGAGGATGGGTTACGGCTTGCAGATTTTGAGGAATCCGAGCAAAGATGAATCAAACTTTTATAAAACCTTAAAAGCGAGCGCCTCCAAACCGCTCGGAGACAAATATTTAATCCAAATTTGATCCAATGAGGGACTTATCCAGTATGCGTTCGGAGCCGACCTCGCAGTTAAAATTGCTGCTGGTTGAGGACGACGCCTCCGTGCTCGCGGCGCTACGGATGTTTTTGAAGTCCGACTATGAAATTCATTCGGCGTCCACGGTGAGCGCCGGGATAAATCTCTTCAAAACCCTGCAGCCTGCGCTCGTACTGCTGGACTTGCGCCTTCCGGATGGAGATGGACTGAATGCCTTGCGCGAGATACGGCTAATTAGTGCAACGGCCCCCGTGATTATCCTAACCGGTTACGCCTCAATGGGATCCATTGAAGAGTCCCTGCGCCTCGGAGCTTCCGATTTTCTGCATAAACCGTTCAAGGGATTCGAGCTGAAGTCGCGAATCGATCAATTGACCGGCCGAAATGCACCGCCCCCTCCCCCTAAAACTCCGGAAGAAAACGAAGAGCAGAAAAAAAAAGAACTGACTGAACTGGAATATCGGGCAAATGCCTCCGCGATGTTTCTGCACGATGCCGCCGGGCCGGTAACGACCGCGATGACGGCTGCCCAATTTCTAAACGAAGCGATCACCGCATCCCCTGATCACTTCGACCAAAGCTTGCATAAAATGAGCAAGCTCTTGTGCGATGCGATGAACCTTATCTCGGGGCTGTTTGAACAGAGCCGTTCCATCGAGCAATTATGCGACATGGTGGCCACGGAAGTCCCCGTCTTGAAGATTCTCGGCCCGACCATCGACCTGCTGCGCCCGAAAATCAGGAGTCGCGACATTACGATGAATGTTGAGGGAAAGCTTGAACATACTAGGTTGAGAGTTAATCATCTTGCATTGATTCGAGTCCTTTCCAATCTCCTGCACAACGCCATCGATGCCGTGGAAGACAATACTGGCAGGGTCAACCTGACCATGAATCTAGAAAAAAAATGGGTTGAGTTTACCATTCAGGACAATGGTTCCGGCATCCCCCCTCAATACATGGAAAAAATTTTCGAAGCCCATTTTACAACCAAACCGGAAGGAACCGGCATGGGCCTCTATATCTGCAAACACCTGATAGACAGCATGGAAGGCATGCTTACTGTACGAAATGAACCCGGCCACGGGTGCTGCTTCTCGGTTAAAATCCCTCGCTAATTATGACTGCCCCGAACTCTGAAACCGATAATGACAGCATTATCGTTTGCGAAAACAGCCAAGGCGTTACCGTTCGTGCCATCCTACTCAGGATGACTCGCTATACGGTGAGCTTCGAAGTCTACAATCCTTACAGCATCCTTCAGCTTTCCGAAGTTCTGGGAAGCTTTCGGATCATCATCGGCGGAAAAATCCTTTACTCAGGGCGAGGGATTGTCTGCAACATGGTCAATACGGGCATCGTGCTCGTTTGCGAAGCCTCGCTCGATGAGGAAAGCTGGCTTGAGCTTGATCTCCTCGCCCCGTGGGCGCAGGTGGAGCGGCTCGCAAGTGACTTTGAACGCATCGTCTCCGAATGGGGAAAGATGGAGCAGGTGTCACCCGAGCTCAAGGTGATCGTCTCCGACATGCAGACACTTCTTTCCGACATGCGGCGTTGGCTCGAACAGGTCGAGCTTGCCATTCGTTCGGGCTCTCCCCCCGAAAGAAGGAAGCTGGAGCTGACGATCATCGAACGGCTCAACACCTTGATTCTTCCGGTCACTCAAAAGCTTTTCGAGCGGTTCGAGGAGATTGCCGGAGGCACCAAGGACGAAGTTGTGGCGGTGCATCGCGCCTACGCGCGTCGCCAGCTTCACCCTCTCGTGCTTTGCTCCCCCTTCCTGCACCGGACTTTTCAGAAGCCGCTTGGCTACGCCGGCGACTACGAGATGGTCAACATGATCTTGCGGGATCCCGTCGAAGGCGCCTCTCTCTTCGCCAAGATGCTCAACAGTCACTTTGTTGGCGTCGCGCCTGCGGAAGCACATCGCAATCGGGTCACCTACCTGACTGAAATGCTCAGCAGGGAGACGCGCCGCCGGGCCAAGCTTGGTTTGAACACCAGGTTCTTCAATCTCGGCTGCGGACCCGCCAAGGAAGTGCAGAACTTCCTTAACGATGATGACTTGTGTGATCGCGCCGAGCTGGCATTGCTCGACTTCAACGACGAAACGCTCGCACAAACAGGAACGCTTCTGACCGACATCAAGATGAAGCTTCGCCGGTCAACACGGCTGCACATGATCAAGCGCTCCGTGCACCAGATCCTCAAGGAGGGGGCGCGCATCGGGGAAGTCGATACGGGAGCAAAGTACGACGTGGTTTATTGCGCCGGGCTCTTCGACTATCTTTCCGACCGTATCTGCCATCGTCTGCTCGAGATTTTCTACGAAATGCTCGCCCCGGGCGGCCTTCTTGTGGCGACGAATGTCGAAGCGTCAAACCCGGCACGGGGGATGATGGAGTATTTAATGGACTGGCACCTGATCTACCGGACCGGAGATCAACTCAAAGCGCTCGCGCCCAAGGGTGCGCTCCCCGAGAACATCGCCATTACCGCCGATGTTACGGGCGTTAACATCTTCCTTGAAGTCACCAAGCCGCAATGAATTTGGTGAAACCGGGAGTCGGGCCGCCTGATTTCTCTTTGGAAGAGAGCGCGGCCCCCTCAAACGATCTTAAACAGGCTTTCTTTGAGTATAATCGCGACGTCCGCATCGCGAACTCAAAGATCGCCTGCATGCTGGTGATCGTCTTGATGCCCGTCGGTGTGACGCTCGATTATTTCGTCTATCCGGAACAAACCGGGTTCTTCCTGGTGCTGCGACTGATTTGTTCGGCGCTCGCAGGAGGATTGTGGGCGCTGCTGGGAACGCCCTTCGGCTATCGTCATTTCCGCGTTCTGGGGATGGGGTGGTTCGTGCTTCCGTCCTTTTTCATCAGCCTGATGATCTTCTTCTCCGAAGGGGCCAGCTCTCCGTACTACGCGGGGCTAAATCTGGTGTTGATCGCCGTTTCGTGGGTTGCCCAGATCGATTTTGTCGAGAGCTTGATCGCTGTGGGCTTGACGCTGCTGATGTATACGCTCGCGTGCCTGGGGCATGGAGGAGGCTCCGGCTCAGAGTATTTCAATAGCTTTTACTTCATCATCCTGACGGGCATCATCGTCGTCACCGGCAGCTACTTCCTAAACAGCCTGCGTTTTCGGGAATACGCCCTCCGTTCCGAGCTCGACCGCAACCGGCACGAGCTTCAGGAAAGCAACGCCAAGCTGGTGGAGCTTGATCGCGCAAAATCGGCTTTTTTTGCCAACGTCAGCCACGAACTTCGCACGCCGTTGACGCTTCTCATCGCGCCGCTCGACCGTTTACGCCATCGCGACGCGGGCTTCCCTGCTCATGAAGAGGGGGAAATGCTCGACATCATGTACAACAACGCGATGCGGCTCCTGCGCCTCATCAATGACCTGCTCGATCTCGTGCGGCTCGATTCCGGCGCCATCCAGATCAAGCGGGAGAAGGTGGAACTGCTCCCATTTTTGGAAGGAATCGCAAAATCGGTTTCCGTCGTCGCCGAGCAGAGAAAGCTCAAGTTCGAAAGCCGCTTCTCACCTCAAACGCAGACATCGGCCTCGATCGACCGCGACAAGCTCGAGAAAGTCATCCTGAATCTCCTCTTCAACTCGTTCAAGTTCACCCCCGAGCGCGGCCACGTCACCTTTACGGGCACCGTGGAAGAGGGACAACTGATCGTGAGCGTAAGGGACACCGGCGCGGGGATTGCCGCCTCCGATCTGCCGAGGATTTTTGACCGCTTCTGGCAGGCGGAAACCGCAGCAACACGCCGCTATCAGGGAGTCGGTATCGGATTGGCGCTCGTCAAAGAATTAACCGAAGCTCACGGTGGCCATGTCACTGTTGAAAGCGAACCAGGCAAAGGAACATGCATCCAAATCACGGCTGATATTATGGGAACTCTCCACGAAGAACCAGAACCGGTGCCACAGGAAGTGGTCAATGCCCCAGTTGAATCGGAATGGCTGGTACAGTTATACCGGCGAGCCGAATTTTTCCCCGCCCACGTATTGGCAGGCAGCCAGACAAACGCTTCTCCGGAGGAATCCAGCCAGGATAAACCGTTGGTGCTCATCGCCGACGACGAGCCGGAGATGCGGCGATTCCTCACTTCTCAGCTCAGAGGCCGCTACGCGATTCGCGAGGCGCGCAACGGCACCGAGGCGCTGGAACTCGCCCAGAGCCACGATTTCATTCTGATTCTGCTCGATCTGATGATGCCGGGCATTGACGGGATCACTCTCACGCGGCAACTCCGCGAGGAAGCCCGCACGGCTGCCGTCCCCATAGTCATTCTCACCGCACGCGCCGACGAAGATTCCAAGATGCAAGCCCTCGAAGCCGGGGCGACCGATTTCCTGACGAAGCCTTTCGCCAGCAGTGAACTGACGGTACGTTGCCGCAACCTCGTCCTGCAGCAGCAATTGCAACTGACCCTCGCCGGAAAAACCCGGGAGTTGGAAGCTGCCCTGGATCAGATCAAGGAGACCGAAGCCCAGCTTGTTCACCAGGCTAAAATAGCCTCGTTGGGACAGTTAAGTGCCGGGCTCATCCATGAGATCAACAATCCTCTCAATTTTGCCAATACTGCGGCCCATTTGATCCAGAAACGCTTTTCCAAACTCGCCCCGGAAGAGCGCGAATCCCTGCAACTTCCCATCAAGGATCTTCAGGATGGAATCCGCCGGGTTTCCGATATTATCAGCAGCCTGCGGTCGTTTACACACCCCGACGTCAGCAACTTCGCCTCCACTCCCCTGCACGAAGTTGCGGAAACATCGGCACGGTTTGTGCAACTTGACCCCTCGGAAATCACACTCGAGATCAACATTCCGCCCGAGATCGAGGTTTGGGGAAACCGCAACCAACTCATTCACCTTTTCATCAACCTTATTCAGAACGCCAGCGACAGCCTCCGCCAAAAGGCCGCACCGGAGAAAAAAATCAAGTTGGAAGCGTCATTGCAAAGTGGCCGCATTCTGGTGATATGTGAGGACAATGGCGCAGGGATCGAGACCAACGTTATCAACAAGGTATTTGATGCATTTTTCACCACGAAACCCGTCGGATCTGGCGTCGGCCTGGGCCTAAGCATCAGCCATCGCATCGTTCAGAACCACCAAGGCGAAATTCGTGTGGAAAGTGAAGCAAACCAATACTGCCGTTTCATTATAACCCTCAATCCTCGGAGTTAACCTACCATCATGATGAACAACCTGTACGACTACAAAAAGTTTGGACTCCTCTACGTGGATGATGAGGCCCAAACCGCATCGAACTTTAAGGCCTACTTTTCCGACACCTTTGACGTGGAAGTTGCCACAAGCGGAGAAGAGGCATGGGAGATTTTCTCCGCCAATAAAAACCGCTTCGCCATCGTCATGAGCGATCAGCGGATGCCCGGCAGCAGCGGTGTCGAACTCCTGGAAAAAGTGCGTGCCGCCAGCCCCCGTGTCCTGCGTATTCTCGCCACGGCATACTCGGACATCGAGGCCGCCATCGCCGCCGTCAACAACGGCGCCATCTATCGCTATGTCAACAAGCCGTGGGACCCGCCCACGCTGGAAATGGAACTCAAGCGCGGCATGGAGTTCTTCCTGGTTCAGCGCGAACGGGATTCCCTGATGAAGGAAAAACTGTCGGCGCTTCAGCGCATGATGGTGACCGATCGCCTCTTGAGCCTTGGAGTTTTTGCCGCGGGGCTCAACCATCATTTGCGGAACTCCCTCACCGCAGTGAAAACATTCCTCGATCTCGCTCCCTTCCAGTTGCAGAGCGAGAACATCGACATCAACAACCTTCGTAACCCCAACTACTGGCGGGATTTTTACTCCACCGTCCAGGGGCAGATCTGCAAGGTGGTCGGATTGCTTCAGGATATCAACGAAATCCCCCAACCCGCCGGAACGCCTTTGGCGGATTCCGTCTCGTTGAACACGCTCGTTCAGAGTGCTTACGACACCCATCGTGGAGCCTTTGACGACAAGAAGATCGACGTCCGGCTTGAACTCGACCAGATTCCCGAAATCAAGGGCAATCGGCCTCTTTTGGAAAAGGCGCTCAAGCTCCTGTTGGCGGACGAGTCTTCAAATGTCCCCGCCGCGGGGAAAGTAACGATCAAAACAGCGGCCGACGTCGATAGTGCCGGACGGCAAGGAATCAAAATCGAGCTTCTCGACAATGGCCCGGGCCTTTCAGCCGCAAAGCTCGACTGCATCTTCGATCCGTTTTTCGTGCGGCAGGACAATCCCAGCGAGTACGGACTCAATCTCCTGACCTGCTTCTTTGTCGTTCACCACCATAGCGGAAGCATGCTTGTTGATCGCAGTGATGAAGGTGGGGCTCATTTCAAGATATTCTTGCCGCTGCAAGCCAGGGATAGCGACCTCCGCCAGGAAGAAACCTATTTGGAGCGCGTCTTCGAAATGGAAAAGACCTGGGAAAAGATGTTGATCAACTAATAGGCGAGGCCCATCACCTCTCTTGGAAGAAGTAACATTTCGTGCGTGGCCCGGTTTTCCAATGGAAACCGGGCCATTTGAATTTGATTAGCGCAATCCCCTCCTCCACCGGCCATGGCTACCTGCATGAGCAAGGCCTCCAATCATCAACGCCTCAACTGAGTAGACGATAAGCCGACTCAGAGAACGCAAGAATATCGCTCCAACCCAATTCGAACGCAGGCTCCATTTCCTTAATGAAACGCCGAGTCGAATCGGCAATTTTCTCTTCAGCAGTTGCCAAACGTCGGCCAACGCTGCTCTCGTGACACGCCCACAATACGGCGACCTCCCTCCGGGTTAACCCATGACCATGGACAAGTTGAAGGATGACGAGATCCTCCGGATCGCATTCCCGGAAAGCATTGCGAAGGGCTTGTCCGACGATTTCGACGGCTACCGGATCGACCAGCCCGTCCGACGCTCCTTCGCTTAAGCTCTCGCTTTCCTGCAACGCCCGCAATTCCTCAATAACTTCGTGGCGAACCTTCTCGTGCCGCTTTCTTGAAATCCAACGATTAATGGCGATGGCCGCCAGCCATGGCTGAAGGATTGATCTCCCGTCAAATCGGTGAAAAAGAGGAACACGGCCGGTATCGCCTGCGAGACAGTCTGCCCAGATCGCCGCAAGAATTTCGTCCGCTTCGCTTTCAGACGCACCGCGCCTCGTCAGGACCGCTCGCAGGTAAGGACCGTTAATCCTCTGGAGCTCCAAAATGGACTCTGTGTCACCCTCCAGACAACGCTGCACGAGGTTGATGTCACGAATTTCGTCTAACTGTTCACCCATCCGGTCTCGATCTTAGGAATTCAAGGTGGGCATACAACGCAAAAGAGGGTGCGAAGCGAGGCAAAAGCTTTTGCAAGCCTGAGCCGGTATGGCGTAGCCTACAAAAAGTGATGACGAATTTTGGCAGCCTATTTCGCCTTCTTGAAACCCTCGACAAGGAGGTTTCGGGCCGACAAGCCGTCACGCCGCCGATGGAAATTCAAGGATTGCTCCGCGATTTGATGCAAGGAAACCTTTCTGCGAAACAGCGGAAGGTCATTTGTGAAAAGCTCCTGGAGGAACCGGGGTGGATCGCATGGTTCGCGGAGGAGATTAAGGCCAATCGCACCCGATGACGATTGGGAATCGACGAGCGGACGCCGCGTAAGCATACAGGCCTTGCGGTTGAGTGACGGAAGAATAGCAAGGGTTGCCGCACTATTGCTGACACCCTCGGATTCCACGGAAAACAACGAAGAACCGCGTAAAATTGCGCAAGGCCGCTACGAGTGCGTCGGAGTTCGGGTTTGATTCCGCTTTAAGAAGTGGAGGCGAGGGGAGTTGAACCCCTGTCCTATAAACCATCTAGACCCGCTTCTACATGCATATTTGGCCTACTATTTAGGATGACGGTTGCGGACCAACGCGCTGCCGGCATCCGAGCGTCCACGAAATTATTTCGCCTTCAGATGCGGTCGCCCCACCTTCCGGCTAGCCTACTGTCATCGCTCCCGGCTGTAGTAGGCGTCCGGCCGGGAACGTCACGGTCAATTAAGCCGCGAGAGCGAGGTCGTTAGACTCTGCATTTATTTGTTTTGATCCGGTTATTAACGAGGCCAACGAATCATCCTCGGCATGCGGCGTGAATTTCAGATTTGTAGTCGAAACCAGTACGCCCCCTTAACGGAGTCAATTTTACGCAATTATGGGGCTTGTGCAAGCGCTCAAGCAAAAATCGCTCGACTCTTCTCCCGCAAGGCATGATTTTCCGGGCGTGCGAATTTCCCGCAAGTCCGAATACGCCATCCGCTCCCTCGTGGCGATGGCCCGCCAGCAGCGCTCCTGGAGCATCCAGGAGCTCTCCGGGCAGGAGGCGATTCCCGTGAAGTTTCTGGAGCAAATTCTCCTGACATTGCGCCACGCGGGTTATCTTTCCGCGAAGCGTGGTGTGGGCGGCGGCTACACCCTTCGGGCCGCTCCCTCCACCATCAAGGTCGGCGACGTGATCCGCACGATGGATGGGCCGATCGCCCCGGTTCCCTGCGCGGCGGCGCAGCCTTCCGAAAATTGCACCTGCCCCGATCCCAAGACCTGCCCGCTACGGCTCCTGATGACGGAAGTACGGGTGGAGATCGCAGGAATGCTCGACTCGCGGACGATCGACGACCTCGTCCAAATGCACCCGGGCAATGCGCTGGCGTTTGAGATTTAAGGGTAAACTCCCCTCTCCCGCCTACACCTTCCCCGTTCCCCAGCGGCGATGCAACAACCGCTCCCAGGGTGAGAAGAGGATCTTGTCGGCCAGCAGGCCGATCACCACGATGATCAGCATGACCCCAATGACCTGATCCATCGCATGGAGGTTACGCCCATAGTCGAGAAGCTGGCCTAGGCCAAAGCCGGTGAGAATAGTAACAAAAATTTCCGCCGCCATCAGCGATCGCCAGGCGAAGGCCCATCCCTGTTTCATCCCGCTGACGATGAATGGAGCCGAGGCGGGCAATGTCACGTGGGTCAGGGTGTAAAACGGACCCGCACCCATGGTACGGGCGGCCCGGGCATAAATTGGCGGAACGTTGCGCACGCCGTTGTCAGTCGCGATGATCACCGACCAAACCGTTCCCATTACGACCACAAAAAGCATGGCGGCCTCCGTCTGCCCGAAGCCGATCAGGGCCAGAGGCACCCAGCAAACGCTCGGCAGCGTTTGAAGCCCGAGCGCAAGCACACCGACCGTATCTTCCATGAGCTTGAAACGCGCGACAAGCATCCCCAGCGGAAGCCCCACCGCGATCCCCATGAAATAACCGGTCAGGAGCCGCCTGAGCGTCACCCAGGTCGCCTGTGGCAACGTGCCGTCCAGCGTGGATTCCTTGATATAATCCCACACGGCCAGCGGATCGGGCACCATCACGGGGTTCACCTTGGCTGCTGCCACAAAGTGCCAGGCCACCACGAGCGCGATAAAAAAGAGGACGGAAGAAAAAAAACGTTTCATTTGCTGCGATGACTCTGCCGCTATTCTGCCTCCTGAGCGTGAACGTACCCCTTAAGCGCGCGGGTGATCCGCGTGGCATATCCCGCAAGTTCCACGCTGTTGATGTCGCGCGGACGCGGCAGATCGATCTCAAACTCCTCCCGGATACGCCCCGGATGCGGTGAAAATAGAACCACGCGATTCCCGAGACAGACCGCCTCGCGCACGTTGTGTGTGACGAAAACGATGGTCTTCTTTCGCTCCGCCCAGATCTTCTGGATATCGCCGTAGAGCTGTTCGCGCGTCAACGCGTCGAGCGCGGCAAAAGGCTCGTCCATCAGGAGCACGCGCGGGTTTGGGGCCAAGGCGCGCGCCAGGGCAACCCGCTGCTTCATGCCACCGGAAAGCTCGTGGACATTCGCGCGAGTGAATTTTTCCAATCCCACCAGTTTGAGATAAAACCGGGCGACTTCCTTGCGCTCGTTGCTGTTGAGATTGGGCTTCAGCTTCAACCCGAATAGAACGTTGCCCAGCACATCGAGCCATGGAAAAAGCGCTGACTCCTGGAACATGACCATGCGGTCTCTGCCCGGCTCGGCGATCTCCTTCCCGTCCATGAGCGTCTGTCCGCTGTCGGGCTGTTCCAACCCGGCGATGATGTTGAGAAGGGTCGATTTTCCGCAACCGCTTGGCCCCACGAGGCAGACGAAGTCCCCCTCCCCGATCTGGAGAGAAACTTTATCCAGGGCATGCACGGTCCCGCGGTTGGTGCGGAACACCTTGGATACATCCTCAATCGCCAATTTGGCCGGTGTCGCGGCCTGAAGTTCGTCCGAAAGTGTCATTGAAAAGTCAAAGCGTCGATGCGTTGGAGCGTTTTTGAGTTAAATGTTTACAATTATTTGCGAGCGCCGTGGGTTGGTGCGCGGTTTTTCAAGCAAAGTGGCTGTATTTCCAATACTGCCCGAGCTTGAAAGGCCCCGCAACGACCGGCGCCGCCGCAAAAAATGTAAACAGGAAATTCAAAACCGTTCTAAAATTCAGGGCTTGGTCACGGGATTCACGACCAGACGCTGGAGATCCGGCACCTTTCGCAAGAACCCCGCTTCCTTCGCATTCTTCACGTAAGTCTCCAGACTCTTCATGTCGACCTCATTGGTCAAGATAATGCGAGGCCAGGCCGCCGCAATCAGCTCCGGGGAGATCTTCGACTTCGTCTCCTCGGAGAGTTCCGCCACCACGCGCCGCTGGGCTTCCTCCGGATTGGCCTTGACCCAGTCCGTCAGCTCCCGATGGGCTTTGACGAGTTTCTCCAGAAGCTTCGGTTGCTCTTTCTGAAACTTGACGCTGGAGACGAGCACTGTCGTCACGGCATCCCGATCTTCCACAAAAACGACTCCGCCCGCATCGCGAACGAGCCGGGAGACCCACGGCTCGACGGTCCACGCGGCGTCGATCTTTCCGGCGCTGAAGAGCGCAAACTGGTCAGGATTTGCCGTCGGGATCACCTGGGCGTCCCCGCCGAGCTGCGTGATCTTGAGCCCCTGCTCTTTCAACCACGCCCGGGCAGCCACGTCCTGAGTATTACCAAGCTGCGGCGTCGCAATTCGCTTCCCTTTGAAATCCGCGCCGGTTTTGATCCCGGCATCCGGTCGAACCACCAGGGCCTCGCCGCCATTCACAGAGCCGGCAACGATACGAACCTCTTCGCCCTGCGATTTGGCAAACGCGTTGATGGCGGGACTGGGGCCGACGTAGGTTACATCAATGCTTTGCGCGAACACCCCCTCCATCGCGCTCGGGCCCGCGTTATAAATGTACCAGTCGATCTTGACGTCCGGTCCAAGCCGTTCTTCAAACCAGCCTTTGCCTTCGCGAGAGAAATTATGGGCAATGAGGGCCTGCACATGCGTGACATTCGGGAAGTGCCCGACGCGAATCCGCGTCTCCGCCTGTGCTCCCGCCAAGGTAAGGGCCCAAAGTGCGGCTGCGATGAGTGGTTTCATAAGAGGAATGATCGGTTCTTCGAACTACCGCGTTTTCTATCGTGTCTTTGAGGCCCGGCTTTTACTCTTGGGCGCGTCGGCCTTGGCGCGGAGCTTCAAGGAGGCTTGTTTGCCAACTTCCTTCTCCTTGAGCTTCGCCTTTGGTCTCACCTTCGAACCCAATCGGGCACCCCCGGTCACCGCCGGGCTTTCCGAGATCGGCCTGCTCAACAGCCCCTCGATAAAAGGAATCTCCGGCTTGTTGCGGCGGATTTTCTTGAGCGTCATCGACACCGTGTCTTCCAGGGTGAAACGGTCGAGAATATTGGCGATGGCGTTGCGTACGTCGTTCATCAACATCCGCAGGCCGCAATGCTCCTCGTCGGGACAACTGCACCGCTCGTAGGCCGTATGACTCACGCAGGCAATCGGGGCCAGCGGACCATCGATGAGACGAATCACCTGGCCAAACTTGATCTTGGGGGCGGGCATCAAGAGGAAATAACCGCCCAGCTTCCCGCGTTTGCTATCAATATAGCAGGCCTCCTTGAGCTGGGTCAGGATCTGCTCCAGAAACTTGATGGGGAGATTCTCTTTTTCGGCGAGTTCTCCGATCTGGACAAGAGGCCGCCCCAGTTCATGCGCGATCCCGATATTGATCAACGCGCGGAGTGCATATTCGCCTCGTTTGGAAACTTTCATGGGAAGAGAGGCAAACCTATGGACGCGGCCCTCTCGAAGCAACCCCTTTTCGCTCCAAAACGGTTCCCTCGCCCAGAGGCGGCCTAGAGAGTTGGAATCAGGGACAAGATACAACATCTTGTGGTTTCCGCCCTGGCGCGGCGGCTAGATTGTGCTTGCGAGCAGTTCCCCCCTCCTCTACCGTGCCGATTCAGCGCTCCCTGAGGCGATTTGCCCCGACGGTTGCGCCGCCGTTCGTTTTAACCCACCTTTTCCCAGCCTATGTACCTCCAGTCGCTCGAAATCTTCGGCTTCAAGTCGTTCGCTGCAAAGACGGTTCTCCAGTTTCACCGGGGAGTCACCGTCATTGTCGGGCCCAACGGTTGCGGGAAGTCGAACGTGCTCGACGCGATCCGGTGGGTTCTGGGGGAACAATCCGCCAAGGCGCTCCGGGGCGGCGAAATGGCGGACGTCATTTTCTCCGGCACTGATTCCCGCTCCGCCCTCGGCATGGCGGAAGTCTCCATGACGTTCGCGGACTGCGAGAAAGACCTCGGCGTGGCATGGAACGAGGTGACCATCACCCGCCGTGTTTTCCGCGACGGCCAGGGCGAGTACCTGCTCAACAAGACCCCCTGCCGGTTGCGCGACATCAACCAGCTCTTCATGGACACCGGCGTGGGCCGGAGCGCCTACTCGATCATGGAGCAGGGCAAGATTGACCAGATTCTTTCCTCCCGCCCGGAGGATCGCCGCGCGATCTTCGAGGAAGCCGCAGGAATCACAAAATTCAAGGCGCAGCGCAAGGAGGCTCTTCGCAAGCTGGAAGCCACCGAAGCCAATCTGCTCCGGTTGACGGACGTCATCCGCGAGGTGAAACGCCAAATCGGGTCCCTCCAGCGGCAGGCCGCCAAGGCACGCCGTTACAAGGGCCTTCTCCATGACGTCCGTGTGCTGGAGACACACAACGCCAAGCGCCTTTACGACGAACTCGACGCCCAGCGCAACACCGCCGCCGACGCGATGGCGCGGCTCTCCAGCGACCAGGGGCTGCGCGAACGCGATCTGCAAGAACAGGAGCGTACCGTGGGCGAGCAGCGGATGGAGTTGGAGATCATGGAGGAGAAGCTCACCGAGGCGCGCCAGGCGGTGAACGAACTCAAAAACCGGATCACCCAGGGCGAGAGCCGCATCGGCTTCAACGGAGAACGGGTGGCGGAATTTGCCGGGCTGGTGGAGCGGTACGAGCGCGACATCGCCGGGGCCGAGGAGAAACTGGAGTTCCAGCAGACGCAGATCGAAAACGCAGATGTCGAGTTGGAGACCATCCAGCAGAGCCTCGCCAGCGAAGAAGCGTTGCTTGGCGAACGGCAGGCTTCCGCAGGAAACCTCGTCGCCGAGCGCGCCGAGACGGAACGGCGTTACCAGGGCATTTTTTCCCAGATCACCGGGATCGAGGGGCGTCTCTCCTCGCTCCGCAGCGAGATTGCCGCCAGCGTCAACACCCGCGACGGCGCGCATGCGAGAATGGCCATCCTCGCCGAGGAAATCGAAAAATTCAACGGGGCCGCCGACGCGCTGGAGGCGAAAAACCTCGAACTGACCGCGCAGGTGGAACAAACCACCGGGCAACTCGAAGCGCGCAAGTGCGAGGTCGGCGAAGCCGAAGTCCTCGCGCGCAACACCCAGGCGGAACTCTCCGAGATCGACAAAACCGTTCACACCGAGGGCCGCCGTTTACAGGAACGCGAGTCAAAGCTCGACGTGCTTCGCCAACTGAACGCGGACGGCGAAGGCTTTTCGCAGGGAACACAGGCCGTCCTGAAGGGACTCGACGATCCGTCGTTCTACAAACCGGCGGTGATGGGTGCGCTGGCGCAGTTCATCGAGGTCGGCTCGGCTTTCATTACGCCCATCGAAGCCGCGCTGGGGCAGAACCTTCAGGCGATCGTCATGAAGGACACAATGATCGCCGAGGCGGTGGTCAAAAATCTCGTGCAGAAGAAGCTCGGGCGTGCCTCCCTCGCCTTACGGCAGCTCTGGCCGGAGAACGCCTCCCCTGCCCCCGTTACCGCGCTCGACCTCCCGGTCGGCGCGCTCGGATGGGCGGCAGACAAGGTGAAAGCCCAACCCGAAGTCGAACCGCTCGTGAAGCGGCTCTTGGCCGGAACGGTGATTGTCGAAAATCTTGAAACGGCGGTGCGTCTCGCGGCATCCGGCGCATCCTGGCAATTCGTCACGCTGGCGGGCGAACTCCTCACCCGCGAAGGCATTGTTCAAGGCGGACAAAACAAAGACGGCGGCACCTCCGTGCTCCAGCGCAAGTCCCAGATCACGGAGTTGGAGACGGAATCCCAAAGCATCCGCGCCGCCCTGGCCGAACTCACCGAACGCCGCGGCGATACCGCGTCCCGGCTTGAGTCCGCACAGGCCCGGCTTCAGGAGGCCCGCGACGATTCCCAGACGCTCAACCTGACGCTCACGCATCTGCGCGGGCAACTGACCACCGTCGAACGCGAAATCAAAGAGACCGGCAGGAAAGCCCTCGCGCTCACCGCCGAGCGGGAGGCCATCGAACGCCGTCACGACGAAGCCGCCGCCAAACTTGGGCAACTCGACGAAGAGGCGGAGGCCGCCGCAGCCCAAATTTCCGAACTCCAGGCGCAGCAAGGCGAACTTAACGATTCGCTTGCGGCCCTGCGGGAGAGCGAATCGATGCTGACCGGCGAGCTCAACGAAATGCGCGTGCGGGTCGCCACGGAGAAGCAGCGTTTTTCCTCGCTCCAGAATCAACGCCAACCGATGCATGCGCGGCTCTCCGAGTTGCGCGAGATGATCGAGCAGCGCCGCCGCGACATTGAAGGATACAATCTCAAGAGCACGCAACTGGCGGAAGACTCCGAGAACGTCCGCGCGGGTGTCACGCAGGCGCAGGGGCGACTGGGCGAAGCCGAGGAACGCGTGCAAACCCTGCTGACCGAACGTTCACAATTGGCGGCGCAGGTGGAAACGCAGGAGAACCTCCTGCGACAAACCCGGCACGATCTTGGCAAGACCCACGAGCAGCGCACGCAACTGGAAGTGCGCGGTTCGAAGCTGCAACTGCGGCTGGAGAATCTCTGCGAGCATGTGCAGCGCCGCTATCAGTTCGACATCAAAGAGTTCGAGCCCGACACCTACGCGCTGCTGACCACCATCCGGGAGCAGAAGAAACGGCTCAAGGGCGGCCCCGTGGAAGAGAACGATGCGCCCCCGCGCGTCTTCTCCTCGGAGACGGATGCGAACGCGGCACCCGAGGCCAAAGCCGATCCCGAAACCGATGCCGTCGAACCGGTCGCCAAGGAAGTTGTGGAAGCCGTCGATGAAGCACCCGTTCCCATCGACGAACCGGTGGACTGGGAGTTCGTCGAGCGGATCGTCAAGGAACTCGACCAGAAGCTCGAATCGATGGGTCCCGTCAACATCGACGCCATTCAGGAGTACGACGAACTCGAAGAACGCTACAAATTCCTGGAACAGCAGAACACCGACCTCAACAACTCCAAGGCAGAGTTGCTGGAGGTGATCGCGAAGATCAACACCACGACGAAGACTCTCTTCGCCGAGACGTTCGAAAAAGTCCGCGTCAACTTCCAGGAGATGTTCACGGAACTCTTCGGCGGCGGAAAGGCCAACCTCGTGCTCCTCGACGAGAGCGATCCTCTGGAGAGCGGCATCGAAATCATCGCCAAGCCTCCCGGCAAACAGTTGACCTCGATCACGCTGCTTTCCGGCGGTGAAAAGACGATGACGGCGGTGGCCCTCCTTTTCTCGATCTACATGGTCAAGCCCTCGCCCTTCTGCGTGCTGGACGAGATGGACGCTCCGCTGGACGAATCGAACATCAACCGCTTCATCAAGATCCTCGACCGGTTTTCCTCGCAGAGCCAGTTCGTCGTCATCTCCCACAACAAGCGCACCATCGCAAAGGCCGACATCATCTACGGTGTGACAATGGAAGAGCACGGCGTCTCGAAACTGGTCGGCGTGAAGTTCACCAAACGCGAGGATTCCCAGCAAGGATCCGACGTGATCGGCGCGGGCAATCCCGCCCCGATCCCCAGCGTCGCCGAGAGCTTCGGCAAGCATGGCGATCTCCACAGCGAGCGGCAGCAGGCGCAGGCCGCCCCCGCCCAAGAGAAAGAGTCACCGGCCTCCGAAACCGCCTCCGAAGAAACGGAAGAGACCGCGTGACGTCGACGGAGGATTGCGACCTTTTCAGTGGAATCCAAGGCGGTGCGGCAACACCGGTAGCACGCTCGCGCCGTCGAGCGCGGGGTTCGGTTCCCGTGGCTTCATGAGGGCCGCATCCCAATCCCAGCAGCGCATCCTGCGGGGATCCCCGTACAGATAGAGCGTTTTAAGTAAAGATGTAGCCGTTGATTTTGCGAGCGCCGTGGGCTGGTGCGCGGTTTTTCAAGCGAAGTGGCTGTATTTTCAATACTGCCCGAGCTTGAAGGGCCGCGCAACGGCCCGCGCCGCCGCAAAGCAATGGCTACAGAATTAATTAAACCGCTCTAAGCGGTATCAAAACAGTTGCCACCCCGTTCAAAAAAAGAAGTCGAAGAGATCGAAAGCGCAGGACTCGGAAATATCGCCTCCTATCAAACGCCGTCCCCAATACCAGTCGCGAAACCGGCTTGGCAAGATGGGGAACGGTTTGATGACTGGCCGGTTTCAAGGATCCGGTAGGGACATGCTGTAGGCGATACGGGAACCCAGCCTACATTTTCAATCACTCTCAAGTAAGGATCAACCCGGGCGTTTCCCAGTGGAAATTTCGGAATGGATCTTTAAAAAGCGCTCACGGATTTCCGCTACGGTTCCTATGGTGAAATAGGCATCGTAAGAATACCGCAACCCGGGAGTGAGCGCAAATGTGCGAATCGGGGCTACATAAGAACAGTTCACATCGCCCCCATTCTTGTCGCGAAATCGATAGCAGGTGGCCTCAATAACAGAGGGCACATAGGCACCAACACCGTGCCCCCTTTCATTAACATAAGCCACCCAATTCTCGGTCATTTTGATATACTCATTCGTCAGGCCGGGAGCGATATTTGTAACAGGGTTATTCATCCATGGAGTTTCCCCATCATAGGTCACCAGTGTATCCAGCGAAGCATCAAGAAAAATCGCCGGCAACTCCTGATGCCGGGGCTCATGAGTTTTAGTGCCGTTATACGTAAATACATACCGCACATGCATCACGTTTTCCTCAAACGAGATCCATTGCTCCATCAGGCACTCCGAAAGCTCCTCTCCGCTGGCCCAATGGAGCGGAATGGACCTTGCGTATAGCGAATCACCTTCCTTCGTGATTTCCGGTATGGGAGGGGATTTTCCTTAATAGTCACCTCCTTGCACGGGAGTATAGCGCCACTCCTTAGTCACCCATCTGCTCCCGTCAACGTCTCCATAGTACGACTGTTGAACCAGACGTCCACGATCATAGTGATTTAAGAGATTCTTGGTGGAGCCTGCCTTGGAAAAGTAGCCTATGCCTGCGCCCGAGTTCTTAAGGATCCCAACCTTAAGGTCAGAATTTCTTAAATAGATCCAATCGCTTGCGGCTCCTGAAACGCTATCGGCCACCCCTTTGCTCAAAGGAAATGCGATCGCGAGAGACGTCAAAAGAAATCTGACGTTAGAGAAAAATATCAAACAGATCCTCATGAATAAATGAGCTATTTTACAGAATTTCGTTATCGATTTTCAACGGCTTTTCGCCGCCCAAGTGATTTAGAGCGGTTTAATTAATTCTGTAGCCATTGCTTTGCGGCGACGCGGGCCGTTGCGCGGCCCTTCAAGCTCGGGCAGTATTGAAAATACAGCCACTTCGCTTGAAAAACCGCGCACCAGCCCACGGCGCTCGCAAAATCAACGGCTACATCTTTACTCAAAACGCTCTAATGTCCTGTCAGATTAATACTTTAAATAAGTCCGAGGTGATTTTTCGAATCTCCAAGGCGCGAGTAAGGGCGGTATCTGAAGATACCGACCGCACGAGCAACGCCGGAGATTCGGAAAAGCGCCCGGAATTATGACAAGGATTTGGCTGACAGGACACTAAGGACACGCTGATTTAATCGGAGCTAGGCAAAGGAGACCGAACGAGTCAGAATGAAGGAATGAACCGTCAGATGAGTTTTTCGGAGAGCGAATTTGCGAGCAGAAACGGGTGACAAAGAAGGAAGCGTTTCTGGCGGTGATGGAGGAAGTGGTTTCTTGGGAAGCGATTATAGGGCGGATTGAGCCATATTACCCCAAGGGAGAGCGAGGGCGTCCGCCGAAAGGACTGCGTATCCCAATCCCAGCAGCCTGTCCTGCGGGGATGAGCGCCAAACGCGACTCTTCATCGATCCCGCGCTCGACGGCGCGAGCAGGCCACCTGGCGCGCGCCTCCCCTTGAGAAATGGCTTTGCCGTGCCTCATCTCCTCTCTAAGATTCCGCCGCGCGCTTACAATTTTTATGAGTCTCCAGATCCCCGAAGGTGAATTCGACGGTTATGTTTTCGATTGCGACGGCACCCTTGCCGACACGATGCCGCTGCATTACCAGGCGTGGTGCGCCGCGTTGGCGGAGCACGAGTGCGATTTCCCCGAGGCATTTTTCTATGAGCTCGGCGGCGTTCCGACGGAAAAGATCGTCGAGATCCTGAATGAACGCCACGGTTATCAGATGCCCGTGGAGGAAACCGCGCAATACAAAGAGAGCCTTTTCCTCCAGAAAATCCCGGAGATTCTCCCCATCGAACCGGTCGTGGCCCTCGTCCACGAACTCTACGGAAAAAAGCCGCTCGCCGTGGCGTCGGGCGGACACCGCGCCATCGTCATCAAGACGCTCACCGCGCTCGGCATTGCGGACAAATTCGAGACCATCGTTGGCGCGGAAGATTACAAAAACGGCAAACCGGCTCCCGATCCCTTTCTCGAAGCCGCGCGGAGGCTAGGCATCCCGCCGGAGAGATGTCTTGCCTTCGAAGACACGCAGGCGGGCGTCACTTCGGCGCAGGCTGCCGGAATGCAAACCGTTCTCGTCCCGCCTCCTCACCGGAAATAGCGCTCATCAGCCAGGTCCGTCCCCGGGTACGACACGATGATTTGCCTCCGATGGTTCAAGCACGGTGCCAATAACCGTCCCGGGCAAGGGCTCTTGGGATCCCCGCTATTGACAGGCGCGGCTTTCCTTTTGTGGCTGGCCGCAGTCACAGCCGGTATCGGAGCGTTGTGGCGTTATAGCGGCACGCCGGGAGAAAGCCGGTACGCCCTGACACAATGGCCGGATGGGAGCAGGCTCGAACTTTCCACGCAAAAGCCGACTTTAATTATGTTCCTGCATCCCCACTGCCCTTGTTCACGGGCCACCATCGGGGAGCTTGCTGTTTTGCTCGGCCGAAACGGGGGCGACTTCGCAACGCAAATCGTCTTCCTTCAACCGGAAGACAAACCCGCGACATGGAGTAACACGCCGCTTTGGCGTGCGGCCTCTTCCTTGCCGCGGGTGGCGACCATTGAA
The DNA here is from genome assembly GCA_037190965.1 of Chthoniobacteraceae bacterium. Lineage (GTDB taxonomy): Bacteria > Verrucomicrobiota > Verrucomicrobiia > Chthoniobacterales > Chthoniobacteraceae > DATMFV01. The sequence continues at coordinate 62,708 of JBBCKI010000063.1, forward strand.
GACGAGGGCGGCAGGGAGGGCCGCCTCTTCCAGGCGGAGACCTCGGGGGAGACATTCTTGTTTGAACCGGGAGGGAAGTTGGTTTTCCACGGCGGCATGACCGTGGCTCGCGGACATTCCGGCGACAACGACGGCCTTCGCGCGCTGGTCGCGATCCGGGAGCACAAAGCGCTCACAGCGTCACCGACTTCTTCGACTCCGGTTACATCCACTCCGGTCTTTGGCTGTCCGTTAAACGGACAATGCTCGCTGTCAGAACCCAATCCATCGTCCCCCCCATGAGTACCACGGTGCAGCATAGTATTGACGCCAAGAGGGAGGTTTATTTCAGGGAACAACAGGAAACGGTTTATCGCAATACCGATAAACTCTTTGTTCCATGCCTGATCATCCAATGGCTCTTCGGCGTCCTCATCGCCGTTTGGGTGACCCCGCGCACCTGGGTGGGCGAGCAAAGCGAGACGCATCCCCACGTTTGGGCGGCATTATTTCTGGGCGCTTTGATCGCCGCATTCCCGATCGTCCTGGCGTGGCGAATGCCCGGACAGGCGGCGACACGTCATTCCATCGCCATCGCTCAGATGCTGGCGGGGTCTCTCCTTATTCATCTGACGGGAGGGAGAATCGAAACGCATTTCCACGTCTTTGGTTCACTCGCCTTTTTGTCCTTCTACCGGGATTGGCGTGTACTTGCCACAGCGTCGTTCGTGGTGGTCGCAGATCACTTTTTACGAGGAATTCTGTGGCCGGAATCCATCTACGGCGTGATCAATGCGTCCGTCTGGCGGACGATGGAGCATGCGGGCTGGGTGGTGGTCGAAGATATCTTTCTCTTCTTCGCCATCCGGCAGGCGCATCAGGAAATGCGGAGGATGGCAGGAAAAAAGGCGGCGCTTGAAGCGCTCAATGACGAGGTGGAATCCCGCGTGATTATGCGCACCCGCGAGTTGGCCGCCAGCGAAGAGCGGTTCCGAATGCTCAGTTCCACGGCTCCCGTCGGCATCTTCCAGACGGATGCTGACGGGAACTGTTTTTACACCAACCAACGCTGGACGGAAATCTCCGGCCTCTCCGAGCAGGAAAGCCTGGGAATGAATTGGTCCAAGGCCATTCTTCTCGAGGATAGGGAACGGGTGCTCAAAGAGTGGCAAAACGCGACCCAGGGAGGCCGCGAATACCTGTGCGAATACCGGATGCTCTGGCCCAATAACGAACAGCGGTGGGTCCTGGCTCGCGCCAAGGCGATGTTCTCCGCGCAGGGGGACTTCATCGGCCATGTGGGCACCGCCGAAGACATCACCTTCCGCAAGCATCACGAGACCGAGATCGCGCAGGCTCGCGATTCCGCCCTGGAATCCGTGCGGCTTAAGTCGGAATTCCTGGCCAACGTCAGCCACGAAATTCGCACCCCGATGAACGCCGTTATCGGCATGATCGGCCTGCTGCTCGATACATCGCTCACACCGCAGCAACGCAAGTTCGCCACCACGGTCCACAAAAGCGCCGAGACGCTGCTCACGCTCCTGAACGACATCTTGGATTTCTCAAAAATCGAAGCGGGCAAGCTTACTTTCGAGGTGGACGATTTCGACCTGCAGGAAACGGTCGAGAATACCCTGGATCTGCTTGCGGATTCCGCCCACGCCAAAAACCTTGAGCTCATCGGTTTTCTTAAACCGGGCACTCCCCGGTATCTTCGCGGCGATCCCGGTCGGTTGCGGCAGGTGCTTGTGAATCTGATCCATAATGCCATCAAGTTCACCGAACAAGGCGAAGTCGTCCTGAGCGTTTCCCTGGAATCCAGTGACGGAGCCGACCAACTCATCCGGTTTGAAGTGACGGATACCGGCATCGGCATCGACTCTGAAACCCAGGCAAAACTTTTCCAGGCCTTCACCCAGGCGGACGGCTCCGGCACGCGGAAATACGGCGGGACGGGGCTTGGGCTCGCTATTTCCCGCCGCCTCGTAGAGCTCATGAACGGGCGCATCGGCATTAGAAGTGCGTTAGGCGAAGGCTCCACCTTCTGGTTCACGGCTTGCATGGAAATCGCATCGCCCCCCTTCGCTTGCAATAGGATCGACCAGGCGTCACTGGCCGGTCTGCGGGTATTGACCGTGGATGACAACGTCACCAATGCCACGATGCTCCATCATCAACTGGAGAACTGGGGAATGCGCGACAGCCACGCGCTTCATGCCGATGAAGCCATGCGCCTTCTCCACGCCGCGGTGGCCGCCGGAGATCCGTTCCGCCTCGCGATTCTGGACATGCAGATGCCCGACGTCAGCGGGCTCACTCTCGCCTGTCGTATCCAAGCCGACAAAACGCTGGCTGATACCCGTCTCATCATGCTCACATCTCTGGGAGCGAGGCTCGACCCGCGAAGCCTGCGCGAGGCAGGCATCCTGGAATGCCTGCTCAAGCCCGTCAAGCAAGCCCGCTTGTTTGAATGCATCGCCCGCGTCTTTAACGATCTCTCCGACTCCAAAAACGCCGCTGGCACCTGGAAAGACCTGGAGGTTCTCCCTGCCAAACCGCACAACCTGCAGATCCTTGTTGCCGAGGATAACCCTGTAAACCAGAAGGTCGTCCTCTTCCTGCTCAAGAAACTCGGCTACATCGCCCACATTGCGGCGGACGGCCTCGAAGTCCTCGCCGCATTGAAGCGCACCTGCTACGACATCATCTTCATGGATTGCCAAATGCCTGAAATGGATGGCTATGAGGCGACCCGGTGCATCCGGGAGCAGGAACTTTTAAGCCCCTCCCGCACGTATATCGTCGCGCTTACCGCCAATTCCATGAATGGCGACCGCGAAAAATGCATCGAAGCCGGCATGGACGATTATCTCCCCAAGCCCCTTCGGCAAGACGATCTGGTTGCCGCCATCCAGCGCTATGTGGATGGGCGCGGATAAATCACATCCGCCGGAAATGGCTCGCGGCAAACGGCGGGAGAGGCTCTTATATTAGCAACACCCATGAACGATTCGATCCGTGCCGTCACCGAAGAGATCCGCGCGTTCCGAGACGCGCGCGACTGGCTGCAATTTCACAATCCGAAGGAACTTGCCGTCGCCATTTCGGCGGAGGCCGGAGAGTTGCTTCAACACTTCGTCTGGCAAAGCGCGGAGCAGTCGGATCGGCGCGCGAAGGAACGAAAGGGAGAAATCGGCAGCGAAATCGCCGACGTGGCAATCCTTCTCTTCGAACTGGCGAACAACCTCGGGATCGATCTCGCGGCCGCGATGCGGGCGAAGCTCGCCAACAATGAACAACGTTACCCGGTGGCAAAAGCTCGCGGCTCCAACAAAAAGTACAACGAACTGTGACCGACCAGCCCGCTTCCGACGATTCCACGCCCCTGCGCCCAAAACGGCGGCCCCGGTATTCTGGAAAAAACCCGCGCCGCTTCGAAGACAAGTATAAGGAACGGGCGCCCGAGCGGTATCCGGACACGGTGGCCAAGGTCCTCGCGTCCGGGAAAACTCCGGCGGGAACGCATCGGCCCATCATGGTTGCGGAGATCCTCGAAGTCCTCCGGCCTCAACCTGGGGAGTGCGCGGTCGATTGCACGCTTGGTTACGGCGGCCATGCGCAGGAACTGCTCGCCCGTTTGCAGCCGGGCGGACGGCTCATCGGTCTCGACGCGGACCCGATCGAGCTTCCAAAAACGGAAGCGCGATTGCGCGCGCTCGGGTTCGGCCCGGAAGCCCTGACGACGCACCGGAGCAACTTTGCGGGCTTGCCGAAGGTTCTTGCGGCGGAAGGCCTCGCAGGCGGAGCCGACCTGATTCTCGCCGATCTCGGCGTCTCTTCGATGCAGATCGACGATCCGGCGCGCGGCTTCTCCGTCAAGATGGAAGGGCCGCTCGATATGCGGATGAATCCACGGCGAGGGCAATCCGCCTCGGAGCTCTTACAGCGTACCAACGCGACCGATCTGGCGGCGATGCTCAAGGACAATTCGGATGAACCGCACGCGGCGGTATTGGCGGAGGCATTGGCGGGACGCCCGATGGCGACAACAGCGCCGCTGGCTCTCGCAATCCGGGCCGCGTTGCCTCGAACCAAAGAGGAAGAGGTGACCTTGAGCGTGCGTCGGGTGTTCCAGGCGTTGCGGATCGCGGTCAACGAGGAATTCACCGCGCTCGAAACTTTCCTGCGAAATCTCCCCGCTTGCCTGCGCGAGAGGGGCCGCGTAGCCGTGTTGACGTTTCATTCCGGAGAAGACCGCCGTGTAAAAAAAGCGTTCGAAGCCGGGTTGCGCGACGGCCTTTACAAGGAGATCGCCCGGGAGGTGATCCGTCCCAGCCCGGCGGAATGCGGAGCCAACCCTCGAGCCACGCCCACGAAGCTCCGTTGGGCGATCCGGGCATAGTGTCCTGAGTCAGAAAAATCTCGTAATATTCTCTCGTTCCCAAACTCTGTTTGGGAACGCCCCTGTCTTCGAAACTCCAGTTTCGAAAACCCGTACCGGCACCCTATATGAGATGACAAGGCTTTCGAATCAGAGATTCGGAAACAATGGCATTACCAATCTGGAGATTGGTAACGAGGAAATATTAAAACGTCCGGAGCACTATCCCCGCTGCGCCATGGGGTCGCATAGCCCGGCAATGGCCCGCTGAAGTGTTTGGAAATCGACCGGCTTGGTAAGGTGACGGTCAAACCCGGCCTGAAGACTATTCTCCACGTCACTATCCATCCCGAATCCGCTGAGCGCGATGGCCTGAAAATCGCTGTGGGCGGCGCGGTAATGCCTGATGACGTCGATCCCACTTCCGTCGGGCAATCCAATGTCGCTGACCAAAAGATCGATCGGCTGGTCGTCAAAAGCCAGCGCTTCCCTCACACTGGCGGCCATGCGAACCTCATGCCCGCGCCGGCGCAAAAGGCGGGCCAGGACGAACGCCGTCGGCTCATGGTCCTCCACCAGCAGAATGCGCAACCGGGTCCCGCTCTCATCATGGACAGGTTGAGGAGCCGAAGCGGTCTGGGGAGGACCTTCGAAAGCAGGAAGCATAAACTCAAAAACAGCTCCCCTTCCAACACCGGGGCTATTCGCGTGAATGCTGCCTCCATGAAGTTCCAACAATGACTTGGCAATGGCCAAACCGAGCCCCAGGCCCCCAAAACGGCGATGCGTGGCGTCAGCCTGCTCGAAAGCATCGAAGATGGAGGTGAGCGATTCCGAAGCGATGCCAATACCGGTGTCGCTGATCCCCACCCATACAAAATCCCCCCTGCATTCAGCCCGCACCGTGATGCTGCCGCCGGACTGCGTAAACTTGAGAGCGTTGCCGAGGAGATTCAGAACGACCTGCTTGATTCGGGAGCGGTCCGCGTTGATATACCGCCGGTAACCGCGCATCTCCATGCCGATTTTGACCTCCTTCGCATTCGCTTCGGAGCGCACCATCTCCACAGCGGAGACCAGGATATCATGGATATCCACCAGATGCCGTTCCAGGTGCAGCTTTCCTTTCTCGATGCGCGTCAGATCGAGCAAATCATCGATAAGGCGGGCCTCCAGCGCGACATGCCGCCGCATCATGGCCGCGTCGATACGAAGGGTGGAAGGAAGACCAGGATGGGATTCAAGCGACTCCGCCAGCATTAGCACGGGAGTCAGCGGCGTGCGGAGTTCGTGGCTGAGCACGGCAAGGAAACGATCCTTGGCGAGGTTGGCGGCTTCGGCCTGTTCCTTGGCATTGCGCAATTCCTCCAGCGCGCGCCGCCGCTCGGTGATGTCTTCATTGACAATCACGGCACCAAGAATCGGCCCGTCGCCGATGCGGAGAGGCATCGCTGAAATGAGGATATCCTTGCGCCCACCGGTGAATGGCTCGATCTCGATCACTTCATTGAGGATTGTTTCGCCGCTCAAGGCACGGACGCCCGGGTAGTCCGGCACTTCAATGAGCTTCCCGGTTTCCGAAGACCACATTTTGTACTGCCCGTAATCCTCAACGCCGACGTATCGCGCCCCTCCCCAGATTGTCCGGACCGCCCGATTCGTGGTGATGACAGTCCCATTCTGATCGGTGAGCCAGATCCCCACCGGCAAAGCATCGATGACGGTTCTCAGTTCCTGCTCCCGTTGCTCCAGAGCCCGGCGGGCGATCACCCCCTTTTCATGGCTTTGGCAATTGGCGTGGGCCACGTAAAGGATGCTGGCCGACAACACCAAGAAAAGAAGGATGTGAGGAAGAAGCTCGGTAAACGGTCCACCCACCGTGAGCGCAAAAAAGCCGATCCCGAAGATCATGCTTAATACCGTTGCAAAAACGCCCGGGCCGGTGCCCGCAAAAAGACCGCTGATGAGGATCGCAATCGAAAACGGAAGCAGCGGGGAACGGTCCGTCAGCCACGGCTCGAAAACGGTCCGGATCGCCGCAGCAAGGCAGACTGACGCAAAGGCGAGAGCGTATCGTGATATCGTCGTTTGGGGCCCGGGAATCATCGTCTGAAATCGCTGATTAAAAGCGACAGGAAGCGAATAGCCCGTGACGATTTAGATCAGTGGTCTCGAAAAAGAAAACGTCATGCGAACGCAAATGCCAGTTGAGAAACCCCGGTTCCAGACATCAGGAAAACCCTGATGCACTGTTGCCGCCCCGTAGGTTCATCGATCGCACGAAACCTTCGCGACGAGGCGTCGCACCATGATGGCGTCTTTGAGCATCTTAAGACTGTCACGGACGATGTTCACCCGCGAATCGGGGGAGTTCGTCCACCGAACCGGCAACTCCCGCGTGGTGTAGCCAAGTTTCTCCGCCAGGAGGAGCACTTCCACGTCGAAGGCAAAGCCATCCAATTGCTGCCGGGAGAAGATCGCCTCCGCGGCCGGTTTGCGGAATGCCTTGAACCCGCACTGCGTGTCGCGCACGCGGATTCCCGCCACACGGCGCAAAATCCAGTTAAAGATTTCCCCCATCCTCTGACGCAGCCAGTTCTGGCGTTTAAGAATCCGGCTTTGCGCGTGTTTGCGGCTACCGACGAGGACATCCGCCTCTGGGTGAGCCTCAAAGAACCCGAGAAACACCGCCACCTCCTCAGGGGGAACGCTCAAGTCCGCGTCCATAAACAGGATGATACGTCCTCGGGCCTCCAGCACCCCGCGTCGGACGGCGGCACCCTTGCCCCGGTGTACCCGGGTGTCGATCACCCGAAAATTGGCTTGGCTCTTCGAGGCCTCCGTCGCTAACTCCAAGGTTTCGTCCCCGCTTTTTTCCACCACGACCACCACTTCCCACGTGCTTTTCAATTCGTTGCAAAACGCGGCAAGCTGCCGGAGTGTGCCCGGCAAACGCCGCGCCTCGTTGAAAGCGGGGATTACGATGCTGAGATCAGGATCGTCCATTGCGTTAAGTCATCATGAAAACCGTTTTTTTCCAGTCGTGAACACCCGTACAATGACCGCGCTCAACCCGCGTCGGCAACCCTTTTCCCGCCGCTCCGCGATTCCTTGCCATGAGTGAATCCTCCTCACGCCTGGCTCACGAGCCCCTCGCCGTCGGCGGCCTTCCCGGGAGGGATTCCTACCGCCGGGCCGTGTGGTTGATCGTCGGGCTTGCCTTGGGGCTGCGCCTGCTGTGGCTGGGCATGAAGCCCCCTCATTTCGACGAGGGCGTCAACGGATGGTTTATCGATCAAATGACCCGGACCGGGTTTTACCACTACGACCCCGGCAATTACCACGGCCCCTTCCATTTCTACGTCCTCTTTCTTGCCCAGACGCTCTTTGGCCGGGAGATCGTCGCCTTTCGATTGCCGCTGGTGCTCATCAACGCGGCCACCGTCTGGCTGATCCTCCAATACCGGCGTTTCCTGCCATGGCGGGTCTGCACGATTGCCGCGCTGGCGTTCGCCCTCTCGCCCGGGATGCTCTTTTTCTCCCGCTACGCGATCCATGAGGCGTGGCTGGTCTTCGCGATGGTACTGGGAATCTGGGGGGTGGCCGAGCTTTGGACGCGAGGCACCGCCCGGGGGCTGTGGGCGGGGGTGATGGGAGTCGTCCTCATGATTTTGACGAAGGAGACCTACCTCGTGCATCTCTTTGCCTTCGCGCTGGCGTGCGGAACGCTCCTTCTGCTGGAGGTCTTTTCTCCCTCGTCGCGGGAAATTTCGGTGCGTCCCGTAAAGCAACGCTGGAACGTGGACACGCTGAACGCGACGCTTTTTGTTGGGGTTCTCTCAATCGTCTTCTTTTATTCAGGCGGCTTTCTCGACCCTTCCTCGCTTTCAGGCCTGGTGAAGACGTTTGCGATCTGGTCGAACACGGGCGTCGACGGGAGCGGCCATGGCAAGGCGTGGTATTACTGGTTTGAACTGATGGGCCGTTACGAATGGCCCGCCTTGATCGGGATCGCCTTCAGCCTGCGCGCGGTCTGGCCCGGCATGAACCGGCTCAGTCGCCTGCTTGCCATTTACGGATGCGGCGCGCTGACGGCTTACAGCATCGTCAACTACAAGACGCCGTGGTGCATCATCGCCATCATCTGGCCATTCTTCTTTCTCTTCGGCGATGCGGTGGATTCGGCTCTTCGATGGACCGAACGCAGGCCTCATTTGCGCTGGCTGAGCATTCCAACCGCAGTGATCGCCATGGCAGCCGTTGGCGTCTCGGCGGCGGTGGGAATCCGGCTCAACTACTTCCGCCCCACCGATCCGAAGGAAAAATACGTTTATGTTCAGACCATGAACGATCTTTTCAAACTCACGGCTCCCCTTGAAAAGCTCGTGGCGCAGGATCCCGCCGCATATCATCTCCGAGGCCATCTGCTTCTTTCCGACTACCACCCCCTTCCCTGGGTGCTCGGTGATTTCACTGGCGCGATCATTTACCCCAGCCGGGACTCCCGGCCTCCGACCATGGATGCCTCCTTCCTCGTGGTGGAAGAAGAGCGGATTGCCGAAGTGGAGAAGGAATTGACGCAGCCTTACTTCGTCGACACCTTCCAGCTTCGCGACGGGTTGGTGCCGGGCAAGCTTTACCTCGACGCGGAGAAGTTCGCCCCGTTCTTCCCCGGTCGAACCCCCGAATTTTCGCCATGAAAGGCACTGTCTCTCTCCTCGTCGGCATCTGCATTTCCATCATCGCCGCCCTGATTTTGGGATATATGGGCGAAGGTCTTGGGGGGGCCTCCGCGCGGATTGCGCTCGCGATGGGCGTTGCGGGAGGTCTTCTGGCGTGGTTCTCCATTCCCGACTCCGCAATCCCCAAAGCCAGGCTGCCTCGGAGTTGGGCCGCCTGGAGCGTCCTTGTCATTTTCGCCCTTTTCTCGCTACGGGCTTTTTGTTGGGTCGTTTACTTCAAGGACGGAGAAATCGCCTTTCTTTCCCCCAATAACCTCGGCGACCTCTCGCTCCATTTCACCTTTACCCGCTATTTCGCCAACGGGGTCCCCTTCTGGCCGGACAACCCAATCTACTCGGCGGCAGCGCTCCATTACCCCTTCGGCATGGATCTCTTCAACGCGCTCCTGTTGCTGATGGGGGTGGACCTGATTCGCGGGTTTGTCTGGGCGGGACTCATCGGCGCGCTCGCCACCGGCATCATGCTGTGGCGCTGGGGCGGGGCGTTTGCGATCGCGGGGTTTCTCTTCAACGGCGGCTTCGCGGCGTGGAAGATTTTCAGCGATGGGAATCTCGACGATTTTCAGAGCCAACTCGCCTGGAAGAGCATTCCCCTTGCGCTTTTCGTGACGCAGCGCGGCTTGCTCTATGCCATCCCCGCCGGGCTGGCGCTTCTCTGGAGCTGGCGGGCCCGCCTCTTTCGCGGCGAACGCGGGCTGCCGGTATGGATCGAGGTGCTTCTCTACAGCACCATGCCGATCTTCCACCTTCACACCTTTCTGTTCCTCTCCGCCATGCTGGGAGGGTGGTTTGCACTCTCATTTTGGGGACCGGTCTGGCGCATGGGGCTTCCTTCCGCTTTCAGGCAAAAAACGCTCCGGATCGTCGGATGGTCGGTGGCGCCCGCGACGGTGCTCATCTGGCTGCTGACAGGCGGCTTTCAAAGCGGCAACACTATCCATCTCAAGCCGGGATGGATGCAGGAAGAGCAAAACCCGTTTGTTTTCTGGTTCGAAAACTTCGGGGTCATGCCGCTCTGTATCGTCGCTCTTTTTGTCTGGTTCTGGCGAAGGAGAACCGCCCCGGGAGAGCTACCGAAGCTTGCCGAACAGTCGGCCATTGTCATCCCGGCGGTTGCGGTTTTCCTGATTGGTTGTTTTGTCATGTTCGCTCCTTGGGAATGGGACAACACCAAGCTGTTCCTCTGGAGCTACCTGACCGTTCTTCCCGTGCTTTGGGCCATGCTTCGCCTCGCGCGGCCATGGCTGCGAGGGGCAACTTGTTTCGCCCTGTTTTTCTCGGGAGCCGTGGCGCTGGTGGGAGGGCTTGACGGTCGGCACCAAGGGTACACGCTGGCGCGGCGCAGCGAGCTGGACGGGTTGAAGGCCCATCTCGATGCCCTCCCCTCCACCGCCACCTTTGCCTGTGTACCCACCTACAATCACCCGCTTCTGCTCCTGGGCAGAAAAGTCGTCGCCGGCTATGAGGGACACCTCTCCAGCCACGGCATCGACTACATGAAAAACAAGATCGACCTGGAGACGCTGCTTCGCGGCGAGCCGGGATGGGAAGATCGCGCGCAGAAACTCGGCGTCGATTACCTTTTCTGGGGCTCTCTCGAAGAAAAACGATTTGGCTCCTCCCCCGCCCCATGGACGGAGCAGGCGGAGTTGATAGCCCAGGGCGAGTGGGGGAAGATCTACGATCTCCGGCCTTTCGTGATTAAACGCGAAGGGCTCCGCGATCGTTAGGCCATCAGAGGTCTGTGGTGCGGTAGCACTGGTAGCACGCTCGCGCCGCCGAGCGCGGGTTTCGGCTCCCGTGGCTTCATGAAGGCCGCATCCCCAACACCACCGTCCTGCGGGGATGGGCGCTAAACGCGGCTTGTAAATCCATCCCGCGCTCGCGGCGCGAGCGGGCTACCTTGTTTTCCCATCGCCCCGCTCCTTTACCGCCTTTTGATTAACCGGAAGCGGCAGCGAGTTTGATTCCTTCCAGTTCCTCCCATCGGGCATAAAGCGCTTCCAGACGATGGCGCGAAGCCTCGATTTCGTCGTGCAGCGCCTGGGCCTGGTTTCCATGCTTGGCGTGGAACCCGGGGTCGGCAAACATCGTTTCGATCTCGGCGATCCGCTCCTCAACGGCCAGGATCCCCTCCTCCATTCCCTCCAGTTCGCGGGCTTCCTTGTAGCTCAGCTTGCGGGCCTTCTCTTTCTTCTCCTGCGAGGCAACCGGTTTCGGCTTTTCCACCGGCGCGGGCCCGGGATCGGGGCCGAAAGCCTCCAGAAGGCGCTGCCGTTTCTCCCAGTAATAGTCGTAGTTTCCCACGCTATAGGTAAGTTGCCCATCCCCCTCAAAGGCGAGGATGCCGGTGCAGATCCGGTTCAGGAAATAACGGTCGTGGCTCACCACCAGTACCACGCCGGTAAAGGCAAGCAGCGCTTCCTCCAGAATGCGAAGCGTGGAGAGATCGAGATCGTTCGTCGGCTCGTCGAGGATTAGGAAGTTCCCGCCGTTCTTGAGGATCCGGGCCAGCAACAGACGGCTCCGTTCCCCGCCGCTGAGAAAGCGCACCTGCGTGATAAGCCGGTCGTCGGTGAAAAGGAAACGCTTCAGGTAACCACGCACGGGGAGCTTCTGCCCGCCGAAGGTGACATGCTCGCTCCCGTCGCTCATCGCCTCGATGACGGTATCGTCATCGTTCAACTGGAGTCGCGCCTGATCGACGTAGTTGAACCGGGTCAATTGCCCGATCTTCACTTCACCCATCGTCGGCTCAAGCTGCCCGAGGATGATCTTGAGCAGCGTCGTCTTCCCCAGGCCGTTGCGCCCCGTGATCCCGATGCGCTGCCCGGCCTCGAACTTGAAGTCAAACCCCGAAAAGAGGGTACGATCCCCCATTTCCATTCCGACGCCGATCAGTTCCGCCACCCGGTTGCCCAACTGCGGGGCGGGAGGGATGACGAAATCGACCTCGCGATCGATCTCGGGCGGGGCCTGGGCGGCGGTGTCGAAATAAGCGTCCAGACGGCTCTTCGATTTGGTGCGGCGGGCCTCTGGTGAGCGGCGCACCCATTCGAGTTCCCGCTTGAGGAACATCTGCCGCTTGTGCTCGGCGGTCTCCGCGGCGGCCAGCCGCTCCGCGCGCTGGACGAGGTAACCGGTGTAGTTCCCTTCGTAGGAAATGAAGTTCCCGCCGGTCAGTTCGGTGATCTGGTTGGTCACCCGGTCGAGAAAATAGCGGTCGTGCGTGACGACGATGAACGCGCCCGGGTAGGCATCGAGATAGCCGATGAGCCATTCGATCGACTCGGCATCGAGATGGTTCGTCGGCTCGTCCAGAATGAGCAGGTCGGGCTGTGAAACCACCGCGCGGCAAAGCGCGACGCGCCGCTTCTCTCCGCCGGAGAGATGGGCAATGCGGGCATCCCCGGGCGGCGCAAAGAGCTTCGACATGGCGGTCGCGATGCGGCGGTCGAGCGTCCACCCGTCCAACAAGCCGATGCGGGCCTCCAGTTCATCGTGCCGACCGGTGTGCCCGGGCAGCGATTCGAACTCCGCAATGAGATCGAGCACGTGACGCGCCCCTTCGCGGATGTTTTCCTCCACCGTCAGTTCGGGATTGAGCGCGAACTCCTGGGGCAGATATCCGGCGACCAGCCCCCGCCGCCGGGCGACGGTTCCCGTATCGGGCTGCAACTCTCCGGCGAGAATCCGGAGGAAAGTCGACTTACCCGACCCGTTGCGGCCCACGAGGCCGATGCGGTCTCCTTCGTGGATGGAAAGCGAAGCGTGGTCGAGAACGACCTGTTCGTTGTATCGGACGTAAAGATCCTGTGCGGTGAGAATACTGGCGGAACCGGGCTGGGCCATTGATAAAACTCCAAAAAACTACTTCAGGCGCGCCACCTTGGCGTGCCGGGGACAATCGACGAGATGATCGTTCACCATCCCGACCGCCTGCATGAGCGCGTAGCAGATGGTGGTACCGACGAATTTGAACCCCCGCTTCAACAGATCTTTGCTCATCGCGTCGGACTCCGCCGTGCGCGTTGGGATTTCGCTCAGGGAGCACCGGGTGTTCCGGATCGGTTTTCCGCCGACGAACTGCCAGAGATAAGCGTCAAAGGTGCCGAATTCCTTCTGCACGCGGAGAAACGCCGCCGCGTTGCCGATGGCGGCAGCCACCTTGAGGCGGTTGCGGATGATTCCCGGGTTGGCCAGCAATTCGGCCACCTTGGCATCGCCGTATTTGGCGATCTTCGCGGCGTCGAACTGATCGAACGCCTCGCGGTAGGTTTCCCGCTTTTTGAGAATCGTCTCCCAGCTCAAGCCGGCCTGCGCTCCTTCCAGAATCAAAAATTCGAACAAGGCACGATCGTCGTGCAAAGGCACGCCCCATTCCATATCGTGGTATGGAATCGAGAGATCGGTTTTGGCCCAGGGACATCTTGTCATCGCCTACCTTTACCGTGAAGAGGCGGCGATGCCAAATTTTCCTGTTTGCGGGCGCAACTTTTCCTCTAAAATCGCGTTCCATCAACGTCATGAAACACCCGCGAGAGAATCTTTCCGACGATTTCGAGAGCGATCCGCTCTGGGATCTTCTCGGCAAAGCTGATCAGCCTCACCCGGCCCAGGTCTCCCCGTATTTTGCGCGCAACGTCGTGCGCGAGATCCGCCTCTCCACGGAAAAGTCCCGGCAGAAGCCTCAACTCGCCCAACTCGCTCAACCTGACCGGTTTTTCGCCACCTTCTCCACCCTGTTGGGGCGCTGGCGCGCCCTTGCCTCGAGCGTGGCGGCGGCGGGCATCATTGCCCTTCTTTACAGCAGCGTGACGCTCAATGGGCCGGAAGCCGATTCGCTAACCGCATCAGCAGGCCTGGCCCAATCGCCGTATGCAGGTGACCTGGAGGTGATCAAGAACCTCGACGAACTTCTCGACATCGATACCGTATGGCTCGACTCCACTGTTTCCGTTCACTAACGCTGCTCGCGCTGCTGGCGGCTCCGCTTGCTTCCGTTTCCCTGGCGCAGGAACCGGAGACTCCCCCGCCAGCCCCTAAGGAAGCGCCGGAAGCGCCGCCACGGCCCCCTCGCCCTCCAACCCATCCTCGCCGTGAGGACCGTGAACGGTGGTTCAAAAATGAAAAGTTGACGCCCGAACAGCGCAAAAAGTTCGAGGAGAACTATAACCGCTGGAAGGAAATGCCTCCCGAGCTTCGCATGGAATTGCGAAAGAACGATGAAAACCGCCGGATGCGGATGCGCAAGGAGATCGACGACGCCATTACCAAGAGCGGGCTGGAACTCAGCCCGGAACGCCGCCGTCTCTTTGTCGAAAAATTTACCCGCGAACGCCGCTCCATCGAAGAGCGGCTTCGGAAAGAGATGGACAAAAAACGAGGGGAAGAGGTGAAGCAATTGATCGAAAACCTCACCGGAGAATTCAAGGCCATGCCCCCGGAGCCGCCCCCTGAGGAAAAGGAAGCTCCAACCGCTCCGAAGGCGGAGCCAAAGCCGGAACCAAAAACCGCGCCTGAGCCCGCCGCCGAAGAAAAGGGCGCAGAAAAAAGCCCGTAACGAAGGCGAGACGCCGTCGGTTACAGGCCCCTTTCTCACCTCCGGACCTTACTCATTCAAATTCGGCGCGAGCCATTTTTTGATGAACTCCACGCTCTCCCCCTTGCGGACGGCGTATTCCTCCACCTGGTCGCTTTCGATCTTGCCGACGCCGAAATACTTCGCCTCGGGGTGCGAGAAATAGAGACCGCTGACCGCCGCGCCGGGCCACATGGCACATGATTCCGTCAGCGTGACGCCCGCGTTCTTCCCGGCCTCCAGCAATCGGAACAGAAGCGGCTTTTCGGTATGATCGGGCGAAGCCGGGTAGCCTGCCGCTGGGCGAATCCCCTGGTAGCGTTCGCGAATGAGGTCTTCCTTCGACAGCGCCTCGTTCTTCCCATAGCCCCACGCGATGCGCGCCTGAAGGTGGAGGTACTCGGCAAAGGCTTCGGCAAACCGGTCGGCCAGCGCCTTGGCCATGATGGAGTTATAGTCGTCGTGAGCGGCTTGGAATTCCTTCGCAAACTCGTCGCCCCCGTGGATCCCCACCGCGAAGCCGCCGAGGTAATCGGCGATCCCGCTTTCCTGCGGTGCGACGTAATCGGAGAGCGCGTGGTTGCGCTGATCGGCGGGCTTCTGCATCTGCTGGCGCAGGAACCGGAACGTGGCCAGGGGTTCGCAACGTTTTTCGTCCGTGTAAACCGCCACGTCGTCGCCCACCGCGTTGGCAGGCCAGAGGGCATAGACGCCGCGGGCGGTGAAACGCTTCTCCGCGATGATCCGCTTCAGGAGCGCCTGCGCATCCGCAAAGAGATCCTGCGCCTGCTTGCCCACCACTTCGTCTTCGAAAATCGCCGGGTAGCGGCCCCGCAGTTCCCAGGTATGGAAAAATGGCGACCAGTCGATGAAATCAACGAGCGTCTCCAGCGAAGGCTCTACGACGCGGACCCCGGTGAACTCGGGCTTCGGCGGCTGGTACGCACTCCAGTCAATCTCGGTACGGTTGGCGCGGGCATCCGCCAGCGTCAGCATCTTTTTCTCCCGCGTGCGGTTGGCGTAATCTTCCCGCAGTTTCTGATAAGCCGCCTTCGTTTCCGCCACAAAAGCGGGGCGCTGCTCGTCGCTCAAAAGCGCGCTGACGACCCCGACTGCCCGCGAGGCGTCGAGCACATGGACCACCGGCTCCGCGTAATGTTGGGCGATCTTTACGGCCGTATGGGCGCGGCTGGTCGTCGCGCCGCCGATGAGAAGCGGGAGCTTGAACCCCTCGCGCTGCATCTCCTGCGCCACATGCACCATTTCGTCGAGCGACGGCGTGATCAATCCGCTCAGGCCAATCATGTCCGCACTGTGTTCGCGGGCGGCCTCCAGGATCTTCTCGCAGGCGCACATGACGCCAAGGTCGATCACCTCGTAATTGTTACACTGCAAGACCACGCCGACGATGTTCTTGCCAATGTCGTGAACGTCGCCCTTCACGGTCGCCATCACTACCTTCCCCTGCGCCTTGGAGTCCGCCGTCTTTTCGGCTTCCATGAACGGCATCAGATAGGCGACCGCCTTCTTCATCACGCGCGCGCTCTTAACCACCTGCGGCAGGAACATTTTCCCCGCGCCGAAGAGATCGCCCACGATGCTCATCCCGGCCATCAGCGGCCCTTCGATGACATTGAGCGGGCGCGGGTATTTCTGGCGCGCTTCCTCGGTATCCTCGTCGATGTAATCAACGATCCCCTTCACCAGCGCGTGCGAGAGCCGTTCTTCCACCGAAGCATTGCGCCACGCTTCGTCCTTCACGATCGTCTTGCCGGCCGACTTCACGGTCTCCGCGAACTCGACCAACCGTTCGGTCGCCTCGGGGCTGCGGTTGAAAAGGACGTCCTCCACCAGCGTGAGGAGGTCCTTCGGGATCTCCTCATACACCGCGAGCATCCCCGCGTTGACAATCCCCATATCGAGCCCCGCCTTGATGGCATGATAGAGGAACGCGGCATGCATCGCCTCGCGCACCGGGTTGTTGCCGCGGAAGGAAAACGAAATATTCGAGACGCCGCCGCTCACTTTGGCCCGGGGCAGATTCGCCTTGATCCACCGGGTCGCCTCGATGAACGAAACGGCGTAGTTGTTATGCTCCTCAATGCCGGTCGCCACCGTGAGGATGTTCGGGTCGAAAATAATGTCTTCCGCCGGGAAACCGACCTCCTCCGTCAGAATACGATACGCGCGGGTGCAGATTTCGATGCGGCGTTCGAGATTGTCAGCCTGTCCGGTTTCATCGAACGCCATGACGACGGCCGCCGCGCCGTAGCGCCGGATGAGCCGCGCCTGCCGCTTGAACTCCTCTTCGCCCACCTTGAGCGAGATCGAGTTCACCACGCATTTCCCCTGCACGCATCGGAGCCCCGCCTCCAGCACGTTCCAACGGGAACTGTCGATCATGATCGGGATGCGGGAGATGTCGGGC
The DNA here is from genome assembly GCA_037190965.1 of Chthoniobacteraceae bacterium. Taxonomy (GTDB): domain Bacteria; phylum Verrucomicrobiota; class Verrucomicrobiia; order Chthoniobacterales; family Chthoniobacteraceae; genus DATMFV01. The sequence continues at coordinate 79,822 of JBBCKI010000063.1, forward strand.
TCGCTCGCGATCAGGTTAAGAAAACGGGTCATCGCCCCTTCGGAGTCGATCATCCCCTCGTCCATGTTGACGTCGAGAATGTTCGCCCCGCCCTCCACCTGCTGCCGGGCGACCGCAAGCGCGCCTTCAAAATCGCCCGCGAGAATCAGCTTCGAGAACTTCGGCGACCCGGTAATATTCGTCCGCTCGCCGACCATCAGAAAACCGGTCTCCGGCGTGATGACCAGCGGTTCCAGGCCGCTCAGGCGCGTATAGGGCGCAACCTCCGGCAACGGACGAGGAACGCAGGGGCGAATCTGTTTCACCATCTCCGCGATGTGCGCGGGGGTGGTGCCGCAACAGCCGCCCACGATGTTGAGCCACCCCTGCTCCGCCCATTCGCGGATCTGCGGGGCAAGCGATTCCGGCGTTTCCGGGAACCCGGTGGGCGAAAGCGGGTCGGGCAACCCGGCGTTTGGATAGCAGCTTACCGCCATCGGCGCGAGCCGGGAAAGTTCGCCGATATAAGGGCGCATCTCCTTGGGCCCGAGCGCGCAGTTCAAGCCGATGCTCAGGATCGGCGCGTGCGCGATGGAGATCAGAAACGCCTCCACCGTCTGCCCGGTCAACGTGCGTCCGCTCAGGTCGGTGATCGTCCCGGAAATCATGATCGGGATCTGGCCGTGAGGAATGCCGAGATCATCGAACGTCTCCAGAATGGCAAAAATCGCGGCCTTGGCGTTGAGCGTGTCGAAAATCGTCTCCACCAGCAGGACATCCACCCCACCCTCGATCAACGCCTCCACCTGCTCGCGATACGCGGTCTTCACCTCCTCGAAGGTTACCTCGCGCTTTGCGGGGTCGTTGACATCGCGGGAAATGGAGAGCGTCTTGCTCATCGGCCCGATGGCCCCGGCGACAAATGCCTTGCGCCCGCAGCTCTTCACCGCACGGCGCGCACATTGGGCGGCGGCGAGGTTAAGCTCGCGCACGATCGGCTCCAGCCCGTAGTCGGCCTGGGAGGTCGTCTGCGCGTTGAAAGTATTCGTCTCGATGATATCCGCCCCCGCCGCGAGATACTGGGCGTGAATCTCTTCAATCACCTCCGGCTTCGTGAGGCAAAGAAGGTCGTTGTTCCCTTTGAGGTCGCTCGGGTGATCGGCAAACCGGGCACCGCGATAATCGGCTTCCTGCAACTTGTACCGCTGCACCATCGTCCCCATCGCCCCGTCGAGAAAGACGATGCGTTCTTTCAGAAGCTGGGCAAGCGGATGTTTTGCAAGAAGAGACATCCCCGAAGAATACCGGGCGACCCCTCGGTTTTCAACGACAAATTATCCCATCATGATGCAACGATGGATCAGCAGATCGTTGTCATTACTCAGGATTGAGCGGCACCTGATCCGGGGCCAGCCAGCCGGGTGCCGGTTTGAAAAGGTCGATCTGTTTGCGCGTGCCGTCGCGGCCGTAAACGCGCCCGTCTTCGCCGATTTTGGTGCGCATCCCGGAACCGTCATTGCGGACTACTGCCACGCCCCCGGCTGGACCTCTTTTCTTGGTTTTGGGATCAAAGGGATACGTGCCTGGCGTTCCCTTGCCGAAGCCGCTGGCGATCAGAGGGAGATTGAGATTGCTTTTGAACGAAGTCTGGTGCGGAACGTAGGCAAAGCAATTTTCCCCCGCAGCCAGTGTTTTCCCTCCCCCGATTTTCCCGTCGGGTGCCTTGGGAGTCCAAGCGGATCTCTTGGAATAAAAGATCTTTTCATCCCGGATGTAGTCAGGCACCAGCAGTCTGAAGACTTCGTTGGAATTTGGAAAAGGAGTGCCATCTAATCGTTTGCCGGGATAAGCGTCGCCGTGATCCATCGCATACATCTTTAACCCGAGATAGATCTGCTTCGCGCCGCTTAACTCCTTGGTGGAATGGTTCACTTCAATGGGGTGCATAGGAGGCACGCACAACCCAACCAAAAGAAACAAACAACGTTCCAAACACCACCGCCCCCACCACTCTTTGCAGCCATCGTCCTTTTGCTGACATGGGAATCAGGTTAATCTTTTTTTCGGGCCTATCGAACACTGAAAAAACATTGGTTTCCAGCCGCTTTTAACGCCTGTCACGATTTCCCCGCCGGGGATGAATCCTTGCCAAAAGGATTATCTCCGCCCAAGGTACCGGCGCTTATGAAACTTAATCCTTATTTTCTGACTCTCGCAGTCGTTACATCCTTCGGTCTTGCTGCCTGCAACAAGCCGGCTTCTGAAAAGACCGAAAAGGCCGCCGAGAAAGTGAAGGAAGCAGCCGAAGCGACCAAGGAAGCCGCCAAGGAAAAGGCGAAAGAGGTCAAGAAGGAAGCCTCCGAAGCTGCTGCAACCGCAAAGGAAAAAGTCACCGAAGCGGCTGA
>JBBCKI010000064.1:0-76253 GCA_037190965.1 Chthoniobacteraceae bacterium
GCTCCGCCCTCCCTCTACCGCGCGGCAAGCGCGCGCGGGGCGAACGCGTCCAGTGTGAAATACCCTCCAACGGAGGGCGGAGCTCCGCGACGCCGCACTCCTTGCAGCCGAAGGCTCACTTTTTCCCAGTTCATAAACACAACTCAGAGGGCGCTCTCGCAGCGCGGCCCGCCGGGTGTCCAGTAGAGAGGGGAGACGCAGGGGCGACGGGCCGTCATCGCGGGATCCCAGGCGTGGTAGGCCAGGTAGTCGGCTCCGTCCGGGCCGGTCACGATGGAATTGTGGCCGGGGCCGATCATTTGCCCGGGGATGGTCCTCAAGACCCTGGGGCCGTTCTCGTTGCCTTCGTCGGAATACGGACCCAGCACATGGTCGGCCACTGCGTAATCGACGCCATAGGTTTCATCCTCCCAGCGGCCCCCGCTGTAAAAGCAATAGTACCTCCCCGCATGTTTGCGGACGAAGGGGCCTTCCAGCGTGTGCCAGTCATACACACCGTCATACATCGGGCGGTTGGCCATGAATCGCTGCCAATCGCGTCGCGCCCGCAGGATCACCCGTTCCTCTCCCGCCGTCTTGTCCATGGTCGTGAGCCGGTCCACGGCAAGCATCGTGCCGGGCCGGGCGCTTCCGGGGGGCGAGCCGGTATCGAGGCAATCGCGCGCGTAGAAAAGGTACCAGGTGCCGTCATCATCGCGGAACGGGTGGGGGTCAATGGCGAAGGGAAGATCCACGGGGGCGATCATCGGTTCCCGCCTTATATCGCGATAGGGCCCCAGCGGATGCGGCGAGCTTGCCACGCGAATCTGGTGCCCCTTGTCGCCGTGGCCCACTGAATAGTAGAGCCAGAATCGCCCATGGGCATAGGCGACCTCCGGAGCCCAGAAATGAGTCCCCAGCGCCGGGTCGGGTGGCTCCAGCGCCTCTCCGGCGGGTTTCCAGTGGATGAAGTCCTTCGAACTCAGAAGTGGAAAGACGCGGGCTCCCGGGGGGCGCTCTCCCGCCGCTTCCTCCACCCCGGTGCCGATGGCGAAATACTCGTCGCCATGCCGCCAGAGAAACGGATCGGCGAAATAGAGAGGGTGAATCGGAGCTTCCATCTGTATCGGAAGCTACGTGGGAAGGCTCAATATCGGCCGGGGCTACGAAAGAACGTAAAGGGAGAAGGGGGAATTTATGCCAAGAGGATCCAGTCCGAAGCGCGAGAGGGAATACAAGGAGATTGAAAAGAAGATCGAGAAAGAGCACCGCTACCCGGGGCGTGAAAAGGAGGTCGCCGCCCGGATCGTCAATAAGCAGCGGGCGCAGCATGGGGAAACCAAGTCGGCGACGGGTTCCCGGCGGGGAAGCCGGAAAGCTTAGCAATCCGCCATTGACGCTCCTCCCCGCGGGCTTCATCTTTACCCGCCTTTATGAGCGTTGATTTCCATTTGATCGACACCTCTGCATTGAAGTCCCGCCTGGACGAGATGCGGAGGTATCTTTGACGTCCCGAAACTGCAATCCCGGCTTCGGGAACTAGAGGATCTGATGACCGCCCCGGAGTTCTGGAACAACCGGGAACGCGCCCAGGGAATGGTGGAGGAGGTTTCCCGGCTTCGTGGCCAGATCAATCCGTTGACGGAGATGGAGAGAGGCCTCGACGATGTCGAAGTCCTCAAGGCGCTCGCGGCGGAAGAGACCGACCCCGCCCAGCAGGAAGCCGCCGCCCGCGACGTGGAGACGGAGTTCAACGCTCTCGTCAAGAAACTGGAGGAGTTTGAACTTCGCAGCTATCTCTCCGGGTCCCACGACAAGGCGAACTGCTTCCTCGTGATCCACTCCGGCGCAGGCGGCACGGAATCGTGCGACTGGGCCGACATGCTGCTGAGGATGTATCAGCGATGGTGCGAACGGAGCGGCTTCAAGACGGAGATCGTCGATATTCAGGAGGGGGACGAGGTCGGCATCAAGTCGGTCACCCTGCAGGTCTCCGGCGATTACGCCTACGGCTATCTCCAGACGGAGCGGGGCGTGCATCGTCTCGTCCGCATCTCTCCTTTCGATTCCAACAAACGCCGCCACACCTCGTTCGCGAGCGTGGATTGCACCCCGGAGATCGCCGATTCCGAGCCGATCGAGGTCAACCCCGCCGATGTCGAACTCGATACCTTTCGGTCCGGCGGCAAAGGCGGCCAGAACGTCAACAAGGTGGAAACCGCCGTGCGCCTCGTCCACAAGCCAACGGGGATCGTCGTTGCCTGCCAGGCGGAACGGAGCCAGGGGCGTAACCGTGAGCTGGCAATGAAGATGCTCAAGGCCAAGCTCTATCAACTGGAACAGGACAAGAAAAACGCAGAGATGGAACGTCAGTACGGTGAAAAGGGGGAGATTGCCTGGGGCAGCCAGATTCGCTCCTACGTTTTCCAGCCTTACCAGATGGTCAAGGATCACCGCACCGGCGTGGAAACCAGCGGCGTCGCGGCGGTCATGGATGGGGAGATCGATCCGTTCATCCACGGCAAGCTGCGCGGTCTGGTGAACAAGAAGGGTGGCGGCGACGATCTGGAATAGTGGTGAGATTCCAACTTTTCTTTCCGGTTTCCGGTTTCCACTCTTCGGTTTTCCCTTGATTCCCTTGACGCTCCGCAAGCCTTCTACTAGCGTCACGCCGTCTATGCGGAAGCTATTCGTCTTCTTTTCACTGGTTCTGGTGGCGTCGTCCCCTGTCATTCCAAAAGCCGGTGCGGCTCTTGTGTACCGCGCCGGAGAAGGGTGGAATGCGGAGGACGAAGACTCGGGCGCGGCCGAGGCGACCGCTTCCGAACAACTCCGCAAGGCGGAGAACCTTCGTACCGAGGGCGAGCTGAAGAAGGCACTCGGCGCGTACCGCACACTGCTGCGGCGCTGGCCGGATTCCGGAGCCGGCCCGAAGGCTCAAATGAAGGTAGCGGAGCTTTATCAGGAGTTGGGCGACTCGGAGAAGGCCTTCGAAGCTTTCGGGAAGTATCTTTCCAAGTACCCGCGTGGAGAGGATTTCGACGTAGCGCTCGAGAACCAGTTCAGCCTCGCTTCCAGCTTTCTGGAAGGGGAGCGGCGCAAGGTGTTCGGCGTGAAGACGTTCCCTTCCATGCAGAAGGCCGCCGACATGTTCGGGAAGATTCTCAAGAATGCCCCCTACAGCAAATGGGCCGCGCTCTCGCAGTATAACATCGGCCGGGCGCTGGAGAAGCAGACCAAGTACGACGAGGCCGTCGCCGCTTACCAGAAGACGGTGGACTCTTATCCCGCGGACGAAATTTCCGCCGACGCCCAGTATCAGATTGGTTACATCTATTTCAATCTTTCCAGGAACGGCTCGAACGACCAGGGAGCCCGGAACAAAGCCCGCGAGGCGTTTGAGGATTTCATCCTCAAGTACCCCAAGAGCGAGAAGGTGGCACAGGCCAATGAAAACCTGACGGCTCTCTCCAGCACCGATACGAAGAAGACCCTTGGAGTCGCCCAGTTCTACCAAAAGACAGGCAACCCGAAGGCGGCCGTCATTTACTACGAGGAAGTGATCCGCAGCGCCCCCGGGAGCGAGGAGGCCAAGGTGGCCAAGAAGCAGATGGAACACCTGAAGGTGACCGTCGGCGAAGACGCGCTGCGCGCGGGCCCCGAACGTGCCGAGACCGGCGCGAAAGCCAAGGAGCGCCGCAAGCTCCAGGCCCAGGTTGACACCGCCTCCCGTCCCGATTACGTCGGGCCTCCCGCTCCGGCCGCGCCTCCGGTGCCCGATGAGGTCGCTCCGGCGCAACCGAGCTTCCGGACCTTCCCTGACCTCGTCGAACCGCCGCTTCCGACCGAGTCACAGGAGGCTTTGCCCAATACCCCGCTTGCTCCGGTCGACCCCAACAACCCGTAGTCCTCTCCCGATGCGATTCTGCTCTCTCTTTGCCGCTGTCTCGGCGGTGTTTCTCCTTAACGGATGCGCGAGCTATCGCTTGGGCCCGATCGTGCCCAAGACCATGGAGGGGGTAAAGACCGTCGCCGTGCCGACGTTCGAGAACGACACCCTGATCCCGAGGCTCGAAGTCTTGGCGGCCGGTTCCGTGATCAAGCAGATCCAGCAGGACGGGACGTTCCAGGTGGAGGGCGAATCCACCGCCGACGTCATCATTGAAGGCAAGATCGTCGGAGTGCGGCGGCATGGTTCCCGTTCCGTGCGTGGCAACGTCCTCGCTTCCAGGGAATACACCCTCAGCGTGAGCTTCGAATATGTGGTCACCCGGCGGAGCACCGGCGAGCGGCTTGATTCAGGAAAAGTCACCGGCAACACCAGCTTTTTTGTGAGCGGCAACGACGTGAACCAGGACGAACGCCAGGCCATCCCGCTCGCGCTGGAAGACGCCGCCGTGCGTCTCGTCAGCCGGATCAGCGAAGGGTGGTAGGCCGCGCCTATCGGGAGTACAGGGAGCACTCGGCAGGGGGATACTAATGCTTTTTCTGGTCCCCACGCCCATCGGAAACCTCGGCGACATCACGCTCCGGGCCTTGGAAGTCCTCAAGAGCGCGGACGTCATCGCCGCGGAAGATACCCGCCATTCCGGGCATCTGCTTCGCCACTTCGAGATTTCAAAGCCGCTCGTTTCCTACCACGAGCACAACGAAGCCCGCCGAACCCAGGAGCTGCTGGAGCGGCTCCGCAAAGGGGAAACCGTTGCGGTGATCTCCGACGCGGGGATGCCCGGCATCTCGGACCCCGGCGCGCGCATTCTTTCCGCCTGCGTGGCCGAAGGGCTCCCATATTCCGTCCTGCCCGGGCCTTCGGCATCGATTACCGCGTTGATCGGTTCCGGATTCCCCGCCGACGCCTTCTTCTACGGCGGTTTTCTGCCTCCCAAAAGCGGCGGTCGCGAGCGAGACCTTGCCGCTGCGGCGGAGCGGCGCGAGACGAGCGTTTTTTACGAAAGCCCCCACCGGATCTGCAAAACGCTGGAAGCGGCGGTGCGGCTCCTCGGCGAACGCCCCGTGTGCGTAGCCCGGGAGCTGACCAAGACCTTCGAAGAGTACCGGATCGGCACGGCGGCGGAACTGCTGGCTCATTACACGGCGCATCCTCCCAAAGGGGAGATCGTCTTTCTTGTGAAGGGGCTGACCTCCCGCGAATGGCGGGATCGCGAGGGTTGATGAAAAGGTAGTCCGCTCTCGCCGAGAGCGCGGGCGATGAGTTGGTGGCACGTTTGGCCTCCATCCCCGCCGGACGGGCTGCTCTTGCCGGGATGCGGCTCCAAGGGAGCCACGGGAGTCGATACCCGCGCTCGACGGCGCGAGCGGACTACCGGTGCTGCCGCACCATCGCAGTGCGGAATCAGATTGAAACAATCTTTCTCCGGCAGTAATTTCCCTGATCCACCTTATGCCCGCACTTGGAGTAGACCTCGTAGAAGACATCCTCGCGTTGAAGCGCGAGCGGAATGCAGTGATCCTGGCCCATAACTATCAGGTCAAGGAGATCCAGGATATTGCCGATTTCGTGGGCGATTCTCTCGGCCTGAGCTATAAGGCGGCGGAGACCGACGCGGACGTGATCGCGTTTTGCGGTGTCCACTTCATGGCCGAGACGGCAAAGATCGTCAACCCCTCCAAGACCGTCGTGCTGCCGGACCTCGAAGCCGGGTGCTCGCTGTCGGATTCCTGCCCCGGCGACAAGCTTGAGGCCTATCTCAAGGCGCACGCCGACAAGAACTACTACGTCGTCGCCTACATCAATTGCAGCGCCCACGTCAAAGCCCTCTCCGACGTGATCTGCACCAGCGGCAACGCCGTCAAGATCGTCAATTCGATCCCGGAAGACCGGAACATCCTCTTCGTGCCGGATGAAAACCTCGGCTCATGGGTGATGGAGCAGACGGGCCGAAAGATGGATCTCTGGAAGGGACATTGTTATGTTCACGTTGAATTCACGGCGAAGAGCATCGAGCGGATTCGCGAAAGCCATCCCGACGCACCGGTGGTCGCCCATCCGGAATGCACCTACGCGGTGCGTATCCTCGCAGATGAAGTTTGCTCGACGGAGAAGATGGTCACTTTTTGCCGGAATCATCCCTCCCCCGCCTTCATCATCGTGACGGAGGAGGGGATGCTCCACCGGCTCCGCCGCGAGTGTCCCGACAAGGTGTTCATCCCCGGGCCGACCGACGCCTGCGCTTGCGCCGAGTGCCGGTACATGAAAAAGAACACCCTGGAGAAACTTTATGACGCGCTTCTGAATCTGAAGCCGGAGATCGTCCTGCCGGAAGCGCTGCGCGCCCGGGCGGAACTCCCGATCCGGCGGATGCTGGAGATCAGTGCGACGTAGATTTCGGGCGTGCGGGTAGGGAGTGTTATTTTGTGAAATTTGCTTCCAAAATGGAAGGAGTTTCCTAAATTACATTCCTACTCAATAATGCCGAATGGAATCTGCGAAACATTGTGTCTGTATCGTTAGGAAGTTTTCTCGTCTGGCGGGTGTTGTTGCTGCAGTTGTCCTGATGACGGGAGTTGTGCTTAATCTGCCCGTTTATGCAGGTGTTGTCGCACAGAATAATGCTGTGCCCTTTGAGATGGATCAGGGTGGGACTTCAGGTGATATGGCAACATATCTGCTTGGGAGTAGTGGAGCCGTTACGCGGATTTTCATTGATGGCACAAGTGACGGTTTTGTTTTTGTGGGGAGAAATCAGTCATATAACGCGCTCGCCATTTTAAATGGATCAAAGCTCCAGAATCAGAATGGATATATTGGCGTTAATGAAACTAGCAACAACAACAGAGTTTCTATTTTCGGGCACGGTTCGATTTGGGAAAATAGCGCGTCGCTTACTGTTGGTTCTTCGGGTTGGGGTAATGAGCTATTCGTTGAGCAAAGGGCGACCGTTACCTCAGGGAGTGGCTTTATTGGGGTAAATCCTACGGGTAGCTACAATTCGGTCACTGTCCGAGGTTTCGGGTCAACCTGGACAAATACTTCGGAAATTAGAGTCGGGGGGCAGGGGATGGGTAATCTTTTGAACGTGGAGGGCGGTGGGGCGATAAACACCGCGACTTTTAATGTCGGTTGGGGAGTGAATAATGCTGTGCATTATGGGGACCACAACTCGGTGGTTGTCAGGGGCTCCGGTTCAAGCATAACGACCAGCAGTCATTCGACGGTAGGTGTTTACGGTAGCGGAAATTCGATGCGCATCGAAGAGGGAGGCGCGGTTACCGCCAGTGGCGGTTTAACAATCGGTGCAGGTAGCGAGAGCATCGATTCAAGAGAAAACTTCGTTGCCGTCGAGGGTTCCGGTTCGACTTTGACCATTGCTAAAGGGCTTACCATTGGAGCGTATGGCAGGGGAAATAGACTGACGGTCGAGAATGGGGGAGTTGTCGTAAATACGGGCAGTGCGGAGTTCGTCACCATTGGCTCCATGTGGACTTCCGGCGACAACTCGGTGCTTGTGCGTGGGGATGGTTCCGAATGGAAGATCGAGGGCAGTTTCATTCTCGGCGATTCGGGCTACAATAATTCGCTGACAATTCAGAGTGGTGGTGCGGTAATCACCAGTGGTTCAAGCGTGATTGGGGGCGGTTGGAATAGTAGTGCCAGTCACAATAACATCGTCACGGTATCTGGCTCAGGCGCGAAATGGACAACCTTGGGGTTACTCACCGTCGGTCATGGCTTTGATGCTCACCTGAACTCGCTGGTTATTGAAGACGGAGCGGCTGTTACCTCCGGAAGTAGCCTGATTGGGGCCATCGGTGGTAACAATTCAGCCACTGTCCGCGGTTTCGGATCAAGATGGACGAACACCAAGGAACTTCAAGTCGGTGGGCGGGGATCGGCCAATTTGTTGACTGTCGAAAACGGCGGGGCGATAGAGGCCGCGATTCTTAATGTCGGTTTGGGGTCGAGCGATGCCGCAAATTTTGGGAACGGCAACTCGGTCGTTGTTCAGGGCTTCGGTTCAACCATAACGGCCAGCGGTCATTCGACGGTAGGTGCTTACGGTAACGAAAATTCGATGGATATTAGGGGAGGAGCAGAGGTTAAGGCTAATGGCGGTTTCACAATCGGTCTAGGCAGCGATAGTATCAACGCAAAAGATAACGTCGTTAGCGTCAGCGGTGTTAATTCGACTTGGTCCATTGCTGAGGGGCTCACCGTTGGAGCTTATAGTACCGGGAATAAACTGGCGATCGAGCAGGGGGGAACTGTTGCAAATACGGGAAGCACCGGGACCGTCACCATTGGCTCTATGGTTACTTCCAGCAGCAACTCGGTGTCTGTAAACGACAATGGTTCCAAATGGACCATCGGTGGCAACCTCATCATCGGCGATGCCGGTCACAAAAATTCGCTGACGATTCAGAATGGCGGAGCGGTAACCACCAGTGGCTCAAGTGTGATTGGGGCCGCCTTAAGCGGTTCCAATAACAGCGTCACGGTATCTGGATCGGGGGCAAAATGGATAAACTTGGGAATGCTCACTGTCGGTAATCTTGGTTACAAAAACTCGGTAGTGATCGAGGACGGTGCCTTCGTAAGCTCTGTTGGCGCAATGATCGGGTATTCCGGGAAGGGAAATTCCATTATCGTCAGCGGTTCGGGGGCGGTATGGAGAAACACCGGCAACCTCACCATCGGGGGCAGCAACAATGCTGATAATATGTTAATGATCAGTGATAACGCCCTTGTCACCCTATCAGGCGGCTTTGATTTCTCTTCATACCGTGACGGCTTCGGTAACTATCTGCGTCTTGATGGGGGATACTTTGCGTGGCATGGCGATCGAATCAGCGAGGTGAGTAATCTTCTTGCCGGAGGGTTCATTCAAATCTGGAACGGCAATCAGTGGGTAAATGCAGCGGGCGAGACACAGTTTTCATACTCCTTTTTTGAGACCGACCAAACGGCTTTTGATTTCAGCGGTTATGAAAATCTGGGGGGATATACGATTTTGGCGGCCATTCCAGAGCCTGGTGCGTGGGCCTTGCTCAGTGGCGCGGCGTTTGTCATGGCACCTTTGCTCTCCAGACGAAAGAGAGCGTTGGGGGAACGACGCTGCTGCACCTGAATGGCGCGTGGCCGTGGGAGGTCCTTCCTTCATCCTTTTGCGCCCCTCTCTTTCTTTTATTTAGAATTATTCTTGATTGGCGACGGCGGTGTCGCGATATTGGGCGACCCCGGATATCGCCATGCAACCGCCATCAAAAAACTCCTCAGAGGCTTCGAGCGCGAAGATCGATTCGTCGGAGAACTTCGACGCGATGATCGCGCGGAGCGGCATTCGCAACACCCAGCAGCGCCGCTACGTGTATGAAGCGTTGATGGAGCATCGCGATCATCCCACGGCGCAGGATATTTTCATGCGGGTGAAGGCCAAGGTCCCCTCGATCTCTCTGGCGACTGTTTACAATTGCCTGGAGACCTTGACGGAATCGGGATTGATCAAACACGTCAATCTTGACCGCGCCCCCTCCCGGTATTGCCAGAACCCGGCGCCGCATGGGCATTTTTTCTGCAACGAGTGCGGCTCGGTCGCCGATGTCCCGCTCAAGGGTTCCCTCGCTGAAACCTGGGAAGTGCCGCCCAATACCGTGGTTTCCCAGGCGGAGATCACCCTTCGGGGCCTCTGTCCGGATTGCGCCACCCGGCCCGCCTCCTCTTCTTCTGTTATTCCATCCGTTCCACTATGAAGTCACTCGTCATTAAAGATTTGCACGTGAACATCGGCGATCGTGAGATCGTCAAAGGCCTCTCGCTCGAAGTCGAGCGCGGCAAGGTTCACGCCATCATGGGGCCGAACGGCTCCGGCAAGAGCACCCTGGCCAAAGTCATCGCGGGCCACCCCGATTACGTCGTGACGAGTGGCGAAGTGTTGATCGACGGTGAAAACATCCTCGGCGAAGAGCCCGACGTTCGCGCCCGCAAGGGGATCTTCCTCGCGTTCCAGTACCCGATGGAAATTCCCGGCGTGACGATCGCCAACTTCATCCGCGCCGCCGTGCAAGCCCGGCTCCCCGAAGGCGAAGAGCTGGAGGCGACCGAGTACTACCACCGGCTTTACGAGAAGATGGATCTGCTCGAGATGCCCCGGGGGTTCACCTCGCGTTCCGTCAACGAAGGGTTCTCCGGCGGTGAGAAGAAGCGTTGCGAAATTTTGCAGATGGCCATGCTGGAGCCGCGTTACGCAGTCCTCGATGAGACCGACTCGGGCCTCGACATCGATGCCCTCCGGATCGTCTCCAACGGCGTCAACACGCTGCGCGGCCCCGACCTCGGCATCCTTCTGATTACGCACTATCAGCGGCTGCTCGACTACATCGTGCCTGACTATGTTCACGTGATGGTGGACGGCAAGATCGTCATGAGCGGCGACAAGAGTTTGGCATTGGAGCTGGAAGCCAAGGGCTACGACTGGGTGAAGGAACCGGCGACCGTTTAATTCAATTTCATTCAAACCGCCCGCAAGGGCACACTGATTATGGCAGAGACAACAGCGATCGATATCGACCGGAGCGTGGGCGACTTCTCGTATCCCGAGAAGCACGAGTTTGACGCCGGTTACGGGCTGACGCGCGACACCATCAACTACATCGCCGACGTGAAGGGCGAGCCTGACTGGATCCGCGAGTTCCGCATGAAGGCGCTGGAGACTTTCGAGAGCAAGCCGATGCCCACCAACTGGGCTACGGAAGATCTCAACGCCATTCACTTCGACAAAATCCGCTACTACCTCGCGCACGGCCAGAAGCCGACGCGCTCCTGGGACGACGTTCCCGAGGACATGAAGCAGACCTTCGAGCGGCTCGGCATTCCCGAGCAGGAACGCAAGTTCCTCGCCGGTGTCGAGGCGCAGTTCGACTCCGAAGCCGTCTACTCCAACATCAAGAAGGCGGTCGGCGATCAGGGGGTTATCTTTGTCGGCTCCACCGAGGGGCTCATCAAGTACCCGGAGATCTTCCGGAAATGGTTCGGCAAGGTCATCCCGACGGGCGACAACAAGTTCAGCGCGCTCAACTCCGCGGTCTTCAGCGGCGGCTCGTTCATCTACGTCCCGCCGGGCGTGAAGGTGAAACACCCGTTGCAGGCCTACTTCCGCATCAACGCGGAGAACTTCGGGCAGTTTGAGCGGACGCTCATCATTGCCGACGAGGGCTCCGAAGTGATGTATATGGAAGGGTGTACCGCGCCGAAGTTCGAGACCGCGACGCTGCACTCCGCCGTCGTGGAACTCGTCGCCATGAAAGGCGCGAAGATTCAGTACGTCACCGTGCAGAACTGGAGCAACAACGTTTTCAACCTCGTCACCAAACGCGCCATCGCGCATGAGGAGGCCGAGGTGAAGTGGATCGACTGCAACATCGGCTCCCGCCTCACGATGAAGTACCCCGGCGTCGTCCTGAAAGGACGCAAGGCGCGCGGCGAGGTCATCTCCATCGCGCTTGCCAGCGACGGCCAGCACCAGGACACCGGGGCCAAGATGATTCACGCGGCGGACGAGACCACCTCCAACATCGTCTCCAAGTCGATCTCCGTCGGCACGGGCCGCGCGACCTATCGCGGGCTGGTGCATGTCCCCAAGCACCTCAAGGGGTGCAAGAACAACACCGAGTGCGACGCGCTTCTCATCAACGCCAACAGCCGCACGGATACGTATCCCGCCATCACCGTGCGCGGGACGGGCAACGCCGTGCAGCACGAAGCGAGCGTGAGCCAGATCAGCGCCGAGCAGATTTTCTACATGCAACAGCGCGGGCTGAGCGAAGGACAGGCGATGAGCCTTTCCGTCAACGGTTTCGTCAACGATCTCGTGCGCGAGTTCCCGATGGAATACTCCGTCGAACTTAAGCGTTTGATCGACCTGGAGATGGAAGGTTCGGTCGGCTAGTTCAGTCAGCAAGCGTCACAATTTTTCGATCTATTCATGAGCACTGCTAGTATCGCACCCACCGAAGATCTGGTTCATCCGGCAACGGCATCGCCCTCGGGCTCGCTGATTGCGGGCGCTCCCGAGCCGCTCGCCACGGCGGGCGGTTTGCAGGAGTTGAGGCTTCGCGGTTGGGAATCCTTTTCCGCGCTCCCTACGCCCACCCGCCGGGATGAAGCCTGGCGGTTCGCCAACCTGAAGTCGATTGACCTCGCGCCGTTCACTCAGACCGTACCGGCCTCCGAAGGGGAGCAGGCCCTGTTTGCTGATCGCTCGACGGGCTTGAAAAACACGGCGGGGAAGATGGTCTTTGCCAATGACGAACTAGTCTCGCGCGAGGTGTTGAGCGAAAGCCTCGCGCAAAAGGGAGTCATCTGGAAACCGCTGGAGCAGGCCGCCGTCGAGCATCCCGAGCTTTTCCATAAGCATTTCATGGCGCATGGAGCCAAGCTCGGCTCCGAGAAATTTGCCGCGCTGCATCAGGCCTCCGTCAGGACCGGCACGTTTCTTTACGTCCCGCGTGGGGTGGAGATCGACCTGCCGATCGAGGTGTTCCACTGGTTGTCGGGCGAAAACAATTCGACCTTCCCGCACACCCTCCTCATCGCCGAGGAGAACTCCAAGGTCACGCTCGTTGACTATTTCTTCGCCGCCGATCCCGCCGTTGCGGGACTAGCCATCGGGGTGAACGATCTTTACGTCGCCGACGGGGCGCAACTCGCCTATGTCTGTGTGCAGAACTGGAGCCGCAAGGCGCGCGCGTTCCAGATCAACAACACCGTCGTGGGCCGCAACGCCACCGCGAAAAGCCTTAACCTGAATCTTGGCGGTCTTTACGCCCGCACGGAGAGCCTGAGCAAGCTGATGGGCGAGGGGGGCCGCAGTGACATGCTTAGCGTGACGGTCGCCGACGGCGAACAGGAGTTCGACCAGCGCACGTTGCAGGATCATTTTGCGCCGGGAGCTTCCAGCGATCTGCTTTACAAGAACTCGCTCGACGACCGCTCGCGCACGATCTTTGCCGGGTTGATCAAGGTGGAGACCGGGGCGCACCGCACCGATGCTTACCAGAAAGTCCGCAACCTGCTCCTGAGCGACAACGCCGAAGCGAACTCCGCGCCGGGGCTCGAGATTCTGGCCGACGACGTGCTCTGTTCCCACGGCGCAACGTCCGGGCAGATCGAAGCGGACGAGCTCTTCTACATGCTGGCGCGCGGGATCGACAAGCGCACCGCTCAACGGCTCATCGTCCATGGGTTTCTCCAGGAAGCGATCGACCGTCTTGGCAATCCGGAGATTGCCGCGCATCTCGGGGATCTCGTCGCTGTGAAGTTCAAGCAGTAGGAAGATGGCGGGCCAGTGGCCCGAGGGCGGCGTCGCAGAGCTCCGCCCTCCGTCGGAATCTGACGCGGAGGAGCGCTTTCCTCGGAGGACGGAGCTCCGCGACGCCGTGCTGCGCTCCTCTAAAGATCCGACATTCGGTTCAACCGGTAACCGCTTGGTGTGCAGCCAAGTTCCTTCCGGAACGCGAGATGAAAATAGTGATCGCTGGCGAAACCGCATTCTGCGGCGATCTGCTTCACGCTGGCGGTTGTCTGGCGAAGCAGGCTTGTCGCATGGCGCATTCTGAGCCTGTTGAGAAAACGTTTTGGCGAAAGGTGCGTCTCGCGTTGAAACAGCTTTCTGAATTGTACCGGAGTGAGCTGGATCTCTCGCGCCAGCTCTTCCACGGATAGATCACACGAAGCGAACTCCGTTTCCATCTTTTTGAGCACGCCGGCGATGCGTGGGTCTCCCTCTTGTTTGCCACGGGCGAGATGTAGCCCCTTGCGGAGTTGAAGTGCCAGGAGTTCCTTGACCAGTGATTCCCCCCGCTGCTGCCCCGCCTCGGGATCCCGGTTCTTCAGGCAGGTTAATTCCTTGAGGGATTCAAAGAGCCCATCCCGTGTGGAAAGAGTGCCGATGGCCGTGTGGCATCGCGCCAGAAAAGAGTGCCCCCAACGGTTGGTGACGTGGCAATGCAGGGAGAGTTGATGGAGCCGGGTGCTTTCCCCGCCGACTTCCAACGCATGCCGGATCCCCTCATTGAGCATCAAAAACTGCCCCGGCTTCAGTTCCACTGAGCCCGTTTCCAGTTTGACGCGGAGCGTGCCCAGCGTCGGGAAAAGAAAGAAGCCGTCCGGGCATATTCTCCAATTCACACTCCAGGGGGCATGGTTGCGGAAGTAGCTGCACGAGACCATCGAAACCCGGTAGTCGCAGAATAGTTCCCGTAGCGATTGGCGGCGAACGGCGTCGAGATAGTCCTCAAGGAAATCTGATCTTTCGGGCATGGTTTCGATTTTTATACCAGACTATCGAAAGTTGGAGTAGAAAAATGAGAGGGGCTTCTGGGAAACTTGTTTGCGTTGAGAGTGGCAAAACAATCATCAAAACAGTAAGGCGAAATATGATTCTAAAACCAATCACCGAAGCTCAGTGGAAGGATTACGACGAAAAAGGGTATCTAGTCATTGGGCGGATTCCTGATGGAGAGTTGCGAAAAATGCAAGATCGCCTCGATGAGATCATGCTTGGCAAGGCCTCCGTCGATTACGCGCGGATGCTCATGCAGCGCGACAGCGAAACCGGCAACTACGAAGACGCCGGGGAACAATCAAAAGGCTTCAAGGGAGCCACTCTCGATTATCGGAAGATTCAGGATCTGGAATACGATCCGATCTTTCTTGAGTATCTTCAGGATCCGATCTTCGAGGCGATCTGCAAGCGGATCTACGGCGAATCTGCAGCGGTCGCAATTTTTCGCGCGATGTTCATGAATAAACCCGCTTCCAAGGGAACGTTCCTCCCCTGGCATCAGGATCGTTGGACCACGCTGGACCGGGATCCGTTACTGACCGTCTGGACGGCGCTCGACCCGGCTACCGTGGAGAATGGCTGTGTGCAGGTGGTGCCCGGGAGTCACAAGCACGGTCTGATTAACCCAACCCATCCGTCAGGCTTCCTCAGCAAGGCCCAGGCGGCCGCCATTTGCACGGAGGACCGGATTGTGCATGTCAAACTGGAGCCGGGCGAGGTCGTGATTCTTCACAATTACCTGCTTCACGCCAGCGACATCAACCGCAGCACCCAATCGCGCAGGGCCTTCAGCGTCTGTTACATGGATGCGGCGACTCTTGAAAATGGCGCGCCGAACTCGTTTCCAGTCGCGTTTGGCCCAGGGGCTCTGTCAGTCGAGGGGCTCCAGGCCGGCGCTGCCGTCGCCGGATCAATCTGAGCGTTCAGGCCGGGGATTGACCGCGCGGCGATTCCCCGGGCTTGCACCGACCTCCCGGGGCTGCTTGATTGATCTTTGGGAGATTCAAGCAACCCGATGAAATTCACACCGCTCAAAACACCGATCAAATCGGTGACGCTCGATGAACTGGAGGCCCGGTTTTGCGAGTTGGGCCAGCCTGCCTACCGCGCAAAGCAGGTGCTGGAGTGGCTTTACGCCAAACGGGTAAAATCTTTCGCGGAGATGACGAATCTCCCCACCGATCTCCGGGCGAAACTGGACGAAGAGTTCGGGTTCGACGTGCTGGAGCCGGTGCGCAAAATCGGCTCGGGCGACACGACGCAAAAGTTTCTCTTCAAGCTCGGCGACGGCTCGCTGATCGAAGCGGTGCTCATCCCGGCCTCTCCGGCGCTCTATGGCGAGCGGTCCGACCGCCGCACCATCTGCATCTCCTCGCAGGTTGGCTGCGCCTACGGGTGCAAGTTCTGCGCGAGCGGTCTCGACGGCTTCTCCCGCAACCTGCACGCCGGGGAGATAGTGGATCAATTCCTGCGCGTGGAAGAGCTCAGCGGAGAGCGGATCAATAACATCGTCTTCATGGGGATGGGCGAACCCCTCGCCAATTACGATAACCTGATCCGCGCGATCACGATTCTCAACGCCTCATGGGGCATCGGCCTCGGGGCGCGGCACATGACGGTCTCCACCAGCGGCCTCGCGCCGATGATCCGGAAACTCGCGGAGCAACCGTTGCAGATCCGTCTCGCTATTTCCCTGCACGGCGCGACCGACGAAGTCCGCCAGCAGATCATGCCGGTGAACCGGAAGTACCCACTCGCGGAGCTGCTGGATGCCTGCGAGTACTACGACTCGAAGAAAACGCAGCGGATCACCTTCGAGTTCATCCTCATCGAAGGGATCAACGACTCGCTGGAGCAAGCCGCCGTGCTCGCCCGCATCACCAAGCGACTGGGCGCAAAGGTGAACTGCATTCCGTACAACAAGGTGGAGGGACTTCCGTGGAAACGTCCCTCCCTGCGCCGTCAGGATGCCTTCATGGATGTCCTCGCCCGGGCAGGAGCCTCCGCCACCATCCGCCGCGAAAAGGGCCACGACATCGAGGCCGCCTGCGGGCAACTCCGGCTTCAGGTGAAGCGGGAGGGCGACGTTGTGGGAGCCTGAACCTAGGCTGAAATACGGCCAATTCGGTTGAAGGCGCGTTCCTTCCTTTGAGGAGGGGAATATGTCGCCGAGGGATTCGAGATTTTCGCAGTGGGTGCGGGCTGCCGCATTTCCGGTGGTTTTGGGGCTGATGGCGGTTTGCATCGCGTTCTCCCAGAAGCCCGGGGGCGATCAGTCCGCTCCCTCTCCGGAAGCGCCACGCCGCGAGACAGCCGGGATTCTTTCTTTTGCGCCGGTGGTCGAGAAGGTCGCGCCGAGCGTGGTCAGCATTCACACGAGCCGTACGGTCAAGGTTCCCCGGATGCTTCGCGATTTTTTCGGAGCGCCGAACTCAGGCGTGACCCAGGGGCTCGGGTCGGGCGTGATCGTCAGCCGCGATGGGTATATCCTCACCAACAATCATGTGACCGATGGGGCCGATGGCGTGTTCGTTACCATCGGCAAAGACCGCAAAGAGTATAAGGCTAAAAAAATCGGGGCCGATCCCGGCACGGATCTGGCCGTGCTGAAGATCGAGGGAAATAATTTTCCCGCCATTCCTTTTGCCGACAGCGACAAGGTGCGCGTGGGCGATATCGTGTTGGCCGTCGGCAATCCGTTCGGCCTGACCCAGACGGTAACGATGGGGATCATCAGTGGGTTGGGGCGTAGCGGCATGGGGATCATCGATTATGAAAATTTCATTCAGACCGACGCGTCGGTGAACCCGGGCAACTCCGGCGGGGCGCTTGTCGATGCGGAGGGGCGGCTCATCGGGATCAACACCGCCATCTTCAGCCGGAGCGGCGGCAATCAGGGGATCGGGTTTGCGGTTCCCTCCAACCTTGCGGTGCAGGTGCTCAACAGCATCCGGGCGAAAGGGCGTGTCGAGCGCGGCTATCTAGGGACGGTGATCCAGCCGGTGACCCGGGAGATCGCCGTTGTGATGAAGCTCAAGTCGGCTTCGGGTGCTCTCGTCTCCGATGTCACGCCGGGAAGCCCAGCCGCCAAGGCGGGCCTCGCGCCGGGCGATGTGATCGTGGCCGTCAACGGCAAGGGCGTCGATACGCCGCGTGAACTCCGTCTGGCCATCGGCAGCCTTGCGCCGGGCTCAAAAGTGAAGGTGAAATTCGTGAGAGACGGGGAAGAGAAGGAGGTCGAGGCAACGCTGGGGGAACTGCCTCCAACGGAGACCCGCCTTGCGCCGGAGGAAGGGAGACCGGGCCCGACCCCCGCTCCGGCTTCCTCCTTTCTCGACGGGGTGCGCCTCCGCGATCTCCTGGACGAATACCGCGAGGCGCTGGGAATTCCGCCTTCGGTGAAGGGCGCGATCATCGTTGAGGTCGACCCCGATTCCGTTGCCTATCGCGCAGGATTGCGGCAGGGACACGTGATCGTGGAGATCAACCGGAAGCCGGTTGGGGACGCCGAACAGGCCCAGGAGGTGGGAGGCGCGGTGAAGAAGGGTGACCCAGTGCTGCTGCGCGTCTGGAGCGGCGGCCAGAGCCAATATCTAGCCATCTCGCCACGCCCCGAGAACTGATTTCGAAGTTCGTTTACCTTTCCACCGGCGACACGGGCGCGCCCGATTCGATGGCGGCCTCCAGATCCGCGGCGCGGCGAGTGTAGGTGTGGTGAGCGAGGATGCGCCGGAAAGCGGCATTGCCGATTTGGTGAGCCCGTCTGGAATTCAGTATTTCGAGTTGCCCTGCAACCTCCTCGCCCGTGCGAGCCAGCAGGATTTCGTAGTCGGGTTCGAAATAGTCTTCGATGCCCTCCCATTCATCGCTAATGATGCAGGCGGCGGCGCCTGCGGCTTCGAAAAGACGGGGGCTCGGGCAGTGACCGAATTTGGCCGCGCCGGAATGGACGACATTCAAAACGGTATAGGCTGAACTATTGAACGCGTTGTGATGCCCGGTGCCGAGATGGCCGAGGGAGCGGACATTCGATGGCATGGAGCATTCCTCCCAGCCGCTTCCGGCAAGAAGAAAATGACGGTCGGGGAGTTGCTCGACGGTTTGAAAAAAGAAGTCCTGAGCGCGCTTTTCGCGTTCCGCGGTGCGGTTTCCCATGAAGGCCAGATCGCACGCGAAACGTTCGTCCCTGGGTACCGGGTAATGCACCGAGGGGTCGAGCGCCGGGAGAATGGAAGCACAACAGCGAACCCCCAGGGATTGATAAGCCTGGAGCAACGATCTGCCGCATCCGCTGGTGAAGACGAGATCAAACTGCGAGAGGAGACGGTGCGAGGGATGGCAAGGGTCCGCATGGATCTTGCCGAGCGTTATGGGAGCATTCGTGTCCCAGAACGCCACTTGCGTACCGGGGCGGCGGAGGTCAAGAACAGCCTCGTCAAGCAACGGGTCGAGCGGGCCGACGTTGTTGGTCTTGATGATCAGATCGGCGTCGCGAGCGTTCTCGATTTCGTTCAGGGCGGCTCCTTCCTCGTTCGCGTAGACGACCGACTGCGCCCATGTGGGCGGCTGGAGGTCGCGATATTGCGCCCGCTCTGGGTTCTCGGGTTCGTAGAACGTGACATGATGCCCCCGGGTATGGAGGGCTCGGAGAAGACCCCGGAAGTAAGTGGCCGCTCCGTTGCGATAGGCTGAAAGCAGGCTGGTGCCAAAGATAGCGATGTTCATGGAAAGACTAGTCTTGTGAATTGCGCGCACTGGTCAGTGCGTCGTCGGGCGGCTCTCCAGCTCAAGGCTATGGGGAGTGCGGGAAATCAGCTCGCGATAGCATTCAAGATAGCTGCCGGCCATCATCTCGGGCGTGCGCTCAAGGGCTCTGCGCCGCGCCTGGGCTCCGAGCTGGTTCCGGAAGGAAGTATCTTTGATCAGGCGGCGCAACGCGGCGGCGAGCGATTTTGGGTCGTCGGGGGAGAAAAAGAGCGCCGTGTCGCACCAGGTCTCGCGCAGGCTGGGAATGTCGCTCAACACCAACGCGCATCCTGCCAGCGCGGCTTCGATCGCGGCCAGTCCGGAGGGTTCATAGCGGGAGGGGAGGACGAAAATCGAGGCAAGCCCCATCCAGTTTGCCAGGTCCGCGGATACGAGCGGCCCAAGGCAGTCGATGTGCTTGAATTCCACCGCGTTGCCAAGAGGGTCCTCCGTCGATCCCGCCATGAAAACGGGCCATGGCAGACCTGCGGCGGCGGCCTCCAGTGTCGCCATGTTTTTTGCCGCATCCCAGGCGCGGCCTGCCGCGAGGATGAAATCGCGCTTGGCTCTGGCGGGAAAGAGCGCGTTGCTGCGGGCGTGAGGAATGACGCAGGGAAGGGCGTGCGAGGCTTTGTTTCTTTCGTCGGCGGAGGGCAGCGCACCCAGAACGCAAAGAGCATCGAGATTGGCTCTCGTTGAGGCCACGACGAGGTCCGCGCTACGAATTCCCGCGGCGACCTCCATCCGATAGCGGCTCCACTCGGCGGGCGCGTCTCCGCCATGAACGGCGCTCCACCATGAGACGCGATCTCCATGGGCGGCAAGAAGCACCGGCGCGCTCCAGGGGAGCGAGGCGTGACAATAGTGATTGAGATGAATCACGTTCGGCTCGAAGGCTTCCTCCAACCCGAGCAACCATTCCCCGGCGCGCGCAAGGTCGGCCCACGGCTCCGGCATCCATTCCAGCGCGAACGGGTGTTCGTGAAACTCGATATTGCCGACGGCGGCGGCCTCCGTACGCTGGCGCGGTGTGGGCGAGGGGCCGAGGCAGGCCAGGCAGATCTCGATCCCGCGCGGGCGCAAAGCGCGGGCCAGTTCCAGCGAGTAATTCCAGATGCCACTGACGGCGTCGGTGGTCATCAGGACACGGGAGGGTTGCGGGGCGATATGGGAGAGGTTGGAGAAATGGGCCATCGTTTGGGGGGAGTTTGGTTAGTCGATCTCGATGAGAACTTTCATGCATCCTTCCGGGCGCTCGCGGGCGAGACGCAGGGCGTCGCCGAGGCGCCCCAACGGGAAGCAGTGGGTGTAGAGCGGGCCGGGGGTCATCAGGCCCGTATCCACCGCGGCCACTGCTTCCCGCATCCCTTCCAGACAGAGCGCGCGTGAGGGTTCGTGCGCGTTGATGACATCGAGCCCGCGCCGGTTCCAAAGAGGGAGATTGACGGCGCGCGGAGTGTGATGCTCGCCCGCAACCATCAGCCTGCCGCGTTCGCGGGTCAGCTCCGCAGCGAGGTCGAGCGCGGGAGGTTTCCCGACCGCTTCGATGACGATGTCGCAGAGCGCGCCATCGGTGAGATCGCGCATGGCGCGCGGCGTTTCCAGGGGATCAAACGTGAGCGTGTGCGCGGCGCCGAAGCGCTTCGCTACCTCAAGGGAGCACGGTCTGCGTCCGATGGCGATCACCCTGGCCTCGGCGAGAACGGCAAGCTGGGTGATCATCGCACCAAGAAACCCGATCCCCACCACCGCCACGGTGTCTCCTTTGTTGATGCCGCTCCGGCGAAAGAGATTGACCGCACCTCCCAGCGGGCGCGCGGGGAATGGCTTGCCATCCAGGCCTTCGGGCAGGCGGACGACGCTCTGCACGTCCGCGACATCGTATTGGGCGTAGCCATGGCTGGAAAGAATAGCGACCCTTTCCCCCGGTTCGAAACCTTCCACCCCTGCACCCAGGGCATCGATGCGCCCCCAGGCTTCGCTGCCGGGCGCTCCCGGGTTGCCGGGTGTCACGATTGCGAGCGGATGCTCCCGGCATTTCTCCCACGAGGCGAAGTCCGGGGCGGAAACGCCGCACCCCTCCAGCTTCACGCGGACCTGCCCGGGCCCAGGCCGGGGGACCGGGAACTCGCGAATGTCGAAGCATTCCGGCGCGGCCTCATGGGTTGACATGGTCCATAGAGCGGCAGCCATTCTGGCGGCTGGCCGCCCGGGGCGGATGCGTGCCTCACCATTCAGAGGCGATGCAGTAGGGGATCGGCTCATACGCTACCTCCTCCAATCGAATTGGATCGATTCATTCGGCGTGTCTTTTTTTTGGATGGCAAAGTCATACCCTTAAACCTCGCAAAGCCAGTTCGGTGGAGGCTTCGCGCGACCGGTCCACGGGCGTTCGTCCCTCCAGCCATTCGGCGAGCTCCATCAGACCGTCTTCGAAGCGGACGGTCGGTTCATACCCCAGAACGATCCGGGCCAGGGAAATGTCGGCAAAACAGTTGCGAATATCGCCGATCCGATATTCTCCCGTGGTTTCAGGCTCCAGATTCGAAGTCCCCAATACATCGCCAAGGCTTTCGGCGGCTTCCCTGATCGTGTGGCTGCGGCCGCTCCCGATGTTGAGCGCCTGCCCCTCCGCGTTGCGCGCTTCCAGGGCAAGCCGCAACGCGCGCACCACATCGCGCACGCTCACGAAATCGCGCCGCTGCTCGCCATCCTCGAGAAGCTGGGGAGGCTTGCCGTTAAGGTAACGCGCCGCAAAGATCGCCAGCACGCCGGTGTATGGGTTGGAAAGCGCCTGGCGCGGGCCGTAGACATTGAAGAGCCGAAGGGCGACCGTCGGGATTCCGTAAGCCTCGCCGACGGAAATGCAGAGCTGCTCCATATGGTACTTGGAGATGGCATAAACGCTGGGAGGGCAGGGGGTCTTGCTTTCCGGCGTCGGCACCGGCGCGAGCGCGTCGCCCAGGCCGTCGCGCACTTCCCAGTCGCGCTTCCGGAGCTGGGAGAGAGAGCGAGGCTTTCCTTCGGCAAGGATTCCCCCGGCAGTTCGGTATAGCCCCTCGCCATAGAGAGCCATGCTGGAGGCGACGACCAGTTTCTCCACGGGCCGCCGCGCCAGCTCTTCGAGCAGCACGGCGGTTCCGGTCGCATTGACGCTGGTGAAGTGCGCGATCTCGTACATGCTCTGCCCAACGCCCGCAGTTGCCGCGAGATGGATGACGGCCCGCACCCCGGAAAGCGCGCGACGCACGGCATCGGGGTCGCGCATATCCCCGCAGAGGAGTTCAACCTCCCGGTTCAGGTGGTCGGGCCGGGCAGCACGGGAACCATGCACCTGCGGACAAAGATTATCGAAGGCACGAACCGAATAGCCGTGCTCCAGAAGTTCGTCGGCAAGATGCGATCCGATAAATCCCGCGCCGCCGGTGATTAAGATTTTCGCCGCCATGTCAAACAGCTTCGAACGCGGGGCAGGGGATCACGGGCCTGAGCCGTGGCTCCAGCAAACCCCGCTGGGATTTTTTTGCCGGGTCAGTGGGAAAGAAGGGGCCACCCGGCAGCAGGATCACGATCTATTTGGAGAGCCGGGAACACGTATGAAACCTTCTTTAAATCCATCGGTATGGGAATCAGATTGGTCCAGGGCCGATGCGATGCCGCTGACGCGCGGAATGGAGGCCGATGTCTGCATTGTGGGCGCGGGGATTGCCGGGCTGAGCACCGGTTATCTGCTCGCACGGCAGGGACAATCGGTCGTGATTCTCGATGCGGGTCTGCCGGGCGGCGGCGAAACCGCGCACACGACGGCGCACCTCTCCAACGCCATCGATGCCCGCTACTTCGAAATGGCCCGTATTCACGGTTCCGAAGGGGCTCGCCTGATCGCGGAGAGCCATACAGCGGCCATTGCGCGGATCGAGGAGGCGGTCAGGACGGAAAATATCTCGTGCGATTTTGAGCGGGTGAACGGTTATCTGTTTGCCCCTCCGCCTTCACCGCTTCGGGAGGAGGATAAAGAGATTCTCGACCGCGAACTGATCGCCGCCCATGAGGCGGGTCTCGGCACGGTCGACAAGCTCGATGAAGCGCCGATCCCGGATTTCGACACCGGCCCGTGTCTCCTGTTTCCGCAACAGGCGCAGATCCATCCGCTGAAATACCTGGCGGGGCTGCGCGCGGCGTTTCTGCGCAACGGCGGCAAGCTCTATGGGCATACCCATGTCAAAAGCGTGACAGGCGGCGATGAGGGGTGCGTCAGGACGGCGGATGGTAAAACCGTCCGTGCCGGTCATTTTGTGGTGGCCACGAACACTCCCATAAACGACGTCGTGGCGATCCATGCCAAGCAGACCCCTTATCGAACCTATGTCATCGGCGCGGAGGTGCCCAGGGGGTCAGTCAAGCACGCGCTGTTCTGGGACACGCTCGACCCTTATCACTATGTGCGAATCCAGGAAGGGCCGACTGGCGATCTGCTGCTCGTCGGAGGGGAGGATCACAAGACCGGGCAGGCCGACGACGCCGCAATCCGGTTTGCCCGGCTGGAACGCTGGGCTCGGGAGCGATTCCCCATGATCCTTGGCGTGCCGTACCGCTGGTCCGGGCAGACCATCGAAACGGTGGACGGGATCGCCTTCATCGGCCGCAACCCGATGGACAAGCGTAATGTCTATATCGCGACGGGCGATTGCGGGATGGGGATGACGCATGGCACCATCGCGGGAATGCTCCTCACGGACATGATCATGGGGCGCGCCAATCGCTGGGAGCCAATCTATGATCCCGCGCGAAAACTGCGGGGATCGATGGGCGAGCTGGCCAAACAGAATCTCAATGTCGCCGCCCGCTACAGTGACTATGTGACGGCGGGAGATGTCGCCGACGAAGCCGATATCCCTGTCAATAGCGGCGCGGTCGTGCGGGAGGGGTTTCGAAAAGTGGCGGTCTATCGCGATACGGGCGGCATATGCCATCATTTCTCGGCGGTCTGCCCTCACTTGAAGTGCCTGGTGCATTGGAATACGCTGGAGAAGACGTGGGACTGCCCCTGCCACGGCTCGCGCTTCAGCGCCACGGGCGAGGTCCTCAACGGCCCCGCCATTTCCAATCTGGAGTGTCTCGATCAACCTGCTGAAAAACAGCCTAACATTTCCACACGATGAGTCGTTGGCTATACATGCTGAAGCCGTACCGCAACCTGGGCGATACCGAGCGGTTGCTTTCGGGGATCGCGGGAACGGCCCTCATTCTCGGGAGCTTGCGCGAGCGCGGAACGCGCGGCTGGTTCCTGGCGATCTTCGGCTACGCGCTGTATCTGCGCGGGTTTACCGGCAATTCCAAGTTGTATCAACTGCTGGGGCATACCCGCGTCGGGCCGCCGCTGACGGATGAGGCTTACGGCATTCATGTGCATCGCACGTTCCTGATCAATCGGCCTGTCGCCGATGTCTACCGGGCCTGGCGCAATTTCGAAAACCTGCCGCATTTCATGTCGCATCTGGAGCGGGTCACCGTCCTGAGCCCCCTCCGTTCGCGCTGGGTGGCCAAAGCCCCAGCGGGCCTGCATGTCACGTGGGATGCGGAGATCGTCGAGGAAAAACCCAACGCGCTCATCGCCTGGCGTTCACTGGACAATGCCGATGTCGACAACGCCGGAAAGATTTTCTTTCGCGATCTTAATGGCGTGACGGAAATCGAGGTCATGCTTCACTACAGCCCGCCGGGAGGCCGCCCCGGCGCGGCTTTGGCGCGGCTGTTCCAAGAGGAGCCGACGCGGCAGATCGAGTTGGACCTCCTTCGCTTCAAGCACATGATGGAAGTGGCGGGGTAGAGCGGTTTAATGAATTCTGTAGCCATTGCTTTGCGGCGGCGCGGGCCGTTGCGCGGCTATTCAAGCTCGGGCAGTATCTAAGCCGTCAGTTTACGCGTGGCAGCGATGAGCCCATGCGTGCATTGCGGCCTCGTAGATCACGCGGAGCGGTTTGCCGGTAAGCTCGGAGGCGGCCCGGCATGATTCGAACTCCGGCGCGGCTTGAATCACTTCGTTGCCCCGCAGACCCAGCTTTACGATGATTTCGCCAAAGGGGGTGGCTACGGTTTGGAACTTGCGATCCAGCTTCCAGCGTTCCACTCGATCAAGCCGAAGGCCGAACGAGGTGGTTTCGGTGAAAAGGAGGTCGGCGATTTTTGAGAGACCCGCTTCCTCGCACAGCACGGTCAACTGCACGCCGGGACGATTCTTTTTCATCTGGATCGGCGTCAGGAATACGTCAAGCGCACCCGCCGCGAAGAGTTTATCCACGGTCGCGCCGGTGATTTCCGGCGAGAGATCGTCGAGGTTGGTCTCGATCCGCGCGATCGTGTCGGTTTGGTAGGCGGATGCGTCGTTGGGAGCCTCCATTTCGCCGATCACGGCCCGCAACACGTTGGGGCGGGAGGGGATGACGCGCGAGCCGATGCCGTAGCCGATCTTTTCGACCTTCAATCGCGGCATCGTCCCGAACGACTCGCCAAACTCCGCCACAATGGCGGCTCCCGTTGGGGTAATGAATTCGAACGGTTCGTCGATCTGCGAGACGGGGATTCTCTGCAGAATCTCCAGCGTCGCGGCGGCGGGGATCGGGAATCGGCCATGGGCGCAGTCGACCCAGCCTCGTCCGTCGTGCAGCGAAGAGACGAGCACTTTTTCGATGCCTAGTGTTTCGATGCCGACGCACGCGCAGATAATATCGGCGATGGAATCGAGCGCGCCCACTTCATGGAACCCGACCTCCTCGGGCGGCTTGCCGTGAATCTTGCCTTCGGCGACGGCGACGCGATGGAAAATGGAGAGCGAGTGTTTTTTGACAAAAGGAGAAAGATCGCTCTGCTCGATCAATGCGCGGATTTCCGCGTAGCTGCGGCCATGATCGTGATCATGATCATGTGTATGGCCATGGGCATGGGTATGGGAATGCCCATGCGTGTGCTCATGGCTATGGTGATGCCCGTGCTCATGCTCGCCATGCGAATGGCCATGGCAGCAGTGGCTGTGATCGCCGTGATCGTGGGCGTGATCGCCATGGTTGCAATGCTCATGGGAATGTCCCCCCTCCGCGTGTTCGTGAGGATGCTCGTCGTGGCTATGGCCATGGCAGCAGGTCTCGCCGTGTTCGTGGGAGTGCGTGTGCGAATGGCTGTGTGGGTGAGAATGCCCTTCTTCCCCGTGCCCATGACAACAGTGGTGTTCCTCATGCTCGTCCTGATCGTGGGTATGGGTGGCCCCTTCATGGATGCTGAACTTCACCCCTTCAATGGCCTGCCTCTGCTTCCGCTCAAAGTGCATGTGGAAGTCGCCAATCTCCAGCTTGGCCAACTCCCACTCAAGAGTGGAGGGTTTAACGCCCAGGTCGCAAAGAGCGCCGACGGTCATGTCGCCGCTGATGCCGGAAAAGCAATCGAGAAAGAGAACGCGCATAGGTGAATCAGGGAAGTTAAGGTCTGTGAATCGTCAAAGCGAGCGTTGGATATCATAAATGACGTCCTCTTCGATTTGGGAGAGGGCGTCGGTCAGCTTGTCGTCCAGCGCCAAGGAACGTCGGGTAGAGATCTGGATTTTTTCACTCTCCAGTTGCCCGGAATACCAATGCAATAAGAGCCCAACGGAGGGGGAGCCGGTTTCCTTGATGAGATGCTCGATCAGCTCGGACCACAATCTACATCCTTCGAACGCCGCTTCTTCGTCCGTTCGGGACTGGCGTTTCGAGACGGATTGTCTTTGGCGGCTCCAGCGCTGAATCTTTGCGTCGCTCCAGCCCTTCTTGCGGAGCTGGGCTGTTGAGTCGGTGACCTCCTTGCCAGCTCGCCTCGCGAGTAACCCCAGAGCTGTACCGCAATCGCAGTTTCCACCGGAAGGATGGACGGTAATCTCTCCCGGGCGAAGGCTGCTTTGAAGATAGGGGTTATTCAGCGGCTGCAACCGACGATGAAATCGGTTGGCCGCTTGTTTCGCCGCAGAAAGTAAATCCTGGGAAGGAAGGGTCAGCGCAATGAAGTGGCACATATCCTTCAGCCACCTGTGGGCATGGTCAGGCTTTCTTCAACTCCTTCACCAACTTCGGCAGGTCAATCTTATCGTCGTAGAGCGCCTTGCCGATGATCACGCCGTAGAGGCCCTGCATTTTGTTGAGCCGGATGACGTCCGCCGCACTGGAGACGCCGCCGCTGGCGATGAGCTGACATTTGAGCTGCCCAAGAAGGTTTTCCATCTCCGCGAAGTTCGGGCCTTCGAGCATTCCGTCGGTGGCGATGTCGGTGTAGATCAACGTGCCTGCTCCTGCCGCTTCCACCTGCAAGGCGAGATCGATGGCGCGGACGCCTGCGGACTCAGTCCACCCTTTGACGGAGACGATGCCGTCACGGGCGTCGATGCCGACGGCGATTCGCTCTCCTCCAAATTTAGCGGCCATTTTGGCGACGAAATCGACCGATTCCGCCGCGCGGGTGCCGATGACGATGCGGGAGACTCCGGCGTCGAAGGCGCAGGCGATGGCTTCCTCGCTCCGCATGCCGCCGCCGAGTTCGCACGGGATCCCGGCGGTCTGGGTAATGGCGCGCACGGCGTCGAGGTTCTTGTTCACGCCGGTGAAGGCGGCGTCGAGATCGACGATGTGAAGGTAGTCGCCCCCTTCATCGGCCCACTTCTTGGCGAAAGCGGCGGGGTCGTTGGAGTAAACGGTTTTCTGGTCGGCTTTGCCTTGGCGAAGGCGGACGACCTGGCCGTCCATAAGGTCAATGGCGGGAAGGAGAATCATAAATGGAAATTAGGCCCGAGCTGAATGCGCCGGGCGGGTGAGATTATTCCTCGAGTTTGAGGCCGACTGATCGAGTTTGAGGCCGACTGATTTAGGTACAGGGACGGATTCGACGAAATTACGCAAGATCCCGAGCCCAACGCTCTGGCTTTTCTCCGGGTGAAATTGCACCCCGGCCACCTTGCCACTCGCGGCGCTGGCGGCAAAGACTTCGCCGTAGTCCGAGGTGGAGGTGGTCTTCCCGGGCTCGCTCGGGACCGGATAGTACGAGTGGACAAAAAAGACGTGCGGGTTCTCCGGCAGTCCCTTCCAAAGGAAATGGTCGGGTTGGGTGAGGGCGAGGGCGTTCCAGCCGATCTGCGGCACTTTCAAGCCGGGGGTGGAGAACCGGGTGACTTTGCCCTTGAAAAAGCCGAAGCCGCGCGCGCCGTCGGTGGCTTCCTCGCTCTCTTCAAAGAGGAGTTGATAGCCGACGCAGATGCCGAGGAACGGTTTCCCGCTTTCCAGCCATTCTGCCAGCGGCTCCCAGAGGCCACGGGAGCGGATGCCCTGGACGCAATCCGAGAACGCGCCGACACCGGGGAGCACCACGGCACTAGCTTTGTCAATTGCGTCGGCGGTGCTGACAAGTTGGACATCGGCGCCCTCGTGTTCGAAGGCCTTTTGGACGCTGCGGATGTTGCCGCTGCCGTAGTCGATCAACGCGATCATTGGCTAGAGGACCCCCTTCGTGCTTGGGATGCCTTGAACGCGAGGGTCCTGCTGCGCGGCTTGATCGGCGGCGCGGGCGAGCGCTTTGAAGACTGACTCCGCCATGTGATGGGCGTCGCGGCCGTAAAGGATCTCAATATGGACGTTGGAGGCGCTGTGAACGGAGAAGCCGCGCAGAAACTCCTCCACCAGTTGGAAGGGGAAGAGCCCGATGGCTTCAACGCCGCGAGGGGCGCGATATTCCAGGAAGGGGCGTCCGCTGAAGTCAACGACGGCGCGGGTGAGCGTTTCGTCCATCGGGACGTAGGCGGAGCCATAACGGCGGATGCCGCTCTTGTCGCCAAGGGCCTTGGCAAACGCGTTGCCGAGGGCGATGCCGACATCCTCCACGGTGTGATGAAAATCGACTTCGATATCGCCATCCGCCACGACGTCGAGGTCGAAAAGGCCATGCCGGGCGAAGAGCGTGAGCATGTGGTCGAAGAAAGGGATCTTCGTCGCGATGCGGCTCTTGCCGCATCCGTCCACGGTGAGCTGGATGGATATGCGGGTTTCGGCGGTGTTGCGTTCGACGCTGGCGGAACGGGTCATCAGGCTACTCATAGCGGGTCTGGAAACTTTTCCAAGCCCGGAAAAGGACCTTGGCTGAGCGGCTGTTCGGAGGATCGGCGACCGTGCTGCCGTATCTTTTCGCTACTTGGCCGGAGCCGTGGCGGCTTGGGCCGCCGGAGCTGCGGGAGCCGCCGGGACTGCTTCCTTCACCGGTTCGGGCGTCGGAGCGGGAGCGGCGAGTTCCGCTTTGAGGGTCGCCAGCGCGGGATTGAGCCTTACCAGCATTTCATTGGCCGTCCAGAGGGACTGGGCTTCCTTGAGTTTTGCTTCGGCGGGTTCGGCGTTTCGCGCGGCGATCTCCTTGGCGGCCTCCTCGGCCATGGCGATGCTCTTCTCCATGGGAGCGAGATCGAGCCCCTTTAGCCGCGTCAGCTCCGTACCGATGGTTTGCTTGAGATCCGTAGTGCTCTTCGCGGAGATCGGAAGGAACGGCTTCCACTTGGCGGTGGATTGGGTGACAGCTGCCTCGGCTTTGGCGATGGCGTCGTCGTGCGCGGCAATCATGCGGCTCTTTTCCGGCTCCACCGCGAGAACGATCCCTTCGCTGAACTGCTGTTCCCGGGTCTTAATGATCGGGATCATCCGGTCGATCTCGCCATTGAGTCGCGGAATAACGGAGAGCGCAAACTTGACGCTTTCCGGGAAGGCTGTCGAGCCCGGGAAGGCGCGTTCCAGCCGGTCGCAAACATTGAGCGCACCGACATAATCACCCCGCGTGGCCAACTCCCGCGCCTGGGCCAGCAACTGTTGGGCGTTGATCTGGTAACTGTTGGCCTGGGCTTCGGCAGCCGTGTACCAGCGGTTGTTCCATTTAAGTTCCTTCTTGGCGACGCGAGCTTTTTCCTCTTTCAGGGTCTCGATCTGGTTTTTGGCGTTCTGATGATGCCCGCTATCCGGGAATTTTTTCAGGAACCCCTGGAAAGCCGCGATTGCCGAGTCATAAGCCGCCAGCGACAGAGAGTTGGGGCCCGGCCTGAATCGCTGGAGACTCTCATAAGCGAGATTGTCGCGGGGTGTCTTAACAACTCCTTTGACCTCGCTCTTTTCAAAAGTCATCTCATCGGTGATTCCGTCCGAGACCTGCACGGTCATGACCCAATGGGTTTCCGTCTCGTTTTGGATGAAGCCTTCGAATTCCTCGCCACTTTTGAGGGTGATGCTGTCGCCGCGGGATGAGGAGAGCGGGGAGGCGAAGAGCGCGCAGGTAAGAACGAGGCTGAGTGGGAATGAAACCTTGACCATGGGGGATGGAATCTGAAACCGCGATTTTGTCTCGGGAAAAGAATTTGGAAAGGGAATTTTAGAGCTAGGCGATTTAAATCGGCATCGGCAAGTCTGGCCCCTCAAAGAGAGCAAAGATAATGCCATAAGGCGCTCCACGTCACTACTTTCTGTAGTTAGGCTCGTGCGAGGGCATTTTTTGGTCTTGCTGGAGGACTGATTCAAATAGATCGCCGAACTCTTCGACGCGCGCCAAAGTTTGCTGGCAGGTGAAGTCGAGCAGATCGGGATCCTTTTTTTTCAAGCAGCGTTGCACCTCTTCCCAGGTGACTGGAGTGGAGACCGTCGGTTTCTCCCGTGCCCGCAGGGAATAGACGCAAACGGTGGTTTTGTGGGCGTCGTTCTGGCTCCAGTCGATGAAGATTTTGCCCTTCCGCAGGCTCCGCTGCATTTGTGCGAGGATTTTGCCGGGGTGCTCCCGGGCGAGGTGGGTTGCGAGGTCCTTGGCGTGGGCTTTGCTTTGGTGAAAGGAAACACCGGGCGCCAGCGGGACATAAACTTGCAGCCCCTTGGAGCCGGAGGTTTTGGGATATGCTTTCAAATTCGCCTTTTCCAGCAGCGCCCTAAGCCGCAAAGCAACTTCGCAACAAAGCACGATGTTGGCGGGAGGTCCGGGGTCGAGATCGAAGACCATCGCGGTGGGGTGTTTCGGCGTTTCGGCGCAAGCCAGCGAGGGATGAAGCTCCAGGCTTGCGAGATTGGCCGCCCAGACAAGGGATGGAAGCGCGTCCACGAGACAATAGGCGACCGTTTTGCCGCTGGACCCGCTTCGGATGGGGACGGTTTTCACCCAGGGAGGGCGGTGGGAGGGGCAGTTTTTTTCGTAAAAGAATTCTTCTGCAACACCGTCGGGGTAACGCTTCAGGGTGAGCGCGCGGTTCCGGAGGTGCGGCAGCAGGAATGGAGAAATGCGGATGTAATAATCGATGA
Source organism: Chthoniobacteraceae bacterium (assembly GCA_037190965.1). Taxonomy (GTDB): domain Bacteria; phylum Verrucomicrobiota; class Verrucomicrobiia; order Chthoniobacterales; family Chthoniobacteraceae; genus DATMFV01. Next base: position 31,352 of record JBBCKI010000064.1, read on the forward strand.
CATCCGCTTTGGTAAAGCCGATCGCCGGGTAGAGCACTTTGTCGAGATTGGAGAGGGCAATCCTGCGGCCCTCGACCTCCAGTGTCTCGGCTCTCTTCGTCATGGGAAAAAGGGAATATGCGGCCCCGCTTTCGCGGGGCCGCATTATGATGAAAGGGCCTGTCGGGCCGAAGGCGCTCTAGTCTAGTCTCCCCCTGTGCTGGCGCCTTTCTTTTGCGGCTGCTGCATCGAGGGTTTGCTCTTCTGGGGTTGTTTTTGATTTTTCTCGCCGACGGCCTCCGGACGGGCGCTCTGGAGGGCTGATAGATGGTTCTTCAACCGCGGCAGCATGCTTTCCGCCCATCCCTTGATTTCAGGATCGGAGGTGCGGCTGCGTTCTCTCTCGAAGGTGGAGATGGTCTGTTGGGTGTTCTGGACCTGGTCCTGCATGAACGCCTTGTCAAACTGCTCCCCGGATTTTGACTCCAGCGCGGCCACTTTCTGTTGCTGCGCCTTGGTGGGGCTGCTCGGCAGCGTGATCCCCTTGCTGGCCGCCAGTTTTTCAAGCTGCTGGTTGGCCGCGGTGTGATTGCGGACGATGTCCTGAGCGATCTTGCGAATCTCCGGGTTGGTCGAAGTCTTCTCGGCGATTTTGCCGAGCTCGATTTCGTACAGATTCGATTCTGCCGCCTTTTGGAGGAAGGCCTGATCGGTTCCTGGCACTGCGGCTTTTTCTCCCACCGGTTGGGGTTTCGTGGTGTGCGGCTGGTTTTTGGTGGTGGCCGCGCCGGCTGGGGCGCCTGATTCGGCGTGGGCGTTTCCTATCAGGGCCAGCGCCGTCACGGCGGAGGCAAGAGCAGTGATCGACTTGATGCGTTTCATGAATGGAACTCCTTGTTGTTATGGGACGCCCCTGGTTTGCGGGGCGCGCTAGGTTTGAATTCGCGGGCAGGGCGTCAGCCGGTTGTTTCCGGTTCAACCTGAAAATCGAAGTTAATCGCGGCGATCTTGTGCAATTTCCTGGGCAGAAACGGTTTCGTCGAAATTCGCCGTATCGCTGCGGATACGGCTCATTTATCCTCAACCGTTTCTGCTACAGGCTCTTGCACAATCTCATCCGCTCCAACATCGGTTTTCGGGTTCATGAAACCTTTGGAAGGAACGGATAGACTTGCGCCGCGGTTCATCTGCACGGATGCTGCCGCCGGTTTTATTATTCATCCCTCATGAATCTGTCGCCCGATCATCCCATAGCCGGCGTTCTTGCGCCGTTGTTTGCCCTTCGTTCCGAGCATGATTTGGGCATTGGTGATACTCGGACATTGCGGGAGTTTGTCGATTGGGCGCACGAAATCGGGTTCCGCCTTGTGCAGCTCCTGCCGGTCAATGAAACCGGCAACGATCACTCGCCTTACAACGCGATTTCCTCCGTTGCCATCGAACCGACGACCATCGCCACGCTGCCGGGAGAGATCCCCGATCTTCTGCCGGGCGACTACGAGGCGGTTCTGGCGGGGGCCGATCTTCCGATGCTCCAGAGCGGACCGGTTTGCTACCGCGGGGTCAAGCCGCTCAAGCGCGAGTTGCTCCGGAGAGCTTTTGCGGTTTTCTCGGAAATAGCGTTGCAACGAAACGACGCGCGGGCCCGCGAGTTTCATGAATGGTGCCGCGAACAGGCGGGCTGGCTGGAGGGGTACACTCTTTTTCGCGCCTTGATGGATCACAATGGCGGGAGCGAGCAATGGGACCGGTGGCCGCCGGAACAGCGGACGCTCCGGAGTGCACGGGGATGGCTGGCGACCCAATCCCCGGAGTTCCGCCGGAGTTTTGAAGAGAAGATGCAGTTCTTCCGCTACGTGCAGTGGATCGCCTTCGGGCAGTGGCAGCGGCTTAAGGCTTACTGCGACCGCAAGGGAGTCGCACTGATGGGCGACGTGCCGATCGGCGTGAGTTACTATGGAGCGGACATCTTTTCGACCCCGGAGATCTTCGATTTCCACTGGTCGGGCGGAGCGCCCCCCGAGAAAGTTTTCAAGAGCGACCCGTTCACCGAAAAGTGGGGACAGAACTGGGGGGTGCCGATGTATCGCTGGGAGATCCTGCGCGAAAACGGCTTCGCCTGGTGGAAGGAGCGGGTGCGACAGGTGCGGGAGATTTTCCATCTCTTCCGAATCGACCATGTGCTTGGTTTTTATCGAATGTACGGGTTCCCATGGCGGCCCGAGCGCAACGCGGAATTTCTGCCGCTCAACGAGCGCGAGGCGCGGGAGCGCACTGGAGGCGAGTTGCCGCACTTCATCCCGCGCGACGATTCATCGTGGGAGAACCGCGAGGCGAACCGCCGGGAAGGGGAGACCTACCTGCGGGCGCTTCTGGAGGAGGTGGGGGAACATCGCCTGATCGGCGAAGATCTCGGCGTCGTGCCCGACTATGTCCGGCCCAGCCTGGCTTCACTAGGGATCGCCGGGTTCAAAATTCCGCAGTGGGAGCGGCAGCCCAATTGGCATCTCGTGCCGGGCAGGGACTACCAGCGTCTCTCCATCGCGACGTATGCTACCCACGATCATTTGCCGCTGGCCGCGCTTTGGAAGCAGATGTGCGATGCCGCCGAGGCGGGAGACGGCCATCAGCGTTGGGAACTGGAGCAACTCGGCGCGTTCGCGGGGATCGGCGTTTACGGTCCGCAGCCGTTTACCCCGGAGATCCACGAGGCCCTGCTGGCCGCGCTCTTCCAGAGCAATGCCTGGATTGCGGTGGCGATGATCACCGATCTCTTTGGGAGCAGCAAACGCTTCAACGTCCCCGGCGCGGTGAATGATTCCAACTGGAGCGAGCGTCTGAACCGGACCGTGGCGCAGTGGCGAAAGAACCCCGAGGTGGTTGAAAAAATGGCGCGCATTCGCGAGTTCATTGAACGGAGCGGGCGGGCTTGACGCCAAGGGGCAGGGGACAATTCTAAACCTCGGAAGCGGCGGCTACGGCCGCAACTTCGGGCCGTTTCTCAAACACGGCGGTGAACCAGAATAGCGCCCCGTTTCCCTCTGAGCTGTTTGCACCAATGGTGCCGCCCATGAGTTCGGTAAGCTGCTTGCAGATTGCGAGCCCGAGGCCGGTGCCGCCGAACTTGCGCGTGGTGGAGGTGTCCACCTGCACAAACGGCTGGAAAAGTTGCGAGAGCCATTCCCCGGAGATGCCGGGGCCGGAGTCCCGGATCTCAAATTTCAAGGTGACGCGTTCGTCCATCTCGGCGTCAAGCCCGACGGTGACCTTGACGGTTCCCCGTTCGGTGAATTTGATGGCGTTGTGGACGAGGTTGAGCAAAACCTGACCGAGTCGCCCTGGGTCCCCGTTGAGCTTTGTCGGCGTGCCGGGTTTGATCTCGCAGGAGAGATCGATGGCATTCTTCAAGGCGGGGGCCAGCATATCGAAGGTCCGGTCGAGCACTTCCTGAAGGTCGAAATCGCAGTGGGAAAGGCGAAATTTGCCTGCCTCCATCTTGGAAAAATCGAGGATGTCCTCGATCAGGCGCAGCAGGCTTTCGCCGCAGGTAGATGCTACCTTGGCATATTGGCGTTGGTCGTCGCTGAGCGGCGATTGGAGCAGGAGATCCGTCATGCCGATCACGCCGTTGAGCGGCGTGCGGATTTCATGGCTCATGTTGGAGAGGAACGCGCCTTTTGCCTGATTGGCGGCGGCGGCTTCGAGGGCGAGCGCCTCCGCACGCGAGACGGAGGCGGCCAGTTCTTCGTTGGTGTTTTGCAGGCGGAGCTTGGACTCCACGAGTTCCAGGCGGGCATTGCTCCGGCCAATTTCAATGCCGGTAATCATCAAATTGAATATCGTGGCGGTAAGGAGATAGGCCCAAAGCAGAAGAACGCTCTCGGTGGAGTCGGTATAAAGGAACGGGCCGCGCCCCGCCGCCGAACCCGCCGCGGCGATGGCTGCCAGCGCAAGAACGCCAAGCGATGTTCCCATCACGCCCAGCCGCAGGGCCGCCCAGATGGTCAGAAAAAATGGGATGAAGATCAGCGGGAGGATCTTCGAACCCGAGGGCAGGAAGAAGATCGTTCCCATCACGAGTGTCGAGACGGTGCAACAGATGATAAACTCCCGGTGCCTTTCCATGAGTTTCCTCCAGTTATTCCGCGACGAGGAGAGGAGAATGGGCCCGGCGACAAGGACTCCCATCCAGTCGCCCAGCCACCAATAGCGCCAGGAATAGAAGAAGGACTCGATGGGGATCTCCCCGGCGAAATGAAGGGTGGAGACCCCCACCAGGGCGGAGATCATCATTCCGAGGCCGGTAAGACCGGAGAAGAGCCAGATGTCGCGCCGCCGGTCAAAATTGGCATGAAAGCCCGAGCGGCGGAGCATCCATGCCGCGCAGAGAGGCGCGAGAGTCTGCCCAGCCACGAGAAAGCCCGCTGTCGGCCATCCGATCCCGAAGGAAAATTCCTGAAGAATTGCCGCCGAGCCAAAAATTGCGGGCCAGTAGGAAAGCCCCCAGCGAAGCATCCCCGCCGTGGCGATCCCGGTGGGGAGCCAGATCAGGGTGATGGCCGGGTGCGGCAACGCAAGAAGCAGCCCGAGACGGGCGGCGAGGAAGTAGCAGAGCCCCAGGATTAGCGCCTTAACTGCAACGGCGCCCATTCGTCTGGCTGTGCCTGCTTGATCGTAGGCTGGTGAGGGCATCTGACCCTCTTATTATGAGCAAAAAACGACGCCTCACCAGCTAAAACGGCAATGACGAAAAAGCGTCCGATTTCGCAAGGTAGCCCGCTCGCGCCGTCGAGCGCGGGAGGTGATCATGTGGCGCGTTTGGCAGCTATCCCCGCAGCACGGCTGGTTCTGGTTGGGATGCGGCTTCAAAAGAGACACGGAAGCCGATACCCGCGCTCGGTGGCGCGAGCGGGCTACCGGTGCTGCCGCACCTTTCGCATCATGCGTCCAACGCACGCGACGTTCCTCCATTGGGAATTGCCGCGTGGTGTTGGTAGTCCGGATCCGTCTCCTGTTTCCTCTGGATTTCCGCAATTTCTTTCCAGACCGCGAGCAAGCCGTCCGGGCACGGAGGAAGATCGTGCCGAATCAAGGCATGCAGTTTGCCAAGGTTATAGCAGGGAACGGCCGCGTACATGTGGTGTTCGGTATGGTAATTCATCTGCCAGTAGAGAAACCGGACCAGCGGGTTCAACGTGAAGGTCCTGCAGCATAGGCGGAAGTCGGGAACGTTGTCCTGAAGCCCGATGTGCTGGGTGTTATTGCAGAGAAAGAAAAGCCAGCCCCCATAAAACGGGGCTGCGGTAACGATGACGGGAACAATCCACCAGCCCAGGCAAAGCGAAGTTGCGGCGATCACTCCGTGTCCAAGGATCAGGATTCTCGTCCATCTTATGGTGGGGATCCGTTTCTCAGGAAGCGATTCGGGATAAAGGGCCATCTCCCAGTCTCCTTGAAACTTGCCGCGTGCGATGCGGAAGGTATCCCTGAGAGTGTTCCAGGCGAGCAGGGGACTGATAAAGCAATTGAGAAAGAAATGACGTACCATCAGGCGAATGGGCAGGACGACCTCCAGGTCGTCGGGTGGATGCAGGGTATAGCGGTGGTGCATCGTATGGCTGGCCTCGAATTTTTCATGGTTGATCCAGCCCAGAAAGGCGAGGAGATCGGCGAAGAAGCGATTGAGCCGCTTGGTTTTGAAAACCGTTCCGTGGCCGAGTTCATGGACACCGTTCATCAGGAAGGCCGTAACGGTGCCGTGGAGAAAAACGGCCGACAGGGTTATCCACCATGCCCAATGGCGCGATGAATAGAATGCAGTCGCTCCTGTCGCCGCGAGGATGGCGAGATACCCCCCTGTCTGGATGAACCCTTTTAAGTCACTCCGCTGGTGCAGGGCTTTCATCTCCGGCGCAGGAATCGGAGTGCGATACCACTGGATGACCGGGCGTTTCCGCTCCTGGTCGGTGAACTTCGCTAGAGAGTCGGTCTGATTCACACCGCGAAGCTAACAGGTCCGGATGCCCTTGCATTTCAAGCCGGTGGTGCAATACAATATCAAACATGGCTTTGTCGCGTGAATTGGCTCAAAGGGCCCGTGTCGAGATGAACCTGGCGGAACGTGGGGTAGCCGGAGTGCCCTTGCTGGGACGGTATAACTATGCGAGTGCCCGCTCGGCCTTGTCCGAGCATGTTCACGAGGACGCGATTGAAATCTGCTTTCTTGTCAAAGGCCGGCAGACCTATCGGTTGCGAGGAGAGACTTACCGGCTCAACGGGGGCGATGTCTTTATGACGCTGCCCAAAGAGCGGCACGGGACGGGAGGTTTCCCCGAGGAAAAAGGAGTGCTCTATTGGTTATGGATCGCCGCGCCTTCCCGGGGTGAACGGCTGCTCGGATTGCCTCGGGGGCAAGATCAGGCGCTTCTCAATGCTTTGCAGGGCGGTGATTCCCGGCATTTTCGGGGTTCCTGGGAAATGAAGGAGCATCTCGATGAGATCACCTCGCTCTATTTCCAGCCGGCAACGCCGCTGAATACCTTCGCGATGGCAAACCGCGTCGGGGCTTTTTTGGGAAACGTGATTGCCTGTGCAGGCAAAGCGCCCGCGCGCGGCGGCTCCCGTTCGCTCGAGCCCATTGCGCAATATATCGATGCAAATCTAGGGGAGCCGCTCCCGATTCCGCATCTTGCCGCGCGGGCGGGTCTATCCGTGGCCCGTTTCAAGGCGTGGTTCAAGCAGGAAGCAGGAGTGCCGCCGGGCGAATATGTTCTGCGGGCCAAAATCGAGGAGGCCCAACGGCGGCTGGCCCGGAGAAAGGCAAGCGTGACGGAGATCGCGTACGATCTCGGGTTCTCCACCTCTCAATATTTTTCCACCGTCTTCAAACGCTTTACCGGCGAAACGCCAAGCGATTTCCGGAAGGGGCGCTACGGATTCGTAGTCACTTCGCGGACGTAGATATTAACCTGCCCGTCGGAACTCCGCTTGATGTCGCGAATTTCGAAAGGGCGCATTTCGTCGCGAGAGAAATTTTCCTTCTCCTTGGGCGTGGCGGAGCCGGAGGGATATTCGACAATGATGCGGGTCTGTTGCTGCTTGGTAACGCTGCCGATGACGTTGCCCAGAGTGCTGTTGGAGCGGAGCACCGCCCGGTTGTCGCGGGCGGCGGTGACCACGAAGTTGCCGCGAAGATAGAGGCGTTCTCCGCCCGTGCCGCGATCGGCAAGCTCAGCGGCGTCGGAAAGGCCCAGAAGACGGCCGCGCGGCATTTGCCCGGGGGCATAGGTGCGCCAGGTGCCGCCGGAACTTCCGGCACCTGCCGGCGTGGCTGCCGACACCAGGAACGGCTGGAGAAGCGGTGACTTTGCCGGGGAGACGGCGGCGACTTCCGGGGTCGGAGCAGGTTCGACAGGGGCGGGAGTTACCGCGGGAGAGGCCTGGGCCACCGGGCGGTCGGGCACTTCAGGAACCTCGGGGACAATCGCGGGCGGGTTCGCGGGAACGGGCGGCAGGGCCTGCGGTGGCTCGGACTGTGGTTCCGGCACAACGGCGACTGCCTTCGGCGGCGTTTCCTCGGTGGGAACGGCGGGAGTCTGCTTTGGAGTGGGGGTCGCCACTTGAACGATGGTGGTCTCAGCCGCCGGGACGGCGACAGGCACGGGGGCGGGTGCTCCCGGGCTCCCCGCGAGGCGGGCGTTCCGCGCTCTGACGGAATCCGCATAGACCTTCAGGCAATCTTCCATCAACTGCCCGCGCACGACGGGAAGCCCGCCCGCGGGGTTGAGGATGGGCGGCGGCTCGAGGCTGAAAGAGCCGCTCCCTTGTTTGAGGGCGTAAGCTCCGTAAAGGAGTGGGACAACGGTGAATTGAAGCCGCCCGTCCGCCATCCGTTCCACATGAATCACGGCGGCGAGGTCGGTCATCTTCTCCAGTTTGATGTCGAGCCCTGCGGCGAGCATCTGTCCCAGGATGGGAACCGATTTGGCGGGTGCCGTATAGATGTGTTCAATGACAACCTGCGGGAAATCGACTGACTGAGCCACCGCGACCACGCCCGACTTGAAGAAATTCTCTTCCTTCAGGTCGTAGGACTGCATGATCGTATAACGACCCGTCAAATACGGAACCAGGCGTTTGGTGCTCTTGAAGTTATTGATGTAGTCACGGAGCAGCCCTTCGTTTTCGCGGTTCAGCTCGAAACGCGACATCGCGCTGTAGCGCTCAAAAGCCTTTTGCGGGGTGAGGAATTCGCCCGGAGGGGCCGCGGTCAGTTCGTACCGCTCAGGCGGCGTGAGTTTGCCGAGTTTTTGCAGGAGGCGGTAGCTCTCCGGTTTTTCCGGGTGGCCGAAGATGTAGAAAGAGCCCAGCCAGGTCGCCAGAGCGAGCCCGATCAGGATCAGGATGCCGACGGTCCAAAGAAAGAGATTGTCCCGCCCCGGCGGCGGTTCGTCGTAGTCGTGATGCCCGAAGAGATCGTCGTTCATGAAGCGGTGTGGCTTGGCTTACCTGGCTTGGGACCTGGCTTGGAACGGGTGGGCGGAGACGGTATTCAGGTTATCTCAGGCGTGGTGATGTTTCGTTTCGTCCGTCTTGGAGGATTCGAAAGAAGTGCCGCATCCGCAGGATCGAGTGGCATTCGGGTTTCGGATGCGAAAACCTGCGCCTGCCAGTTCATCGGTGAAGTCGATGGTCGAGCCGCTCAGGTATTTCATGCTAAAGGTGTCCACGAGGACGCGGGCGTTCTCGCGCTCAATGATTTCATCGCCCTCTTTTGGGTGGTCGAGCACCATCCCATACTGCATTCCGGCGCACCCTCCCGCCTCCACAAATATGCGAAGCCCCTTGCCTTCGCCGGGGGCATCGGCAAGTAGAACCTGAAGTTGTTTGACGGCGGAGTCGGTGACAGTGATCATTTCGCTCCTGAAATCTTACCGATTTGCATGATCGAAGTCAAACTACGCTCCCAATCTCCCGGCACGCGGTTTTTCCGCGACTTCCTGCGTACCTGTAAATCGGTCTTCCCCCGATGAGCCGCATCCATCTGCTTTCTGACGAGGTGGCCAGCCAGGTCGCGGCGGGCGAGGTGGTGGAACGCCCCGCGTCGGTGGTCAAGGAGCTGGTGGAAAACGCGATCGACGCCCAGGCTCGGCACATCGAGGTATTGGTACGGCGGGGCGGGATCTCACTCATTCGCGTGGTTGATGACGGGGTGGGGATGGACCGGGATGACGCGCTCCTTTGCATGGAGCGCCATGCCACCAGCAAGATTCGCAAGGGGACCGACCTCTCGGAAATCCGCACGCTCGGGTTCCGTGGGGAAGCGTTGCCGAGCATCGCGAGCGTCTCCCGTTTTCGGCTTTCCACGCGCGAACACGGCGCCGTCGCGGGTACGGAGTTGATGATCACCGGCGGCAAGATCGATTACGTGCGCGACGGCGGGGAAGCCCCGGGAACTCAGATCGAGGTGCGCTCGCTCTTTTTCAATCTCCCCGCGCGCCGGAAGTTTTTGCGGACGGAGAACACGGAGATGAGCCACGTGGAGCAGCAGCTTGCGCTGCAAGCCCTGGGGCATCCCGAGATCGGCTTCGTTTTCAGGACCGACCAGCGATTGATCTTTCAGCTTCCTCCGACCGCCTCGCTGCGCGACCGCATTCGCGATCTTTGGGGGGCGACGCTGGCCGATGAGCTTCTGGAGATCCCCGAGGTGCCTCTGCACGGCATCAAAGTGCATGGATTTTTGGGCAGGCCGGGGATCAGCCGTTCAACCCGGGCTCAACAGTTGGTTTTCGTCAACGGTCGGGCGGTGGAAAACAGCACGCTCAACTATGGGCTGCGCGAGGGTTACCACACGACGTTGATGAAGGGGCAGTTCCCCGTGACGTTTCTGTTCGTGGAGGTTGAGCCCTCGGCGGTCGATGTCAACGTTCACCCGGCCAAACGCGAAGTCCGTTTTCGCGATCCTTCAAGCATCAGGGAGGCGGTGGTCGAGGTAGTCAAGCGGACGCTGGAGACCGACCGGGAACGGTGGAGCGCCAGTTTCGCCGCGCCGGGGATCGACGTCCGGATGCCGGAGTCCGCACAGGATCCCCAGCCCATACGGGAGCCGGTGCCGGAACGGCCTGCCGAAACGCCGCGTTTTCCTCAAACGGCATCTTTGGGGTTGGGGTTCGAGCGCACCCCTCAATTTCCTCAATCACCGGCTGCCCCTTTGCATTCCGGGAGCATCCCCGAGGAACAGCGGGCCGATGGGCGGCTTGCGGAGCTTCCGCTGGAGCAGGAGAACTTCACGCCGCGCGCGGTGGTCAAGCCCGCAGCCCCGCTATCGGTCTCGGGATTTGCCATTCCGGGCGATTCCGACGCGGAGGAGAAGCCGTTCCGACTGCTCGGGGTGATTGGCAATCTTTACGTGGTCATGGAGAACGCCACCGGCCTGGTGCTGGTGGATCAACACGCCGCGCATGAGAGGATCCTGTTCGAGGAACTCCGGCGCCGCATGGAGCAAACGGGCGTTCCATGCCAGCGTCTCCTGATGCCGGTGACATTGGAGCTTGGCCCGCGCGACAGCGACTGGGTGGCGCAAAATCTGGAGACGCTCCAGAAGATGGGGATCGGCATGGAATCGTTCGGGGCGGGAACCTGGAAGCTCGACAGCCTGCCGCAGTTTGTCCGGCCTTCGGACCCGCTGACGCTGCTGCGGGAGGTGATCGACGAACTCCGAGCCGTCAGTTCGCAGACCTCCAAGCTTCGCCTGGGAGAAGATGTCATCGCCAAGACGGTCTGCCGCGCTGCCGTAAAAGCCAATGACATCCTCCGCGAGCCGGAGTTGGTGAGGCTGATTCTCGACCTGCTCGCCTGTGAGCTTCCTTATTGCTGTCCGCACGGCCGCCCCACGATGATCCAAATTTCTTATGGTGAACTGGAGAAAAAGTTTGGCCGCAAGGTGTAAAACGTCTATCGGAACGCGATAAAACAACATTCCAACGTTCGGGGAAAGACCCACGGGGTCAACGTGCCGCCGCCTGATTGCGGGCGCTGGCCGGGCCGCTATTCTCGCGGCAGGATGACTTTCGATAAAATTCTGATTGTCGACGACGAGGCTTCCATTCACCGGCTTCTGGAGCACCACCTCCGGCGGCAGCATTACCAGGTTTCCATCGCGACTACGCTGGCCGAGGCGGAGGATCTTTCCAAACAGGAGCGTTTCGACTTGGTGCTCCTGGATCTTTGTCTCCCCGACGGGGACGGGCTGGAGTTTTTGAAATGCAAGGCGCAGGAGGCGTCGGCTCCCGCGATTGTGGTGATGAGCGGCTACAGCAGCATGGAGACCGCAATCCGCTGCATCCGCGCCGGTGCCATCGATTACCTCGTGAAACCGTTCTCCCTGGAGGAATTGCAACTCGTGGTTCATCGGGCCGAATCGAGGGCCGAATCGTTGAGGCAGAAACATCCACGCACCGACATTGCAGCGCAGGAATCGGGCTGCGGTGGGCGTGTTTTCGGGGATTCTCCCGCCATGGCCGCCTTGCAGGCGATGGTGATGAAGGTCGCGCCGACGGATACGCCGGTCCTCATTACCGGAGAGAGCGGGGTGGGGAAGGACAAGGTGGCCGAGGTCGTTCACCGCGCCAGCGCGAGATCCGGGGGCCCCTTGATCAAGCTGAACTGTGGCGCCGGGCGCGAGGACCAGATCGAGAAGGAGCTTTTTGGGTGCGAAGCCGCCGCTGGGAGCCTGGAGCTTGCCCAGGGGGGCACATTGTTGCTCGAGGAAATTTCCGAACTGCCGCCGCGCGCCCAAGTCAAAATGCTGCGTGTGTTGCAACAACGGCAGTTCGAGCGAATCGGTGACGCAGCGCCAAGGGCGGTCGATATCCGGCTCATCGCCACGACCCAGCGAGATCTCGAGACCTGTGTCGCAAAGGGAGCGTTTCGTCAGGATCTCGCTTTCCGGCTCAATGTGCTTCCGCTGCACGTGCTGCCGTTGCGCGAGCGGATTACCGATTTGCCGATGCTCGTGACCCATTGGGCGGAGGCCTACGGACGTCGCAACGGTTTGACCCTCGGAGGATTCAGCGACGACGCCCTGCGGTGTCTGATGGCTTATTCGTGGCCGGGGAATTTGCGCGAGTTGGAGAACGCGTTGGAACGGGCGGTGATTCTGACCGGTTTTCACCAGCGGGTGGAGGCGTCGGCGTTCGATTTCCTCAGCCGGCCTGCATCAGTTCCCCCCGTGACGGTTCCACTGCCGGATGAACCTCTTCTGACTCTCGATCAACTGGAGCGGCAGCATGTGTTTCGCGCTCTGGAGTACACCAAACAGAACCGGACAAGAGCGGCGGGGTTGCTCAAGATCAGCGTGAGAACCCTCCGCAACAAGCTGCATCAATACCGCAACGAGGATTCTGCAGTCTCCTGCCTGCAAAGCCACCTCGCGATCGTCGCGCCCGGTGTCGTGGACAGGAGATAGACTGAATCTTCCCGAAACAACGCAACGGCGGCGTCATTTCTCCCTCGAAAGCCGCTTTCATGCACCGGATCCGGTGCAATCTCGTCATTTTTAGGCCGGCTTGGGGTGTAACTGAGATTGTATTACTTTGTTAAATAACTGTTGGTTATCTTGGGGCATTCCGTTTCGTAGAAAGGGCCCGGAGTTTTTCAAAATGGCTTGACTCAATCGTTTTCTTGAAATTGCGAGCTTGCCCCCGGGCTCAATTTCACGGCATATGCAGCCCTCTTGTTTATGCTGAATTTTTTCAAGATGCTCCGTCGGGGCCAGTCGTTTGGCATAGGCAGGTTTAAAAGTCGATTGCGTCGGTCAGAAGCCGTGCCATCGTAGAGAACAAAAACATGCTAGTCCTATCACGCAAAGTGGGAGAAACGATCATGATCGGTGATAACATCGAGATCATGGTCACTCGGATTGAACGAGATACCGTCCGTATCAGGATCAGTGCCCCCCGGGAGATCCCGATTTTTCGTGGAGAGCTTTATCGTGAGATCAAGCGAACCGCGGAAGAAGGTGCAGGCGCTCCGCCGCTCGACCTACCTGAGGCATAACCCAGGGATCCGCAGGGGGAGAACCCATGCGAGGAGGCCGGGTGCCATCTTTCTGATCCAGCAACCATTCAAGAGACGGTTCGCACTCTTTTGAGGGGGGCGAACCGTCTTTTTTGAAAAGCCCTCTGATGAGGTGCGGCTTGGGGACGAGGAGTACGCAACGGATGCTTGAACTGGCACAGTTGACGCGCCTTCCTGCCGACCGGTTTGGAATTCAGCGCCGCCAGTACTGCGGCAGGCGCTTGCTTGGGCGCCACGCCGCTCCCACGACAATCCGACGGGGGCGGAGCTCCGCGACGCCGCCCTGTGGAGTTGGCTGACGAAGGTATCAGACCTCTTCCGGAGAGCCCTCTGCCGCAGCCGGAGTTTCCTGATTCTGACTTTCCTTAGCCGCTGGTAGTTCTTCGGCCACTGGCGCCAATTCGGCAGTCGGAAGCGCTTCCACATCAGGCTCGGGAGCCGCTTGAGCCTCCTGAGTCGCTTCAACCGCCGCGGAAGGCTTTGCTTCTGCCGGGGCCGACGCAGTCGCGGCTGAGGTTTCCGCAGAGAGGTCCTTGGGAGTCAGCGGGAGATCAAGGGTGCCATCGTGGAATTCGATGACGTGGCCCGAGGTGATCAACCAGTGGAGATCAGAGGCAAGACTCGTTTTGAGTTTCTGGAAATCGGGCTCTGCTTCGTGCGGCTTGAGCAGGTGGTTGGAGATGTCGGCTCGGGTGCATTTCGGCGAGGTCTCGATGACGTTGAGAATGCCCGCAATATGTTCGGAGACATTTCTCGCTTCCGATCCGAACCGGACGGGGCGGACAGTGGAGACGAAAAGGATCCGCTTGCGATGTTTCCAGATATGCAGGCCGTTCTCCGTGAAGTGCGGGCGTATCTGGTTGACGATTTGCGCCGGGAAGCCGCGTTCCTTCTCCCACGCCGCGCGGATGGCGTCGCGGATCACGCGGTCGTTCACATTGCGGCTGGCGGTCCCGCTGATCTCGACGCTCTTCTGGCCTTTCACTTCTTTCTCGAGATAGTTGGCGCGGAAGTGTGCTTCCACTTCAGCAAGCGTCTTGAACTCCACGGGCACCTCTTCCTTCAGGGTGCGGTAAAGGGTGGTGGAACTCGCCTCGGTCTTCCATTGCTCGATGGCCGCCGGGTCGTTGACGACCTCGATTTGCCGAAGGAAATCGTTGAAGTCCATGCGGCGGCTGAACCGGGCTTCAAAGAGGCGGCGTAGCGCGAGCTGGTAGCCGTGGTGATTGGTGGGCCCCAGCAGGACGCCGCTGAAGCGGCATCGGGCGACATTGGTGTAGTTTCCCTTTGGTGGGTCATTCTGGATGACCTCTTCGCAGTAGAAGGTTCCCTTGAGGGTGCGGAAGGCGTCGCGCTCGGCGTGGGCGCGGTTCAGGGAAACCGGGCCGCCTTCGCCGGTCTGATAGACGGGGCAGGCGGGCGCGTTGGAGGTGATGCGAACGCGATGCCGCTCCGGCTTGTTGAGGAACATTCTCCCCAGGCTGTAGAGCGGATAAGCGCGGTGGTTCGACTTGATCTGCTGCGAAAGCGCGCCGATTCCTTCGGGTTCCGGAATGAAATCGATTTGAAGCGGGATGTTCGGCGTCGGGGCCGCTGGAGCCGCGTCGGCTGCTTGCGGACGCGGTTTGTCGAAACGGCGTTCGCCCCGTGGGTTGTTGCGGTTGTCCTGTCCAGGTCGATTAGGATGATTGGGACGGTTAGGATGATTAGGGCCGCCGCTTTTGCCCTGATTTCCCCGATTGCCTTGATTGGGCCTGGGCTGGCCCTGTTGCCCATGTTGACCTTGGGGGCCACGCCCGGGGCCTCCGGGCCGCCGGTTGTTATCGCGATTTCCAGGGCCACCGGGGCGTCCGCCTCCTCCGGGACCACTTGAGCGTCCGCGACTGCCACGGTCAAAGTCGCGTCGAGGATAGCGGCCAGCCGTCTCCCCTTCAAAATTCGCGTACGGATTGGTGCCGGCTGGTTCTTTGAGCCAGTCGGGCAAAAATTTCAAATCGAGGTCAGGAGGCAGGTCGCTCATGTTCTTCCAGGCGGGTTTAAACGGCTACACTACGGCAACGCAGGCTCGGGCTCAACAGCGATTCGTCCTGAAATACGTCTTTTGTCATCTTTCTTTGTTTCGAGAAAAACACTCTAATTCGCGATTCTTAGTTATAGCGTCTCTCAAAATCCTTTCCGGCGGCACTGGGGCGGCGCGGCCTCTGGCGCGGCGTCGCCAAGCTTGGGTAGGGGCACTGCGGCCCCCAACCACTGCACTTTTCTCCTTGCTCCAGAAGCCACGGCGCTCCCATTGCCTTTCGGAAATTATTTTCGAGAAACGCTATAGAGTGCAAAATCTTTGTTGCCAAAGGAGCCCGTGCTCATTAGTGCTTTCCGCACAAAATCCAACCAAAACCAGGACACCCCTATTATGGCAGAGAAAAGCATCGAAGAAAAAGTCAAAGACATCATCGTTGAGCAGCTCGGCGTGAACCCGGAGCAGGTCACGACCAGCGCTTCGTTCATCGAAGATCTCGGCGCCGACTCGCTCGACACCGTGGAGCTCGTGATGGCGTTTGAAGAAGAATTCTCCGTCGAGGTCCCCGATGAGGACGCCGAGAAGCTCCAGACGGTGGGTGACGTGGTCAAGTACATCGAAGACAAGGCCAAGTAAGGCCTCGGTCTTAATCGGAATCTCAGGCAAAGGCTGGGGCGGCAAGCCCCGCAACGCACATTTTTCGCGGAGAATCACTCCGCGACCAAAAGACCACGGGTTCACCCCGTGGTCTTTTTTTTGCCTTCACGATGTGTGGTAAAAGAAGCGCTGGCAGGCGGCCGGAGAGTCCCGTATGTTCCCTTTCGCGATGATCAGCGAAGACAGTTTTCAGTATGCCATTGAGAATACGAAGGTGGTGCTTGCCCCCGACCGGCGTATCGAAACCTTTGGCAGCACGAATTTCCGGTTTCATCTTGTTACCGAATTGATGGATCGTGCCGGAGTGGTACGGGTGCGGGATGGGAAGATCGAGGCGGATCGGCCGCAGATCATCGCGCCCGGGCATTACTCCCGGCTCATGCTGGAGGGTTTCGGCGAGCAGGCCCGCAATTTCGCCGAGTGGCTGGAAAGCCGCCCCGAAAAGATGGCTTTTCTGAAGTACGGCTTCCAGTTCCGCAAGCGGGACGTGGTCGAAAACGTCGTCCACGGCGGGGTGGAAGAGGTGGTCGACCGGATCAAGTCGGGAATCGGCAAGGCGGAAGAGCCGCTGAGTGCGATTATTTTAGGGGTGGATGACGCTTGGGAGGTCTGTCTTCTCAAGTTCACCATCGACCTCATCCAGCAGTCCGCCGGAGGAAATATGAACGATTTCCGGCAGCGAGGTCTGCTGTAAGCCGCAGAGCGTGAACTCGTTGCCGTGGGAAAA
The DNA here is from genome assembly GCA_037190965.1 of Chthoniobacteraceae bacterium. GTDB lineage: Bacteria > Verrucomicrobiota > Verrucomicrobiia > Chthoniobacterales > Chthoniobacteraceae > DATMFV01. The sequence goes on from JBBCKI010000064.1 coordinate 47,809, forward strand.
ACCATCTGGATCTTCAAAACGCTGGTCATTCTGGGCCTGATCGCGGCCATTTTCATTCCGGCGGCTTATTTTTCCTACGAGCTTTTCGTCAAGCCCAACCAGATCCCCGCAGAGGAGGCGCTGGGACTGGCGAAGCCGCCGCCCGACCCGAGCCTGCCGGAACTGGAGAAGGCGCTGGCAATCAAGGAGAAGCACAAGTTGTTGGAGGCGCGGCTTGCCCTGGAGACCTTTCTCGACAATTACCCGTTCTCCACCCGGCTCAATGACGCCAAGGAGGCGCTGGGGCAGATCAACACCGATATTTTCTTTTCCGCGATCTCCGCGCCGGAAAAAATCCGCTACGAGGTAAAAAAAGGGGACGCTTTGGTGAAGATCGAGCGGAAGCTCAACACGACCCGCGAGCTTTTGATGCGCTGCAACAACCTCGACGATCCCCGGCGGCTGAGCATCGGGCAGGTGCTTTTCGTCAACCAGGTCGATTTTTCCGTGGTGGTTGATCGCAAGCAGCGGAAAGTGACAATCCTGAATTACTCGCGGTTCTTCAAGCAATACACGCCGGTGGAATGGCATGCCCCGGAACCCAAGGCGGGTACCCCGGCCGTGCCGCTCGCCGCCAAGGTGAAGGATAAAATCGCCTGGTATGAAGGGGCCCGGGTCTCCTTCGGCTCCAAGGAGTACGCGGCGAGCACCCGTTGGGTGGAATTGACCACGCGAGGGTTCACCTTCTACTCCCAACAAGGCCCAAAACCGGATGGAGGAATCGCTTTCTCGGCGGGAGACATGGAAGAACTCTCGACTTTGCTGGGCAAAAACGTTCCAGTTTCGATCCAGTAACCCATGAAGATTGCACCGCTCGAATTTGAAAAACCGATTATCGAATTGCAGGCCAAGCTCGACGAGCTGAGGCGGCAGTTCCGCGATCAGGATATCAACCTCGACGCCGAAGTCCGCCATATGGAGACCAGGATCGAGCAGACCAAGCAGGAGATTTACAAAAACCTGACAGCCTGGCAGCGGGTGCAGATCGCCCGGCATCCGGCGCGGCCCTTCATGCTCGACTACGTGAATCTCGCCTTCAACGGTTTTGTGGAATTGCACGGCGATCGCGCCTTCGGCAATGACTACGCCATGCCCGGCGGCTTTGCCACGCTCGACGACGTGCGCTGCGTGGTGGTCGGCCACCAGAAAGGGCGCGACGTGAAGGAGAACATCCTCCGCAATTTCGGGAGCGCCCATCCGGAAGGGTATCGCAAGGCCCTGCGGCTCATGAAGATGGGCGAGCGGTTTCACTTGCCCGTGGTTTCCATGATCGACACCCCCGGAGCCTATCCCGGAGTGGGAGCGGAGGAGCGGCATATCTCCGAGGCCATCGCCGTGAATCTTCGCGAGATGATGGTGTTGAAAACGCCGATTGTAGCCGTGGTCATCGGCGAAGGCGGCTCCGGCGGGGCGCTTGGCATCGGCGTGGCGGATCGCGTGTTAATGCTGGAGAATTCCTATTATTCGGTCATCAGCCCGGAGGGTTGCGCCGCGATTCTCTGGAAGCACCGTAAACATGCCCCCGAGGCCGCCGAAGCGTTAAAATTGACGGCGAAGGATCTTGCCGAGTTGAAACTCGTCGATGAGGTGGTGCCTGAACCGCTCGGCGGGGCGCATCACGACCGGCAGGCCGCAGCGGAGAATCTCAAGCAGATCGTGCTCAAGCATTTGCGGGAGCTTTCCCAGATCCCGATGGATCAGCTTTTGGCTCAGCGTTACCAGAAATTCCGGCGCGCCGGGGAATTCATGGAGCCGCAGTAGGCTGAAGGGGGGCGGGCGATCAGAGCAGATCTTCCGAGGCGACGCTGGTTTGGGCGCGGGTGCTCAGGAGGCGGGCCTGTTCCACCACCGCGTCGGGATCTTCGTTGAACCGATAGCCGTGGCAATTCGGGCAGGTAACGACGCGGGCAGTCACGATGGAATCACACCCTTCGCAGACTTTGTATTCCGTCGGGCGGGTGATGATTTTTTCGGCTTTGCGGGCGCGTTCTGCAAGATGGCTCTCTTCCGGCATGTGCGTGAAAATCATCCGCCCTGATGCCGAATGCAAGGATTATCCCGATCTCGGAATTCGGGGTTTAACCCTAACTCCGACGTTAATCGCGGCGATCTGACGCAATTTGTTGGCCGCGAGTGCCTTTCGTCAGAGGCTCACCATATCTAAAAATACGCTTCGCCCTTCCTCAAGTCATCGCGACTCAACCTTTTGCGCCAGCTCATCCGCTCCAACATCGGAGTTAAGGTTTAATCGGATCATTTGACTTGCCGCCCGGTTCGCGCTTAACTCCCCGCGCCGATAAGTTCCTCCGCCACCACTATTTCCGATGTCAACGATCCCAGTCGCCCGGTTTCACTTTCCAAGGGAGGCCCGCCCGTAATGAGTCTCGCTTCTTCCAAAACCCAGGCCGAACTGGCCGCCTCGCAGCGTTTCGAAAAGACGGTCGCGCTGTTTACCGTGATCACGCCGTTCCTCGGGGTCATGGCCGCGATGGTGCTTCTTTACGGCGGCAATTACCTGCACGCCGTCGATCTTTGGGGTTTTTTCGCGATGTTCGTGTTCACCACCTACGGGCTGACAATGGGGTACCATCGGCTCTTCACGCACAAGAGCTTCCGCTGTGTCGCTCCCGTCAAGGCGGCCCTTTGCATCGGCGGGACGATGGCCGCGCAGGGTTCCGTCGTGTTCTGGGTGGCCCATCATCGCAAGCACCACATGCACAGCGATGAGATCGATGACCCCCATTCGCCGCATTTCGCGGGCGGCGGCCTCAAGGGGCTCTGCCTCGGCTGGTGGCATTCGCACCTTGGCTGGATGTTCGTCAACGAGCCGATCAACTACTTCCGCCTCGCCCCCGATCTTCTTCGCGACCCGCTGGTGATGCGGATTACCAAACGCTATTTCTTCTGGGTGATCGCCGGGATCGTTCTGCCGGGCATCGTCAGCGCGCTGGTCACGCAGTCCTGGATGGGATTGGTGACCGGGATGCTGTGGGGCGGGCTGGTGCGGATTTTCGTCGTGCACCACACCACCTGGAGCATCAACTCCATTTGCCACATGTTCGGCGCGTCTCCTTTCGACAGCAAAGACGAGAGCCGCAACAATGTTGCCTGCGCCCTGCTGACCTTCGGCGAGGGGTGGCATAATAATCACCACGCTTTCCCGACCTCCGCGCGCCACGGTCTCTTCTGGTGGCAGCTCGATATGGTCTACATCCTCATCAAGACGCTTTCGGCGATTGGGCTGGCGTCCGACATCCGGTTGCCTGATCCCAAGCAGATGGAAGCGCGGCGGCGTTCGGCGAAGGCTGTGTCCGCACAGGAGGATGCGTCCGAAGCGACGGAAGCCGCGGCCGTGGAAGGCGAGACAGTTTCGCCTTAATGAAAACAAAATTGAGGGCCTTCGGCCGGGGCGGCGTCGTGTAACTCCGCCCTCCGAAGATCGCGCGGCAAGCGCGCAGGATGGGCGTTGGTAGGCAAATAACCCCAACGGAGGGCGGAGCTCCGCGACGCCGTTGCATTCGGCGTCGATCCCAACCTATCCTCCCGCCGCAATTCGCAGGATCTCCAACCGGTCGCCATCGGCCAAGGCGCAGCCTTCCCACTCCGTGCGATGCAGGGCGCATTCGTTATGTTCGACCAGGAGCGTCTGAGGCGCGAGGCCGAGGGCCTCGATTAATTCGGGCAAAGTGCGGACGCCGGGGAATTCGCGAGGTTCGCCGTTAAGGGTGAGTTTCATGATTTGGGGGGGCTCAGGCCGCGCTTGAATCAGCCATCAAAATGCCCGGGTCCCAATCCTTCCAGACCGGTTCGTAGCCACGCGACCGGAGCAGGGCGGCAATTTCCGCCGGAGAGCGGGGATCGGAAATCTCGAACTGCGGGGTGGCACCCTCTTCGGCTTCGGCCGGGTTTTCCAGCGCGACCTGCTTGCCCCGGACGGTTTGATGCAACGCCTCCCGGCCCTGTCCCGTATAGCCGCCCGGTTCCGTATGGCTCCCGGCGCTCATCATGGTGACGCCAAGGGGGATCAGCGAATCCCGAAGCTCGGGAGTCTCCCGGGTGCTCAGGACGATGCCGACCTGCGGAAAACAGAGGCGCATGGCGCAGACCAGCTGAACGAACTCGCGATCCGGCAGCGTGAAGCGCGGCTGGAACCCGCCTGCGGCGGGGCGCATCCGGGGGAAGGAGACGGTGAACTGCGCCTTCCAGCAATGCTTGAGGAGGTGCTCCAGATGGGCCGCGAGCGCCATTGCCTCTTCCTTCCAATGCCAGAGCCCGAAGAGCGCGCCGATGCCGATCCGGCGGAATCCCGCCGCGTAAGCGCGCTCCGGGCAGGCCAGCCGCCAGAAAAAGTCTTTCTTGGGGCCGCTGACGTGAAGCTCCTGATAGGTCGGCACGTGATAGGTCTCCTGATAGACGACAAGCCCCTCCGCGCCCGCCTTCACGAGCGGGATGTATTCCTCGGTCTCCATCGGGGCGACTTCGAGCGACAGGCTCGGGACTTCCGGGGCCAGCGCCTGCACGCACCGTTCCAGATAGCCGTTGGAGACGAACTTCGGGTGTTCTCCCGCGACAAGGAGAAGATTGCGGAATCCCTCATCCATGAGATGCCTCGCCTCTTTCCTCATCTGTTCCACATCGAGCGTTACACGGAGGATCGGGTTATCCCGAGAGAAACCGCAGTAAGTGCAGGTGTTGATGCACTCGTTGGAAAGATAGAGGGGCGCGAAAAGGCGCATTGCCTTTCCAAAATGAGCCAGCGTGGTGTAATGCGCCTGCTGCGCCATCGACTCCAATTCGGAGTCGGGCTTCGGTTCGAGCAGTTGGGCGAACCGGCGCATCAATGGCGATGGCGCCAGCGTAGGATAGAGATCGGCAAAACTCATCGGCGGCGATCATGAAATCGAAGACGAACAAAGACAAGACCTTGATGGGAGGGGCGGGTTGCCTGCCCACCTTCGAATTTGGGGTGGGACCGCGATGATTTACCCCTTGAACAACCGCCTTGTCGTCCTGGTCATTCGCGTCTTTGCGTGGGGCGTGCGATGGACGCTGCGCCGCCGCTTCTACGGCGTCTATGTGCGCGGAACGCCTCCCGCCCTGCAGCCCGGGCAGCCGGTGATCTTTTGCGTCAACCACACGAATTGGTGGGATGGGTTTGCCATCGCCTCGTTGCTCCCGCTGTTCCCCAAAAAGCGTTTCTATGTGGCGCAATATGAGAAGCTGCTCGCGCGGTATCGCTTCCTCCGGTGGTTTGGGGCCTTCGGGCTGGATCTGGACGGCTCGGCGCTGCCGGGGCTTCGGTATGCGCTGAAGCTTCTGCGGGATCCGGACAATGTCCTCTGGATCTTTCCCCAGGGGATGCTTCTGCCGCAATGGATCCCCATCCGCATCAAGCCGGGCGCTTTTTGGCTCGCCCGGCGGAGCGGGGCCGTGGTGGTCCCGGTGGCGTTCCGTTATGAATGGATGGTGGAATCGCGTCCAAGCCTGTTCATCAGTTTCGGGGAGCCGCTGCCCCCTGAGGCCCCGGACGCAGTGCTGGAGGCGGCGCTTCAACGGCTTTACGACGGGATCGGCGAGACACTTGCGCCGGTTGATCTCACATCCTACCATCCCCTGTTTACGCCGCGCCTTTCGATGAATAAACTTTGGGATTGGCTTCGGTGTTTTGGCAGCAACTCCTTCAATCCTCGCAACGAATGATCGCCCAATGATTGTCTATCAGGCTGTAATCCTCCTCTTTCTCTTCGGTTGTTTGGCGATGATGTTCTGGAATCTCAGCGCGTTCCGGTCGGTGCGGCTGCTGGATGAAATGCCCGGGGAAGACGCGCCGCTGGTTTCCGTGTTGGTTCCCGCGCGCAATGAGGCGTTGCGGATCGGCCCGTGCGCTTCTTCGCTCGCCTGCCAGCGGTATCCGAACTTCGAGGTCCTTGTGCTCGACGATCATTCCGAAGATGGGACCGCCGGGGTGCTGCGGGATTTGGGGTACTCGGACGACCCTTCCGCGCGGCTTCGGATCCTAACCGGGCAGCCGCTGCCTGCCGGTTGGACCGGCAAAGGGTGGGCCTGTCACCAACTCGCCGCGGCCGCCAAGGGCGAGTACCTCCTTTTTATCGACGCCGATACCGAGCATGCCCCGCAGATGCTGGCCTCCACGGTGGCCATGGCGCGGGAGACCGGGGCGGATCTCCTCTCCGCATGGCCTCGTCTCCTGGCCTTCACCTGGAGCGAAAAGGCGATCCTCCCGATGCTTCATGTCGCCTTCGTCTACTACCCGCACGCGCTCTGGGAGTGGATCCAGAGCACTCCCGAGCGGCTCCAGAGCGTTTCCGCAGAGAGGCGGCGGGCGATGGGGGCGGCCAATGGGCAGTTCATTTTTTTCCGCAGGACCGCGTACGAACAGGTCGGCGGGCATGCCGATTGCCGCAGCCATATGGTGGAGGATCTCGCCCTCGGGCGCGCCACCGCAAGGGCGGGGTTGCGGCTCGTCAATTGCGACGGATCCGCCATTTCGCGCGTGCGGATGTATACCTGTTTTTCCGAAGTATGGGAGGGGTTCACCAAGAACATCCGCGCGGCTTTCGAGAACGCGCTGGCCATGTATTTTCTGACCGGGACGGTGCTCTGCGCCACCTTCCTGCTCCCGTTTGTATTCGTCTGGTTTACTGAAGGGTTGGCCCGGTGGCTGGTGCTGGGACAGATCGCGGTGATTTATGCCATCCGCATCCGCCTGACCGTGCGCTTCGGGACCTCGTGGCTCGGTTGTCTTCTCCATCCCGTCGGGCAGGCGTTGACGACCGCCATCGCGCTCAACTCCTGGCGTTGCAGCGCCGGGAAGGGGGTGACCTGGAAGGGGCGGCGGTACGATGTCGTCCATCCTTAGAGATAGTGGGGCGCGATATGAGTGGGGATGTATCATCTCCTCATTCGCCAGAAAGTCGCCGATTACGACCAGTGGTGGGCGTTCCATCAGTCCACGCGCCCCTCGCGCGATCTGGCGGGGCTGGAGGAGAGAAACGTGTTTCGCAATCTCAGCGATCCCGACGAAGTCTTCCTGCTCTTCGCCTTCCACGATCTCATGAAAGCGGAGTCGTACGTGGCCAGGCTTGACTACCCTCCGCATTTGAAGGAAGCCGGAGTTGTCGACCGGCCCGATGCCTATTTTTTAACCTGAAGGCGGGTGGAAACGCGAGCGGATAATTCGCAGGCGTCCCTTCCAGTTTCGCTTGGCAAGCGCGATCGCACTCGATAACCACGCTTCCAGCAGATGGAATGGTTACTCGATCCGCAAGTTTGGTTCAGCCTCGCGACTTTGACTTTTCTGGAAATCGTCCTTGGCATTGATAACATTATCTTCATCTCGATCCTCGCCAACAAGGTACGGCCGGATCAACGGGCGCGGGCGCGTCAACTGGGGATCGCCTTTGCGCTGATCACCCGTGTGTTGCTGCTTTGCGCGTTGGCATGGTTGATTGGGTTGACGAAACCGCTCTTTGAGGTGCTCGGGCATTCCGTTTCCGGCAAGGACCTCATCCTCCTGATCGGGGGATTGTTCCTCATCGCCAAAAGCACGCATGAGATTCACGGTACCCTGGAAGGAGAAGAGGTGGCCGACGTTATCGGCGTTCAAGGGAAGTCGGCCGGTCTTCTGTCCGTCGCCATTCAAATCGGGCTCATGGACATCATCTTCTCGCTCGATTCGGTGATCACGGCCGTCGGCATCGCCCAGCATCTTCCTGTGATGATCGCGGCGGTGGTGCTGGCCATGGCGGTGATGCTCTTGCTTGCCGGCCCGATCAGCGCCTTCGTGGATCGTCACCCGACCGTCAAGATGTTGGCGCTCAGCTTTCTGATTCTCATCGGGGTGGTGCTGGTTGCCGACGGCTTCGGCCAACACATTCCGAAGGGGTATATCTACTTCGCGATGGCTTTCTCGATGGGAGTCGAGATGCTCAACATCAAGGTCCGCAAGAAGCGCAAGCCGGTGCACCTGCGGAGCCGTGTTGGGGATTAGTCCCAAACCGGAAACGCCATTCACCTCGCGCCAAGGACGCCAAGCTCCCCAAGTCTTCAGAATCTTCCAACCTTGGCGGGCTTGGCGTTCTTGGCGCGAGACAAAAGCCGGTGGATCATTCTGTGGTTGCCCCGGGGAGTGGTTTATGCTTTGTTATACCGAGACATGGCAACCAACGCATCCTTCCAATCTTTTGAGATGGCGGGCCCGCTTTCCGGCGGTGGGCGTTGCATGTCCATCCAGCGCCCTGCCCAGCAGGTTCTGCCCTTCGTGCTGTTCAAGCGCATGGAGCGGACGAAGCGCTTCTCCCACCGACTCGCGGCTTGCCGCCAGTCGTGGGAATAGAGCCAAGCCGCTCTAAGAGTTCACTCTATTCCCCGGATTTCTCCGAAAGAGAGACGCCGCTTTCCATTCCCCCTTTATCCAAACCCTTATCGGGCGTTGCCTGCCTGCAAACTGAACTGAAAACTTCCAATAGTACACGTATGAACAACCGTATCTATATCTCCGAACGGGATGCGAAACGCATCAAAGCGCTGGTCGATACCGCACCGAGAGTGGATCCTCGCACGCGCGAGTATATGGCCCGGCTGGAGGCTGAGCTGAACCGTGCCAAGATCGTGCCGGAAGACAAGCTGCCTCACGATGTCATCACCTTGAATTCTCAGGTGGAGCTTGAGGACCTCTCGGACGGCGAAATCATGAACTACGTCCTCGTTTTCCCCGAGGAGGCCGACGCGTCGGAAGGAAAGATTTCCATTCTGGCTCCCTTGGGAACCGGGATGCTCGGTTATCAGGCCGGCGACGAGTTCTCCTGGGAGACCCCTGGAGGCAAGGTCCGCTTGAAAGTGCGTAAAGTCGCCCCCCGGGAAGTAAAAGCGGGGCTGGGGCTATAGCTCTGGCACAAAAAAACCAGAATTTGAAATGATTCGGGCTCGTAGTTCCTTTTGGGGGCTACGAGCCCGAACGACGTAAGGACATAAGATCACACATGACGGAGACTTGTTACACAGCGCCTTCCCGTGAGTGCGTGGAGTGGGCTCGCCGGGTTAACAGCCGGTGGTTGGTGCATGAGGGCTTGAACGAGACGGCCCGGATGTATCTGGACCATCTGGCCGACACGGACCCCCGGCGCTTGGAGAAGTCGTGCTGGATCGCCCGGGCGCTCGTCCGTCAAAACCGTGACACTGAGGACCCCAAGCCCCGCTTCTACGGCGGGCTGTTTTGCCTCGCCACCCCGGAGGAAGCCCAGCGTTTCTTCAGTGATCGCCTTTTCATCGCGGCTCTTTGGCCCGGCCTTGAGTTGTCTTCAGCCCACGTTGAGAAGTTGAGCGAGGAGACGGTCCGGAAACTGGCGGCCCTTCGCGAGGAGATCGTTCGGGTCAAAACGCAAATCCAAAGCTGAAGTGCCACGCGCCGCGTGGCTGGTCGCCCTTGCGCACCGGATTGTGGCCGTAGTCGACGCGGATGGGGCCGATGGGGAGTTGATAGCGCAGGCCCGCGCCGACGGCGTACCCGGTTTCTCCGATGCCGTCGCTTACGGTCCGACCGACGCTCCCGGCGTCGAAGAAGACCGCGCCCTTGAGGTTGGCGTAAATCGGGAAGGTGTTTTCGATATTGAAGGTGGTGAAGGTCTGCCCGCCGATGGAGTGGCCAAACTTGTCCTTCGGCCCGAGGCTTCGCTCCACGTAGCTCCGCACGCTGCGGCTGCCGCCGTTGAAAAAGCGTTCGTCGATGGGAAGGCTGTGGTCGCCGTGCAACGGGAGAATGACGCCGCCCCGGAGGCCGACGGCGAGAAGCGTTTTGCCGATGGGAAGGTAATAGGAAACCCGGGCGGTGCTGCGGACGAAATCGACGGTGCTCCCCAAAGCGGCGAGCGCGAAGTCGCTGGTGGCGTTCATGACGAGCCCCTTGGTGGGGTTGAGGACGCTGTCCCGGAAGTCGAGCGTGGCCGAGGTGCCGAGGCTGTTGACGAGGTAGCGGGTGGGGCCAAGCTCGAGAGGATCAATCCCCCCGGTGTTGTCGATCTGCACCCCGCGCGTGAGAACGAACGCGGAGAGTTCCAGGTTCTTGCCGATCTTGCGGGATAACTCGGTATGAATTCCCGATTCGAGCTTGGAATAATCGTTAAGCTGCTGGCTCAGGAGGTACCCCCGGAACCGGAGGGTATAGTTGGTATCCAGCACCCACGGGTCGGTGTAGAGGAACTCGCCTCGAAGGAGGTTTTGCGCGATCTCCGCGTTGATGTTGAGCGGGCGGCCCATGCCAAAAAGATTCCGGTCAACGTATCGGGCACCGAGGATGATCCCCTCGAGAGAACCGTAACCGAGGGAGAAACCGAGTTCCCGCGCCTTGGCTTCTTCGACCTCGAAGTCCAGCCGCACTTCGTGATTGGGGAGGGGAGTTTGGGTCAGCTTGAGGTTTGAGAAAAGCCCCGTGCTCATCAGCATCCGGTAGCGTTCCTCCACCTTTGCAGGATCGTACGGCTGGCCTTGCAGGCTCTTGAATCGTCTCTCCAGAAAGCCGGGCCGTAGTCGTTGCCTCGATTCGTCTTTGTATTTCTGGGTGACACCGTCGAACCGATAGAGATCGCCCGCATCGACGATGAACTTCACGGGCACGACTCCGTTGACGGCCCGCGATGGGTCGCTCTCCGAGCGGGCTTTCGCCATGAAGTAACCGCGCGATCGGTAGAAATAGACGATCTTTCTCTCCAGGTTGGTGACCGCCAGCGGCGTGTACGGCTTGGAGGTGAAGACCTCCAGTTCCTTGAGCAGAGTGCTGTGGGGGAAGAAGAGGATATCCCCCTCGAGCTCGATTTTGCCGAAGCGGTACTGCGTGCCTTCCTCAACGGTAATGACAAGATTGGCGCGGGTTTTGTCGGGGGAGAGGGTGATGGCCGGTTCCTCAACCACCACATCGAGATACCCTTCCGAGCGGTAATATCCGCGTATCCGGTCCGTGCCGCTCCGGATGTTGCTCTCCACGAACGGAATCACCGGCGGTTTTTCACCGGAAAAGCCGGTCAGAACTTTGAATAGCGTCCCGGAGGGAATGGCCCGGTTTCCTTGAAAGACGACTTTCCCCAAGGTCGTCAGCGGGCCTTCGTAAATGGTGAGAATGAGGAGATTCCCCCGGCCGATGGACCACTTTACCGAGGCCTGTGAATAGCCATTCTTTCGATAAAACACGCCGAGGAAAAACGCCGTGTCGTCGGCGAGCGCCGGGGAGAGCCCGGATTCTCCAATCTCGGAGAGTTGGTCGGCAATAGCGGCGCGGATCTGGTCTTCGCTGAAATGAGTGTTGCCCTGGAGTTGCAACCTGACCGGAGTGGTGGGCCGCCGCGCTGGCCGCTGGGGTAGTGGGGGCAGGGGTTCCAAGGCTTCCAGAGGCTCCTGTGGCGGCGCGGGAGGAAGTGCGGGAGGCGGAATTGGGTGCGGGGTGGGAAGCGGAGAAGGTGTGGGCGCGGGCTTGGGCGGTTTTGGGGGTTTCGCAGGAGCGACACCTCTCTGTTCCGGGCCGGCAGGGAGCGGCGGTTCCGGGAAGAAGCGTTGGGCGTGGAGCGGAAGGTTCAGCGCAAAGGTGAGGATAAGAAGAAGAGAAAAGAGTGGGCCTGCGGCCAAGGGCGGCATCGCGGAGTTCCGCCCTCCGTCGGGGACGCTACCGCGCCAGTTTCGGAGGGCGGAGCTCTGCGACGCCGCAACGCGTTGCTTAGGAGGCATGATGATAATCGTGTCAATCATGTTAGCGAAAGCGGAGGAGGTAGCGTAGCTGCACCTTGACGTCGCCCTCAAGATCCAGCCCCGCGCCGACTTCAAATTGCCGGGAAAGCTCAAAGCGCCCGCCCACCTGCTGCCGCCCCGTGCGCGGGTCGACGGTGCCGACGTCGAGGTGAAACCGATCGAGGAGCGGCTTGTCCTTGTCGGGGGAAGCACTAGGCGGTGGGGTCTTCTTTTTGAAGGCTTTGTGATAGAGATCCTGGAGGAGCAGAATTCCGGCGCGCCCGGCCAGGACTTGATTGTTTTCCGTAAACTCCCGAGTTGTCGCGCCCGTGGCCAGCAGGGCGATCACCTCTTCCTGTGCCAGCGGCGGCTCGCTGCTGAAGACGGTCTCCGGAGCGGCGGCGGTGCCGTAGATGTGGACGTTGATGGTGTAGTCCCGAAGCCGCGAGGAGCCATGAATATCGAGCGTCGGGTTGAACGAATCCGACGCGTTGAACCGGACAAAACCGTGGTCGATCTGAAGCCTGCTGAACGGCAGCGAGGCGACGAAGTTTTCAATCCGCGCGGTTCCGTCCAGCGTGGGTGCGAGCCCCGTGCCGCCAAGCTTCAGGTCGGCGGTCGCCTGCCCCTGGGCGAGGTTGCTGCGGACGATGAACGGCTCCGTGGTCCGGATGGCGATGTCGAAGGTCCAGCCACGGACGGGGGCGACATCGATGGAAACCTGCTTGGGCGAGGAGACCCGCTCCGGCGTTGGACGGCCCGGAAGGCCGATGGGAAGAATATCGACATCCCGGAAGAAGCGGCTCTTGTTGATGCCGATTTTTCCGGAGACCTTGGCAGAATTCAGCGGCCCGGCGATTTTGAGGTCCGAGTCGGTTCGCACGATCAGGCTGTCATTGCGGACGAGAAGGGTGCCTTGCGATTTGATGCGGAGATCAAGCTGCGGTTCGTTCCATTTTTCGAGCAGCACTCGGCCCGAGGCATTGAAAGGGCCGCCCGCCGCATCGCCTTGGAAGCGGCGGATGGCGAGTTGGTTGCCGGAGAAGCGGAGATCCCCCTGCAAATTGTTGATCCCGGGAAGATCGGCGTTTTGGAATCGGATCGCGGGGAAGGCGAGTTGCAGCCCGCCATCGAAGACCGGATTCGCCAGCGTTCCGCGAGCGGAGGCGTCGAGGCTTAGCCGCCCCTCCACGTAACGGAGGCTGGGGGTGAGTTTCGCGAACACGGCGGCGGAGGAGGGAGGAAGCTTGACGGACGCCTTTAACGGCGTGGAAGGGGCGACGCCTTTTTCCCGGATCACGCTGCGAAGGTCGAAGGGAAGCTCGCCGCCGAATTGCAACGGGCTGACGGCGGGGATCCGGGCTTCCCCTTTCAGGACGAGGCGCGCTTCTTTGAGGATCAGCGAGGCGTCGAGAGCGGCCGGTTGCAGCTTCTCGACGCGGCGGCTCTGGAGATCGCGCCCTTTGACCGTCAGGGTCAACTCGGGGGCGGCGACGGTCCCGGCGGCGTTCAGCGACACATCAACCAGGCCGCGCAGGCCCAGCCCCGGTTCAGGGGCAGGCGCGGTATTTTTGGCTTTGTTAGCCGGTTTGGCCGATTTGGCCGGGTTACTCGGTTCTGGGTTCGTATCGGGAAAGATCTTTGCGAGGTCGATCTGCTGGAGAACAAGCTCGCCTTCCAACTCGCCGGTTTCCGGGAGGATCGTCTCCGGTTTGTCCGCCGTGCGGAGATCGAGGGGAAGCGCGAACTGCCCGGTAATCGACCCTTTTTTGCCAAGTTCCAGTCGCAGTTCCCGAACTTGCAGCCGCTGCTCGGCGAGTTGAATCTGCGCCCGTGCCGATCCCTGCTCCGAGCGGAGATGGAACGTCTTGAAATCGATGCTCTCCGGAGAGTAGACCCCGGCGATCTCCGCTTCCACTCCGGTCATGTCGCCGAAGCGGCCTTTTTGTACGGCAACGCGCCCGTCGCCCGTATGGAGCAGGGTCTTTAAACGTCCTGTTCCGTGCCAGTCGATCTGCAGTGAGCCGCCGACCGGCGTTTTTACCAGCGGCTGGAAAGCGGCGAGATCGTTCACGCTTCCGGCAAGCCGTGCATCATAGGCAAACGGCGGACGAAGCTCCAGGGAGCCTTCTCCCGCCAGTTTATCGACACCGTTGAGATCGAGTTCAAAGCGGTTGACCCGCGCGGTGTTCCCCTCCACGGGAATTTCCGCCGAGAGGCGTTTTGCGGAAAACTCACGAAAGACGAGGTCGCGCGCTTCGATCTTCCCCTGGCCCCGGGTTTCGCCCCGGCTGCGATGGAACTCTCCGGCGGCGGAGAGGGTGCCGCCGAGGGCATTGGCCGATGCGGCATTGAGCAAGGCGAGGGAAGGAGCCTGAATGTCAAAACGCGCATCGAAGTCGACGCGATCCCAATCTGTTTCGGAGCGAGTCGCAGGCAACCGGTAACGCCCTTCGAATCGAGCTTTGTTCTCGCCGCGCCGGAATTCAGCGGAATCGACGATCAACTCTCCCTTCTCAAGCCGAAGGGTGGCCGAGGCGGCATCGAGAGCGATCTCTCCCGTCGTCAGGGCGGCGGACGGTGCTCCCTCTTTGGTCGATGCAGGGGCGAGCGATGCCGAGGCGGTGACGGAAAGGCCATCGAACCACGGCGTCCCCGTCGGGCGTTTGAGCCTGGCCAGATTCGCGCTCAGGCGGGCCTCCCCCTGGCCGAGGGTGATTTTTAACGGATCTTCGCGATCGGCGGGTATCGCGGGGAGCGCGAACCACAGCCCCGGAGTGGAGGAGTCGAGGGTGGCGGTGAATTCACCTTCCGAGAGATGCAATTTGCCACGAGCGGTGGCGCTCCCCGAGGCAAAGCCGGGGCTGATTTTGTCCAGATCGGGGGCATCGAGACTGAAGGCGACTTCGACGCCTTCCCGTCGGAGCGTATCCATCGAATCCGGCAGATTCCGCTCGAACTCGAAGGCCAGGCGGTTGTCCGCTGTGGCCAGGAACGTTTCGCTCAGGCGGGCGGTCCCTCCCTCCAACGCAAGCTGCACCTGCCCTTTGTCGAACCGGATTTTCTCGAAGCTCCCGCTGTCTGCCTGCAACCGGGCGATGCCTTTCCATGAAGAGGGGAGGTCGGGCGTGCCCACGAGGTCGATGTCCACATCGGTCACGGTTCCCGACATTCCCGGCTTCCCGGGCAAAAAGTCACGCAGCGCGTCGAGGGAAAGCCCCTTCAGCGAGGCGGTCAGCTTCGCGTTGTTGCCGCGGCCCCGGCGTTGTTGCTGGATGAAAATCTCGGTCTCTCCGCCAAAAAGGTTTCCATTGGCCAGGAGGGTGTTGGACCCCTCGGCACGGCGGGAGCCGTCGAGTTCCACCCGGGTCACCCGGATCTCCTCGCCCAATTGAAAGCTGCCGACGATCAGTCGGCGTCCCGTATAGGTGGCTTCGGCGTGGAGATTGCGCCAGGAGGCGATAAGCGGGATCGAGACTTCTCCCACGTTGATGGAGCCGGGGGTATCCGGGGCGAGCTGGACATTCAGGCCCTTCAGAACCAACGGCCCCTGTGGAAGATGGGCTGTGATGTTGAAATTCTCAATATCGACGCGATTGCTAAACAGAGCGGGCTGTTGGAGGATGTCGCGAAGAAGGTTGGTCAGTTTCTGACGGCGTTTTAGCCCTTTGGGAGGGGGCGGTTCAATCTCCAGCGTGGCATTGCGCAATTCGTAGCTGGAGAGAAACTCGGTCACGCCCCGGGTGAGCAGACGCGGAAGGCTGTAATCGAAGCGAGCGTATTCAATCTCAATGGAGCGAATGGGCGATTTTTCGCCATCGTCTTCCTCTGCCTTGCCGTGAACGTTCTTCAGCGTGAGGCCGGTCAGGACGGAGCCTTCGATCTCGAGGGAGAGTTCGACGTTCTCATGCCGCGCCACCTGAACGGCGACGGTGTGCAGCGTCCAGACCAGAAGGGGGCGGTGAAAGAGCAAGGCCAGCGCGCCAGCCGTCAGCAGCCCCCGGACGAGGAGTTTTTTCCATCGCTTTGGAGTCCGGCCGGATGGGGGAGGGCTGACATTCTCCGATTCGGGCATTGCGGTTATTTTATCCAATTAGAAGCACGGTGTCGGCAAGCACAAGCCGTCTTAACGAGATAGAGGAGTTCATGCCCATGCAGTCGGAGAAAACCTGTCGCTGGTTCTGAAGCAGTTTAAGTATTTCTGTCGCCACATCCCTACTTAAAACGCTCCGGATAGAAATCAACGGTCTTGTCGCGGTAAATCGCTCGCCATGGGGGGCGGCGACTTTTTAGACTCCGCCCCGATGAATGACGGAACTCGAATCGAATGAAGAAGGAAGACAATCCGAACAGGGATGAAGACAGCCCTTCCTGGTGGGTGAAGATCTGGCGGTTGCTCGTGCTCGCCATCAAAAAATATGTGGCGACTGACGGGGAACTCCGGGCCGCGTCGTTCGCGTATTACGCCTTTTTCGCGCTCTTCCCCCTGCTTCTCCTCATTATCTCCATCGGCGGGTGGATTTTGCGCGGCAATGAAGAGCAGGTTGAGAGCCGGGTGCTGGAGCTGATCAGCCACTATGTTCCCGTGGGGCACGGGGGGACGAATTTGATCGCTTCCACCATCGAAGGGGTGGTCGCATCGCGGGGAACGGCGGGGGTGGTGGCGATTCTGGCGCTGACCTGGAGCTCGCTCCGGTTCTTTCAGGCGCTGGTGCAGGGGGTTAACCGGGCCTGGGGCTTGGAGGAATATTCATGGTGGCGGTTGCCGCTGGCTAATTTGTCCATGGTGGGGATCACCGGCAGCACCTTCCTCCTGGGGCTCATCGTGCCGCTGGTGATGAAGGCCGTCGAGACCTACTGGCAGCAGGCAGGGGTGGTGGGGTTCGAGTACCTGCAATTTTCCCTCCGCATGGCGCGGTGGTTTCTCCCCTCGGTCATTCTCTTCTACGGCCTGCTGATGTTTTATAAATACGCGCCCCGGCGAAAAACGGCGTTTCGCGAAGTCTGGGTGACGTCGCTCCTCGCCGCCATTTTGTTGCAGGTAGTGGCGAAGGGGATCGTCATTTATGCCGACAACTTTGCGCGTTTCAACACGCTCTACGGAGCCTTGGGCAGCGTGGTGGTGGTGTTGATGTGGATTTACCTCTCGGGCTCGGTGGTGATTTTCTGCGGTTGCCTCTGCGCGGCCCAAGCGGAGATTTTTGGGAAGAAGAACGGTCAGGCCGGGACGTGATTAGTCGGCAGAGGGCGGCGTCGCGGAGCTCCGCCCTCCGTCGATTTTCGCGACCAGCGCGCATGGAAAACTGGCGCGGCAGCGCCCTACCCCGGAGGCGGAGCTCCGCGACGCCGGTAACGCCGAAGGCGCTTGCCTCTGCCTTTCTCAGAGGCTCTAAATCCCCGCGAATTTCATCCCGAGGTTGATCCAATACGGGATCGTCAGGAGCGAAAGGGCCGTTGTTACGAAGACGATTTGCACCGCCATTGCGCTGTCGCCACCGTAATGCTTGGTGAGAACAATGGGCAGCATCGCGCATGGCATGGCGGATTGCACGATCAGCACCTGCTTGAGTTCCACAGGGCACGGGAGCCAGCGGGCAAGGGCGATAAACGCGAGCGGCAGCACACCGAGCCGGAGGAGGGTCGCCCCCGCCACCGCCGCTGTCCGGGAGCGCGAGAAACCGGCCTCCGCCACGAAGTCCGAAAGGGTCGCTCCGGTTAGAAGCAGAGCCATCGGGATCGCCGCCGCTCCAATCATGCCGAGACTGCTGAAGATCCACGCCGGGAGAAATTCCTTCGGGTGAAAGAGGTTCAGTACGACGGAGACGAGAATGGCAATGACCGGCGCGCTGAGAATTTGTCGCCAGAGCGGTTTCTCACGCGAGCGTGCGCCTCCCGCAAGAATGAGTCCGGCTCCGGCCCAAAAGGCGATTTCCACCCCAAGATTGTGCATGAAGAGCACGCCGAGCGTCTTCGTTCCAAAGAGCTTCTCCACCAACGGGATGGCTGTGTAGCCGTAGTTGTAGAGCCCGGTGATGTAAACGAAGGTCCGCAATTCCGATTGGCCGGAGAGCCGCAATGCCTTTGCGCCGAAAAATGCGACCAGATAGCCGAGCCCGACCATGACGACGCCGGTGAGCGGCGCCAGCCACAGGTTCACTCCCTCCCGGAGCAAATCATTCCCGAGGATGGAGCGGGCGATCAGCGCCGGGTAGAGGAGGTTGACGCAGATCCTCAGGAGCGACCTGTCGGCCTCTTCCGTAAGCACCCTCGTCCGCCGGAGCAGGAAACCGAAGGCAATGACGACGAAGATCGGCGCTACTGCGACGAAGATCATGCGCTACGAGAGCATTTCGTAATTGAGCAGACTCAGGCAGTACAGAGCGGCCGTCTCGGTACGCAGGACGATGGGTCCCAGCGTGATCGGGCGGCAGCCGTGGCTCTTGGCGAGCGAAATTTCGGCAGGGGTGAAGTCCCCCTCCGGCCCCACCAGTACCAGCACGCTGGCCGGTTTTTTGCCTGCGCTCGCGAGATGCTCGGCGAAAACCTCCCTGGGATGCCGCGCATCAGGTTGAAGCGAGGCGATCAGCGTGAGGTCGTAGCGCTCGCCCGCCGCAAAGAAGTCTTTGAGGCTTTGGGGTTTTGTCACGGTGGGGAGCCAGTTCTGGCCGCACTGCTTGGCGGCTTCCACCACGACATCCTGCCATTTCCCCTGTTTCTTCGCGGCGTCGGCCGCGTCGCACTGCACGACGGTCCGTTCGCTCAGGAGCGGGACGATGCCTGCCGCGCCGAGTTCCGTCGCCTTCTGGACGATCAGGTCCATGTTCTTCCCCTTCGGGATTGCCTGCCCGAGGGTGATCCGGCACGAGAGCGGCGGCGTCTTGGCGTGGTGGATCGCCTTGAGACCGACGGAACGCTTGGCCACGGAGACAACCTCGACGGTGGCTTCGACGCCCTGGCCGTTGAAGACCACGGCGCGGTCCCCTTGCTGGATGCGGAGGACATCGGTGGCGTGATGGCTCTCCGCCTCGTCGAGAGCAAGGGCATCAAGGTTCCAACGGGCGGGCGGGATGTAGAAACGGTGCATTAGACAGGTTCGGTAAGCGGCAAAACGGCGATCAGCGGAAGAAATCTTTCGCCTTCTCGAAGAAGCCTTTGTGCAACGGCGAGTTTTCTTCGCCGCAAAGTTCCGCGAACTCTTCGAGCTTCTTGCGTTGCTCGGAGTTCAGCTTGCTGGGCACTTCCACCAGGACGCGCACCAGCAGGTCGCCCCGCTGGCTGGAACTGAGGGTGGGGACGCCTTTTCCGCGCAGCTTGAAGACGGTGCCACTCTGGGTTCCCGCGGGAATCTTGAGCGAGGCCTTGCCTTCCAGCGTGGGGACGGTGGTTTCGCCGCCAAGGGTCGCTGTCGTAAAGGAAATGGGGACTTCGGTGAAGAGGTTGTCCTCCTCGCGTTCAAAGACTTCGTGTTCCTTGACGTGGATGACCACGTAGAGATCCCCCGGAGGGCCGCCGCGAATGCCTGCCTCGCCATTGCGCGAGGAGCGGAGGCGCGAGCCGTCGTCGATCCCCGCGGGGATCTTGAGCTTGATGCGGGAACGCCCTTCGACACGGCCTTCGCCTTCGCAACCCTTGCACGGGTTGGCGATGATCTGGCCTGTTCCCCGGCAGCGCGGGCACGTTTGGGAAACCTGGAAGAATCCACGCGAACTGATCACCTGGCCCCGCCCATGACAGGTCGGGCAGGTGGTCGCCTTGGAGCCCGCCTCCGCACCGCTGCCGTGGCACTTCTGGCACGAGTCGAGTTTGCTGATCTCGATCTCTTTTTCGCAGCCGAAAGCGGCTTCCTCCAGACGGATCTGGAGATCGTAACGGAGATCGGAGCCTCGCGAGCGTGTTTCGCCGCGCTCCTGGCCTCCGCCACCTCCGAAAAATTGCTCGAAGACGCTGCCTCCGCCGCCCTGGGATCCGAAGACTTCGCGGAAAATATCGAAAGGATCGTGGAATCCACCGCCGCCTCCTCCACGGGGGCCTGCGGTGCCCTGCGCGAACGCGGCGTGGCCCATCCGGTCGTAGGCGGCGCGCTTGTTGTCGTCCATCAGGACGTCATACGCTTCGCCCAGTTCCTTGAACTTTTCCTCGGCGGTGTGATCACCCGGGTTTTTGTCCGGGTGATACTTTACGGCCAGTTTCCGGTAGGAACGCTTGATCTCCTCGCTGGTTGAGCTTTTGGAGACTTCAAGCACCTCATAATAGTCCCGCTTGCTTGCCATCGTCATGATTGCGCGGGACCTGAAGAGACGAAGACGTTGGCCGGGCGGATCAGCCGGTCGCGGAATTTATAGCCTTTGCGAAGTTGCCGGACGACGTGGCCTTCCGGCACGGTGTCGCTGGCCTCGGTGCCGAGGGCTTCGTGCAGGTTGTGGTCAAACGGCTTGCCTTCAGCGTCGATGACTTCGATTCCGCTGTTGGCAATGAAGTCCTGGAGCTGCCGGGCGACCATCTCGAAACCGACAATGACCCCCTGGCTCCCGTCGACGCGTGCGGCCTGAAGCCCGAGCTCGAAATTGTCGAGAATCGGCAGCAGTCGTTCCAGCAGCGCGGCGGTCGCCGATTTGATGGCGTCCTCCTTGTCCCGCGCGGCGCGTTTGCGGTAGTTCTCAAAATCAGCCTGCGTCCTCAGGGCGAGGTCGCGGAAGCGTTCCACATCCGCCTGCAGGGCTTCGAAACCGTTCGCCTCGCCTGCCTGCTCGGGAGTGGCCGTGGCCTCCTCCTGCGCTTGCGGCTTCTGTTCGGCCCGGGTTTCTTCTGCGGCGGAATTCTCCTCTGTATGTTCGTTGCTCATGTCTTCCGGATTACAATCAAAGTAATGTCGTCGTTTTGCGGATAGGTTCCAATAAAGGCCCTTAGATCATCCGTCAACCGGGCTATGATCGCGGGGGCCCCGCCGGACGCGCTGGCCTGGATGCTTTGGATCATGTTTTTCATGCCAAACTCCAGCCCTTTGCTGTCCAGCGCCTCGGTGACGCCGTCGGTATAAAGTACCAGGCAGTCGTCCTTTTCCAGCGAAACGGAAAAATCGCCCGCGATCCTATCGAACACGTCCCCGCTGTCAATGCCCAGAGCCATGCCGGGCGGGTTGATCTTGGAGACCGTCTGGGCCGTGGCCGAGTAATGCAAGGGAGCGTCGTGACCGGCGCGGCAGAGCGTGACCTTGTTGGACTCGTGGTCGAGGATCACGTACGCCATCGAGATGAACATGTCCTCTTTGATGTCCGGGTAAAGCTGCCGGTTGACCCGGTGTAACGCTTCGGCCGCCGAGACGCAACCCGGGGCGGAGCTTCTCAATACGCTGCGGCACATCGCCATGATCAGCGAGGCGGGGACCCCTTTGCCGGAGACGTCGGCGATGACCACGCCCGTGCTGTGGTCGTTGACGTGGATGTAATCGTAGTAATCGCCGCTGACCCGTGAGGCCGGAATGTTGATCCCGCAGACTTCGTACCCGTTGATCTGGGGAGCGGTGCTTGGGAGGAGAATCCGCTGAATGTCCTGCGCGATGAGGAGATCCTGGTCGAGCCGGCGTTTCTCGTGTGCCTCCGAGTAGATGCTCGCGCTGTAGAGGGCAAAGGCCGATTGTTCGGCGATCGCCTTGAAGATGGCGAAGTCGCTCGAATCGAAAGCGCGGCTCATGGCTCCGTTGGCCAGGGCAAGCACCCCGAGCCGGTGATCCGCGTAGACGAGCGGGATGATCATCGCGGACCCGGTTTGAAGCGTGGTGTCGCGCATTTCGGTGAGGCGCAGGTCCCCCTCCATCAGCAGCAATCCTTCCTGCTGCTGCCATACCGCGCCGATCACGCCTTCGCCGGGATCAACCGGGTGCCTGCGAAGATAGCTCTGGAGAGCCACCGGGGTATGCTCCACCTGCGCGAGGATGTGCGGGGGGATCTCGATGAGCGGCGGGCAGCTCTTGGAGATGAACGAGGGGATCAAGGCCGCGCTCTGGCGGTTCGTCACGTAAAGGGCGCCGCCGTGGGCGTCAAGAACGCGCATGGCCGCCTCGACGATCAGGCGGTGCAGCTCTTCGATCTTCAGGTTGTCGGAAAAGGCGGAGCCGAGCTCGTGGAGGAAGTCGAACATCCGCGTCTCTTCCAACTGGAGCTTCTCGCAGGCCTTGGCGAGATCTTCGATTTTTTCCCGCTGTCGCCGGATGAAAAAGGCGGCAACAACCCAACTGATAATCAGCAATCCAAAAAGAAAGCTGCTCATGTCGGTGGAAAACGTTGGGACAAGGGAAAAGGGGGGAGGGTGTGAAAAGGGGGGAAGCCGAGTGAAGGGCCGTTACTCGGATTGACTCAAATCTTGTTTCAAATATTCAAGAACGTCTTTGAACTTCGTCAGGTTTTCAGGGTCTGCCGCGACCAGCGCCTCATGGGCTTCGATCATTGTGCGGGCCTGTTCAGATCGATCGCTGCTGCCCGTGTCAGGCGCGGCGATTGGTTCCGCCGGAGCGCCTTCGCCCGGGGTTTTGATGCCGCAGAGGTCGATGGCAAAAAGTTGGTCGAGCCCGAGATTGCGAAGCAAATCGCTGTTGCGCTCGTTGAGGTTGGTTACGTGCAGGTTTCCCTGGCCGATTTCGCGCAGCCGCAAGGCGATGCCTGCGAGGGTTCCCATGAAGGTCGAGTCCATGACAGGGCAGTTACGGAGATCGACGACGAATTCCCGGTGCCCCCGGTTCGTCATTTTGCGTGCGAACTCCTTGAGCCCCGAACTGTTGAGGAACGAGCCCTTGCCCTGCACCCGGATCCAAACGACCTTGTTGGCGCAACCGACTAAAATGCTGCTTTGAGTGCTCACCTGTGCGAACTATAAGGGTTTCCCTGGAGGGGTGTCAAACGGCAGACGGGGCAGACGGCCAATCCGGGACTGCTTTCTCTCAAACTGCACTGCTTGCGATCCAATGCAAGACCAGACATTCCGGGAGACCCGCCGCTTCCATGATCCGTTTTCAAGATTAATGCCAGAGGAAGGACTGCGTGAGGGCGACGATCTTTCCGTTTTCGATCACCAGAGCGCGCCAGGCGGTAATGGCTCCGTCGTCGTTGTAGTTGTCGCCGGTGACCTGGAACTTCGTGTCGTGGGTTCCTTTGCCTACAGAGACATCGACCTCCTGGGCTTGCACGTAGTTCCCCAGATTGGCCTGCCGGTATTCCAGCCGGACGGTTACGTTGGCGGGCCGGGTGGCTCTCCACCAGAAAGTAAAGTAGTGGCCGTAGCGCGCCTTGCGCTCCTCCGTGGTTACCGCACCGTAGTTGATCCGCAGCCGTTCGAAACTAAGCATCCGATCGTTGGTCGGCTTTTCCACCGTGGGATCGTTGAGGAAAAGCTTCTCTTTGCGAAACGAAAACGTGTCGTCCAGGGCGAGGGGGAGCACATTGGCCTTTGCCAAAAGGCGCGGAGCCGAGGCCACGGAATTGAGTTCGGCGGCTTTCCCGCTTGGCAGGGCCGATAACGCGAGGCCCAAAATCAGAAACCGGCGAATCATGGTCTCGTGAGACTAAAGCGACTCGCCCCCCGCGTGTCAACGACTCTCGGCGATTATGGGTGCAGACAGGGCGCCCGCTCCCCCGGGTTGCATTCTCACTCACGCCGCCGGATAGTCGCCGCCGTGAAGGGCGCGCCTTTTGAAGTCACCTATCGAAAAGGGATTGAGCTTTCCGGGCACGGGCTTTGGCTTGACCCGCAAGGTTCGCGACCGCTTGCGTTTGTTTCCCATGCTCATAGTGACCACCTTGGGCGTCATCGGGAGGTGATCGCCTCCCCGGGAACGGCCCGGTTGATGCGGGAGCGTCTCGGGACAGGGAAACGGGTGGAGCATCAGGTTGCGTTCCGCGAGCGCTTTTCACTGCCGCACTTGCCCGGGCTTGAAATGGAGCTTCTCCCGGCGGGGCATATTTTCGGCTCGGCCCAGATCTATCTGGAGTCCGGAAGCAGTTCATTGCTTTACACCGGCGATTTCAAAACACGCCCAGGGCTCTCCGCCGAACCGCTGGAATGGCGTCATGCGGAGACACTCGTGATGGAGACTACCTTCGGTAAGCCATGCTATCGGCTGCCGCCGACCGGGCAAGTCGTCGCGCAGATTCTCGATTTTTGCCGACGGGCGTTGGAGGAGGGGGCGGTGCCGGTGCTGCTCTGCTATTCGCTGGGCAAGGCGCAGGAAGCGATTTGTGCTTTGCTGGCGGATGGGTTGACCCCGGTGCTTCACCATACCGTATTTCGAATGACGGAGATCTATCGCGAGATGAAAGAGGGGTTTCCTGACGGTTATCTCCCCTTCAATGCGGAAGGCGGGTTGCAAGGGCGGGTCTTGATTTGTCCGCCGCCGGTGGCGCGCACTTCAACGGTGCAACGGATTTCCAAACGGCGGGTGGCGGTGTTGACCGGGTGGGCGATCGACCCCCGCACGCGTTACCGGTATGGCGTGGACGCAGCGTTCCCGCTCTCTGACCATGCGGATTACGACGAACTTCTGAGCTACGTGGAACTTGTCCGCCCCCGGCGCGTGTTGACCCTGCACGGCTTTGCCGCCGCGTTTGCCTGCGATCTGCGAGCGCGCGGGGTGGAGGCTTGGGCGATCAGCGAGGAGAATCAACTCGAACTGGCCCTTTGAGAACCGAGTGGCGAGGTCATTGATCTGCAACTGATGTAGGACTTTTCCTACAAGATTTTTGCGGAGTGCTTCCCGTTGTTGAGCTTTCTGCGATTTGGTGTGATGCAGTCATGATTATCCGCTCCGCAATAGCCGCTCTTCTGTTGGTTGGCTCTGGCACCGTCCACGCCAACCTGGTCAATTCGTATAGCGTCGATTACTCTTTTGAGGGGTCGGTCGATTTCGGTGGTGGAGATGTAAGAAGTGATTCGGTTTCCGGAAATGAAATGCAGGATGGCTTTACGATCTCGGGTCCTGCGGACTTTCAACTCACGGTTGAGAATGGCCTGTTGGAAGTCGGGAACGTGGGTTATTTTTCACTTTTCGCCCAGCATGCGCAGCCCGCACCTGGTTCCTACAGCGTTTTCAATCCGACGACGTTTTCAATGAGTTTGTCGATGACGTTCGATCTATCGAGTGCCGCCATCATCACGTTGGATTTCTCAACGCCCATGCTGCCGGATTGGCTCTTCACAAGTGGTGCTTCGTCCGTCACTCTTAACGGTTCCGAGGCCGCCAGCGGAGTGCCCATTGCGGTTAATAGCGGTTCGAATACCGTTGTTTTTACGATCCAGGGGACCAGCGTAGGGGAACCCGGGGCTCAGGTTTTCTTTGGGGTTAACGGGGAAATTACGGCGGTCCCTGAACCCGGTAGCTTTGCCTTGTTGGCAGGTGGTGCGGCTGCTGTGGCCTCCTCCTGGGCCATGCGTCGTCGCAAGATTGCCTAGGTAGCGGCCATCGCGACGTGAGCGGCGACGGTACCGCGGATCACGGGAAGTTGACGCGGTGCCGCGCTTGATTTTCAATGCCGGAGATCATGATCGAAATTACCGCCGCGCTCCGCGAGAAGGAGAAACGGGCCGCTTCTCTTGAACACGAACTCCCCTTTGACCCGACCTACGGATACGGCATCGAGAAGTTGCTGGCCGTGCCTTCGCCGGAAGGGCCCGCCGATTTTGTCGAGTTTTGGGAGGCGACTTATCGCGAAGCCCGGAGCGTCGAACTCGCGTTGACCAAGCGCGAGGTGGCCAGCCCTGATCCCGATTTCCGGCTCTTCGAGGTCGAATTCAATTCCCTTGGCGGCCTGCGGATTGGAGGTTGGATCACCATTCCCGCCAAGGGGGAGATCACCTGCGGGAAGGTGGTAGGCCATGGCTACGGCCCCAATGTCGAACCCCAGTTTTTGAGGCTGCCGTATGAGGCCGCTTCCCTCTACTTTTGCGCGAGGGGGTTCCGCCGCTCGGCTAACCCCTCCATTCCGGCCAATACGCCCGAGCACGTGGTGCATGGCATGGAATCCCGTGAAAGCTATGTGTGGAGAGGCTGCGTGGCCGATGTCTGGTGCGCCGCGTCGGCCTTGCTGGAAGTCTTTCCGGAAATTGCGGGAAACCTTTTTTATTCCGGAGCCAGTTTTGGCGGTGGGCTTGGGGCGCTTGCGTTGCCGTGGGATGCCCGTTTCAAAAGAGCCTATCTTGGCGTGCCTACTTTCGGGAATCAGCCGCTGCGCGTCAGCTTGCCCTGCACGGGAAGCGGCGACGCCGTAAGCCGTCGCTACCGCGAAGTTCCCGGGATTCTGGAGGTGCTCGCCTATTTCGATGCGGCCACTGCGGCCCGTTATATCAAGATCCCTACCCTGTTGGAGGTTGCCCTGTTCGATCCTGCCGTGGTGCCTCCGGGGCAATTTGCGGTCGCCAACGCCATTCCATGCGAGAAGCAGCTCTTCGTCCGGGTCAACTCGCATTCAACCTCGCCCTTCGATCTTGAGGAAAGCCTGGAGCTTGAGCGCTTGCAGGCCAACTGGTTTCGTCAGGGTTGAGCCTGCGTAAAAATTTTTACAAAAAAAGTTTGCGCCTTTGTCGCTGGTTGGGTGTATTACACCACAGAAGACAAAAATAGGGTTCGAGCCGGATTCCCCGGCGGGACGCCTGAAGACACAACCAAGGAAGATTATGCCACAAGAAGTGACGCTGAGAGGACCGAACTACACATTCCAATGTTACGGAGTGCACGAAGCCAAGCGGCTGGGATTGATCGATTCGTGGGAAAAGGGGGGCACCCACGCGCCGGTATCAACCGTATTTGAGCAGGGCGAGGGGAAGTTGCTCGCGGACTGGGTGGAAAAAGTCCCCGATGCGCTGCTGATTGCGACGGCACGCTACCAGATCACGGTTTACCGCCCCAAGAGCCGGATCGTGATCCTTGAAGATGAAGCGGAGGAATCAGAGGAAAGCGACGGAGCCGCCGATGAATCGGCCAACCGTGAAGAGGAGGCTGCGTGAGCGAACACAAGACCCTCGATCGGATGATCGCCGAAAGTACGGAATTCGTCT
The DNA here is from genome assembly GCA_037190965.1 of Chthoniobacteraceae bacterium. Taxonomy (GTDB): domain Bacteria; phylum Verrucomicrobiota; class Verrucomicrobiia; order Chthoniobacterales; family Chthoniobacteraceae; genus DATMFV01. The sequence continues at coordinate 74,620 of JBBCKI010000064.1, forward strand.
GCGAGCACTGGGGGCAGGGGGAGGCGTCCATCGAGCTTTACGCCCCGGTGACGCGCGGAATCGACGGCACGACCTGGATTCACCCCGCCTGGGGGCGTGACTACCCATGGAAAGAGATCGTTGCCCGCGCCACGCGCATCTGGCGGGTATCCGGCTCGCTCTGGAACCCCGGAACATTCACGCTGATCTATTGCAAGCGAATCTCCGGCGAACCCCACGCGGTCGCTATTCTGAGGAAGGAGTCGATGAACCGGGAGGCTGCAGCCTGACTTTTGTCTCGTTGACCCGAATGGCGTAGTCATCGGCGCTGAAGACGTCGCGCTCGATCAACAGGCGAATGAGAACGCCGACCCGAAGTTGAAGCTCCCGATTCTCCTGTTGGAGGCGCTCAACGGTTTCTTCGTTCTTCTCATCCTGATCCAGTTGGGATTTCTTGAGTTCGACGAGGGCATTGTCCTGATTGAGGTTCCAGAAAATGTCGATCAAGCTCATCGCGTCGGAATATCCTATATAGGGAGCCGACCCTGCAAGAAGAACAGGATGCTGAGCTCTTGCAGGGGATGGTAGCATCAGACCCATGCCTTCAAAGATTTCCATTCCCGCCGGGTTCAGCATCGATCAGGTCGTCCCGTGGGGGCGTGGGTTTGATGAGTATGTCCGGTTCTTCAGTTTGAATGAAGAGGATCTCTCCCGCAGGATCATCGACTGCGGTGGCGGCCCGAGCGATTTTGCGGCGCAGATGCATCGGCGTGGGAACCGTAGTCTCTCCGCCGATCCGCTCTACGCTTTTTCCGCCGCCGAGATCAGGCGGCGGATCGATGAAACCTATCCCATGATTATGGAGCAGGCTGAGCGCAATCGCGATGGCTTCCTCTGGACAGAGTTTTCGGGCGTGGCTGAGTTGGGGCGTCGGCGTTTGGCGTCGATGGAGAACTTTCTCGCGGATTTCGATCCGGGGCGGGCAGAGGGGCGATATGTGCCGGAACGTCTGCCGTCCCTTTCCTTTTCTGCTAACTGCTTCGATCTCGCCCTTTGCTCCCATTTTCTTTTTCTCTACACCGAACAGGTCGATCTTGAGACGCACTGGGAAGCAATTTCGGAAATGCTTCGTGTGGCCCCGGAAGCGCGGATTTTCCCTTTGATCAGTCTGCGGGGCGATCGGTCGGCTCACCTGGATGAAATCCTGAGTCGCTGCGCCGCCTCGGGCTGGACGGCTCTTCTCGAACGCGTTCCTTACGAATTTCAGCGTGGCGGCAACGAGATGCTCCGCATCCGGCGCTGACCGGCTCACTATTTCTTCTTCTTTCGGCGCGTTTTGAGCATCGGGAGACCAGTTCTACCCCGGTTTCCGATGGGACGAAAAAGGGGGTGAAGCGATGAGATACGGTGTCGAATGCTGGGTGGATGGAAAGCGGCTGTTCGCGTTGGAGGCGGACTCGGCGGAGCCGGATCTTGCCCGCGACATCGCCATTGAATTGCTGGAGACGCATCTCCAGCAAAAGGTGCTTGGCGACGAGCACGAGATGGAGCGCCAGATCATACGGATTATGGTGGCGGCCCAGCCGGTGGGTGCTCGGTGAATCGAGGGAAGAGTGGGCCTGCGGCCGGGGCGGGGGGGGGGGGGGGGGGGGGGG